>NZ_QAJJ01000001.1:0-73703 GCF_003852455.1 Rhodococcus sp. KBW08
CAGGCGCTCAGCATCTCGCGCTTGCGACCAACGACATCCTCGGAGCAGTCGATGCTCTGGTCGACGAAGGAATCGAGTTTCTCTCCACTCCTGCTTCGTATTACGAGGATCCCGAACTGCGCGCGCGTATCGGAGAGGTTCGAGTTCCGATCGAGGAATTGCAGAAGCGAGGCATCCTCGTCGACCGCGACGAAGACGGCTATCTTCTACAGATCTTCACCAAGCCGATCGGAGATCGTCCCACCGTGTTCTTCGAGATCATCGAACGCCACGGCTCACTGGGATTCGGGCTGGGAAACTTCAAAGCCCTGTTCGAAGCGATCGAGCGTGAGCAGGCCGCGCGGGGCAACTTCTGAGATAGGTCACCCGGTTTCGAGGAGATCCATCACGAGAACCCTAACCCTGGAGATGACGTCAGTTCACAGTATCGGTTGGTTCGTGTGGAGATGCCCGTTTGATGTACCTCACGCTCCCCGATCGAGAAAGCCCGGATCGCGGCTTTCCAGAGTCCAAGCGGCTTATGAACTTCGGGCTCCGGTATGCCGCGACCTAGGAACTAGGAGTTACTTGCACCTACCGACACCATGGCCGTGGTGTTGGTCCGGTCGACGACGAGTTCGCCTGCGAACTCGTCGTCGGCAAACGGTGCCGCCGAGCGTCTTGTGTGACCGATGGTTGCACTACTGGCAGGCTACGTCATGGAGAAATGACGGCGCCGGACTTAAAGGTCTTCCGCGTCTTGTGATCTGGCCATCGCGGTAAGAGAGCTGGTCAGCCCACTCAGGTCCATGTTCCGGGCTTGACAGGTGATACGGGTGGCGAAAAATCGAGCGGCACTAGCCTTATCGAGCAGTGATGCATCAGAATTCCCGTTGCGATAGAGGCGAGGTCGATGCCGATCGGGAAGTAATTTCGCAAGCGCCGCATCGAACCGGGATTACTTCGGCTCGATGCGGCGTGCGGTCTCCTCATTCGGCACTGTTAGATGGCGGCGCTCACGGGTTCCAGAGCCCAGTCCCGAATGCTCCTGCCGTCAACGAAACGCCATTCCGCCCCGCACTTATCGCAGCTGATGTACTTGTCGTGCTCGCGGTGGCCCGGGATGTTGTCGTGCTCTTCGATGATCGCCCCGTCGCCGCAGGGACACAGGTACTCGTAGCGCTCCACCGTCCCGGCTCTGGCGCCCCATCCTTCGTGATCGTACGAATCTCCGTTGACCAGCTCGGTGCGAATGGGAGCCGACAATGGCTCTGTCCTTATCCACTCCCCGATCGCGGTGACCCCGGCGGTGTAGACCGCGGGCGAAGGCGAGACCTCGCGGAAGATCACCAGGAGGTCGTCGGCGATGCGAGCGACGCGGTGATCGCTGTTTCGGACCCCGGCTGCATAGTGGCCGGCAAGGTCGCCCACAACATCGTTGCGGCCGACCTGCCGGATCAGCCAGTCGTGGAAGGGAGCAGGCTCGTCTACCGGCACCGGCCGGACCCAGCTATCCGTGATGAGCTCGTCTGCAAGCGCGGAGCGTAGGCGCTCGTATCCACCGGGGCGGTAGTGATCGGCCTGCGGTCGGGTCTGCCCCAACCCGACCATCCTGCTGGCGTAGTCGTGCTCGCGCTCGGACACGCCGATCAGGAGGTTCGGGCCGCCACCATCCGGAGCGGCAAGCGAGAGACCCATCGCTGCCGCCGCCCAGATCAGTCGTCCGTTGGTCACATAGGGGCAGTGCGGGCTGAGAAACCGCTCTGCGGTGTGCTTCAAGGAGTAGCTGTCTACCCCCGCGCTCGAGGTGTCCGAGTTAGGCGTGAACATCCGGAGCATGTCAGTGATAAGGGCGAGCTGAATGTAGTCGGTCTTGCCATTGAAGCTCCACGACGAGTCCGAGAGGTAGCCGTTCTCGCCGAGGAGAGGATCGTCGCCAAGTGCGCCGATCAACTCGTGATTCTCGAGCGCGGCAATCAGCCTTCGAGCGCTGACCCGTTCGCCGAGGAATCCCTGGGCCAGAGGGAATTCCATCTGCCGAAGCGCGGTGGTGTAATTCGTGCCGGTGAATTTTGCCCAGGCGCGCGCATCCTGCTGTTGTGTGCGGCGCCGAGTGCTGTTGTTGGGAGTCATCAATCTCATGTTCCGGGCTATGCATCCCACACCTCCCAGCCCTGTGAATTGAGAGAGTTCTCGAACCAACAGGTACTTACATCTCTGGAATCCGCATCGGCAGTTGTCCTCGGCGTCTTCGTCATGTGGGGACGCAGACTCGGAGAGAGGCAGTCCAGACTGCCCGCAGCCATTGTAGCGGCGCGGGCAGGCAGGCAGCACCGTCGGTCAGACCGATGAAGACAATCACCCAAGCCCGTGCCATTTAACCGCAGGTCAGGAGGCTACTCCGAAAGTTGTTCAACGGCTGAACCTGTATTTCGCGCATCTCGACGCATAAGAGGTGAACCCGCGTTTGCGGGACTAGGCACTTCTTAGGGGCACCAATGCACCAGCAAGATGACCAGAGCAACGAACCCGAGCAGCCCACGCGGCTCCACCGACTCCAGCTCGCCACTGAACGAACCTTCGCCGCGATCGGCTACGGCTACCGTCTGTACACCATCATTGACTGGGTTTCCCGGATCCTCCACGACCTCATCCACCACGGGTAGTCACACCGAACGCCGTGAGACCCGAAGAGACCCCTTGCCGGACGGTGAGGGGCTTTTCGGACCGCGCCGCTTTTACAAGGTCAGCCCTCGTAGTTCGGGTTGAAGTAGTGGGAACGCTCTGGGTCCAGCTCCAGCAGAAGCCTGTATTCAAGGCCGGATTCCTCTTCATCGTCGCTCTCAAGAATCCGATTCAGATCGGGGGGGAACTTGCCGAAGGGGAACTCGACGGAAGTGATGAATTCTTGTGCGCGAATCCGGTCTGCGGCTTGACGTTCTTGTTCCTCCACGTCGATAGACTTCCGGAAGCTGTAGCGGCCGTCATAGGCTTCCTGCTCCGCTTCCTTCGATGGGTTCGGGTAGGTCATGCTCAGGAACTCTTCGTCGGTGAGTTCCCTGTCGTTGCCCTGCATTCGGTGCAGGTTCTGCGCAACCTCTCGAACCGTGAGTGTGCGGCCCGGGTCATTTGAGTAGAGCATGTGCGACCACGGGGTCGAGTCGGTGAGGTAGTGCGGAATGTAGAGGTTGTCTTTCTGTTTTTTCTCGTCGAGCAGCGAGCGTGGAAAGTCTGATTTCGTTGGGTCCTCGAAGATGGACTTGACCTTCGAGGTGGAGACCATCGTGCAGCCCCAGTTCGGGGCGTCCCACGCCGAACTCTGAAGGACGCCGTCACGCGCTGCCCGCCGATCTCGAGCAATCACGTCGTGATACTGGTCTTTGACCAGGTACCGGTCCTCAGGCCACCCGTTGAAGAAGACGTGGAAGGGAATCGCTCGTTCGACCAGGCTCTTCGCGATGAGCGTGTCGTACTGCGTCATCGCACTGTTCTTCGTTTTGTGACCCAGTTGCTCGTAACGCACTCCCTCATGGCTGCAACGCTTGGCCTGAACACGTAGCTTGATCCATTGTTCTTCGAAAGCAGACCCGATCCACCACTCCCAGTCCGCTCCGTTCCCAGCTTCTTCCGTCCTGGTGAACTTCTTCACTTTCAACGAGGGGATGAGTTGGCGCAGTTTGACCAGGTTGAAGTCCGTCACACTTTCCTCCCCTGGACCAATTCCTTCTGCGATGCCGGCCTCCATCCACCCCCAGCTCTCTGCGGCGACAGTATTCATCGCATCGAACATCTCGTTCATCGCTGCGACCCCTCATCCCTCGATCTGGGCGAGCGCATCGCGGAACGCACCGAGTGTGGTCGCGTCCATGCGGTACGCGCGGACCTTCTGGAATGCGCGATTGTTCGGGTCGTACACGCTGTCGAACACCGGCGGGAGGCCCTCGCGGATAACGCCCCGGCCAGCGAGACGGCTGATCGCCTTGGTGATCGGTCCTGTCGAGCCGCGTAACGTTTCCCCGCGCTCCCTCAGTGCGTCCGTGGTGAGAACTCCGTCCCACTCCACGAGCAGCCGCAATAGCCGCACCTGAGTGTCCTTCAGCTCCGAGAGCAGCGCTGCCGCTTCGTCTGCGTTCCACACCATCTGGACAACCTGGTGGTCCCGTCCCGCAGCGGCCAGCGCATTGGTAATAGCTGCAAGCTCAGCAGGGGTCACGTCTGAAATTACGATTTTTGCCATGCCAAAGTTCTACCGTGGGTCTACATAAAACGCAAGGCAGGGTGCCGGTGCATCAGAAGTTCCCATTGCGCTACTGGCGACCGGGAGCTCTGCATTTCGCCACAAGCCCCCGTTGCACATCACAAGAGAAGTGATCTGCATCACATTACGTGACGAAAAAACTTTGAACTCACTATCCCTCCGATAGAACCCGTACGCGGGCACCGACTTTTTTGGAGGGTTTAGTGGAACAAGAATTGACTGTTGGCCAGGATGAGCGCATTCATGCGCTCTTGGAGCGCGCCCGTGCCTCGGGCGCTCGTGACGCACGCGGTCGGCTCACGCCGGAATGCTCCGCACTTGTCGAAGAGCTGTGGAAAGTCGCCTTCAACGCGCTCCGCGCCTTCTTGCGCGATGGCCGAATCCTCACTGCGGGCCCGATACCCCAGTCTCTTCCCCTCCTCGCGGAAGATTTGGACTATCTCTCGAAGTCCGCCTACGACCGTGAGGACTTGGCGATGGAGATGATTGTCGGCGCCATCGACCCCTTCGTGACCGCAGTGGTGGACGGGTCCAAGTGGGACAAGGAACGGTCGTCACTTGCAACCTATTTCGTCGGTCGGTGTCTGATCAACAAGGGCGCTGTCATCGAGAAATGGGTCACTGAAAGGCGAAATCGACAGCACATCCGGGAACAGGAAAGTAGCGAAATCTGGACGCAACTCGATCGACTCCGACCTTTCCGCCAGGAATCGGACATGTTGAACGGCTTCGTGTTCGAGCTCATTCAAGGTGTCCCCTTGGATGTCCGGCCGATACTGCACATGATCGCCCAAGGGTTCACCATCGCCGATGCAGCACGAATGATGGGCATCTCTGCGTCAGCAGCCCGCAACCGCCTCAAACGGTGGCGCACAAACAACGTCGTCGCGCCCCTCGTCATGGACTTGCCTGAATCACTCTGGCCTTCTGACTACTCGCTTATCGAGTACCTCCGCAGCGAGCGCAACCGTCAGCGGCGCCCCGGAGATCCTCGACGGCGCGGCCAGAGCGATGCCCCGAAACAGGTAGGGCAACACCGCCGAACTCCTGCACTGCCTTCCGGCCCCTTCTGAAACTCAAGAATCACGGAGACACACATGAACTCGAACCGCTCTGACAGTCAGCCGAACCCGAGCGCATACCAGTGGTACACCCATCCGCTGACCTCGCTCGTCACGGTGGCGGTGCTCGCGGTGGTGCTGATTATCCCGTTCGGTACTGCCACCGCTGCATTCATCTTGACCGGAATGCTCACCTTCTTGACCGCGTGCAAAGACGCGTATCAACCGGGTGACCGGAGGGAAGAAACACCCGATTCATAGATGCTGGCGGACCGTCACCACCCGATCGGTGAGGCCGGCGCCGTGTCGGTACGTGCAGATCAGCATGTACCGACACGGCGATCCTGCGCACCGTCAGCTGTAGGCGTGGACTCGTCCGGGGCATCGGGGGTCGGTGAGTCAGCGTTGGTACCAGCGGGACACCGGTGCCGGCGGCGGCTCCCCGCTCTCGAACCATCGGGTCGGTCGCCGCGACAGATCAATCACTGTCTCGGCGCGGGGAGCGATCGGCCGCGGGGGCACCGTGATGGTGCTCGCGATGTCGTCGTCAGGATGCTCGAAGACTTTCTCGTAGGCAGCAGCGACGATCTCTCGATTGATCTCGTAGGTCTCGGCCGCGTCGAGAACGAACGGCAGCTGCGGCGAGATGTCCGGGAGAAAGAACGCTAGCAACCGGTTGCGGTCGATGGGATAGATCCACACGGCTGCACCGGCATTGCCGGGCTTCACACGCCGATCAGTGGACGGACCTCCGATAACAACGACCGGATCGTCACTGGTCAACAGCGGGGTCTGAGTGCGGTAGACGGCCCAGTTCCGCGTGATCAAGGGAACGACGAGCTTCGTCAGATTCTGCATCATCAGCTGAATTGCCTGGGGCTTATGGTCTTTGCTGATCAACGACCGGCGGTCCTTCTCCCGCATCTGCGCTGCGGTTACCTCGATAGTCTCGTCATCCAGGCTTTGACCGGTCGACGAAAGCCACATGCGAGCGGCGACCTTCGAGTGTTCGATCGGATCTTGTCGGGATGTGTACTCGAGGAGATCGAACTGTTCCTGGCGGAACGATTGGCCACGACTCATCTGCGTGGCCACCACCATCGCAAGATCGGCCTTCATCTCGACGTCGGTGACAGGTCCGGGCTCGGCCGCGAGAAGTTCGTCGATCCGAACCCTCGCGAGGTTGTCGAACACTCCGAGTAGAACCTCGACAACCAGCGGGGGTGTCGAGGTGTCGTCGATGTCGTCGGCTTCGAGTCGATAGAAGTCGTCTATCCCGCCAACCTTCTTGGGTCCCACGAGCTTCCCGCGACCATCGTCGACCCGAACGGATCGTACCGAGCCTTTTCGGCCGGGGGTCCAGCGTCTGATGTAGGACTGAGGGACCACATGGTGATACTTCGGAGCATCCGGAGTGTTGGTCAGGTTGGCTGCAACTTCAGCAACACTTTCGATCCTCGCCCGCAAGCTGTCGTTCGACATGACGGCGAGCATAGTTTCGGCGTGCAGGTGGGGCGGATCGTCTACAGGGGCGTGCTCGGATCAACCGTGACAGCTCACCTACGCCCGCCATCCTGGCAGTCGGTGCTGCCAAACATGAAAAACGACACCGAACACCGCCCATTTGCGCGCTTGAACAGGTAAAACGACACGTCCCCTCGTATCCCGATGGCGACGTCCTCGACTACTTGTATCCGGCAGTGCCGTCAGGTAGCCAGCATGAGATTAGCCGGGTATTGATGCAGGGGGTTACTCACCACGGGCGGGAAATCGCTGCCAGCCTGGAGTTCCGGTATGGACCGCAGAGCCGGGTGTCCAAGCGTGTACTTGGGAGCGGGTCAGCTCGCCTGGATGGGAGGCTCTTGCTGCGCCGACGTCGCGTAAGACATCCCGACCTGTGTTCTCAATCTAGATCAGAGATTTCTTTTCAGTGGTGAGCCAAGTTTCGAGCCAGTTGCGTTCGATGAGGAGTTCGTTTCGGCCGGCATTGACGGTGTGGCGCAGAGACGCGACGAGTTGACCAGTGTTGGTGTCGGTCCAGCCGTTACGTCCGTTCCAACGGAGGTTTCCGCGCACAGAAGCCAAAGCCAAAGCTGCCACCTGATGTGCCGCAACAGATTCGGGGCGACAATATGCGAGCTTGGCACGGAACGCTATGCTGCACAATGAATTTGTCGACCCTGCCAAACCGAACACAACGTTGTTGACGAAACGTCAAGACCTGGGGAAACAGTGAAATGTAGCGTTCCTGGCCTTACCTGATCGACCCCACTGGACGTTCCCTGACCGGTAGTTCAACGCCCGTTGCCTCGAAGCGGAGATCAGCCATCTTCTGAAGCTCGGAACCAGACTCGTTAACCTCGTCAGCGAGCCTTCCGGCGGCATCCCAGTCATTATCCTTGGACCGGTCGGTGTAGCTCCTAGACGCAACCACCATTTTCTCCACGATCCCAGTCGCGGCGTCTCGCAATCCTCGGTTCTCGATTTGGTACAGCGCCGATTTCGCCGTCATGATGCAGTCGTTCGAGTTACGTACGAGGTTCATCTGCCGGTTTTCGAGGAGGTAGGTCGCCAGAATTTCGTGATGCATCTTCTCCGAATCAATGAGGTCCTCCGACTTCTCGAGAATCACAGTCAGACTTTCAGCCGCCTCAATTGCACGAATGTGGTTATGGACTTCCGCAACGTACACACCAACCGCCTTATGGACTGCCTCGACAGCTGCGTACTCCCTATCTCGGATGTATTGCTCTCGACTGTCGCCAGTCTGCGTTTCGAGACGCTTCATCTGTTCCTGGTGATGCGCAGCATCCTGGGTGCGACGTGCCTCGGACTCCTTCTGCGCTTGACTGGCAGCTGCCTTCGCCTGGTTCAGCTGTGCATCGGACAGATCCTTGGCGTCCTTAAGGTCTGAAACACGCTGCGCCTCAGACGTTATCGCTGCGACTACTGCATCGTCCCGCGCCTGTTTTGTCGCTTGCCGCGCCTGCTCATTCGCCTTACGCGTCTGCCACACCGACACACATGCCAAGAACGCCGCAGCTCCGGCACCGACCCAAGCGCCTGCGGCTGACCACTGCGTCTCGTTCCACCGGTCACCCGTTATATAGGCGAAGACATAGTGGGCCGGAATCCACGCCACCACGAACGCTACAAAGATGATGACGCCCCACCAGACCTTTTTATGCATCAGCGCAGAATACAGCTCGGGTAGAACTAGTTAGAATCCTCGGCTGACGCTTCATCCTTGTCTGCGAAGGCTCGCACCATCGCAATATTCCGTCTAGCCATGCCGATCATCTGGACCCGCAGTTTCCTAATGTCATCGGCCTACCCTGCTGCAAAGGCGGTGTACATCGGCATGCCCGAGTAGCCCTCGGATATGCCAGCATTAACCCCCTAATGACTGTCTGAACATCTTTACACAGCCCCTGAAGTTCGCCCAGTGCTTGACGCGTTTCTATGTCGTCCACCATCAAATTGGGTTCTACAAACAACCTACTTGCGCTGTCATACAACGGTTTCCATTCAGCGAATGCAGCAAGCGCATCAGCCCTGTCCCACTATCAAGAGGTTCAGTTAGGTACTTATAGATCTTGAGGAGGTCAGCTGATGCGGTAGTGAACTCATCGAGCGCGGGAAACTGCACGGAGAACCGCGAGCTCTGTACGTGTCGGCGCTGCGCGTCCAGTTCGTCTGTAGGGCGCTTATTCGCTGCATCGATAGCAACATCATGTCGTTTCTCATGCTCAGCTCGACTAACTTTCGCCTGCGCCTCATCCCGCCGCGCATGCCCATTCGCATTGTTCGTTTGCCACACGGCCACACACCGGGCGTGGCGTACAGGACGCCGGAGCTCGGAGAGCTGGAGTCGTCGCCGCGGCCGCAAAGCTTCTCCACTTTTCAGGCCTCGCAACATAATTCAAAATAGCCCTGCCCCTAGACCAGCAACGTCCGTACGCTCCACTACGAACCCCAGCTCACCGCTCTTGGCACAATCATAATTGTGATCAAGTTAACGTGACAATGCCACACGGAAATTGTCCCAAACCGATCGACGCCTTGGGATTGACCCACTCATACGTCCGCTGAAATTATTGGCGCGAGCCGCCGCCTGACTAGTAACCTCCACCAGATTTCTTCCCATCACCCGGGGCCGTTCGGATGCGCGAAGCGACATCATCGTCGCCTCAAACATCAGAGGCACTGGACTCTCTTCTACATTCGGACTGGATTACACGTGATCGATGTGATGCAGGCTCCAATCGGTGTTGCATACCTCGATCAGCATGTATCGGCGGAAATTCCCGACTTCGGCCGTCAACAGCAGTTGAAAACCGATCAGGCTACGTCACGCCGTCAAGGGTCAAAATTTAGATTCCGTTGACGCGGTCGGGTGCACTGAGTGTGTTGATGGATGATCTCAGTCATGACAACTACCTCCAGGACAAAACCTGATAGCGTCTCTGCGTGGGAATCCCGGCTGCGTGAGGCGGCGCAGAGTGGTCAACCGATCGATCTAAATACAGCAAGCACCGTATCTGAGAATCACCTGCCGGCCAACACAGACTGCTGGGGATCTGACCGACAGTTACCTGCTTCCGCGCTTCGCACGTTGCTAACTGACCCGGACCTCCAACTTGATCCCCACGGATTGCTGATCAATGGAGCTCAGTTCATTGGACCAGTCGATCTGGAAAATGTGCAATTCCCCCGAGCGCTACAGCTCACCAACTGCCGCTTTGACATGGCGATTAATCTCTCAGGTGCATCACTGAAAGACCTGAACCTGACCGGTTCTCATATCGCATCGCTTCACCTCGACGGTACTGCAATTGGCGGTAGCATTTTCATGAGGGAAGGTTTCATCTCAAATGGGCAGATCAGTGCGCGAAGCAGCCGCATAGCCGGACAATTCGTGCTCAACGGTGCCATCATTGGTAATCCTGGTGATACAGCGCTCGATCTCGACAAAGCCACCATCGGGGGCGGCCTGTTCGCCGCTGAAGGATTTACCGCCGCAGGTTCGATCCGCGCGGTCGGGGTGCAGGTAGGCGGGGAAGTGTCGTTGGAGGGCGCCGAAATTAGCGCCCCCGGAAGGACAGCCCTCTGCCTCGACGGCGCAACCATCGACGGCGGACTCTTCGCCTCCTTCTTGAATGCGGACGGCGAAATTCGGGCACTGAACGCACGCATCCGTGGAGAGCTTTCGTTGGACGGTGCCGAAATTAGCGCCCCCGGAAGGACAGCCCTCTGCCTCGACGGCGCAACCATTGACGGTACTCTGTTCGCCCGCGCAGGCTTTAAAGCCAGAGGCGAGGTACGGGCGCAACATGCTCGGATCAACGCCGTTGAGCTTGATGGGGCCAAACTCTCCAACCCCGGGCGTGTAGCGCTTCGATTAGATCGGGCTAAAGTCGAAAGTGCCCTCTTGGCGCGCAACGGATTCCGCGCAAGTGGCGAGGTCCGCGCTTTCTGTTCTCAGATCGGCATCATCGAACTGAACGGTGCCAGACTCTACAACTATCAGGGGATCGCTCTAAACCTGGACGGTCTAAGATCTGACGGTGGTGTGCTGGCCCGCAATGGTTTCAATGCCAACGGCGAGGTCCGCGCCGTCAATTCCCATATCGGCACCCTTGAGTTGCACGGAGCAAAACTCAATAACCCAAAAGGAATTGCTCTGAACCTCCAAGCTGCAACCATTGATGGCAATGTGATCGCCACCCAGCGATTCGCCACCAATGGCGAGTTCCGTGGGATTAATTGCCGCATCGGTGGCGAACTCGTTCTGCACAGCGCAACGCTCAACAACCCTGACGGCGTTGCACTCCACTTGGACAGGGCAAACATCTCCACTGGGCTCTTTGCCCGAGAGGGTTTCACCGCCAACGGACAGGTCCGCGCGATCAGCGCGCGCATTGGTGGCGAGCTATCGTTTCAGGGCGCAACCCTTAACAACCCCAAAGGCAAGGCGCTGTCGATTGACTTCGCATCTATAGCTGGTAACTTTTTCGCTCGCGACGGCTTTACCGCCAACGGCGAGATCTGTGGGCCAAGTGTTCGCGTTGAGGGGGACTTCTCGTTGTGCGATGCAACCCTCAATAACCATGGCAGGATCGCACTCCACCTCGATGGCGCAACGATCAACACCCTGCGACTGGTAGGTACACTCGTCGACGGGAAAATCGACCTAACCCGGGCCACTATCACCGACCTAAGAACACCAAACACATCTATCCCGAACGGTCAGTTGATCGCTACTGGATGGCAAATCAACGACGTCCACGGGCTGATTCGCACAGATCGCCGTGCAGCGGAACGCTGGCTCAATTCCGCACCCGAGAATGTTGCGTTCAGTGCTCAACCCTGGCGCGCTTTGGCCGCAGTCTACGACCGGAATGGCCAACCTGGAGACACTCGACGACTCCAATTTAGTGCGGCCAACAAGGTAACACGCCATTCAACTCTGTGGTCGAAACCGTTGCGCTGGTTGTACCTCCTCGTGGCAGGGCACGGGTACTACCCGCTCCTGGCGATCCTATGGCTCATACTCGCGCTCGGCATAGGGTCAGCTCTGGTCGAATCTAATCGCGACGATTTCATCCCCACAGCTAACCTGGGTTCAGCACAGAACCTAGATTCGAGCTCCACCGATGACTCCATTCCTCCCACCATCACCGCAAACTTGGCCTGTGACCAATACCCCGACAACTATCCGTGCTTCGAGCCAGTCACCTACGCACTTACCAATGTGATTCCGGCGTCCAACGGCAATCCACGCCCTGACTGGAGACCAAAATCGGAAGCGTCGCTTCTGGTTATCTACGGACTGCCAGTGCTCCGAATCCTGTCCTGGGTATTCACCGCAATTCTCCTTGCTGGAGTGACGGGCTTGCTCCGGAAAACCTAGAAATCATCTCGGCGCCGCTTCGTGCGCACGCACTGAGAGCGACACGCCACAGCCCCATATTTTGGTAGGCGTCGCGTCTAGCCTGATCGACCGAAAAGACTCGATGACGCGAGTTACGGCTCGTCAAACATCTAGTCTTCGCAGCAGCCGAAGTCTCACCGCTTCAGCTACCTAGGGTGTAGGTCCGATAGAACATCACCTAGCCCTATGTCGGAGACGTCGCCGGCCCAGTCTTCCCAGTAGGCGCGGGTGCCGACCTTGTCGACGATCTTGGCGTAGATCGCTTCCTGCCATTCGGAGAGCGAGAACAACGCCATCTGCGTCGCCATCCCACCACCATCGCTGTTGCCGGTGTTGGTGCCGTCGGCGACACCCTGCGCCGAACCGTCGCCGGAACCCGTTCCATCGGCACCATTTCCGCTGCTACCGCCATTGCCGCTGTTGTTGTCGAAACTCTCTCCAACCTCGACGAGGGGTCCGATGTGCCCACCGAGGAGGCGGTCGTTACCCTTGCCGTCCTTCTTGTCCGACGTCGCGTTCAATGCGATGGAGTTGACCATCGCATTGAACCGATCATCATGTGCGCGAAGCGCGTTGAGTACCTGCCACACGACCTTGAACCGTGTGTTGTTCGACAATGCTTCCGACGGGCTGACACCGGCAGGGACGGCGACGGGCAAGATGATGTACCCGTAGTCTTTGCCGTCGGATTTGCGCATGACTCGGCCGACGGACTGCACCACGTCGACCACCGAGTTACGCGGGTTGAGGAACATCACCGCATCCAACGCCGGAACGTCCACGCCCTCGGAGAGGCAGCGGGCATTGGTCAGGATCCGGGCTTCCCCCTCCGGGATCGGAGCCTTGAGCCAGGACAGTTGCTCGTTGCGCTGCAAAGCGTTGAACGTGCCGTCCACATGGCGCACCGAACACGTCAGATCCAGGTTGGTGGAATCGACAGCGCCACCGTCATTTTCACTGTTCTCGAGCAAATCCCGGTAGGCGTCGACGACCGTCGGGAACACTTCGGCGACCTGCTTGGACGCGGCGATGTCCTTCGCGAACGCCACCGCGCGGCGCATCGGCGCCTCCCCTGGCGCGAAACCTGTCCCGTCCGGGGTTTCGCCGGCACGCTTGGCGAGACCGTTCCAGCAGCCGATGATCTTCGACGCATCATCGAGACGCAGTTCGCTGTGAACCCCGGCAAGCTGATCCTGCAAAGGTGCAGCCATCAACGATTCGTCCACGGTCAGCACAATCACCTTGTAATCGGTGAGCAAACCCCGATCGACAGCCGCGCCGAACGAAAGCCGATGAAACTCCGGACCGTAGACGCTCTCGTCGTCCATCGAGGTCAACTCGGCCGAATGCTCTTCGGCTTTGTCCTTGACGTCATCGACGAAAATCTTTGGCGTCGCCGTCATGTACAGGCGGCGGATGGCTTTGAGGAACGCGGCATCGTGCACGCGCACGAAGTTCGACTCGTCCTCCCCGAACAACGTGACGCCGGTGGTGCGGTGCGCTTCGTCGCAGATCACCAGATCGAACGGATCCACCCCCAACCCTTGCGCGGCAGCGACGGCGGGCAGGGACTGGTACGTGGTGAACACCACCGTCAACCCCTTGGCACGTTTACGGTGCCCCATCTCCTCCGCCAACTTCACCGGATCGGTGGTGACCGGGATCGCGACATCGTGGATATTGAAGTCCTCGGCGGAGCGGGACACTTTGGTATCCGAGCACACCGCGAACGCCCGCAAATCCAACTGCGTTTGGGCAGTCCACTCCCGCAACGTTTGCGAGAGCAGAGAGATCGACGGCACCGCGAACAGAATGCGGGCGCTACCGCCGTTCTCCAATGCGGCGCGTTCGGCGATCTTCAGAGCCGTGAAAGTCTTGCCCGTACCGCAGGCCATGATCAACTTGCCGCGATCACTCCCCTTCTCGAAGCCGGCGAAGACATCGTCGATTGCGGACTGCTGATGCAGCTTCGGCTCGTGACGTTTCGCCTCCGACAGGTTGACCTGCAACTCACCCTGCGGCCATGCGATGTCCCAGTCGATCGGCGATTCCGCGATCTCAGCCAACCCGATCCGCTGCACCGGGATCGACTGCCCCTCAAGAGCATCCTCAGCATTCTTCCCCCACCGATCGGTCGTCGAGATGATCACCCGATTCGAAGACGGAGCCTTACCCGATGCGGTGAAGAAAGAGTCGATATCGCCCTTGGAGAGGGTGCTGGTGGGTTCGTAGAACTTGCACTGAATCGCGGTGTAGTCGCCGGTGTCACGTTCACGGGCAACCAGATCAATGCCCGTGTCGGTCTTCCCCTTGCGGCCTGGCCAATCGATCCACCGCCACACCTTCTCGTACTGCTGCAAGAGCAACGGGTCGAGCTCGAAGTACCGGACCATCAACTGCTCGAACTTCGTACCCCGCTCCGAATTCGACGGAGCCTGCCGAAACGCCTCGATGACCTCGTGCACTGAACCCATGACAACCCAACCCTCCGCGACAACAACCCGTGCTCAACAGACAATCTTGCCTGTACGGAAGTCCGATTCATGCATCGGGCGCGCCGCATACGTCGCCTGCGATCAATCGGCGTTTGGTGGGCACGAGAATCAGCTGATCAACCGCGGCGGGAAGGGGGAGATCGGCCGACGATTCGCGGAAGTGCCGCCCCAAGCAGGGCGCAATTAGTAGCGGCGATGATGATTGATGGCGTAGATCTGCTTCGGGAAATAACCAAACTGAATCCGCGCAGGAGCTGATGTATCTTCCGGCGGCATGCGCAGAGGCTCAGTTGAGGGCGTACAAGTACTCTGCGCAGAATGCGCCAACCGCGGACCCGACAATCTGCTCAGCTTGCGTGCGGGTGTACCCCGATTCTTGCGCGGTCTTGATGCTGACGATGACACTAAGTTCGGGTGATTTTCCTGACGAGATGTAATCGCAGGTCAGGCGACCTGAATGGATTGCGGTCTCACGGTCACCCCCGTAGGGGATGTTGTTGAGATCAAGGTAGAGAATGAAACTTTCATCAGCCACTTCTCGGTCCCTGTCACCAACTGGCGTATTGGATTCAGGCTCCTGGCGTTCTTGTTCCACAGGCTGAACCACGTCGTTGTCCTGCATATCCGACTTCTTGCTTTCGCCAGTCTTGACAACACCGAGTTCCACCTCGGTTCGATCGCCGAGAACGTCGCCAGCGGCGATGCTCTGACTTGTGACGGTCCAGTTCTTGGAAAGGATCACCGATCGTCCGCCACCGGTGTCGTCGATTGTCTTTACCTTAACTTCCAGGGCTTTCAGATTGTCTTTTGCATCGTCCAGCACCTGTCCGATGACGTTGATCATCACCGCATCAGGATCGCGTAGTGGTTCCGATGTGTCGTCGAGTGGCTCACACCCGAGTACTAAGGCTGCAAGGACCGGGATCCCCACGAGAAGCCAGTTTCGGCTGATTTGTGTGCCAGTGCTCGAATCGCTCGTGAGTGAATTCCGATGCCGATGAGAGAGATAGAGCACCGGAATCAAAGCAAACCCCAGACCGATTATTGAACCTGCAATACCTTTCCCATTGAAAAAAGAGCCGACAGTTCCCAGGAGAGCCAGTACAGACAACCCGATTGCGATCGCCAATTTCCACCACGGGACTACCTCACGCCACGCGGTTGATATGGGAGTTCCGGTACCGCGCATGGACATTGTCAGACGATCCTTGAGTTTTAGGGTTGAGAAGCGTGCCCACAGCATTCCATAACCGGTTACGTCTTGTTCAGCAGATCGGGTGGTTTCCTATCTGCGGCCACTCTGTCCTCCTGGGAAAAGGAACTACGCCGTTCGCCACTCACACCAGTGATTATCGAGCCACGTCTGTTGCTTCGGAGTGAGTTTCACGTTAATCGAAGAACCGTGCAGATCGCCATAGGCTGGATAGTTTCGCACCTCGGCGGCCACATCGATCAAGCCACTGGCGTCGACGGCGAGCAAGCCGTGATCGAAGAGTCGATGCACATCTCGACGCAGAAGTAGACCTCCCTGGTCCTTGTGCTCACCGACATCGGCATAGCTGTACAGATGGCAGGCCTCAAGTGCAGCAATCGGGCACGGGCCCGTGAACGCACAGTGTGATCCGTATTCACCGAGTAGCTTGGCTCTGAAGGCGGCCTGACCGACTCGAACACGCACCGGCCGGACCACGTGCCCACCTGCCAACTGTGCGGAGGTGACGTCGAGGATGCGAAGTGGGTTGCCCTGCACCGCCTGTTCCACCACCAGCCGGAAGTCGTCCCAGCGGAGGCGCCTGAAGCTGTTTTGCTCGCCGGGGTGTACGCACAGCGATCTCAATGTCTTTCCGTCGAGGACGCCCGCGAGGTTGATCCAGGATTGGCTGTGGCTACTGCGGTACGTCGTCACTGCTTTCTCTCCGAGAACTGGTTCCTCGAATTCCGCGTGACAGTCGTCGCACCGATACGTCGGTTTCTTATGCACCCGGCGTACTACGTTCGCCCGGTTGCATTTCGGGCACTTGCTGGTCACTTTGGAACCGTCGCCGACCTCGATGTCTTCGATTACTGACACCCCTATCAGGAACTCGTCCCAGATGACGATCATGTCCCCGGCGTGTACTTCGGCGGAGTGAACCACCGAGCTGTCCCAGCTGTAGTGGGACGCTGCGTCATCGTCGTACCGGTCGCTGCCCACGATGCGTCGATAGTCGGCTTGTTTGGACTGCGCCAGCCATGCGGTTTTGCCTGGTACGAGCTTCAAGTGTCACTCCCGCCATCTCGTTGATTGCTACAAGGCTGGTGCATGCGCGCCATGACGTCGACGGCGGGGTTCCCAGGTAGCACGGCAGGCGGGATGCGCGACGAAAATGTCCGGTCCTCGGCTAGATCGATTCGTAAAATCGCCGGGCGCTTGACTACTCGCTGCCTTCGCGCGCGCGAAGATACTGAAGCACTGAGCGGTCGCCTACGAACTCCGCATCGTACGAAGCTACAGCGACGGCGCACACCCTTGCTTCACAGTTGTCAACAGCAACACTGCAGATACGCCAATGGATGAACTGTTAATAATCCTCGGCGCACCCCAAATGGTCATGCGATCCTGCATGAACCGATGACCGGAAAGACCGCAAGGAGAGCTGATGCCTGTCCCGTACCCGCCGCCGGAGAAACTGCCCGTGATCATGTGCTCCGTCAACGATTGTTGCTATCGCCGCCATTCGACCCGGATGGACAAGCCTATCTGCCAACAACACGAACGCATGTATGGCCGGAGCGGACGAGTGGACCAGCCATTGAACTTCGAAAGCGTCGAACTCAAGTACACACGAGACGGCTACCCCCACCCGAACTAACGGCGCGGCAGTTGCAGCACAGGCGGAAACCCCGACACTCTCCAACTGCTGACCACCGCATTGAATCCCAGCACACCACAACAGAAGGAATGTCAGGCGGCGTTCGCCGAGTCATCGCAAGCGGTCATCAAAGCGTGCGCATGGCAACGCGAAGCTCTACGTGAAGGAGACATCGAGTCCAATGGCCCCAAGGTGGTTGCGCAGATCGAACAGCCAGGCCCCCACAGAAGCTTCCCGTCGGCCGACGGGAAGACGACAACATCTGCTGGTGGTGCGGGCACCGGCTACAACAGCTGAGCACAAGTTCAAGCAAACTGATCTACGCAGAATGAAGGGCGACGACGACTTTCTGTACCACTACAGCGAAGGCGACGATGGCCGGCTCGGCCGCATCAACGGCCCAACGCGAAGCGTGTGAAGTTCCGCAAGAATCTCTGTGGACCCTGCAACAACTCCAGGAGTCAGCTCTTTGACCACGCCTACACAATGTTCTCCGAGTGGTCGAATGACAACATGGCGTCGATCTACAAAATCGACTCACTCGACATGGGGGCGATTTTCTCCGGCAAGGACGTCACAGCCGAAACGTACAACCTTGCTCGCTACTTCATGAAGTACCTGGGATGTCGAATCGATGACAGCGGATTGCAGGTGCCCAATGAGATCGTCAAGTTCTGCGATGGCGGAACATTTATGCCGCATGGCGAGATCGCGTTCTTTCGAGACAAGGCCCTAAATCTGTACATCGAGATGTCGCGTGCCGCATCGATAGACGTCTTCCCCCTTACACACTCGGCGATATCTGGCTGGATGTCTCCGGAGAACAACCTCCCCATCAACCTGCACCGAGAGAGTGTCATCGGCAACCTCGGGGTGATGTACGCCTGGAACTCACAGCAAAATGTGAAGGCAGACCCGTTCTATCGCAACCGCAAGACGACATTGCACGAGCGCAAGGACCTTCCACTGCCAGAGCAATACGAACGATCGCCCGACTATCTCAAGGAATACCGTCAGATCGTTTGAATTGAAACCAGGCGAGGTGGCGTTAGGACAGACGTTGAGACGCGGCTTCCCACACGTTGTTTCGTCTCTTCTTGACGTGAGTTGGCTGCTCAGTAGCTGCCGCTGCACGAGATGGATTGCATTTCGTGGTGCAGCGCCTCGATCTGATTCGACGAGAGAGACAGTCCGCCAACTACACCGCACACTCGGATAGCTCACGCACCGCGGGCAGTAGTTGAGTTTCCGCTACCGCTGAACACCCAGCGCGGGCGAACCCTTCGACCCCAAGCCACTTCACCTCGGATTCAGGTTTCGCGGTAACAGACTGCACTTGATTCCCGACAGTCTCGTCAGCACTAGGCACTTCGACTGTTGGGGTTCAGGTTTCACTGTCCGGATATATGAGGTGCGTGCGGCATTTTCGCTTGCGCGATGCTGCCGCGTTTGACCCGCCAACCGACCGCTACGGCCGGAAGGTGGCAGGAGAAGAAGGTCGGTCCGGCAATTTTTGAGTACTCGATTCTGATCGGACTAGACAAGCTTCCAGTTCAGATCGTCGTCGTATTCACAGGACCGATGGGCGGGCCCGGGCGCTGTGCCAGCCCATCTCTTATCGTCCGAGCCGGGCGCGGACCGCGCCGATTCCGTCGTCGTACGAGTCGACGTAACGACCGGACCCGCGCTGGTAGCGCGAATCCGCCGATGCCGGGTCGTGGGCCATGAAGACCACGTCAGGACGACCACCATTGAACGCCGCGTATGTGTTGCAGTCCCAACCGTCGGGGGCGTAGTCGTCGTCCCATTTCAATCGAGCGACGGGTACGAATCCTGACTTCGCGTAGATGGCAGGTAGAACAGTGTCGAAGCAGTCCAGCCGCCGCCCACCTGCAGCAACTGCCGTTTCGAGCATCGAGTTCGCGGCGGCGGGGTGGTTACTGCCACGATGCGCGTAGAGGGAGACGATTTCATCGTCTTTGAGTGCGATGCCAGATCGACCGTCGTCGGTCACGAGTAGCCGCATACCTGCGTATTCGTCATCGCTGTACACATAGACCGAAGCTGCGAACCGGTTACCCTCGCGCAGTGTTTCCATTTGGCGCCGGTATGTCGCGGCATCGCGCGGATGCAGTTCGTACAGCTCCGGGGTGCTTTCCCCCAGACTGCGAAGATGCTGTGCGCGTTTGTCCTGTAGTCGATGTACTGCGACCGGCGTGATGTGCCGGTCCTCGATCAGAAGCCGTGGAACTTCGCCAATTCGATCGCCGTGTCGTGCCACTCCTGCTCGATCGCCAGGCGCTCGTTTTCCGGCAACTCTGGACTCCATCCCCACCGACGCCAGAACGCTTCGCGCTCTTCCTGCGTCAGAGTCGGTATCTCGTTCGTCGCCATCGTTGTTGTCCTTCGGGTCGTCGTGGATGAAACCTGATGCTGCTCTAATCTGCTGCTCGCGTAGCGCTTTGCCCACTTGGAGGCGACGCTGCAGCTTTTCTCGCCTACCTGGATCGTCCTCTGCGCCGAGTTGAGTGCGCAACTCGGTTTGTCCACCGGGGGTCGCGTCATATTCGGCGGATCTAGCGTCGAGGTTTGTTTTCGCAGTGTCCAATCGTTGCCGGTTCCGGGTGACCGCAGGGTTCGCGTCGAACAACATTTGGGCGGAGGCGTGCCGACGACGGGCGCTGTCGAGTCGTGCTCGCACGTGCGGTGTGCAGCGGGGGCCGGGGTACTTCTGGCACATCTATCGGCTCCCCCGATCTGCCGCGTCGACGAGACGGCCGAGCATGGCTCCGAGGTTTTCGGCGGCGATGTCGACGAGTTCGCCTTTCTCGGTGAGGTATTGGTCGCGGCGCAGTTCGATCATCACCGAGTACACGCGGGGATCAGTGTTGTAGTGCTCGAGGGGTACGTACGTGCCGGAAAATGGGGTATCCGTGCCGATGTCTTCGAGCGGGGAGAACGCGGCGTAGGCGGCCTCGATAAGCCAAGGTGGCGTGTGGTGTGGGTCGGTGCCGATACACAGGGCGGGACGCTGGCCATCTGGGTGCAGCTCGTACGTCGACGGCAATGTCGGGTAGGAATGGACGTCGATGATCACGGCGCGGCCAGTGGCTGCGATGCGGTCCGTCACCAGGTCGGACATCGCGGCGGCGTAGGGATGGAAGTAGTTATCGAGCAGTGCGTCTCGTGTGGTGTTGTCGGCGTTGCGCAGGACGTCTCCGTTGCAGGTTCGGGTGTAGACCGCGCCGCGGCCGACGGCGTTGAGTTGTTCGCGCTCGTCGGGGAATCGTTCGGGATCGATCACGAGCCGCGAGAGGTCGTTGCGCAGTGTCCACGGTCGGGGTGTCACTGATTGCGCTGCGTGCTGTGCGATCGCGTCGGTGTGTGCGTCGGTGATCTCGTCGAGTTCGGCGGTGAGTTGATCGTCGGTGACGGTCAGTGACGAGCGGATCTCGGGTGGAATGACGCGGGAGGCGTGCGGGACGTGCAAGATGACGGGCGAGGATGTATCGCCCGCGATCAGTGTTCTCGTGTTCACGTAATCTCCTTGGCGAGTGTGGAACTGGTGCCGGTTTAGTTGATGACGTCGACGAACCAGCGACCGTCGAGTTCTTCGGTGGTGATGGTCTGGGGGAACTGTGCGGGGGGCTGGCCGGGACGCATTTCGGTGAGAGCGACGGAGTAGATGCCAGTCGAGATCGGTGTGATGCGCACGCAGTGGGTGGTTCCTGTTGGGACGGTGTCGATTCCCGCCTGGATCTTGTCCACTGACGGTAGGAAGGTATCGGGGGTGGTGAGTGCACGGACGGCTGTTCCGGAGCGGGTGAGGTAGTAGGCGTGTTCGAACGCTGCGATGACTCCGGGGCCGCTTTTCTGGTCGCCGGGGTCGGTGCGGCATGCGGTGGGATCGGTTTCAGCAGCGGCGGGAGCGGGCGGGGTGACGTCGAGGGTGGGTGACGTTTCCGAGGTGTCTGTCTCGTCGGCGATTCTTTCCTGTGCGCTCTCGTCGTTGCCGGAGAGGAGACGCAGCACGAACCAGCCGAGTAGCGCGACCACGACAATCAGGGCAGCGACGTAGCGCAGGCGGGGCGATCGGGAATCCTTCTTGCGCGGACGCTTCGGCGCTGGCGGGGGCATGGGCGCGGTGCCTGTTGCAGTCGTGTCGGCGCCTGCGCCGTGGGGTGTGCCGCCGAGTAGGTCGATCACTGCGGGGTGTCTTTTCGTGTTCGTCATCGCTGTCGTCCTTTCGGTGCTCGCGCCTGGTTCTGCAGTAGTGCATGAGAGGTCCAGGACGGGCGGCGCGTTGCCGCCCGCCCTGAACGGTTCTGATCGTGCGATCTTTACGCCGGAATACCCGCTCCGACTGCGTCGCTGATCAGCGACGACGCCAGGCCCGGGGTGGCGTTAGTGAGGAAGTCCGTGAGGGCGGTGTCGACGTGTTCGATGATCTGCTCGCCTCCGGACTGGGCTGCGACGAAGTCGCGGGCCTGCTGGTCGATCGCAGGGGCTGCGGCGACGGAATCGCGGACAGTAGTGGCCACGGCCTCACCGATGGGGCCGGAGTTCTCCCAGTCGGTGAGCGTGTCCTGGGTCTGGGCAGTGACGGCGGGTTGGTCGACGTCGGGGACCTCGATTTCGACGGGTTCGCCGAGTTCACCTGCGCCATACGCGACGGCGGCGGTGAATCCTGCTATTCCTCCGCCCAGACCACCGAGAACGAATGCGGGTGCGCCGGCGAGGAGGGCGCCGGTACCGGCGCCGACGGCTGTTCCGGCGAGACCGCCCGCTACCCAGCCGATTCCGGGGATGAAGACGTTGCCCAGTCCGAGGCCGATGTTTCCGCCGACGGTGCCTCCGATCAGTGCTCCTCCGATGGCGAACGGGGTTGCGAGGCCGATTCCTCCGGCGAGTGCTCCGGCGGCGGTACCGCCTACTTGGGTGGCTGCGTCGCGGCTGGCTTTGTCGACTGGGACGCCGAAGGAGTTCCAGCCGGTGGCGACTCCGGATTCGATGATGGCGGTGGTGTTGTTGGTTCGTTCGAGGTCGACGTCGGAGACCCAGTTCGGTTGTGCGATGTGGAAGGTTCCGATGCGGAGGGTGTCGCGGGGGGCGATGATCGGTGCGACGACGTCGACGGGGCCGGGGAGATGGAGCTGGGTGTAGTCGGTCGGGGTGGTGTCGGTGTAGGTGGGTGGTGTGTAGGTGTTGGTGTCGTAGTCCCAGTTCGGTAGCGGCTGGTAGTCGATGTTCTGGTATTGCGCGGGTGGGTCGATCCAGTAGATGGGCTCGGTGGGGGCTGGAGGTTCTGTGGCCGGCGGCGGGGTGGGTTCGGTGGTCACGCCGGACTGTCCGCCGCCGTCGGTGATGCCTGCTTGTCCTCCTCCGTCGGTGATGCCGGCTTGCCCGGGCGCTGCGATTGCCGGTGGTGCGAGGGTGATTCCTGCGGCCACTGCTGCCGCTGCGACGACGCCGATGGCGCTCTTGCGGGCGAGGGTGTGGCGGCGGTGTCGACCGTGTTGGTGTGCGCGGCGGGCGGCTCGGTTTCCTGCGGTGGTGTCGATGCTCATGTGGTGCCTTTCGTTGAGGAGGGTGCGGATGGGTGCCGGGACGGGGTCAGGTGTGCGGAATTCGGCTGATAAATGGGTCAGTCAGCGGCGTGGGCGATGAGATCGATGACGGTCGAGGCAACGACGGTCAGGGCTTCGGTGGTGCTGCGCCGGAGCTTCGAGGGCGAGATGCGCTCACCGGAGGCGAAGAGTGGCTCGAACGGCATCCGGGCGACTGAATGGACGCCGGCGTCGAAAAAGGCGTCGACAGCGTCGATTTCGACCATCGGTGCGTCTCCGGGTCCGTCGGTGATGACGACGATGGTGCGAGCCATCATCGCCGGGCCTGCGGTGGTGGCGAGGTCGAGGAGCATGCGGTGCGCGGCTGCGGCGGCATCGCGGCGGAGCGGGACCGGTACGAGGAGGACGTCCGCGTGGCTGGTTGCCCAGTGCCAGCTGCCGGCGAGGCGGTTGTTGCCGGTGTCGGCGACGAGGATCTCGCGGTGCTGGGACAAGATCTGCGCCGCCGCGCGGGCGTCGTCGTAGCCGAGACTGGATCCGTGGGCGCCGTTGTTGCCGGCGACGATGTCGTCCCCGCCTGGTTGGCGGGTGAGGTACTGCGAGAGCGCCGAGGGTCGGATGCTGCCGGGCTCGGCTGTCTCGGCGGCGATCAGTGCGAGCACGTCATGTCCGTGGCGGGGTGGGATGCTGACGCGGTCGGCGAGGCTGCCGCCGACGTCGGCGACGTCGACGCAGACCGTGGTTGCGGCGCCGCGGTGTTCGGCGATGATCGCGTTCAGCCCTACCGCGAGTGGGGTTTTGCCGACGCCGCCTTTCGGGTTGGCGATGGTCACGATCGAGAACCCCGGGAGGGGGACGGTGATGGATGCGATGGCGGCGCGGTGGCGCATTTCGGCGGACTCGGGTTTCGGGGCGATCCGGAGGTTGAGAATGGTGTTGAGTCGGCCGCGTAGTCCGGTGCGGGCGGGTTCGTGCGAGCCTGCCGTGATCTCGGGTGCTGCGAGCACGGATGTCGAGGTTGGTGTGCGCGCCGCGGGGACTGGCCGGGCATGAGTGTCTACTCCCACCTGTGGCGGTGAGTCACCGAGGGGTGTCATCGCCATCGTGACCGGTTCGTCAACATGATGATCCGGCCGCGTCGGTGGTGTGTCGGCGGGTGCGGGGATGGGTCCGGTGGGCAGCGATTGCGCCACCTTCCCGTCCGGGGCGACGGTCAGTTGGCGGGAGCGGCCCGCTTCCTGCACGGTGACCTCGACGGGTGAGCCTGCGTCGGCGGAGTGCTGTCGGCTGAACTGTGCGATCACCGCGTGGATCGACTGCCCGTTCTCGGCGGACAGTTCCACCTTCTCGTCCCCTGCCCCGCTCACGAGCGCGGTTCGCTCGGAGGTGATTTCGATGGCAAGGGTCGACATCACGCGGTCGTTCCGGTGAAGGCTCCGACGCCGGAGAGTTCGGTGTCCATTTCGAGGACGATGGTGTCGGCCTTGTCGAGGGCGGCCAGGGCGTCGTCGCGGGCTTTGCCGTCGGGGAGTACTTCGATGATCTGGCGGCGGGTGGCGACGGCTTTCTTGATTTCGTCGAGGCGCGGAGCGGTCAGTTCCTGGTCTTCGCTGAGTTTCGGCAGCCATGAGGGGATCGCGTTTTTGAGGACGCGGCGTAGTTCGGTGATGACGGGGTCGCCGCCGCCTTTGGGGGCTGCGAAGGGGTTGCGCAGCACGGTGATGTCGTCGGCGGTGGGGGTGATCGATTGGGAGATGCGGCGGCTCATGGGTGGACCTTTCGGGTGAGGGTTGTGCAGGTGTGTCAGCGACGTCGGGGCTCCGGTGTCAAGGCGCGGCTGCAGTGGTGTCAGGTTCAGGGAGCAGGACGACTTCGTGCGGTCCGTAGGTGATGTGGTTCTTGACCCGTCCGGTGCCATGGAAGGTCAGGGTGGTTTCGGTGACGGCGCCGCTGTCTTTGTCTCGGATGACGGTGACCGCGGCGACGGTCACGGGGTGTTCGTTGCCGCGACTGTCGTCGACGAGGACGGTCATTCCTTCAGTGACCGCGGAGGCGGGTATCGCGTCGGCGAAGTCGTCCCCTGCGTCGGCGGCAGGCGTGTCGTCGTGGTGGCCGAGGACGGTGGGCTCGGGAGCTCGGCCGTAGGCGCGGGCAGCGACGGCGACGGCGCGTTCGGATTCGATGAAGTGGCGCAGTTCGGTCGAGTAGAACGCGATGTGCGGTTCCTGCTGGGGCCGTAGCCCGTCGATGATCTTCTTCTCCGAGGTCGAGAGTTGGTTCCATTTGTTGGGGTGCGGGTCGACGTTCGGTGTCCACCACATCTGCGCATCGACGGGCACGCCGTCGTTGCCGAGGGCGACGCCGCGGCCGGGGACGGAGGTGTCGATTTCGCGGCCGATCTGCGAGTCTCCCCACAGCATCATCGCGCCGTCCTGCGAGAGGTTGCCGAGGGAGATGCGGGTGCCGAAGTTATCGCGCGCGTTGCCCGAGGCGCCGCCGAAGAGGGACGCGTCGGGTCGTTGCACACCGAGCAGGAGCCGGATACCGGCCGAGCGTGCGAGGACGGCGAGATCTGCCCACGCCCCGAGTGGGTCGAGTTCTTTGAGGAGTTCGCGGGTTTCGTCGTCGCCGGTTTTGGCGAGGCGCTGCCATTTGCCGGAGAGGATGAAGAACTCGTCGAGGACGGCGATCAGGAGCGGAAGTTGGGACGGCTCGATCTTCTTCACGTGGACGTAGTGGTTGCGGGCCATCATTTCGCTGTGCAGGGCACGCACGAGCATCGCGGAGCGGACGGCGTCGTAGACGATGGCGGCGCACCCGGGGTAGCCCTCGAGTCCGTCGAGTTCGATCATTTTCGGGTCGACGCCCAGGAACGGGATTCCTCGTCGTGATGCTTCGGTGAGCAGGGTGCGGATCACCGATGTCTTGCCGCCGCCGGTGGGGCCGACGATCAGGCAGTGAGGTTTGTTCGACTTGGTGGAGATGTCCCAGAACATGTTCACCTCCGATGCTGCCGTCGCGTAGGGCAGGTGGCGCAGGTTCTCGTCGACGAGTTCGAGAGGGTGATCGACGCGGGTGGGTAGTGGGGCGCGCAGGCTCATCAGGAGGTAGCCCTCGGAGGGAAACCAGTCGGTGGCCCAGGTGCGGCCGGATTCGTGCTCGCCGGCGAGGGCGGCGAGGGCTTCGTCGACTTTCTTTTGGAATCCGCGTGCTCCGCTGGAAAGGGTGGGTGTGAAGGTGATCTTGAAGGCGGTTTCGACGTCGCCGTCGAGCGCGGCGACGCTCACGGCCGGCTCTTTCAGCGGTCCGTCTTTGAGGGAGTTCGCCAGTGCCTTGTGCCGCGGTGATCGGAGGTCGGGTTGAGTCAGTGTGCGGGTGATGCGGATTCGGTCGCGGTGGGGGTGGTGGACGACGGTGTAGGTCCATGTGCTGGTGCGCTTGCTCGCGGAAGCTCGTACTGCGGTGGTGAATTCGTCTAGCTCTTTCGGACGGATGATGGCGCCGCGGGCAAGGGTGATGGTGGCGCTGCGCAGGGTGGTGATGCCGGGCGGGTATCCGATGGTGATTTTGACCGGGGTGTGGCGGGTGCTTTGCCGGATTTGGGCGTCGAGTCCGGCGCGGTGACGGTGGGTGAGGAACCGTGCGATATCGCAGGCGAGCAGGCCAAGCGTGAGGGCGGCGAGCGGCCACCGATACTCGTGGACTGCGGAGACTGCGCTGTCGAGATGAGGGGTTGAGAATTGTTCGGCGAGTTCGAGGAGTCGCGGCGCGAGAAACGCGAGTGTTGTTGCGATGACGGCGAAAGGCGCCCACATCCTGTACTGGCGGATGGCGGACTCCCCCGCGTCGCTTGTTCTCGATTGGGGTTTGTCGGAGCCGAAGAGGTCGACGAGAAAGTCTTTGAGCGGGTCCTGCTGACGTCTGCTCACCGTCGACTCCTCTCACTCGAATCCAGTCCCACGGCGGTCGTCGCGTGGGGTGTGCGGGGTGCACTGTCACAGAGCTCGGGAAGCGATCTCAAGCCGCCTGTGGATAACTTGTTTCGCGGGTGCATGGCTGGAACGCGCGTCACATGCCCCGAAGTGCGATACCGGGGCACGATAAACACCCCTCTCCCCTACCCGCGGCTGGTTCTGTTTGTGGCGCTGCGCATTACCGGTCGAAGACCGCGCGACTGCATGGCTGATACACCGCGTGAGGACTTGTTAGACCCCTTACGGTACGGGCCCGATGACGATGTACATCTCGGGTGGCTTGTGTCTTCCTGCGTCACTGTTCGCGGACCCCAGCAGGGCTCTCGAACGCCTCGTTTCGTGGGGTACGGAACCCGGTGGTCGAACAGCCGAGAGCGGTGTGGACGACACCGTGGCAGGCGTCGCGTCAGGATGATCCGGAGATACTCCGTACAGGACCCCGACCAGCAGTTGATTGAAATATGTTGGCGCGAAGCAATTTTGATAGGTACACTCCCCCTAGGCCCGAAGGGCCGGGGGAGTGACCCCGAAGGGAAAGGGTGAATCGGGCCCCTGAATTTCACCCCAGTCCACACCCTCTGCAGGCACCCCCGATGCGGGACTGTTCGAGCACAGGGTGCGCAGCCTGCCACGCGTGCGTGCTGAACACGCTATGCATGCAGCGCATGCACACCACGCAGGCGGTGGAGACGAACTGCTCTTCGAATGTCAGATCATGACCACGGCACGCGTGCCTCGAGCAAGCTCCAGCAGGAGTCACCCGCACAGCTGGCAGACACGTTCCGAAAAAGGTTCTGCGCGAGGTTCTTCAGGCGGACGAAGACCACGAAGCACAACGAGGGAGACATGTGTCGATCGCCACGGTCTGCGGCGGGTCCGTCGACGATGCCCGTTCGCATCTCTCTGCCGCTCCACTGAAGGAACCCTCCCGTCGAGGTCTGGGAAGTCTCCCGCGGACACCGGCAGCGAAGACTGTTCCGTGGCCGCGCTCCCCCTTCATTCGAGGTAGTTCCCGCGATCGCCGAGAGATCCCTGACGGATGAATCGCGACACCTGACCACACTCCACACGACGACACGCACCAGCGCGCCAACCGCGGAACCGAGAAAGTTATCCACAGGTTGCATTGAAATTCCTGCCACCACTCTTCTACGTTTCCGCGCAACCACATTCGTGGGGTCTGGTTTCACCACTGTGTTGGAGAGTGCTCATGTTTTCTCTTGCTTCCACCGTGATCGACGTGTGGATCCCGGCGACGCATCCACTGCTCGCCGCAGATGCGGTGACCCTCGCGCAGTCGACGGACGTCAATACCGGTGGTCTGCGCGCGTGGATCAAGGACAACATCGTCTTCACCATCCTCATCGCCCTCGCGTGTGTGGTTCTCGTCGGTGGTCTCAAGGGCAATTTGTCCCGGGTCTTCACCGTCGGCGGACTTGGTTTGTTCGGGCTTGCCTACCTCGGTATCGCGACATCGGAATCGGCGGCCACGGGGATCGGCAATTGGCTTCTCGGGCTCGTCGGTATCTCGACCTGACCGCTGATGCCTGCGCAGAGAACTTTCGAAGGGGATGCACGGTGATCGACAACGACGACCTGATGTACCGCGTGGACCGGCACTACCTCGGCCCGACCGGTTATCCACTGCCCGTGCGGATCCGCTACACGGCCGGCATCGTCGGCGTGGTTGCTTTCGTGGTGGTGTTCGTGATCGGTCGCGGAATTCTGCACGTCCCGCTCGGATTCAAATCACTGATGGTGATGGCCGTGATCACGGTGTGGCTTACGACCCGGATCGCGAAGTTCGTCACCCCAGACCGCCCACTGCGCTCGGTTCTCAAGGCCGCCCTCAACGACCTCGTTGCGCCGCGCCCACCGAAGCGCGGCGCACCCGTGTTCATCTCGCTACCTCAGCGGTTGACTACAGGAGAACGTGCCGTCGTACCTGTTCGCCTCTACGGTGAGGATCACCGATGACCGTTCCCGAGAACGACATTGCGGCTCTGTTCGATCCGAAGCTCGACGACCCGGTTCCGGTCATTCCTCCCGGTGCCCTCCCTCCGTCGTGGGCAGCAGTGCAGTCGCATGCTCCGCAACCGGTGCGTGCGTGGTCCGAAGCCGAACCCGCACACGCTCCGGATGGTTCTGAATACGAGCACGGCGAGGACGACACCGACGGCCACACCTCCCCTGCAACCGATCCGGAGCACGTCGCAGACGAAGTGCTCGGCCGTCGGCGTCGCCGCACAGGCAAGAAACGTGCAAAGTCGGCAACAGATCGCGACAAGGCCGCAGCGAAGAAACGTGCAGACCGCGAACGAAAAGCGGTACGCCTGAAACTGACCGGCACATCAGCGAACATCACCCGCACCGCGACCACCTCCACCGCATGGTTCGTCCAACGCCAGGGGCCGTGGAATTTCCGCACCACCGGAAAGCAGCGCCGCTTCATCCAGGACGAAGCGATCATCCTGACCAACCTGCAGAAGGCCGGCGTCAGCACGCTGCATCGCCGCCTGGTGCGCACCCCGTTCCCCGTCGCACAGTGGGCAATCGATCACGACACGTGGGCCACCCCGATTCCCGATGTTCCCGGCGCACTGTCATGGGCGGACTACCTGCGCGGGCAGCAGCATGCGATGTTGTGGTCCAACGCAACGATCAAAGGCCGCTACTGGGGTATCGAACTGCCGCAACGCTCCTCACTCGGCCAGGGGTTGGACTGGACCGCCCGGATGCTGCGTCACCTCGCTCACTGGCCACTGCTGGGCAGAGTGTGCACCGGGGTGAACAGCTGGGCCGACGACGCCTTCGAACGGGAGCAGAAGGCCCTTGCCGATCACCTCGCCGCACTCGAACGCATCATGTCCGGCCGTGGCGTGAAAGCAACACCGGCCACACCGGCCGCGATCGACTACTTGCTGCGCCGATCAGCGACCATCGGTCTGCCACTGGAAGCTGGCGGTGCGATCGCCGGCGCCGGAGATTGGGAAGAAACCGACGTCGCCGCCCTGGAAGATCTCACCGACCTCTCCCTCACCCCAGGCGACGGGTACACCACCGTCTCCGGCGTCGTCGACGGCCGCAAGTACACCGGCGTGGTGATCGTGCTGACGATCGGCCGCATGGCTCCCCTACCGATTCCGGAACGGATGTTGCCGTGGCAGATCATCGGCGATCCGTCCGGTGAACCTCTCGAATGGTCCGATCGCATCGAGCTGCACGACAAAGCGAAAACGATCCGCACCATGCGCTCGCTGACCGGCAAGATCGAATCGCAGTTCGACCACTACACCGTCGAACACGATCAGGTCCCGCCGAAAGAGTTGGCGGAGCAGCACGCCCGCGCACAGGACGTGATCTCCGACGTCGAAGAAGACCATTCCGGACTCTCGACTCGAACCACCGGGTGGTACCGCCTTGCGGTGGTCGGCACCGACCCCGACGATGCGCGGCAGAAAGTCTCCGAGCTGCAGGAGATGTACTCGCCGCACATCTCGCTCGAACAAGAGCACGGCCAATACCAGTTGCTGCGCGAGTTCGTACCCGGTGAGCCGCAAGCCAACATCGCCAACAAACGGCACATGGATGTCGAAGCAGTCGCCGCCGGGATGGCGACCGTCGGTGACCGGATCGGTGACCGCCGGGGTGTCGTCCTGGGCGAGACCGGATCCATCTCGCCGCGCCCGGTGATCTGGGACCTGTTCGCCGCGCACGAGATCAAGCACAAGTCCGGGCTGACACCGATCGTCGCCGTACCCGGTTCGGGTAAGACGTTCCTGGCAGGCATGATCGTCTACCAAGCCGTGAGAGCCGGCGCGTACGGCGTCGTCCTCGACCCCTCCGGTCCGCTCGCAGCGTTGGCCGGACTACCGGAGTTTCGCGACATCGCCCGCGTCTACGCCCTCACCGGTCGCGATTCACGCGCTGGCGCCTTGAACCCGTACCGCGTGATCACCGATCCACGTCGTGACGATCCCGAGTACGACGCCCGCAACGTCGAGTTCGCACGGGATGCAGATCCGTTCGCGGCGGCGCAGTCGAAGTTCGATGCGGATATGCGTGCAGCTGCCGCCGAGCGTGTCGAGGTCGCTGTCTCGGTGCTCAAGATGATGCTGACCGAACGGCATCTGCATCTCGAGCACACCGAACCCGTGTTGCACATGGCCGCGAACCTGGTCGGCGGCGACAGCAACCACAACCTCCGAGAAGTGTTGGCCGCGATCCAATCGATCGGAGTGAGCGATCCGGACCAGGCCGTCAAAACGTGCGCGAACGGGTTGTACCAGCAGCTCAGTTTGATGTCGGAACTGACCGAGGCGCGTGTGCTGTTCCCAGAGGAGGGCACGATCGGCAGTGGAGCGGATGCGTTCGATGCCGACATCCGTCTGACGATCTTGACGATGCCGGGCCTGCAGCTACCGCCCGCAGGCACGCCGTCCTCACAGTGGACACCGCAGCAACGGATGACGGCGCCGTTGATGCACATGGCCGCGTGGCTGGCGAACAGGCTCGTCTACGAAAAGCCTCGCCACGTGCGCAAGGTGCTCTTTCTCGACGAAAACAAATACCTCGAATCCACTGGCGCAGGCCGCACCCTCAACCTCCGAATCGCGCGCGACTCACGCAAATTCAAGGTCCGTGCCCTGGTCTGCTCGCAGCTTCCGGATGATTTCCTCGGATTGGACGGCAGCGACGACAAGACCGCCCTGACCTATGAGGTGTTCGTCGGTGACGTCGGCGGTGATCCGCATGCAATCGAAGGCGCGCTGAAACTGCTCAAACTTCCCACCGGGCAGAGGTTCGAGCAGTTTCTCGCGGAACTGGGCAGCGGCGGTGAGGACACTCTCGACGAGGACACCGACACCTCGTATCAGGACGAAGCGCGGCGCTGGATGATCCGGATGGCCGACGACGTGGAGCTGGTGCGTTCGAGCTGGATTCACTACGTGCATCTCGCGCATGTGTTCGCGGCGCTGAATTCTTCGTCGGCGAAGAACGCGCTCGGCGGCGCCGCATGAATACCCGCGGAGGGATCAGAGCGCCCTCGGCGGAGCTGGATGAGGCAATCCCTCGCAGATCGCGAGTTCGGGCGCTGACCGTCAATCTGGCGCGGGTTCTCGCCGTTCTGGCGCTGGTGCTGGTGCCCCTCGTCGCCCTGGGTGGGCCGATCGCATCTGCCGGCGGATTCGACTGCAAAGACGTCCCCTCCCCCGAGTTCCCGAATTCGGTGATGGCTGCCGAGTTCGATTCCTCGAGCAAAGACCGCGAACCGAAACAGGGCGGCACCGGCTACGAAACCTACGGGTGGGCCGGGTTGCGCTGGTACACCTACGACCTCGGCTGCGGCAACGACCTGGTCCGCGCACCGGACGCAGTCGCGGACACCACCCTGGGCAATACATTCCTCGCGATCGGCAAGGGATTCGCTGCTGCAGCGTTCTGGCTCGACGACCAGACGAAGACCGGGGCAGTTGCAGAAGAGGCCGGGATTGCCCCGGCGATGGTGCAGTTCGATCAGATCGTCGCCTCGATCTCCAACGGGATGCTCGGTGTCTACGGAACGTGGCTGGGTGTGGCTTTGATGGTGGTCGCGACGATCATCATCTGGAACGCCCTCAAATCGAATGCCGCGGCCGTGACCCGCACCGTCGCGATCGCCGGCACTGCAATGGCGATCGGAGCACTGTTCGTCGGCGCACCGCAAAAGGCCATCCAGGTCGCCGACGACACCTTCGGATCGGTCATCACCGACACACAAGGTCAGATGCTGTCCGTGTCCGGAAACACCGGAGACCCCCGCAATGTACTGATCGACAAGATCTTCCTCGACGACTGGCGCAAGGGATGGTTCGGCGCGAATTTCAACGACAAGGAATTGAAACTCGGACCGAAGCTCCGCGATACCCTCGCGTTTTCGTATGCGGAGCAGCGAGAAGTGGCCGGCGACAACGAAGCCGCGAGCAAGCTCGCCGAAGAGAAAGCAGCCAAATTCGACGACGAGATCATCGACAAACTCGACGGATTGAACCTCTCGTACGGCCAGTTCCAGGGCAAGGACTCCGGACGCACCGGCACAGGGTTCATGGCGATGATCAAACTCGCCATGCCCTCCATCCTCTGGATCGGCGCATCCATCCTCAAACTCACTGCGCTACTAGCTATTCGACTCGCAATTCTCTTCGCACCGATCTGGGTTCCGATCGCCGCCGCACACGGCGGCACCCTCTCTCGCGTGTGCCGCATGATCGCCACCGCCTACATGTGGGGCGTGGCCGGCGCGGTCATCCTCGCGCTGTATCTGATGGCGCTGGTCAAGCTGTACGACACCGACAACGGTCTCGTCGACGGTACGTGGCGGCTGTGGTTCATGGTCATCTTGACGGCGGTGTGCTGGTTCATCATGCGTCCGTTCAAGCGGATGACTCAGACCTTCACCCAGAACCAGGCGGGCGCACTCAATCGCAAGGCTCGTCACGCGCAGACGTCGATGAAGCAGAAGTTCTTCAAGGCCGGCAGCGCCGTTGTGGGCGGTCCCGCGGCGTCGATGGTCGAGGAAGGTGTCGGGGCGCTTCGGAAGGCGACCAAACGCGGTGGTGACCTCGACAAGGATTCAGTGACACCAGTGCGTCCGGAAGGACGTGAGTTGAATCAGCGACGTCGCCACGAGGTCGACAAGTCGCGCGTCGATGCGCGTAAGAAGATGGATCGTCAACAGCGTCTGACAGATTCACGCAAGAACGATGTGCGCCGCCAAAGCCTCGCCGGTACCGCGAAGAGTTCTACGGGCCTCAAGCGGCCCGTCGCCGATCGGCCGCAAACTGCAGGTACCGCCGCCAATCGAGGCCAGGCACTCGCTCGCCAGTTGGTCGGAACCGAAGCCGGTTCGCCGCGCAGCTCTTCGTCGGTGAGTGAGACATGGGACGGAGGCCCGCGGTCGAGTATCGCGCCGATGAAGGTGTTCACCCCGCCCTCGCGGGATGTCTCCACCGGGTCGACGACACCCCGTTCGGGTGCGACGCGCTCGAACTCGTCGACGCCTCCGCGGTCCACCGCCCGACTGTGGACACCGTCGTTGACCTCAGCAGGTACCGATTCGACCGACAGGTTCAGCTGATGTCCTCCAGCGCAGCCAATCCCGTACTCGCACCGATCCGACGGTGGGTGCTGTACTCGCGCACCAATCTGACGATCACGATCATCTCTGCGTTCGGTGTGCTGTTCGTGGCGGGAGCGGTGTTCGGCCAATCCCCGACCCCGTCGAACACTGCCTCGAAGATCCCAGCCTCCACCGCATCAACGACAGGAGCAGCGTCCGCGACCCCGGGTGATCTGAGCTACGAGTTGACCGAAGTGACCGAATCCTCCATTGCCGGCAAGTCGATCGCTTCGGTTGCCGAGAGCGCACCGGCGACAGCGATGGCCTACGCGCACGACTACGTCGATCAGTCACTCTCGAACAGCGAATGGAAGACCAAGCTGGGCGTGCACACCGCCGAAGCGCCCGGCGTGACGGTGGTCAATACCCGCCCGCTCGTACCGGTCGCGATCACCGGCCCGACGCGCAGTGAGATCGTGGCCGGCACCGGCGATGAGAGCGCCGTGCAGGTCATCGTCCCGACGCAGGCGGGGAATTTGCGGATCACGCTCAAAGTGTCGGGCACCGACAAGGGTTCGACGTGGCAGGTCCAGAATCCATTGCCCACCCTGGACCGCAGCGAGATCGACAAGCTCGGCGCACCTTCCCTCGCGAGCGCTCCGGCCTCGGAAGCTCCCACAACCACCACGGCTCCGAAGTCGACGACCTCGCCGAGCGCTACCACGACCACGACGCCGACACCGACCAGCTCGGTCGCTGTTCCCTCGGCGGACCTCGAACCGGCACCTGTTCCCGGCCCCATCCCGATTCCCGACCTCGACACACCGCTCCCAGGAACGCTGTGAGTCGCCGCCGTGAGGCGGTGGCCCTGATCGTCACCGCTGCCACCGCTGCGATCCTGGGGCTGTCCGGATGCACCCAGCAGCCGGTGATCCCCCACAACCGTTGCGGCGGATACTCGTCGAGCGAGGGGGACGACAAAACCACCTCGGCGACCGGCAACACCGAACTGAAAGCATCGGGGCCGATCACCCAGCCAACCAAGGAAGGAACGACGACGTTCACGTCCCCGTTCGGGCCTCGCTGGGGAACCGAACACAAAGGCGTCGACTTCGCCGGCCCCGTCGGGACACCGATCTACGCGGCACTCGACGGCGTCGCGGTCAAGGCCGGGCCCGCATCCGGGTTCGGGAACTGGATCGTGCTCGACTCGCTCGTCGACGGCAAACCTGTGAGCACCGTCTACGGCCACATGTTCGACGACGGTGTCCTCGTCACGGAAGGCCAGCAGGTCAAGGCCGGCGACCACATCGCGAACATCGGAAACAACGGCCAATCCACCGGCGCACACTTGCATTTCGAATACTGGGACGGGGGACGACTGCAGGGCGGAACCGCCGTCGATCCGATGACCAAGCTCGGCGGAGCGCCCTCCCCCGCCGGCGAAGCGGGCAGTGATTCTCCTGCCATCGAGCTGGCCGCCTCGTCATCATCGATCGACTGCGGCGGCTTCGGCGTGGCAGGTGGCGGCGATCTCAAAGCCGGTTCCGTTCCTCCGGAAATGGAGCCGTGGTTCCGCAAAGCCGGATCGATCTGCCCCCAGATCAAGCCCTCGCTACTGGCGGCAGACGCGAAAGCCGAAGCCGGCCTGGTCCGTGGACTGACCTCCGGCAGCGGGGCGCAAGGTATCACGCAGTTCATGCCGAGAACATTTGCTTCTTACGGCCAGGACGACGACGGCAACGGCAAGATCTCGATCTGGGACGACGGGGACGCGATCATGGCTCAAGGTCGATACTTCTGCGCCATCGCGGCCAAGATCGACGGATGGATCGCCGACGGATCAGTCAAAGGCGATCCGAAATCGCTCTACATCGCTTCCTACAACGCGGGCGAAGGCGCAGTGAAGAATGCCGGAGGAATGCCCAGCGGCGGCGACTACACCACCCAGACACAGCCCTACGTCGCGAAAGTCCTTGCATACGAAGCAGAGTTCGCAGCACCCGGCGGTAGCGGCGAACTCGTGGTCTCGCCCGGTTCGGCGTCCGGATCGCAGGTCGTCGAAGCCGCCCGCCAATTCCTCGGCACCCCGTACGTCTGGGGCGGCGGCAACATCAACGGCACCACCGGCGGTGGATTCGACTGCTCCGGACTGACCAGCTACGCCATCTATAAGGGCAGCGGAAACAAGATCACCCTGCCCCGGACGTCCGAACAGCAGTGGAACGTCGGATTCGAGATCCCGATCGACCAAGCACAAGCCGGGGATCTGGTGTTCGGATCGTGGGCCGGAACAGGTCCTGGCCACGTCGGCATCGCGATCGGCGGAGGCCAGATGGTTCACGCCCCCACCACGGGGGACGTCGTCAAACAAGCTCCACTGCAGAGCGATATGAAAGCCAGGAGGGTTCTGTGAGCAACGCACGCAAGCTGGTTCTGCTCGCCGTCGCTGTCGTCCTCGTCGGCGGGCTGGTGTACTTCCTCTCCTGCCGGGGCAACGAGACGGAAACCGCGACAGCCGAACAGACCACCCCAGCGCCGGCGCCGCCGACCATTCCGCCGTCCCAGGACCCGACAACAATCGACGTCCCCGCGGATCCGGATACGGAGGTGGCTGAAAATATCGCTCGCCAGGCGCTTTCCGTCGCCTTTACCTGGTACCCGGCAACGGACCGTAGCCCCACCGACGGATACATGCGCGCCAGGGAATGGTTCACCGACACCCTGGCACAGACCCTGCTCGTCGACACGCACACCGAACGAGGCCCAGGAGCGCAATGGAACCAATGGGCCTCCGACAACGCCAAAGTCGTCGCCGACGCGACCCTGGGTTGCTCCGGCTGCCCGCCCGACACCGACGCCCTCATCCAGCGAGTCGCCAGCATCCACCAAACCGCAATCACCGAAAACGAAACCAGCACTGTCACACCAGATACCACGGTCTGGGTGACCCTCACCAAAGGTGGTGACCAGTGACTCCTCGACACCATCCACTACTGACCACCACGCCCCACCGTGACTGCACGACAAAAGATTCGCACCGATCGACTAGGTTCGTAACAACCAACAGGGGGCCGAACGAGACACAGGAACAAAGGGTTTCAGGGACATCGGACCCGAACAGGCCCGCGAACCCACATGGGAGGGGAACACCCATGAAGCGCACCACCACCGCCATCGCTGTCACCGGGTTCCTTGCCGCACCCCTGATCCTGACCGCATGCTCGGACTCGACACCCGCCAACGACAAGGACGGCAGCTCCACCACCAGCGCAAGCAACGGTCGCGTCGGCACCGTCGCACCAGCTGAAACCTCCTCCTGGCGAGGAAACCTGTTAATCGGAGTCGGCGACCAGCAAGCCAACGACAAGATCACCCTCCCAGCCGCCAACCAGGTCCAAGCACAGTGCATAGGCGAAGGCGACAACCTCACCGTCGACATCACCGCCCCCAACGGCTGGCATGCAGTCCTCACCCACGGATCCCAAACCGTCACCATCGAAAACCCCCAACTGAACTATGCCGCGCAAGAATTCACCACTCCGCAAAGCTCACTCGACTACGACATCGCATGGAACAACAAATTCGGCAGCGACAAGCAGTATCTATCGGGTGTGACCTGGGACGTGCCCCAAACAGGTGACGTAGAAATCCAACTCAACGAGCGAACACCCCCTCACTGGGTGATCAAATCAGCCGAAAAGGTCAATCTCGCCATGCATGTCAGTTGCGGCTCTCAATAACAGCGAAAGTGCGGTCCGGCGCGATCAGTTCCGGCACCTATCGAGCCACGAGATCGCCGGACTTCCCATTTTGGACTATCAGAGATTGTGGCCCGGGTCTCGTCGATGTCCATCCAAGATATATCCCACCAAGAAGAAGCAGTAGTCCGACAGAGCCCCCGATTGCCGGTCCGTAGTCCGTACCCCACCGGATTTGGTCTCTGTACATGACTGCTCGTTCGATCTGTTCGTGCTGCGTCTGGGAATCGAGTTTGGGGGCTACATCGATGATCGTGATGGTTTCAGGGGCTGAAGCGGATGTCGCAAAATATTGCCTATAGTGTTGCTGCACTTGGATTATGGCGCCGGAAGTGGGCTCGACGGATAGTTCGCGCGTGATGCCGTAGAAACGTTTCAAGGTGACTGGGCTCGTTCCTGGTTTCCCCCAGTTGGAGGCGGGCAATGTGATCTCCGTGCCAATCTCCACAGGTGAAATTTCCTGACGGAATTTGTAGACGTCAACGCCTTCAATTTCACCCTCCGCGATGAAGTTCGCGTCATAGCTATCCCGCAGTGTCGAGTCGAAATACGGATACGTTCGTTTCTGTGTGTCGAACGGAAATTTGAATTGAAGTCCTTCATGGGCAACGATTTCCGACGGTTTGTCCATCACGGTCTGGATCGAGCCGGTCGGCTCCTCGACCGGCATCGCCGAGATCCTGTCGACGGTGGAACGATCGATGCTTGCATTCACAATTGCTGCCGAACCGGCCCGATCATCCCGCACCATCTGAACCGCCGACTGCAGGGTCACCACGTCGGATCCCGACGGATCTTCGGCAGTGACGCGTTGCTGGACCGTGATCGGAACACTGCTGTCCACAACCAATTTGCCCTTGGCTAAGGCCGCAGCATCCAGCAATACTGCAGTACCCGTCGACACTGTTGCCGCATCGATGCTCAACGGAATTTTCACCAGCTGGCCCTTGGCATAGGTGGGCGCCAACGCACTCATTGTCAGCAGAAAACCTGCTGCCGCAATAGCTACGCAGGCAGCGCGTCGACGTGAGGGGCGCAAGTTAGGCGACATTCGGACGACCCTAGCGTGTCTTGTGCTCGACTGCGCGAGCCCGTGACTGCGCTAGTCTTGAGCGCTCAGTTGAGCTAAACCAACTACAACGACTACGGTGTTCGGTTGGGGCCGTAGGGGATACTCGGTGAGGAGGTGCCCCGAAGTGGCAGATAAAACCGTCGCTCGAGCAGTCGAGCGTCTGTTCCGCATTGCCGTAGGCGACGAAGCGCGAACCCTTGAAGGTATGGCCGAAGCATTGTCGCGCGACCGCGGACGCCCACTGACCGTGCTGGACGACGCTGTCCTCCCGCCAGGTGTATTTGGTCAATGGGTCCGGCACCATGACCGCGATGAAGTGTCCTGTGCAGGGTGGGTTCATGCGCGCGACCGAACGATTGCTCATGAGTTGGGACATATCGCGTTGAACCACTCCGGTAGGCCGGCCATCGATTTGGCCACCGACTTCCTTCCACCCGCGTTGCGTGATCTTGGAATTCTGATGCTTCGACGCGATTGTGTGGACACCGTCTCGACGGAAGAAGCCGAGGCTGAAGCATTCGGGAGTCTGCTTCTGCGGCGGCTTCACGTCACACGGCGCGCGCAGAATCCGTCGGTTCGTTCACAACTGGATGAGGCACTCGGTTGATCACTGCTCTCGCGGCGGCAGTACTCGCCATTGCAGCGGCCACCCGGATCCAGCGTTGGTGGTTTTCCAGGTCATGGACTCTGGCGGGTGCAATCATCGTTCTACTGTGTATGTCGATTCATATGGCGCTCAACGTGAAAACGGTCGAGAGCGCTGTCAGAGTCACACTCGGGGCTGGCGTACCCGGAACAATCAAAATGCTGCTCGTCTGCGGTATCTGCGTCGGCACCGCCATTGTGTTCACAACCGTTACCAGCTCCCAGCATCTCAAAAAGCTACTTTGGCTACATGTTTCACTGTCAGTTGTCACCGCAGCGCTCTCGTTCTACTTCTTCTTCAAGACTCCGTGGCCGGCATCGAACCCCGACAACCGGACTTTCGACCACCAATACGCATTTCTTCCGGGTTACGCAGAGGGCCTGATGTTGGGCATGGCCTATCCGCTTCTGTTGTGCTTGATGGTGACGATCATCGCTATTCGGCAGGCAGACCGGCGGACGGCAACCGGCTGGGGGCTCATCATCATTTCCCCCGGAGCCGCAGCACTCAGCGCATACGCCGCACTCCGAATTGGTTACCTGGGGTCGGTACGGTGGGGACTGATCGATCCGACCCCGACACCCTTTGCTATCTCGCGCTTACTGGCCGTTGTCGGCGTTCTCTTTGTCGCAACGGGAGTCCTGGTTACATCGATTGGAACCGCGCTTACCTCACGAGCGCAACTTCGGGCCTTTGACGACCTTCACTCCGAGCTACTTGCCCGTTGGCCTGGTGCCCTACGGCCATCCGAGCCCGGAAGCGGCGCCGCAGATCGGACCGCCGATCGCGCAGCGGAACTGTTGGACGCGCTGAGCTTGGAAGCCAAGAGGCAGGCTCTACCGAACCAAGGTGCAGCCTTGAGCCGGACAGAGGTGGCACATGCTGTTGCGGAATGGATTATTACTGATCGGATTCCGGAGGGACTGGGATCGGACAACCTCCGAGCACGGGCAGCTACTTCAGATGTCCGCTGGGCGCGAGAACTGGGTGAGACGTACGCCCGTGAAATCGAACGAAAGTTGGTCCGCGAGCAATGACAGAAACACGAGTACAGGGGAATACCTCGGGACAGGACCGGATCGCACGGTTACTTACCGAGGTCGGCGCGCCCTGGGTCATCAACATCGTGACCTCATTGATCCTCGGGTGCTCCATCGGGGCGCCAGGGTGGGGAATCTTCGTCGCGATCTGCTCAGGTGTGGTCCCTATGTGCGTCATCCTCTACGGGATGCGGAAGTCGAAAATCGGCGACCACCATGTCACCAGCATCAGCGAACGACACCTGCTCATTGTTGTATTGCTCGCAGTTGCCTTGGTTGGGTTGAGCATTCAGATTGTCGCGAGCGCACCCATTCAGATGATCGCGTTCATGACTGCCGGTTTGGCGGCGCTGGTAGTGGCTGCATTGATCACTAGTGTTCTTCACTGGAAAGTCAGCGTGCACACTGGAGTTTCAGCGGGGGTCACCATAGTTTTGGCGCTTGCGCTGTCGCCTTGGTGGCTGCTTGCTCTCGCCTTGACCCCGTTGATCGGATGGTCACGGGTTCATTTGGGAGATCACACCAAGGGGCAGGTCATCGTCGGAGCTATCGCCGGAGCAGTCACAACGGGGATTACATATGCGTTGATTGCTTAGACACTAGTCATCGTCGGACTGCATCATCTTCCGAAACGGGTCGTACGCACGCGCTGCAACCTGCTCACGGTCACTGTCGCGAACATCCTGGATCCAGGCAATGGTGTGCTTGACCAACTCATACGTTTCTTCGTCACTGAAGTAGTCCATCGGAACATGAAAGACGTTGCAGATATCGCGAACCGTTTCTACGCCCGGTGACTGACGCTTACCACTCAGCAGTTGAGACATGTAACCGGTAGTCATCTTGCCGCCGCCGAAGCGGATTATGTCCACAACCTCGGTTTGCGTGTACGGACCACGACCTCGGGGGTGCACCGTGTCGAAGAGATGTCGGAGCCGTTCTGCGAATGTGCTCATCGTTCGTCCCTCCGTCCTCAATCGCCGTGCTGGATGGGCGCACTGGTCCAATGTTCAATTTCCAATACTGGCAAGTCTCACTACCCAATGCAACTTGCAATAGTAAGTTTTCAGTTTTAGGCTGACCTCGACCGTGAGGGGCAGCAATGATTTACAGAGTCAGGACTGACAGGCGGTGACCCACCGCAGCCGAAACGACCTATCTTCATCAGTCAGCACAAGAGCGAAGGCGACCAAAGAGAAGCCTGGACCTAGGCGGTCGCCTCAGGCCCCCGATGACGAACCCGCATATGCGCAGCAAGCAACTCGTCAACCGAGACACCTAGAACCGGGGCAAGTTTCTCCGCCACGACGTCTGACAAAGGAATTTCGCCCCGTTCGATGCCTCCGACAATCGGTGTCCGCAAGCCAGCCTGCATCCCGAGTTGCGGTTGGGTCAAACCCTTCAAGACGCGCCAATCACCCGGATACCTGTCAGCCTCAGGCACTCGTACGATATCGGCGATCTCTACACCCAACTCCGCCACCACAGTCGCCAAAAGATCAACCTGCGGTGAGGAATTCGACTGCTCCCAGCGCCGGATCGTTGTTTCACCCACTCCTGCCCGCCGCGCCAATTCCGCACGTGACAGCCCCGCAGTGCGGCGCGCAGCCACAAGACTTGACGGGGAAAACCCCCGCATCACTCGCCGACTCACAGCCAGCACCCTTCGCATCTCGTTGTCATTAGTAGACACTGTGCCGCCTCCTCGATACCATTCGCACACCCGGCTATTTTTAGATGACCGGTTTTAGATGGCGGTCAGGTCGTAGTCAACGAACTCAAGGGAGACAACTAGACCAAAAACGAAAGAGTCCCCCAGTCGCGCCAACGACCGAGGGACCAGACCAAACGGGATGCAACCCGTCCAGCATTTTCTTCTGACGCAGAAAGGATTCTGCGATGTCTATCTTAATGGACCCACCAGCTCCGGATGACGTGTTCCACGATCGGTATGCAGCTCTCTCCACATTTGCCCTTCGTCGGCTTGTTGCGCGGCATTCGTCGATCGGCGGGCGTTGCGATGGTTGCGGTTTCAGTTGTTCGGAGCTTGTTCCGTTGTGCCCGGAGGCTGCGGCCGCGTTGCGTGCGTTGACGCACCGTGAGGGCCGCGGATCATCTGCGGTCGTGTGGCCGCAGTTCAGTAATGACGATCTTCTTCGGGTTGCTGCTTCGCATCATCCTGATCGGGTTGGTCGGTGCGCGCGGTGCGGGTTCGTTTTCTCGTCGGAGTGCGATGTGTGCCCGACTGTGCGAGCTGTTCGTGTGGAGTTGGAGGTTCGGGGAGTGGTGCCGATTGGCGGTGCCGAGCCGGGCAAGGGTTTGTGCGCGGGGAAGTCACGTTCGTGGGAGATGGATGGCCGCACGGTGGTGGAGTGGCGTCGCGCGATCTCCTCGTGTGAGGCGTGCCCGTTGTTGGCGCAGTGCCGCATCGATGCGGCCGCGGCCGTGGAGCGCGGCGATGGTCCGCAGCGAATGATCATGGCGGGCAACGCGTATGACAGTCACGGCAATATCGTCGACGGTGCACGTTTGGGCCTGTACGAGTCGTTGACGACAGCAACGCGCCGTCGCCGGGATTCGGAGGTGGCCGCGTGAGGGCCGCGGTGCCGCCGCCGACTGTGTTGGCGTGCGCGGTCGATCCTCAATCGTGGGATCTCGATGAGGGCTCGTATCGCGCGGGTGTGGATGCGCAGGCGGAGTGTTTCCGGTGTCCTCGTTTGGCGGATTGCCGGAAGGAGTTGTCGTCCATGGTGGCGGCAGGTACTCCGCCTCGGTCGATGATTTGGGCGGGTGTGCCGTTCAGTCATCGTGGCCGGCCGATTACCTCGGATGCGGTGTGGCGTTCGTACTATCGGCGGGTCGACGGGCATCGCGGTACTTCTCGTGGGAGCGCTGCGTGACCCCGATTGTGGGGTCTGTCGATCCGGTCTTCACACGGCCGCTCGAGACAGCCGCATCGGATGAGTCCGCGGCACTGATCTTGAGGACATTCGATTCAGCGTGGTCTGTGTACGGAATCCTCACCGACACGCACGGCTATCTGCCGGTACGGGACCGCTACGACCGGTTGTGGATCCTCGTCGAAGTCGCCGGCCGCCTGCGTAGTCGCCGCACCTTCATTCACGATCACCCGGACATCGGTGACTCACCGGATGTGTACGGGTTGATCGACGTGGACTCCCGCGCAGTTCTTCATGCCCGCGATCTGATCGAAGCCCACGGCCCGTTGAGGGTAGACCCCTCCCCTGCCGCGGTCCTCGCACCTCTCCGTACCGGTGCGACGGATGCCGCACACCTTCCCACCTGCACGTCACCATCCTAGTTCGACGTCACCCGATTGGACTGCCCCACATGACAACACACCGCTTGCTCGACGAACTGAACAACCCCCACCGCCCCCTCCCCGACATCATCTACGGGATCAGTACCGGGGCCCTCCCCTCCCCTGCCTCGACCGGCCTTCCCGCCGAACGATGGCAATGGCTCGCACACCTCCTCACCCACCCGCGCTGGGGAATGACCGCGATCGTCGACGGACTCGACCACGTCTGCGCCCCCGTCGCCCGGCTATGCCAACTCACCGCCCACCCCATCCACCCCCTCAACATGCGAGAACTGTGGGCCGCAGAACAACTCCCCACCACCGAACTCATCGCAGCGCATTCCCCGCACGAGGACGGTCACTTGGAAGTCCTCAACACTGCCCTGGAGCTGATCACCGACGGACTCGACCACTGCAACGGACTCGAACCCTCCGGGATCGAAGCAGTCACCTCAGCATTCACCGCCATCATCACCGCACAGGACCCTGCGACCGCCCGCGCAAGTATCACTGCGGCCGTCGAACACTGGATTCATCCCACACACACCACCGCATCATCTATTTCCATGCAGTTGGGGGCAGCATCATGACAACAACACCGCATCGATCGCCGCTGATCGAATCCATGATCAGCACCGCCTCCACAGCGCTCCTGAAAGAAGTAGGCATCACCTTCCCCACCGACGCCGAGATGGCCGAGGTACGCCAACTCGCCGAAACGATCGTCCGGGACACCCTCGACGCACTCGCCGGACCGCGCGAGTTGTCGGTCGGATTGCGCGACAACCTCCTCGACGTCGCTGACCTCGTTGCCTCCGATCCGGAAACTGCGTCGGTCGATCAGATTCACGAAGTCGCCGTTGCACTGCGGGGGCTTCTGGATCTGCACATCCCCGTTCGCGCGAATCATTCGTGATTGCGCTCGTTCTCGCTGTCGCGTTGGGGTGTGCAGGTGTCGTGGGAGCAGTGTTTTCGCTTCACCCACACGTTCCTGACACGCGACACGCGACAGATCCACACATCGGAGGCCGGCGTCCGTCGCAGACCGCCAGCGGCAACTGATCTCAATAAACACCCGGCCTGACCCGAACACCGCCGAAAAGGGAGCCCCGCCACCACCAAGCGTGACATCCGAAAGACATTGACGCACAACTCCATAGACACAGTCCAGAAACGACGAAACCCCCTTACGGGGGTTCGCCACACACTGAGCCAAATCAACAGCAAGCCAGGCCCGGCTCGCTGTCACTGATGAAGCCGAAGTAACCGCTCCGCCTTCTGTACTGCACAACTTCTTCACCCACATGAAGGGATCTACCTGTGACAGGTACATCTCAGGGTAACGCACACCCTGAACCAGCTTCAACACTTCCACACAACACAATCCTCGACCGCTCACTATCAACGCGCCACGCCCCCGTCTCCGACGACGAATGGGCCCACGCCGTACAACAAGCCACCGAAAACGTCACCCGCATCGAAACACTCAACCGAACCAGCAACCAACGCGGAAACTCATGGTCCCTCCCCACCCCCCACGGCACCTACAGCCGTACCCCCACCTGGACCAGCCGCACACACTGGCAACACCAAGTCCGCACACTCCTCAACTCCCCCACCGGCACGAAACTCTGCACAAACCACACCATCAGCACCGAAGCCGTCTTCGCCGTCGCCGTCATCCACGCCTCCCTCGCCGAAAGCGCAACCGGACGATCAGTGACCGCCTCACGCGAGACCATCGCCCACCGTGCAGGAGTGAGCACCTCCACCGTCAAACGCGCCCGCCGAGTCCTCACAGCCCTCGGAGTCGCAGTAGAACTCGTCCGCGGTCGCTACCTCAACCGCCTCGAAGCCATGGCCGCAGAATCACACCACGGACACCGCCAATTCCGCGCAGCCTCCACCTGGGCACTCACCACACCCCGCCCGGTAGCCACAACCGTCACCCCTCCCTCCACGAAACCCAGAAAAACCTCCCGAGCCACACTGCGCACCAACGCATACCGATCCAGAACCACCACACGGAACCATCCACAGCCCGGCACGCGTGACCCCCTATCCCCCTCCGGGGGATTTGCACTTAAAGCTCTTGCTTTCAAGATCTCACCAACGCGCGCACAAGCACACGCGGGCAAGACACCACACCAACCAACAACCACACCCCGACCTCTCCACCTCCAACGCGCAGCCGCCGAACTCATCGCCCAGGCACCAGCACTGAAACCAGCCGGCCACATCGGAACAATCTGCGACGCCCTCCAACACACCGGAATCGACACCACCCGATGGACTGGACGGGACATCGCACACCAACTCACCACAGACACCCAACAACGAGGCTGGACGTGGCCCAACCACATCCCACGACCGTCCGCATTCCTACGCTGGCGGCTAACCCACATCGACTGGGCCGCACCCACCCCCACCGAGCGGAACGACGAACACAATCGCACTCGACGCGCTGACCAGCTCGCCCGCCACTCGGAATTACGCGCACGCGGGGAACGCGCCGCCTCGGAAGCAACCCGAATAGAAATACTCCGGACATTCCGGAGCGCTTCTACCCCTACGGCCAATCTGCTGCCGTCATGACGCCGCGCCACCATCGAAGCCACGTAAACGCCTTCCAATCGAATGAGATACCGCTGGGTCCCCATCAACGATCCGAACATCCGAATGCATCTCCACTGCAGCATATTTCACGAATGATCTTGGCCGAAAGATCCCAACCGCGAAGGCGCGAGGTGGCGGTAGCTCCGCTACTCGCCCCGACGTACCCACCCGGACGCGCTCGGCGCCTCCGACCAACCGTCGCAGATCCGCCAACTTCACGTCCCACTCTGCTGACAAACCTGACCTCCGAAGCTAAGTCGAACAGCAGCACGGAGAAATATCTTGAGAACCAATTCGTGAATCGATCGTGGCATCAGTGAAATTCGCAACTCTTGTAAAATTCGTCGTACCGACTCGGCCACGGACACGACCCCGCACCATCACCGGTACGGGTCGCGACCGAGATTCCAACTTGGGTGAAAACTAGTTGCACGACGACAATGAGAACAGCAAACGCTGTTTTCCATCCATGACAGACGGACACGAGCGCGGACAGCAAAGCCATGAACAAGAACCCCAAACCGTACAATTCCGGGCGCTCGAACCCGCCACCCGATCCGACGGTTACATACACGGACATCCACAAAGCCGCTTCGAAGAGCCCGCTGGTCCACCACTTGCCATGAACCTTCCTGGTTACCACGAAATATGCCACTCGAGCAACGATTACGAAAAACGCAATCCCTGAAAGCACTTATCCCCCAATAATTCCCGCGACTAACTCCCACACGTCAAACCGAATAGTTTGCACGTTGACACAAGCACACCACAACGTGCGGCCAAACACTGAATCTCACAGTTCTGGAGCTTTCACAATCAACCGACATACAGCGCAGCGGATTCAATGACACCAACGGCATCTCCCAATTCTGTTGTGGTACGGCTCAGTGTCGGCCGGCGATCATCAGTTGACCATCAGGGGTTTCCACCGAACCCGACTGGCTGTGGCGGTTATCGGACGACTCGATTTCGTCTTCACCAGGTGAACAGGCCATCAGTGCTCCGGCCAGCATCAGGGCCGTCCAGGCTGCACCCAGCGAGATTCTCATGCCCTGGAGCTTGCCATGTCGGAGCACACACGAAATCAAATATCCGTTGGACGAGCACCAACTCGAACCTGCTCAGATCGTTCCTGCGGGTTTAAGTGTGCATTTTGACCATCGACAAAACGGACTACTCATGGGACATAGAAACCGCAGTCCCGTCATCAGCCAAAAGTTGCTCGCCTTCAAGTAGAACTCTTCCCGGCGATATGCTCGATACATGGAGAGTGAACCATCAGGAGCAAGCACATGAATGAGGGCCCTGGCACCTCTGAAAACCTAACTGTCCCAATAGGTGCTGATATTACGTGGACAATGATGATGCTGGGCTACCTTCTCTTGGCCATCGCTGCGTTGGTTTCCATCTTTCGAACGCCACATGACCGCGCCGCATCAAAATTCTGGTGGTCGGCTCTTGTCATCGTGATCCCCGTCGTCGGAGCGGCAGGTTGGTTTCTATTCGGAGCACCTTCACTGCGTCGACGCGCCCAGGCCGACTCGCGCTCGTAGTCCGCGCACCCTAGGGAACATCAAGAGCCGTCTCCGACCGTGTGCTGGGTCGACATCAGGGCCCTGATGAGTCTTCCCACCTCAGAGAAGTGTGGATCAACTGTGCTGGGTGCCGCCGTGTCGGCTATTTCGGGGGTAGGTGCTCAGCCACATCCACATTGGTGCCTTCGGCGTGATCCATATGCCCGCTCCGTCTCTCGGTTCAGCGAATCGCCCGGTGGTGCTGCGAGCAGTTACGAAGGGAAAGGCGACAGGTCAAATCTCTTGTGGGATACGGGATCCATTCGATCAGAATGGTTCATCGCCATCACCGCCTGCTAGTAGCAGTACCCACCCAGCCAGCATGGGGCGTTGTCTCGTATCCACACGCGGATGTTGTCCGGAACGAGCCCATAGGGCATAAGCCATCAGATCAGGGGGAAGTCCACGTCCTTCACCTTCCAGTTGGGTTCTGCGACTATCGGCAATATCCGCCAGCCCAGCACGTCTAGTTATCGACGATCCATTGACGAGTCCACGCCGTGAACAGTGGCGCCGGTTGAAGCCAATAGATCCAGGGAAATCCATTCAGATCATCATCCCTTCGGTCGCCCCGACCGCCTCGACGCTAGCTTGGCGAGTTGACGATGGGAAGGTTCGCCTGTACCGGCAGAGTCAGCGCAAACGCGAGTGCGGGCGATTACCCTGATCAGTGCTGACGACCATTGGTCCCTCAAACCCGGGGGGGAACTCCGCTCGAAGTCGTTAGTCCATCAATCAATCGTTCGTTCCGAGACGGCAATCTGTGAGACTCCGAGCAGGAAGCCGGAAACCGGTGATCCCAATACGGGAGATCTCAGACGGCCAATTCATCTCCCGCACGTCAGATCGACAACGAGGAGCTCTTCGCGGTAATCGCCCTCGTCACCTTCAGCCGTTGGATACGTGTACACGCCCACTGGACTCCGGCAGAGTTCATACTCGCGCGCAGTTCCCAAAAGATACTGGCTCGCGATCCACCCGTCGGGAGCTTCGGCAGGAATACCGATCGCGACGGAAATCATCCGGATGCGGTCCACCCTGCCAACGGTCGGGAGCACGCGAGCCCGGCTCGGTCTGCCGTCGACCCGATCAGCAGATTCCAGTACATTGAGCGCTCCTGACAGCTCGATACGATGCGCGACTGGAAGCGGCAGATCAACCGCCGTCGCGACCCGGACTCCCGCCAACTCCGCCACCACGTCAACGGCAACAGGTCTCCCACCCTGCGTGACGTATGTATCGCGGGTCTCGGCCGCGATTTCCGAGTGCAACCGAAACGGCATGGTTAAGTGCCATCCCTCCGAAAGATCGCACCACCAGCGTCCCAGCGTGGGCGTCCATGACAGGTGGACACCAATCTGGCCACCCAGATGGAAAGGCGCGGTGTAGGGCAGCACGTCGGACTTGATCACAATCGGCACCGTGAGAAGACGCTGGGTCATGACTCCATCACATGGTTGAGCACTGGTCGATCATATTGCCGGGTACGGTAGCTCGACTCAGGAACGATGACCGGTACATCGCCGCCGAAGCTTCGCTGATGCGTGCGGGCTCCCTGATTGCAGGTTCGTAACATCGCGTCATGCTTCTTTCTCACGAACGCGTCAGAATCCTCACTCCGGTCACTATCCGTTAACGGATCGGGGACCAGTCACGAATCCACTTGCCGGTTACCGTTCGGGAAGTCGGCCAACTCCTGGTACTTCTCAAACGCGGCTTCCTGATAGCCGATGTTGTACAAGGTCTGTGACATCTGCTCGAAGAGCATGCCCGCCCGCTCGACGACGCGAAAGATCTCTTCGCCGAGCGCCATGGCATCCCCCACTCCGCGGACACCGATGAATACGTCCCAGAATTGCTGGCCGGGCTGTCGCCGTGCACTGGGATGTTCTCGGTGGAAACGGACTGAGTTCTCCGGTACGAGTGCGGGATCGAGAATCTGCCACCGCCCGATCTCGCCGAGAACGGGTGCGACCACCTTGTCGAGCGCGGACACATACCCAGCAGCCTCATTGGACGTGGCGTAGATCCGAAACCCGAATTCGAGGACGTCAGCTTCCTCGAAAGGGACCGGCGGATCCGGAGGTGTATCCCACACCGTGCCCTCGCAGACGTCGACATCCCCGACCGTCCCGAGATCAGCCGCAATTGTCTCCACCAAGCACAGCATCGGATGGCCGTAGAGAGCCGCCAGACGCGCTTGCCTTGCGAAGATCTCCAGGATGCTCCGGCCGGTGCAATGGTCGATGTGCAGCAGCACGCCGAAGTCCGCGATCGCAAGGACAGTTCCCACCGTCGCAGGGTCGCTGCCGTAGCTGAAAGTCGCGACATCACTGAGGACATCGTTGAACGCATCAAGGTTCTTTCCGTAGTAGTCCGGGAACGACATCGATGCTGCGAACGCGGCGTGCATGTCCTCAACCGAGGCCCATTCCTGAGCCTCGAACTCATGCACCAGATAGCCGAGGTCCGTGAGTCGTGTGCACGCACTGTCGAACTGGAACCGAGTGGCGTACCGGAACACGAACCCCGACTGCAGAAGCGTCCAGTCGAACCCCTGCCGCTGCTCAGCGAACAGTTCCCGCTCAGTCGGATCAAACACCACCCTGCGCGCCATCCACCGAGCGTATGCGTATCGGATCGCGATCGGGGACGTTGTCGACGAGCGTCGTCAGATCCGCTTCGTCGTTCGCGACACGGCGGGAGAACAATTGCGTTCCGTCGCTGTCGATCACCACGCAATGGTGGTGGGCTTTACCTGCGTCGATTCCTGCCTAGAGTTGCTTCACATGCACCCCTTCGGTTGGTTGTCGAGTCGACTGAAAAGCCTGGTGGACGACCTCTCCGTCGTGCCCTTACACAGCGATATGGTTCGCGTCTCTCAATGAGCGGTCGAGTCGTCGAGAACACCGGGCGGCCATTCTCCTACAGCCATGCGCACAGCAGAAACAAAAGAGCCATACCCGGCGTCCCCAGGCAGCTCCGAACCTACAAATATTCGGCCATCACCGCCCAGCAAAAACGGTAAGGGAACAAATAGAACGCTTTTCCGGACGGAGCGAAGCGGAGTTCTCTTCGGAGGAAACCGCAGGTGGCCGGGCCGCCGGGCAGGCGGAAGCAGTCGGTGATCCGACCGACCGGGTTGAGTGCCAGGCATTTACTCATCGGGAGCCGAAAGCGGCAAGCGGTCCGTTTCCACGTCCGCACCGAAGGACGATAAGCCTTGTTTCGCCTAGTCATAAAGTATGAATGACCAGATTGCGAGCCTTTTCCGCTACCGCTAACGTGACCGACGTCATGTTGTCGCAAATGTTCGGTTATCACATTTTTGCGATACCGTCAGTTACATCAAGTGGGTTGCGGCCGATGCAGCCTTCGCGTCACAGGAGGTTTCCATGTCCCGTTCACGTATGGCCGTAGCTGCACTGTTGGTCCCGGTCGCAGCCGGTGCTGTCGCCCTCCTCGGGGCGGGTGCAGCCTCCGCCGCTACGCCGTACTCCGGCAACGGGTATGTCGGCATTCGATTCGATCCGAACGAAACTCAATTCATTGCCGACACCAATGCCGCGAATTTCCTCGAGGTTGTTCCGAACGACTACTGGAGCATCGCCCTCGGCGAAGGCTCGATCTACAAGGGCGACGGCCAGTACGTCTACGCCAGCATCGATCAGTTGGTCGAGGAAGCAGCGTCCCACCGAGGTGAGATCTCCTTCTCGCTCACAGATCCTGCGATCTGGAACAACAACATCTACATCCTCCAGGACTGGTGACATAGGTCGAGTTCGTACGCGTAGGGCCGGTGAACGCATTGCTCACCGGCCCTTTTCGCGTGTCCGTAATTGCCCGGCTCAAATAGTGGCCGGCACTTCGGTGACGGCGTCGGCGGTCACGAGCATGTCGATTTCGACGAGGTTGGTACCGCCGGCATCGGTGACTCGCACGGTTACTCCGGCCAGCCATTGTCCGTCGTGCATTTTGACCCAAAACTGTTGGGTTGCATCGAGATACCCGGACATATAGAGCGCGGACGTTTTCACCCGCATGCTCACGTGATCTGCGCGTGATGCTCCTCCGCGCCCGAGCGGGAGCGCCCGTCCGATATCGACTTTCACTGCCCTCGGCTCGTCGAATATCCTGATCACCCGGTTGTCGGGCAAGCGTTCGGTCCAGTGGTCGGTGTTGATCACTGCGCTGCCCTCAACGGCGGTGTCGATGTGAGGGTGTTGTCGTCGGTGGCCCCAGCGGAGTTGTGCGGTGTCGTCGCGGATCTCCAGACTGCCTGTGCGTTGTTGGAATCCTTTGCCGGCGACCGCGACGTCGAGCTGAATGCCTGTCACTCGCCCTCTCCCTGCTGATAATCCTGAATACCCGGAGAGGCGGGACGAGATCCGCAGATCCGGACCGTCCCATTGCCCCTCAGCGACGATGAGCAGTGATCCCTTACTCCTCGCACGTGCAGCGACCGCTCGTCCCCGTGAGGGCGTCACAGCGCCACCGGCGAGTCCCAGTACAACGGCTTCGAAACCCTCCAGCAGAATTGCTGCCACTTCTCTTGGGTACAGCGCCGTCTCAGATATTTGGGAACACGGTCGTTGCAGCTCAAGGGCTTTCACCGCGAACCTAGCAGATTGCAACAGGTGTCGCGCAGTAGAAACAACAGCCACCGGCCCAAAACGGGAGCGGCGCTATTTCTCAAGTCCTTTCATGGCGAACGTACAGTTCAGCTAGTCGCGCCAGATCGCTGTGAACTCGTACCAGGGGCCGCTGAGATGCGTGGCAGAGAAAGCACCGAACCCCGATGGCGTACCGGCAGGCGAATACACCCACCCCCGCGAGGTGGCGAACATGCTGTCGTTGTCGATGAAATAGACCTCATCAGGAGGTGCGACACGGGCGCGACGGATATCGAACGGGCCGATCTCCAACTGTTCGGCAACCCTTCCCAGATTCTCGAGGAGGTCGAGCGCGACGGTCTCGAATTCTCCACTCTTGTCGAGGAAAGACACCTGAGGCACCAACATCACCACAGCGACCGCGCCGACGACAACGATCGGTGCAGGCAATATCCACCACGACCAGCACCGATCCTGGCCCAAGACGTACAGCGTACGAATCGCCCACACCAACCCCACCACCGCCAGAATAAACAACGCCGCAGCAGAAACGAGCAGAGGATCCAACCATCGGAAATCCCCGAACGGGGAAGGCCACCACCCGTAATGCACACACAGCAACACAAGAACCGGAACAACAGTGAACGCAAGAAGAATCGGGCCCGGAGGCTTCGACGATGCGGGCGGATCAGCTGCTACCCATTCACCCAACGACCTCAGCTTTCGCATCACCCCACCGTATCGCTATGTAGAAGGGCGGACCTCAGCGATGCCACCCTCGGACCGACCCAGATCGCTGCGGGCATCCATCGCGCCGGCGGTCGATCCCCTCGTTGTTTTTCAAGTTGTTCCCCCAATGTTCTCCGCGCCCTCATTTGAAGCGGCGGATGTTGATCTCCAACAGGACCACCACCATCAGTGTCACAGCCGAAGCAATCAACAAAGGTGTGCGGACATACTCGACTTTCGACCACGCCGAAGCAGCCACAATCACAATGAGCACGAACAAAGCCAACACCGAGATCTGAAGATTTCGCATTTCCCCTCACATTGGTAAACGAGCACACTTCATACGCTGCGCAACGCAATACAAGACCCAGCTGCGTCGAGATCTCATAGGTCTAGACAAGCCCTCTAGGTGCCCTGCTCGAAGGAGAACCAGTTCTCCACAACGGGTTTGAGCCGGCGGAACCGATCCAGATTCGGAGTGCAGTTCGCTGTGTACAACCACCCCACGACCTCAGTAGGGGTGCTCCGCCTGCCATCGACGAAATACACACAGCTGCCATCCCGGATGAAAACAGTGGAGAACTCGTAACCGCCGATCTCGGTGGAACCCAGATGCTCGGTACCGTCCCGCAGCATCGAGTCCGCAATCATCGCCATCTCTGCATTGGCTCGATCGAAAGCGCGATCCGTTGGCGTTTGGACCGCGAAGAACACGAGAGTGGTCGCCACCACGAACAGAGGGGCAAGTCCCATCCGCCACGACAGGCGCTGCTCACGTTTCCAGAAACCATAGGACCGGACAACCCAGAACACCCCGACCACGGCCAAGCCCAGAAGCGCGAAACACACGGTGGCGGGTTCGAGGAAAATGACTGCGGCTGTGGGATATCGCCACCAGTCGTAACGCACGCCCGCAAGAAGCGCGAGAAAAGGCACTGCAACGAGCGCGACACCCAGCGCAGGCGGACGCACTCGTCGAGTATCCCTGCCGGCGCTATCGAACACCTGCCTCCTCCTTCTTCGATCCCCGATCATCGATCCTTTGCCCACCCCACCATTCACCGACGGTTGAGAGTAACGGAATCGATCTGCCTAACAATGGTTTCGACCTGATCCGCCCGGCAACAGCGTGGCCGCGAAGGCAGGGTGGTTCGGTCGTTCACGCCCGTTCGGTTCCAGGAGTTCCGGCCGCACCCGGCCAAGACCTTCAGACGATGGCCTCTACAGCCAGCGTTTGCGGCGGAACAAGGTGAACAACGACACCGCGATGATCCACCACAATAGGTACCCGTACCGCCACCCCAGTTCCGGCATGAACTGAAAATTCATGCCATAGATCCCGGCAAACGCAGTCACGAACGCCGCCACCGACGCCCACGCGGTGATCTTGCGCAAATCCGTGTCCTGCTGCAGATTGACCCGAGCAAGAGTCGCAGCAACGAGAGAGCTGATGACATCGTCGAATTCGACGATCCGTTCCGCCACAGCTGCGTGGTGTTCGGCGACATCACGCGATGCCTGTGTACGTCCTTCGGAATCGGCTCCGGCAACGAAGTGGCGGCAGCGAGCGTGGACCGCGCCGCCGCGAGCGGGTTGACCGAACGCCGCAATTCAAGCACCTCACGTTTGACGAGATAGATCTGCTCGACCGGCGTGTAACGATCGGGGCTGAGCAACTCCACCTCCAATGCGTCGATATCGACTTCAACCGAACCGACGACGCCCAGGTAACCATCGACGATCCGATCGATGACCGCGTGCAGGACAGCCCACGGCCCCATTCGGATGTGTTCCGGTGATCCTTCGAGTTCGGCGCGCACGCCGGCCAACGCGGTGTGAGCACCGTGCCGGACAGTGACGATGAAATCCGACCCGACAGCAGCGAGGATCTCATTCGTCTCGACGATGTCGCCGGCGGTGCCGATCGACGTCGGCGAGAGATAGTGGGCCGTGCGCATCACCAACACCGTCACCTCGTCTTCCCTGCCTGCCACTCACCGGCGTTCAGCAGTAGCGGGGTGGGGAAATATCCGGATCATCGACTACAACGTCGATCCGAGGATCCGCAGTGAGGAGGTCGATCGCTTCGGCGGGTCCCGCGATCACTGCGAAGTGCGGATCGACATCGCCCGTGACGCACCAAACGCGATCTGCCGGCCACATGAACGCCGGATTCTGCACCCTCTCATACGATTCCATCTTGACGGCGCTTCCCCAGTCACCCAGATCCGCAAGTGCACCACAGAACAACCAGCAGTCACGGTTGGGGATCTTCACCATCGGAAGGTCGTCACCGATGACGTCCCAGCCCCAACCGTCCCACAAGCAGAAGAAGCAGTTCTCAGGTGTGCTGGCGTAGGGGGCCAAGATGTCTGCGACGATTTTGAATTGGTCAGATTCGGTGAGATAGCCGTCATCCTCCGGAGTGAGAGGGGCGGCCGGACTGGCAGCGTCGACTTCTTTTTGACCCTCGTATGTCGGGTCCGATATGAAGCGCAGTCTCGCGTATGCCGGGAACCCGACTGGATCGCGCGCAGTGAGTTGGTACCACGGCAGATCCTGCCCGACCAACCAATCGGCAGCCAATACGTCCGTACACACCCTCAGGCTCATTCCCTCATTCCCGGCTGCAACGCGTCAATCGTTCACCTACAAGCACGACGACACGCACCCCACAGAGTGGATTCTGGTTGCTCACGCGGGCCTGGCAACTGAATCGCGCTCAGAGCGCTCCTGCGGCTTTGGGTGTGCGTTTTGACCATGGTCAAAACGCACACCGAAACCGGCAGAAAGGATCTGAGCGAGTTCGAGTTGATGCTCGTCCAAACGAACGGATATTTGATTTCGCGTGAGCTCCGACATGGCAAGCTCGAGAGCATGAGAAGCCCACTGGGTACGGCCTGGACGATCCTGATGTTGGCCGGAGCGTTGATGGCTTGTTCACCTGGTGAGGAAAAAATCGAGTCGTCCGATAACCGCCACAGCCAGTCGGGGTCTGTTGAAACCCCTGATGGTCAACTGATGATCGCCGGCCCGATCGCGACTTGGCCGGAAGGCCCTACGGGCATGCCGCAACTCCCACACTCGATATTCTCGGCCGACGACACGCGCAGGGGTGCATCCGCAGGTGACGGCGTCGTCATCATCCACACCGGAAAACAGTACGAGCCCCGCGTGGAGGTCACCGTCAATTCGGTGCAATCGCCACCACCAGACGATGAGGGTTGGGAAGAATCATTCGATCTCGAATTCTCGACTGCAGACGGTCAGATGTACGTGTATGACCTGAATTCGTTCTCGTATGCGAGGGGTTTCGAACAGCCCATCACCACCGAAGGTGCCGGTACGTACACCATGCGGGTGTCTACTCGAGGCAGGGTAGCGAATCAAAACGATGGGAATTCGTCGATTCCGGAAAGCTATTTGTTGCAGGTATGGAAGTCGACGGCACCCGAGTAAGCGAGCGTGTCTCACCAGATGCAAATCGTCCGGTTTGTCGACGGTCAAAACGCACACCCAAACCCGAGAAGCGAGCTCAGGCGTGATTCGCTTCCTAGCCTTGGGCCGAGCGATCTCGACACCTGTCAACGCCGAAGGTTGCCTCTCTCATCGCATACAACTTCCGTCCCGAACAGCGAATACGAAGCGGCTGATGCTTCGTAGAGCCGATAGACGAACCCCGCAGCAAACTGGGCGGGTTCGCGAATAATCGGACTACAGCCGGGTGGAAGGAAGCGGCCGAACGTCATCTGATTGAGGCTGGGGATCTCGAACTCCAGTTGGAAGCATCGCTTTTTGAGGATCCGCTGAAAGGTGAACCTGACGAATCCGCCGCGGAGCCATTCGAGGGCGAGGGGCCGAATGTCGCTTCTGATCGCGGACCTGCGAGACAAGGCACCGAGGGTGGCAGCGAATGCCTCGCCGAGACCGGAACTTTCGGGTGGCGCGGTGACACGAAGAGTCCAGTATCTTCCTCGCCGGTCCATATACGGCTGATAGAAATCGCGGTTCAGGGAGTGATACACCGGTGTCAGAGGGCCAAGAATCTTATCCGCACGGTACACAGTGAAGTCCCGAAACATGTTGGAGTACTTGCGCCAATCGAAATCCGGTGGGGCTTCGGTCATAGATCCAGAACCGGAGAAGAACGCGGCAACACGGTATCTCGACCATGTCTTCTCGAGATCCGGTACGTAGATGTAGACAGGCCCCAGGTTCACCGGTGCGGCATGCCGAACAACGTCGATAGCGGTCGAGGGTTGCAGAACAGAATCCGTGACGGCGAAGCTGAGCATTCTGTTCCCGGTGTCAGGAATGAATGTTCCGTCATCGTCGACGCAGCGACGGTTGACGGTGATCCGGACCGGGTTGCCGCCGAATTCCGTCCGATACCCGGGCTGGGGGATTCTGCTTCCTCGCAGAATTGCCTGGATGTCGATGCCGTCGGCGCCGAGGGGCACTGGTTCGGGCTCACGCATGTGCGTACGCTCCTGATGACTCCGTCCAGAGGCGAAGAGTTCAACTTTACAGCTTCCGGATGCGCAGATGCGATCTGCTCGCGGCAGTCGTGGTGAAAGAGCGAGGTTATCTTCCGGACGTGTGTTTGATCTGGCGGGGAGATTCGGCCTCTGCTGTGGGCCACATTTGGATCAGGTAGTCCTCGACAGGATCGCCATCGTGATGCGCATCGAATCGGATATTTTTCCCGCGGGCGTAGATCCGCACGCGATACCGACGTTCCCCTGGTGGTGTTAACCCGAGAATATCGGCTGCTTTCCCGTCTGCGTTCATGTTGTCCCAGAACGAAACGATGTTGACACGGTGGGCGGTGCCCTGAATCAGGTCGCCTTCGACGGAGTCTTCCCATGCGCTGTCGTCGTAGAAGGGGGGCGTTTGGTGTACCTCGACGGCGACGTTCACCGGCCCGCTTTTGACGCCCACGTTTACGCGTAAAAGGTCGCCGGCGAACATCGCGAGCGGAAAATCGGGATCTTGGCCGTGGATCAGTTCCCGCAATGGGCCTGCTTCGATCATGAACTGGTGATAATCGGTGTCGATGACTGACTGGTGTCGTTCGATGATCACTCTCGAGCTCCTTCCGCCTGGTGCGGTGGGGGTTATGTACAGGTTTCGGTGATCATGGGCTCGATCGGCCTCTCGGACAGTGACGTCACCCCTGCAATTCGGGCCTGTAGGCACACGCCGGCAGACATCCATTGTTCCCAGTCAAGTCCCAGTTCCTCGTCGAGATAGCTGTCAAGACTTGTCCGATCGGAGGGGTCCGCAATTCGGCCGAGTTCGAACCGACGCTCGACCACACCTTCGCGTGCGAAAACGAATGCGGACAGCATGTTGACATCCCACTGGACCGTGATGCTGGTGCCGAAAGCGGCGGACAGCCGTTCTGGCAGCGGGGGCAGTATGGCGGCGATCGACAGTTCCTCGAGTATCCACGTCCACTCGCCGACCGAGGCTGCATGGCGTATCGCCAGAGTGTCCTCGCCTGTAAGCGAGTCCAACCATTCTTGGGTACCCATCTCGGTTGGTTTGCGTAGCTTCCGAGGATTGGCCGAATCGAATACGTCCAGCACGGCTTCGACATCGGTGGAATGAACAAGTGTGAAGCAAAGTCCGAGATCGAAGCGATCGTCCTCCTCGACCCAGGCGAACTCATCCTGTAAAAACTGATCACTGTTCATCTGGCAAGCATCTCATCCCGCAATTGACGTTTTAGGCGGGCGCAATGGTGTAGTTGCCGGGTGCATCGTCGACGGTTACGAAATATGTCCGTTTGTCTTCATTCATCGTGTAGACGTTGCAGGAAAACTTGATCCCAGGTTTCGCCGGAACGCGCGATTGAAGGCACGGCGCCCTGTCGACGGGAGCCGGCACTAAGTCTGCGACCGCGTGTGCCTACACCGAACTCTCGACTTCGCGTAAGTCTAGTTCGAGCGTTGCGGCGGGAAGCGGATAGTCGATTGCATAAGGATTCGGAGTGGGAGGCGGTTCATGGGGATCGTCTTGAGCATCTGGACCTACGGCTCCGATCACGATGACCTCGCCGGGCGAGAGGCTCTGCTCACTCGATCTTTGGTTCAAGGCAACGACCCCAACTGCGACAAGAGGTGCGACAACGCAGCCGGCGACAATCGCAAGCCTGACACGGGATGGCATGTTTCTTCCCTTTCGCTGCCAAGGTGTATTGCTTCTCTGAAACTGATGTACGCCGTTACTGGCTGTGACCTATCCAGCGCTCGTACCGGTCTGCTGGATCCAATTCTGCCTGCACACGGACATCGGAAAGCGAGAGGCTGGCGACGGCAGCCCTCACCACGCCTAAAAGACGGACTTCACCGACTGCAGCACGTCCGAGAAACGATCGAACGAGAGAGGACCTACAAGTTGCGTCGCCTAGGGGTGGGTCCGACTGCTTGCCGATCCTGCAGGAGTGATCGTGATGGAAGGATGAGGGGATGCGCCCGAACAGGTACCTCGACGATTATCTGCATGGGCTGGAGTTCCTAGGTGGGGTGTACCCCGATGATGCGGGGGCGATCGCCGAGCACGGCATCGTAGCCGCGCTCGACGATGATGATGATGATGCGTTCGTGTTCTTGCTTCGCTTGGTCGGTCCAGACGCCCCGGCGTTCGCGGATGAACTGTGGCAGTTGATCAGTGGTTTTCTGAACAGTCGCCGCGTCGAGGAGTTGTTCGGAGGCTCTGAGGATGCCGGGATGGCGGATATCAACACAGGGACAAGACCGAGATACCTCCCGCCTCCTACTCGACCGAGGATCCCAAGGTGAGAGTGCCTAACGGCTACCACCGTGCCAAAAAACATCAGGGAAGAACATGCCAAACAATCCCGAGAGTCACAGGTTTGGCCGACCTTTCGTTATCGAATTGTCGAGCGTCTCGAAACCCGTCCGAAAACCAACTGTCTCTAAATATTTCGTGTCGTCGAGTTCTGCGACACTGTGCCCTTGTGAGCACACTTTTGGGTACACCCAGTGTCTCGACCGCCCATCAGGACCCGACTCTGCAGCCGGACGCTCAGACGGCCCGCGAGTTGTTACAAGATCTGGACAGACGTCGCAACCGGCTCCAAAGACGATTGCCCACAGCTGGCCGCAGTCATCGAACACCTTCGACCCGACGACACCCCCGCCGTGTGGTGTTTGGACCGCCTCGGACGAGGCCTTCCCCCACTTGCTGCGGTCATATTTCATTGCCGTGCAGCGACTTCCGTCGACAAAATGACAAAATACCGTTCTTGGTAAATATTTCGGCTGGCATTCTGCTGAGCTGCAACAGATCCAGCCCTTCTCGGATGACTCGATATGAATTGTCAGTCATGTCGATCCTTTGACAGCGACGCAACCAAGACCCCGGCCCTGCACGTCGAGCCGGGGCAGTTAGGACGTCATCTGCGTTGAGCACACAACTCAGATGACCCTCTTTCGGTGCGCGGTCGGGCATCCGTGCGGCCGCGCACCTTCAACGATAAACCGCATGAACGGTATGCATTGGGATGGAGCGGCTTTTCGTTACCAACCAGTAACTCTCCGCGCCTTGAGCAGTGGCCAGCAGAGTTCGCCGCGTGATGTCTTCGTTCAGTAGCGGATGCGCCGCTTCGTTCTTCATGCGCTGCACCGGCTGTGCGCGGGTCGAGGGCTCAGCCCTGGCGAACCGGACCGTCGCACAAAGTTGGAAGCCCGTCCCAAATCAACTGCTAACTCCCGATTACGCTTTCGCTGCCGTGATGGGCAGATTCCCGGCGCCGAGCGGAAAATAGCAGTCCGAGTTCGTCGTTACCGCTCGCAATCTGGTCAAAACACTGCATCACTGTCACCGATGACGCGTTGAGCACCCGACGGCCCTTGCGGGTCAAGTTGATTTGGTAGGCGCGTCCGTCGCCGTGAAGCTTCGACCGCACGACCATCCCTCGCGTCTGCATTTCCGATACGAGGCGTGAAATTCGCGGTTGTGAGCGCATGACCCCCTTGCTGATGTCCGCGAGCGGCGTCCAGCCTCGACGATCAGCCAGGTACGTCAGGATCTCGTATGCCGAGAGGCAAATGGCATGGCGCTCACTCAATGTGGTTTCCAGTTGATGTGTAGCTGCCTCGACAGGCTGCGATATCGACAACCAAGCAGTCAACGCCGCGGTAACGCCCTCCGCGGGCGCCTCGGAATCGATGGTCTCGCTCACGGGTCAACGTCCTTTCGGATCCAAACTATTTGCAATATATGCCCTGCGATGTACTCTAGCACCGTCATTTATATGCGCGCGAATATAACTTCAAGCCTTCCGGAGGATCGCTCCCATGACCGAAATTACGAACCCCGAGGCAGCTGAGGCTGCGACTTCTCCGCCACGAGCCCCCGTGGGGTGGGCGGCGCTCGCCATTGCGGGAATCGCTCAGATGCTGGTCATGCTGGACTCGACGGTTGTCAACGTCGCGCTTCCCTCGATCGGGGCGGATTTGCATGCGTCCTCGATCGCACTGCAGTGGACGGTGAGCGGTTACGTCCTCACGTACGGTGCGCTGCTTCTGTTCGGTGGCCGTCTTGCCGACTCGATTGGCCGGCGCACGGCATTTCTTGCAGGCCTTGTCCTCTTTGCCGCTGCGTCGCTGGCGTGCGGGCTCGCACAGAACGGTTCGTTTCTCGTGACGGGCCGTGTAGTCCAGGGAATCGGAGCTGCACTTCTGTCGGCCGCTGCGCTTTCGATCATCATCTCGACGTACGGCCCGATCGAATCTCAGCTGAAGATCGCCTTGACGGCGTGGAGTGCTCTCGGCGTGGTGGGAGCTACCGTCGGCGTCATCCTGGGCGGCGCCATTGTCCAAGCGCTGTCGTGGCGGTGGGCGTTCCTGATCAATTTGCCGATCGTCGTGGTTGTGGCTGTTGCAGCGGTAATGCGGCTGGCACCGATGCGGGCGGCCGGCGGTCCGACGTCACTGAAGATACCCAGCGCGATCGTCGCGACCACGGGTATCGGCGCGCTCTGCTACGGGCTCAGTCGATTTGAGGACGGAATTTCCAGTGCCGCGCCGTGGATCATCATCGCCGTGGGAGCGGCGTTGATGATCGGATTGTTCCTCGTCGAAGACCGCTCGGATGACCCGTTGCTCCCCGTGTCTCTTCTTCGCACACCTGTTTACGCTCTGTCGGGTGTTGGACTCGTCCTTGCGGCGACATTGATGCTCGGCGCTCTTTACGTCACCAGCAACTACTTCCAGTCAGCACATGGAATGAGCCCTCTGGCCACCGGTTTCGCCTTGTTGCCGCTGTGCCTCGCCTCGCTCGTCGCGGCCTTCGCAACGCCGGCAATCGCCACCAAGATCGGTATGGCAAAACTGTACTTTGCCGGCACCGTGCTACAGATCGCCTCACTGGCAACCATAATTGCCGTCACGGCGAGCGGCACCGGCAACGCCACGATCGTGATAGTTGCACTGACCGTGTTCGGGGCCGGACTTCCGACCATGTTCGTTCCCCTGTACACCTTCGGTTCCGCTCCGATCCCTCCCGAACAGGCCGGTGTCGGATCAGGCCTGCTCAACACGTTCAATGAAGCAGGCGCGGGCGTCGGGTTGGCAGTCGTTGCGCCCATCACCGCGGCAATCATCGCCTCACAGCTCCAGGACGGCGCGGCCAGCGCCATTGCCGCAACCGCAGGTGCCCACGCGGGCTTTCTCGCCCTCGGCGGTGTCGCCGTACTGGCGGCGGGCATCGCGCTCGTCCTCGGACGCCTCGCGAACCGATCACAGACGTAGAGACACCCCGCCTGGTCTTCTACCTGTAGATTCCGCCACCGCAGATGGCCCGACGCGCATGCGTCGGGCCATTTCTTTTGCCTTCGACTCCGTTTAGGTGTCGAGGCGGCTCGGATCGAACTCGTGGTCCACCGACCACTTCCTCACCGGGTCCAACGATCCGATCAGGGTGTGTCCGAGACCGGTCATTTTATAGAGAACTCCAGGTGGTCGACTGTCGATGACTTGCCGATCGACCAGCCCGGCTTCTTCTAGCGAGCGCAGCGTCACGGTCATCGTTTTCACATTCCCGCAACCTATCTCTCGCTGGAGTTGCGCAAATCTGAGTGGTCGTGGGCGCAAGGTGAGCAGCACGGCGACTGCCCACTTCTTGGACATCAAACTCAAGAGCTCATGGAGCCCTCGCCACTCAGATCCGCCGCTCCATTCGTCCAGGTCTTGACTTCGCTGTTCGGACATTGGCAGGCCCCCCCAGGGCTAATAGACGTGGACGACGACACAAGGTGTCGCCGAGAACAGTACGTACCAATGCAGGGTATGTACGGCGTTGCATGGACCACCTTTGCAAGGAGAACATTACCGGGCATGTACTTTGCATCACTGATCAAGGAGACTGCACGTGACCAATTCCACCCTCGCTGTTGCCACAGCACGGCTTGGCGCCCTCACTGGTGAAACCCCCCAAGCTGAGGGGTTTCGAGCATTGGGTATCGCGGTGCGCCTGGTGATCGACGATTCTGCCCATGTCGTGTCCCTCCCACCTGAGCGTTCCGAGGCTCCGGATGTGACTGTGGCACTGAGCAGCTCAGACATCGTCGCCCTCGCCGACGGCGATCTCGGCGTAGTGCAGGCCCTGACGCAAGGACGGCTCGGTGCGCAGGGGCCAATCTTTGCTGCCATCGGATTCGCTCATGTGCTGACCACGCTCTGATCCCAGTGCCCGCCGTAACCCGCCGAACCGCGAGATTGAAAGCATCGAAATGACCACTGCACGTCAGCTCCATTCCCCGCTTGCCGACCTCGATTCCCTGACATCCCAGCACCGCAAGGCCATAGGTCAACTGCGCGAATTTGCCCGCGATGTCATCGCACCTACTGCAGCGCGCCGAGACGGCGCCCCGCTCGGCACAGTCGAATGGGACCTGGTCGAAGAAGCCCAAGCTCTGGGTGGCCTTCGTATGGGACTACCGGAAGCGCTCGGCGGCTTGGGGTTTACCGCCGAAGGCCTTGGCTACACCCTCGAAGAATTCGCCGCCGCAGACCCGGGTTTCGCACTGATACTCGGAGCAACAGGGCTTTTCCAGACCCCGGTCATGCTGGTTTGGGCAAAATCGCGTGCACATAGAGTCAAAGCAGCGCGAGGGTACTTGGCGAGTGCTGAGCCCTCCTCCATTGAGAGGATCATTGATGGCTCATTGGGGACGACGCATCGCCGTTGCATTAGCAGTCTGTGTGGCCTTAGCGTTGGTAGTTGGCTTTTTGTATATCGCGCTGGGTACCCGCTCGATTGATTCCTCCTCGACGGACCCGACGACTTCCGAGCAGCCGAACCACGACTCTCCACAGGCGAACGAGGACTTCGAGAGGGATTCAAAAATGGGGCGAAGCCCGAGAGAGACCCCGGTGCCGGGCGAGTCTACGATCGGCACTTCGGGTGGATACACAGCCGGTTCCTAACCAAATGGAATTTGGTTGACCGAATTCGGTCGTTTGCGGTCCACCACGTCTGCAACCACCGACCCCCAATGATGAGCAATTCTTGTTAGGGGTTTCTACGCTGCCACTTGCGCACGACATGTGGGACTGTGCAGTCATGCGAAACATCCCTCGCGCTCACGCCGAGTGGGTACACACCGCAGCGTTCGTGATCGGCATCGGCTGCGTGGTGTTCGGCCTGTATTGGGGCGTGACTCACGCAGGAGAACCCGAGATTTTTTCGCCGGCACTGCTCGGGTACGTAGGTATCGCGCTGATCCTTTACAACGGTTGGCGACTAGTGGCGAACCGTCGCCAACCCCACTCCTGAAATATTCGACGCGATCTGACCACCTCCGAATACGCTTACGCCCGTCAACACGCGCTAATAAGTCCGAGCAATTTCACACAGTTAGGCGAATTGCCTTCTGCCATAAAATGCGATTTCACGACTGCTAGTTCTTTAAAAAACGTCATCTACTCCGTGTTGTCTCAATGTAATGCACATCTGCCTGGGCCTGTATCAAAATGGGTCAGATCGCGTGTAGATAAAGCCTCTTTTGACCAAGTTTGGATACGTTCACATGTGCAAACCTCCGAACGAAAGAGAAGGTCGCCATGCGGTCAAGCATAAAAAGTTTTTCAGTCATCGCACTGTCTTCGGCATCAATCTTGCTCGGGGTCGGAGGTGCCGCTAATGCTACTGAAACGACTACGAGTCCGTCCGCCCCCATGGCCGCTGCAGCGAGTGATCCTTGTGGATACTTCGAAAGAGATGGTTCAGCATACTGGAGGAACTGCGCTAATCATGGGGATCGGATAACTGTACACACCAACTACTATCCTGACCCGAGCCGATGCGTTGGCGCCGGATACACCGATTTCATCGGACTCACCGGCTGGTGGCCGGCTACTGTCTACGGGGCATCGCTAACCGGTAGCTGCTAAGTCCGGTCGTTTTTAAGCTCTGATGAGCTGTAATTTCCACAACGTCAGCGCCGCCGACCGCCAGTTCTCTCCGACGTTTCAGCTACGCCGGGAAATGGACTGCTCCAGTGTCTCAAGTCGGTCAGGTGCCATATCGTGCAAGTGAGAGGATCGAAATGAAATTTCGTGCCGTAGCGCTATTGCTGGCAATCGGACTCGCAACAATCGCTGGAACACAGTCTGCCTTCGCCCAACCTGCTGACAGCTCCACTATGAGCCCCAGTCTGACTGGCGCGCTGCAGGAAGCCACAACCGACAAACCCATCGACGACGAAGCACTTCGATCTACGTTGACGTCACGATCGCAATCCGAGTTCGCAGCGTACGCGGTGCTGGGAGAGAGCGAATCATACGACCTGGCACACTCAAGAATCGTCGAGCGCCGCGACGGCAGCTATCTGGTGTCGGTACCGATTACAGGCGCGGAATATGGCAGCTCCATGTCCGTTCTCCTCGATTCCAAACTGAACCCAGTCTCTACCATCCAGATCAGTTTGCGCGAAATCGACGAAAGCTCGGGAACAGTTGAGATGTTCGTCGACGGCGACCAGACATTCTCGCAGGTGGTCACAGCACCGGAAGAATCGAATGGACCACAAGCACGGGGAATGAACTGGGGAGATCTCAATCGGTGCCTCTCTGCCGCAGGCATTTCAAGTTGGGCAATCGCCGGGCTGAGCGTTCTCTGTGGTGCGGCATGCGCAGCGACGGCCGGAGCTGCTTGCCTTGGGTGCATCGCTGTCGCTGGAGGAATCGCCGGCGGTACGGTCGGAGGCTGCGTCGCATCGGCCTGGCACTAGAGTCCGATCATGACCAAGAAATCCTTTCGAATCATTAATGGACTCTGTATGGCAGCGGTCGTGGTTGGCGTGATGTTGCCGATAATGGTCAAAGGCGGCAGCAGCGGGATCATTGGATGGTCGATTGCGTTGATCGCGTTGGTGATCTGGCTTTCTTCGGCGTTTCTCTCTCGCCGCAACCTGCGACCCTAGGTCGATCAGACGTAGTCAACTTCGACACGTTTGATTATACGAATGGCCCCATCGTTCATCGTTCAGATGAGTGGTGGGGCCGTTCGTATGCGGTGTCAGGGCGTACGGCGGTAGATAAGCATGGCGTAGGAAGAAAGAATTGTCTCGCTGACGAAGAGTCGACGCCGGGACGGGATGAATCGAATGCTGAACTCCAGGGATTGCTGTAGGTGAGGACTTCGCCTTTCGCTGCGATCTGGTCAGAGTGGCGCCCTGGTGCTCGTCGCGGCACCGAGGATAGTTCCAGGGAGGGACGCTCTCGACAGCAATGCTCCGCGGGTGCGGATGGGAGTGACGCAACAGACGTTTGGGAAAGTGCTGCGGACGGAACCGGTTCTCGATTTTGTCTCACGAGCTAATCGTCCGGATTACGAGACCAGCACCGACAGCGATCAGTACCGCGAACGCCATGGCAGCAATGACCAAAATGGGTGTGGCGAACAAGTCGACGAATGCAACCGTCGACCACACACCGAGGAGGCCCGCCAGGAAGATCAATATGCCCGCGACCAGGGTGGCTACGCGTTTCATAAACAGGATCTTACCTCGCAGGTGGCCCCACTTTTCCCAGGACTATTGAACCAGCATCACGCTGTCATGGACCTGGATAAGAAGGCGTCGACCTAAATTCGGGGGCGCGAAGCACCAACGAGAAGACCTTCATGTCCGATTCAACACGAACCGCCCTAGTTTGTGAGACCCATCAAAAGTATGAGCTCGACTGGTTCTCGACTTGCTGACCTGCAGTTAAACAAACCAACCGGTTTTGTTATTGAATCGAGACCGTTACCTCATTGGGAAAACGCGGGAAGTTCTTTACTGTTGCAACTGAACGACTTACTACGACTTTTCCAGGGATCCTGACCTTCGGCGTAACCAGTACCGCGTTTCTTCAAATACAGTGCACTCCCCCCTCATTGATTTTTGGTGCAGATTTCAGCAGATGCGACGACAATTTTCAATTCCACATTTCCGCACTACGGAAGTTGTACGGATTCATATCTTCGATAATTTTCACCGTCAATTTCCAAGGAGATTTCTGCATGAGTAATTCTGCTGCACGTTGGGTGCTTGCGTTCGATTCTTCTTGCAGCGTGTGTCGGGGCACGTCCAGCAAAGTGGCACACGCATGCGACCACAAAATCGACGTACTGCCGCTCAGTGATCCAAAGGTCGTGAAGTGGCGCGAAGAAGTTTTCGGGGCTAACCCGCCTTGGGCGCCCACGCTCCTGTTGGTAGATGACGACAAGGTTCAGGCCTGGACCGGGCGAATCATGTCGCTTCATATGGTCAGGGCTGTTGGAGTGCCGTCAACAATGCGTATGCTCCGGGTCTTGAGTCAGCTGAGTAGGGCCGATGACCAGGCCCCGGCGGTAGAGGCATCTCATGGTCAGATCAGCCGTAAGCATTTTCTCGGACAGTTCGCCGCAGGTAGTGCTGTTGTCGGCGGTCTGTTGTTGTTCGGACGATTGCCCGCCATTGCTGCACCTGCTCCGGCACCTGAGGAACTTTGGGTCAAGGAAAACCTCACGCGTTTACCTCAAAACTACTCACAACTCGTAGATTTCGATGTTGCGCACCGTAAAGCCATCTACGGTGCGCTTCCCTCCCATGTGCGGAGCGAGCTGTGGTTAGAGCAGTTTGAGCGTTATGAGCGGGAGCATCCCGGTTTGACTCCCGAGCAACGCAAGGTGCTTGAATTTGCCCGCGAAATAGCAAGTCAGAAATCGACATTCGCGGATCTCGAGTCTCTCGACGACGACCTACCGGTCAGCCTGGCTCGCGATTTGGAGCACCTACGAGTGAGTGCGATAGCTGCGTTCGGGAAGGCCGATGGGCGGGCGTTGTTTGCATCGCTCGGCCCCACTGACGAATCTGCCGCCCGCGCGGCAGCCTGTGGGTGTTCTTGCAAGAGCGATTGGTGCGATAGTCGATGTGTCTGCTGTGCGAACTGTAGCCAATGCCACTGCAACTGCTCGAACCTGTGCGGAACCATGTTCCTGTCAAGATGCGAAGGAACATGCGGCTAGAGCCGAATTCGAAGAGAATCTCGCCTACTCACTATCCGTGCAACTGCACACTGTCGTTCGAAGGCGCGTTTGAGGGATAAGTGCCGGCAGGTGCATTGGTGCGGCTAGTGGTGAGTGGGCCTGCAGCATTGGAGCGTTACGGCTCACAAGAACTCCAAAGACGGTCCGCACCAATATGATTGGTGCGGACCTCATTGCTAAATCTCACTCGACACGAGCTGCCATTCCAACAGCCTCACTACTATCGCGTCGTCGCGTCCGGCCGCCGACCTGCCTCCAACAGTTTCAGATCTTCACCATAGGACCATCATGCATTTCGATTTGAACTACGTACTTCTTTCTGAATTCGTTAGGATGCAATATCGATGTCACCCCCAAGGTGACCTCTCGGCCGTGTTCGCAATAAGCGATTCAATAATTATCGCAAGCCCCGATAATGATGCTCTTTCTTTGGAGGAAGTACGGGAGTGCGAAGAATACGCCTCCAATCTCGAGGACTCAATAAACTCAAGTTGGACGATAAGGATGCGATCAGGACGCGTTTTTCAGATATATTCGTATTCCATCGATATCGACAATCATCGCGCAGGAAAGGTGCTAGCGATTAAAATACTGATCGATAAAGAACCCACCTCCACCGGATCAGACGCAATCCACGTGAAACCAAACTGCATGAATCGCTTAGAGGTAACCGAACGAATAGAAATACAACGCACCTTGCGCCAGACGGGCGGTAATCGCGTCAAAGCTGCAAGAATACTAGGAATATCTCGTTCCTCACTATATAGAAAGATGAACTCCTATGGTCTGAAGACAGAATGAACAAATTCAATATTTTATGAAATAGCATCAATCTCTTGGAGCGTACGACCAATATTTGGCCTCGCCAAGTGCTCGAAGCCAAATATTGCGTCGTTTTTAACAGCCTCCGGTGTACCACGCGTAAACAGGCCAACTTGTACCTACCCAACGCGGCATCAGGATGGTCTCCCCCGGTCCGACGCACCGGGACTCATTGCCCCCGATGTTGTAGTCGATCTCAATTCGAATATGGTTATTGGCGCAATGGTTGTAAATTCCCGTGTTTCCCCCCTGAGAATATCCACAGGGTGCTGCATTAGCTGGCGCCGCCATAGCGATACCGCCAATCACAACCGCAGCTGACGCCATTCCTGTAATTGCCATTCGACCGATCATTGATTGCGACATTCTTCCCTCTTCTTTTCCGACATCGATTGGAGATCGAGTGGAACACTATGTCGCCCATTCGTATAGAGAATCGTTTCATGGAAAAGGTGTCCTAGATATGCACAGTAGTCCGCTCAATGACTCATTGTGAGACAGTTAAGACGATCGAGGTAAACCCAGATAAGCCCAGTTGAATCACCATGCCGACTATCGATCTGAAAGTGATAAGAAAGAATTGAATGTTTCACTGAAAATAACCGTATTTCAATAAATTCCCATTGCTCCTTATCTGGATGTGTCCCAAATTGGGACACATCCAAAACGGCTTGTCGCACAGGGTTCCGAATTCGCGCAGGTAAGGTATCGACCGAGAAACTAAATTCGACCGAGTAGACCCTCAACTGGGGTTATGCCGTGCTAGCTCCACGGCCGATGGAGACTGGCGGGGGATTGATGTCGACGAGGGTAATGAAGTATGTGAAAGTGGCGACCGCAATTTTCGTGGTCACCATCCTCGGAGTGGAAGCATATTTTATACTCCCGGAACTGCAAGAGTACTGGCAGAATCGAAATAACCTACAGGTAGTATGGATTTTAGCGGCAATAGTATTTGCAGGAATATCAATGGATAGCTTTGCGCAGGTTCAACGAGTTCTTCTGCGCTCGGCTGGCGTAACTGTTCCACAAAGGGAGTCTGTTGCTGCTATTTATGCAGCAAATTCTATTAGTATGACCGTCCCGGGGGGGCCGGTCATCTCCACTGCTTTTCTCTACAAGAGACAGAGGGACTGGGGGGCATCTCCAGGAATTGCATCGTGGCAACTTCTAATCGGTGGAGCGTTGCAGGGAATTGGTCTCGCCGTGCTCACAATCTTGGGAGCAGCCACTTTGGGAACTTCCGGAAATAGATTCTCACTAGCGATCTCATTGGCCGGAATGGTTACCCTAGTAATTATCGGAATATTTTTTTCAAAAAGTAGCGCCGCTGTGGAATCATTGATTTCCGTCCTTCTGCGGAAAATAAATACCGCTTTTAATAGACCCGCCGAATCCGGACTTGAAAGGATTGAAAGAGTATTTGATCAACTAAAGTCAGTCAATGTGCGGAAGAAAAATTTAGCGTCCGCATTCGGCTGGTCGATCTTTAATTGGATGGCTGATATCGGATGTCTACTTTGCGCATGTTATGCGACTGGTTCTAAAATTTCGATCGCCGCCGTCGCTATAGCGTACTCGGCGAGTAAGGTGGCCGGCACGGCAACTCCTTGGATTCCTGGCGGGATCGGGGTGGTTGATGTTGTTCTAATCGCAATGCTTACTGCCAATGGAATGCCAACGGCGGAGGCGGGTCTAGCGGTGCTAGTTTATCGAATAGTAAGTTTGGTTTTGGTCGTTGTGGCCGGGTGGATTATATTTCTGGCAAAATACAGGAGCTCCGGCGGGGTTAAAGGCAGACGGTCGTATCCTGATACTTCCCGCTGATCGATCCCTAGCGTGTATTGCCGATAGATGCCGACGCCCCTGAGTGTTGTTCGGTCTGCTCGCTCATCGGTTCGTCTCCGTGTGATTGCTCGGCCACACGGTGGTGTGCGGGGCCGGGTGCTGGCGGGGATGGGTGCGAGGTGGTGGAGTCCGGGGAGGCTGTAGGCGGTCAGGGCGAGTCGGGTGCGCCAGGTTTTGTGGCTGAACGCCCAGATCCAGTGTCCGGTCATCCAGATTGCGAGGCCGGAGGCGAGGATTGCGTAGGCGGCGGGTGTGCTGCCGGTGAAGCCGATGCGGAGCAGTCCCTCGAAGATTGCGATTGCGCCTGCGATGCGGGCGATGATCGATCCGAATCCCCAGATCAAGAGTGCTGCTACGGCGATGATCGCGGCGATAGCCATGCGGTTGTCCTCCGTTCTCATGGGTGATTCGTGTTGTCGGCGAGGTGCCGTTCGGATCCGCCAGGGGGTGCAGTGTCGACGGGTCAGAACAGGGTGCTTTGTGTGTGGGCTGCGGCGATGTCGGTGCGTTTCTCGTAGGCGGCGGCGAGTGTTTGCGCGGTGGTGGGGCTGCATCCCATTTCGGTGCCGATGTCTGCCGTGGCGGTCTACGTCACCGAGTGCGCGATTGCACTCTTTGAGGCGCAGGCGTCGAAGTCTAAAGGGACCCGAACGCGGCATTACCCACCCCGGCTGCAATCCACGATTGAACAGTGGTCGACTCCCCATTTAACCTGAGCGCCGAATCCCAGCAGGGTTGTTGCAGACACCAGTATTCAAATCCAGCCTGAAGAACCCAGCGATGGGTGCCGGCAGCACTGTTCACGCGATTGGAGATGACAGTGACCTTTCCCGACGTCGAGGTGCCCCTGTTTCGGCTCGATTACAGTGATGACCAAGCATGGGACAAGGCCGTGCAAGCCGCTCTCGATCTGGATTCCGATCGCACAGACCCGTTGACCATTGTCGAGGATCCTGAATTCGACGGGATGGACATCGACGAGTTGCTGGCTCGACTCAATGAGGATGATCCGGGGTATCGGTTCTTGGTGGTGGCCGATGCGCCAACACTCGTGGGTGCGGATCATCCGTTCGTCGTCATCGCTGCCACGAACCCTCCTGGGAGATTGCCGGTCTCGGCTAGCGCGTTGTCGGATGTCGTGGCAAATCTGTGGATCAGCAATCTCGACTTCGAGGACTACATTGCGGCTGCTGACTCGGACGGGGTGTACCGGGCAACCCAGCCGCAGCTCACCGAGCCTCAGGAGCAGATGACGGAGGTCGACGAAATCGTCGAGGCGATGGGCGACGGCCCGTGGCCAGGGTCGCTCGAGGAGTTCCGAGTCGGCCTTCTGGATTACCGTGCACGGGCCGGATTTCGTGTGTTCACTTCCCTCATCGATGCCCGTCGTCTGTACGAGAACAGCTCCGAGCGTCCCATTTCGGACTACTCGAAGTATTGGGATGTTCACGGACACGATGAGTACCTCGACGCGCTTCGCGAGGCCGGTCAGGTGCTGGTATTCAGGTTCGATCTGATGAGCGGGCACCGCGATAATCACTGGAGTGCAGTTCTCGACCCGTCCACTCTCCGTGTGCTCGGTGCCGAGCGGTGGATCAGGCATTCAAGCTAGGTGGCATGACCGGCTGAAATACCCCGGTCCTATTGCACGACACCACAGCCCCATGCCCAAGAACTGATCTCTACCCGCCCTGTGAACGAATTCGCACTCAGTTCGTTCCTGCCGGCTTGGGTGTGCGTTTTGACCGTCGACAAGACGCACAGTTTAAGCCTCGACGGGAAGAGCGGCGTTCCGACGCGGTGTCCACGGACCGCTGCGCTACGCCGACAGTTGCCTTAAGGCTCGTCGCACCACCATTTCGGGGCAGCGGGGCCTGGGCTCACTCACCCTCTAT
>NZ_QAJJ01000010.1:0-60687 GCF_003852455.1 Rhodococcus sp. KBW08
AGCGCAATGAGTTCTACGCCTCGAAAGGCCTGTACGGGCGGGTGACCGTGAAGGGTGATTTGGATGCGATCAACGGGGCCCGTCTGATCACCTTGCTGTCTAGCCTGTCGGCTCCGACACCAGAGAAGGACGGTGTCAAGGACACCCGCACGCCGGCTTTACGGCGCGCGGACGGGTTCTGCGAGTTGTTGCGCCGGTACGAGCGGGCGGGGTTGGGTCCGATCGAGGGTGGGGTGAAACCGCACATCACGGTGACAGCGTCGGCGAAGGACATGACCGACCTCAAAGCCTTGAAGGATCTGTTGCCGTCCACCGAGGAGTTGGGATTCGCGTGGACGGATTGGGTGGGCCCGATCAGTATCGACACTGCCCGGATGCTGGCCTGCGACTGCACGGTCACGCGGATCTTGTTGGATGAGAATGGTGTTCCGCTCGACTGCGGTAAGGAAGCGAGAACCGCGACGGTGCCGCAGCGGCGGGCGTTGGCGGTTCGTGATGGTGGGTGCGCGTTTCCGGGGTGTGGGACACCGTCGGGGTGGTGCGATGCCCACCATATCGTTCATTGGAACGATGGTGGCCCAACGGATCTCGACAATCTGATCTTGTTGTGCGGTCATCATCATCGGACGCTGCACCACACCGAGTGGAGGGTGGAGATCAGTCCGGATCGGAAGTCGGTGTTCTATCCGCCGATGTCGATCGACCCGTATCAGCACCCGATCGGCGGGAACAGCCCACCCACAGCGGCCTGAACTGAACCAACTGAAGACGCGAGCACCGGGGCACAGTCGTGCCCCGGTGCTCGGGCCTGCGTTTGGGAGTCTTGGTGGCCGGGTGTCAGCTCAGCGACTTCTTGAACCCGACATGGGAGGCGACAAATCCGAGACGCTCGTAGAAGTCGTGAGCTTCCTTGCGAGTTTGATCCGAGGTGAGCTGCGCCAGGAAAGCGCCGCGCCGGGCGCCTTCTTCGCAGGCCCAGCGGATCATCGAACTGCCGATGCCCTTGCTCCGGTAATCCTCGTGGACGCGAACAGCTTCGATCTGCAGTCGCGTCGCTCCCATCCGGCTCATCCCCGGAATGAAGGTCAATTGCATGGTGCCGATTACCGCGTCGCCGACCAGAACGGTGACGAGGAGTTGAGCCGGATCTTCGTCGATTCGCTTGAACGCGTCCTCGTAGATCGTTCGGGCTTCGGGGTTGGTCGTCTCCCGAGTGCTGCCGATCGGATCGTCGGCGAGCAAGTCGATCAGTGCTTCCACGTGTCGAATCTCGGCCCGCGTGAGGGTGTACTCCACTCCGCCGGACTGAAATGACGTCGCAATCATCGATGCTCCCCTGAAGAAGAATGAATGTCTGAAATGTCAGACTCTCACGAGTCTCCTCCAGCGCACTCGATCACGTCCAAAAACGCATGAGGGCGTTACCGAGCATGGCGTAGTAGTCGGACACACCGCTCAATTCGAAGATCCAGTAGATCGCGTCGAAGAAGACGACATTGATCTGCGGGACAAACAAGAGTGCAACCAGCAGGAGCAGTCCGTACGGCTTGAACTGGTCGAGTTGGTGCCGTGTGTTGGGTGCGAGATAGGGCTCCAGCGCGTTGTAACCGTCCAGACCGGGGACTGGGAGCAGGTTCAAGACCGTCGCCATGACCTGCAAGAAGGCAAGGAAGCTGAGGCCGGCCCAGAACGTCAGGTGCTCGGCCGCTGAGCCGTACGTACGTATGACGACGAGGAGAATCACCGCGGCGACGGCGTTCGTGAACGGACCGGCAAGCGATATTCGCGCCTGTACCTTGGGCGGAAACATCCCGGTGCGCAGATACACGGCGCCGCCGGGAAGTCCGATGCCGCCCAATGCGATGAACAGCACCGGCAGACCGATCGAGAGCATCGGATGGCTGTACTTGAGCGGGTTGAGCGTCAGGTAGCCACGAGCCTCGACATCGGTGTCTCCGTGACGCCACGCCAGATACGCATGGGCGAACTCGTGCAAGCACAGCGTGACCACCCAGCCTGCAACCACGAGAACGAAAACACCCGCTCGGCCCGTGATGGAGCCCCACGTCGAGTTCCAGGCGACCACTCCGGCGATGACAGTGATCGCAACTACGCCGAGGAAGACAGGGCTCGGCCGAACCGCCGACCGTGCTGCTCCGGTTCTCACCTGACCAACAACCAAGTTTTGTCATGCCGGTAGAAGGTCGAACGCTTGAGATCGCGTGGGTTGGCCACCCCGTCGCGAACCAGACGAGCCGCGGGCGAGCCCAGCTGAATGGCTCGGCCTTCCAGCCAGCGTCGCCCGCCCCAGCGACTCTTGCGATCCACAGATGCCTTGATGCCGGGGAGCTTGGGACTCGGCACTATCCGGATGCCGGGGACCGTGCCGGAGAACAGTTTGTTGTCGTCGACGTAGGCCTCGCCGATCAATTCTGCGGCATCGGCCGGACCCGTGACAGTTGCCGCACCTACCAGCGCGATTCCAGCGTCGTCGCGGATGAGCGGCACGGTGTGGACTGTGCCTTTCAACGCCGTGCGCGCAGCTCGCGCACCCGTTGCGAGTTTGTACGCGTCGGTTGCGTCCGACCTGTTCTCGGTGACGTAGGCGAGTTCGACGTTGAGTCGCTCCAGTCGCATCAACCGTGTCAAAGCCGCGGCAAACGCGCCGTCGTTACCGACGACGATCAAGCGCGGTTCGGTGACGACCTGCAGTTGAGACAGGGCCTCGTCGAAGTCCTGCTTCTCCGGAAGCTCAGGGACAGTGAACGACGTGAGTTCACCCAGGGGGAGTGGAACCGGCGAATCGCCACATTTGAGCACCACAGGGGTCAAAGCCACTCCTAGCTCGATCAAGACTTCTTCTCGGGTAGTGGGACCTCGCCACCCTTCCCCGAAATGGCCGTCCGAATCACTGCCGACGATCTTAGTGCGAGTCTCCGTGTCGACTCGTAATCGTGATGGTCACACCGCCAAATTCTGGACCGTCAGGTCTGGTCTGGTGCTCTGGGCTAGACTGCTCCTTCGGTCACTGCAACAGTTCGGCGCTGCATCATGTGCGCGGAAGCCAGGCAGTACCAATGCGGCGGGACAACTGCTGCACGTCGACCGTAGGAGACAACGTCATGCCGGCAATCGTCCTGATCGGCGCCCAGTGGGGCGACGAAGGTAAGGGCAAAGCTACAGATCTACTGGGCGAGCAGCTTCAGTGGGTCGTGCGATACCAGGGCGGTAACAACGCCGGACACACCGTGGTTCTGCCGAACGGTGACAAGTTCGCACTGCACCTCATCCCTTCCGGAATCCTCACCCCCGCCGTCAACAACGTCATCGGTAACGGTGTCGTCGTCGACCCGGGAGTGTTGTTGACCGAATTGGCAGGCTTGGAAGAGCGCGGCGTGGACACGTCCCGCCTGCTGCTTTCTGCTGATGCGCACCTGATCATGCCGTACCACGTGGCCATCGACAAGGTCACCGAACGCTTCCTGGGAGCGAAGAAGATCGGCACGACCGGCCGCGGTATCGGCCCGTGCTACCAGGACAAGATCGCCCGTGTCGGTGTCCGCGCTGCGGACGTCCTGGACGAGAAGATCCTGACCCAGAAGGTCGAAGCAGCACTCGAATTCAAGAACCAGGTGCTGGTCAAGATCTACAACCGCAAGGCACTCGACCCGCAGCAGGTCGTCGACGAGGTCCTCACGCAGGCCGAGGGTTTCAAGCACCGCATCTCGGACACGCGTCTGGAGCTCAACCTCGCCCTCGAGCGCGGCGAGACCGTTCTGCTCGAAGGTTCGCAGGGCACTCTGCTGGACGTCGACCACGGTACGTACCCGTACGTGACCTCGTCCAACCCCACCTCGGGTGGTGCGGCGGTCGGTTCGGGAATCGGTCCCACCAAGATCACCACGGTGCTCGGCATCCTGAAGGCGTACACGACGCGTGTCGGTTCCGGTCCGTTCCCGACGGAGCTGTTCGACGATCACGGCGCATACCTGGCGAAGCAGGGCGGCGAGGTCGGTGTCACCACCGGACGCGCTCGTCGTACGGGATGGTTCGACGCTGTCATCGCGCGTTACGCGACGCGCGTCAACGGCATCACCGACTACTTCCTCACCAAGCTGGACGTGCTGAGCAGCCTCGACACGGTACCGATCTGTGTCGCGTACGAGGTCGACGGTGTCCGCCACGACGAAATGCCGATGTCGCAGAGCGACATTCACCACGCCAAGCCCATCTACGAAGAGATGCCCGGCTGGTGGGAAGACATCTCGGAGGCTCGCACCTTCGAGGAACTGCCGCAGAATGCGCAGAACTACGTGCTTCGGCTCGAAGAGCTTTCGGGTGCATTCATCTCCTGCATCGGTGTCGGCCCCGGCCGCGACGAGACGATCGTCCGGCGCGAGATCGTCCGCTGATTCGATTCCTCGAAATCCCCGTTCCTGTCTGCAGGGACGGGGATTTCGTGTTCAAGCCAGCTTCGACAAGTGTGCGGTGACGGTCTTCCAGTCGGGAAACTCGGTGCTGCCGAACTTGATCCAGTCGCCCTCGAATCGATCTGCGCCGTTTGCTCCGCGGTCGTCGACGAGGTAGTCGCCTCGGTTGAGGTGCTTGTGGTGCGAGAGGATCAGACGTTTGTACGCGACGCTGCCTTCCTCCATTCCGAGGTGCTCTTGGACCCATAGCACCTTGTCGTGCCAGGCTGTGGCGTTCTTCCACGGCGCCGTCGAGAGGATGTAGGTGTCGAACTGCTGCGCCAGTTGGTGGTAGGCGTCGATGGCACCGTCGAGTGGGTCCATGCGAGAGAAGATGTGTGGCGCTTCGTCGAGGCCGTTCTTGTACTTCTCCCGGACGCCGTCGGTCAGGCGATCGATGCCCGACTGGAAGTTGACGAGGGTGTTGTCGAGATCGATGTAGAGAATCTTCTTGGAAGCCGGCATTGAAACCTCTCTGGAGACTTTCTGAGTGCGAAAAGAGTCCAGTTTTACGCAACTGGACTGAGATCAGTGAATTCTTCCCCCTGATCACAATCGCATGGAGGTCTGACAGAGTTGTTCTCGCCGTCCGGAGTTGCGTCGTGGAAGATGCCGCCGAGGGGTGCTGCCAGGCGAAACTGCTCCACGCGAATGTAGGTACCTTCACCTTCGGCGGGTGCGAAGAAGTAGACGAGGGCCACGAAGAGTCCGATGCCGATCAGGGTCGCGAAGGTAGTCATGGACATATGATCAACTCGACTGGCATTGAGTTACATAGCCAAGTTGGCGATACTGGACTGCATGATGACTCGAGTTCTCGGTGCCCGTTCGCTCGCGCGCGATCTGGGGTCCTGGCAGGAAGAGTCCGGACGCAGGCCCGCGTACCGTGCGCTTGCCGACGGCATCCGCCTGCTCGTGCACGACGGTCGCGTTCCGCTGGGGGTCGCACTGCCGAGTGAGCGTGAACTTGCGACGGTGCTCGAACTCAGTCGAACCACGATCACGTCCTCGTATTCGGTGCTACGAGACGAGGGGTATCTGATCAGCCGGCAGGGTTCACGAAGCACCGTGGCGTTGCCCGCCGGCGCGCGGCCGAACGGGTTGATGTTCCGCTCCCACCAACCGGGGCCGAGTGGACCCGTCGTCGATCTCAGTTACGCAGCGATGGCAGCTCCCGCCGCCCAGGTCGAACTTGCGTATGCGTCTGCGCTGCAGGAACTTCCGAACTTCCTGCCCACGCACGGGATGGAACCGGTCGGGATTGCCGACTTGCGTGACGTGATCGCGCAGCGCTACACGGCGCGGGGCTTGCCCACCACTGCCGAACAGATCATGGTGACCTCGGGTGCGCAGCACGCGCTTCGGTTGTTGCTGTCGGTGCTCACCTCACCAGGCGAGCGGGTGCTGGTCGATCACCCGACGTATCCCAATGCGCTGGAAGCGATTCGGCGAAACGGCGCTCGGCCCGTGCCGGTTCCGGTCCGGCCGGAGTTCGCGGCGGCCGGAGCCTGGGATCTGGACGGGATTCGAAGTGCAGCAAGGCAAACCGCTGCGAGAATGGCCTACCTGATCCCCGACTTTCACAACCCGACCGGCCTCTGCATGGACTCTTCCGGTCGCGCAGAGCTTGCGAAGATTGCGCATGAAACGCGAATGACTCTGGTCGTCGACGAGACGATGGTAGACCTGTGGCTCGACGCACCACCGCCGGCACCGGTCGCGTCACATGGGCGAGGCGCGGCGAAAACCGAAGTGGTGACGCTCGGTTCGACGGCGAAGTCCCTGTGGGGCGGGCTACGTGTCGGTTGGATTCGCGCCGATGCCGCACTCATCACCCAGTTGGTGGGGGCGCGTGCCGCGGTCGACCTCGGTACTCCCGTCATGGATCAATTGGCAGCCGCCTACTTGCTCGCCGACGACCGCTCGTTGCTCGAACAGCGTCGCGAAGTTCTGCGAGAACAGCGTGCGGTGCTTCTCGGTGCAGTGGCAGAGCATCTGCCCGACTGGCGTCCCACCATCGGCTCCGGCGGAATGTCGGTCTGGATGCGAATGTCCGCGCCCGTCTCGACGGCGTTGGCTGCGGTGGCACCCAACTTCGGTGTACTCCTGGCCGCCGGCCCCCGTTTCGGCGTCGAAGGTGCGTTCGAACGATTCATTCGCGTGCCGTACGCACGTTCTCCCGAGGACCTCATTCGCGGCGTTGCGTCCATCGCCGCTGCGTACGACACTCTCGCGACGGATCGCGACACGGCAGACCAACGAATGGTCGTCGTCTGAGAACTGGGTACACACCCTGAAAGCGGTGTGAACCAGGAGGTCGGGCATGACGGCGGTAGACGGTACAGGCGCAGCGGGAACCAGTGCGGCGGAAGCGCTCGCAGAACGATTGTTCGCGGCCACGCTCGGGGCGTCGGAGCTGCAGGCTGTGTATCTGGGCGACCGGTTGGGCTGGTACCGCGCGCTGAGCGATCACGGCCCGCTCACGTCCACGGAACTCGCGGACCGGACGGGGACCGTCGAAAGGTATGCGCGAGAGTGGCTCGAGCAGCAGGCCGTGGCTGGTTATGTGGACGTCAATTCGGATGCCGATCGGCGGTACAGCTTGCCGCAGGCCCACGCCGATGTGCTGGTCGACGACGAGAACCTGCTTTTCCTGGCCCCGTTGGCGAGGCTGTTCGTCGCGACGACGTCGTCGATGCCCCGCCTGCTGGACGCTTATCGTCACGGCGGGGGAGTCACGTGGGAATCGATGGGTCCGGACGCTCGCGAGGGCCAGGCGCTGCTGAACCGGCCGATGTATCTCCAGCAGCTCTGTCAGCAGTTTCTGCCGGTAGTCACCGATCTGCACGCCATTCTTCTCGGCGGCGGGCAGGTCGCTGATCTCGGGATGGGGGAGGGTTGGTCGTCGATCGCGCTCGCCCTCGGGTACCCGAATATCGAGGTGCACGGCTTCGACGTCGACGCAGCCTCGGTGAATGCTGCCCGCCGAAACGCCCACGATCGCGGGGTGGACGACCGCGTTCATTTCTCGTTGGTCGACGTGGCCGGCCAAGCCCCGGAGACTGGTCGAGCCGATGCCGGGACCTACGACGCCGTGTTTGCTTTCGAGTGCCTTCACGACGTTCCGGATCCGGTGGGATTTCTGTCCACGGCTCGGGCGATTGCCCAGCCCGGCGCCCCGGTGATCGTGATGGACGAACGAACGGCAGATGCCTTCGATCCCGAGGCGGGTCCGATCGAGCAATTGCTGTACGGATTTTCGCTGACCTGCTGCTTACCGGACAGTCTTTCGCATCCGGGGAGCATTGCCACCGGGACGGTGATGAGGCACTCGACACTCGAAAGTTATGCCAAGGCAGCAGGTTTCGAGAGAGTGGACGTGCTGCCGATCGAGCACGAGATGTTCAGGTTCTACAGGTTGGGCTGACGCCCCCGTGCGCGGTTAGAGAGTCCCGAGGCTCCTTGACCACGCACGGGGCCGAAGGCCCTAGGTCCAGACAGTGTCGATATCCGTCGCCTCACGTGCCGGGGCGGCGGGCGTCGCGGTGGGCGTGCGCGAGAAGCGCGGCGCCGGAGCATGCTGGGTGACGCCGTCGAGCTCGATGAGCGAACCGCGGGCCGCGATGTGTTCGTTGGACGGAGCCTCGGCGAACGTGAGGACCGGCGAGACGCAGGCGTCGGTGCCGAGGAAGATCTTGGCCCACTCGTCGCGAGTCTTGGACAGGAACTTTTCGGTGAAGAGCTTCTTCATGTCGTCCCACTTGGACGTGTCCATCTGATGGGGGAGCGTCGCGGGATCGAGTTCGAGGCCCTCGAGCAGCAGTGCGTAGAACTGCGGTTCGATGGATCCGACGGCCATGTACTTGCCGTCGGAGGTCTCGTAGGTGTCGTAGAACGGAGCGCCGGTGTCGAGGAGGTTGACGCCACGCTCGTCGGACCAGACGCCGCGACCGCGGAATGCCCACATCATGTGGGAGAGCGCGAGGGTTCCGTCGACCATCGCCGCGTCGACGACCTGGCCCTTACCGGATGTCGAGCGCTCGACGAGAGCCGACAGAATGCCGAAGATCAGGAACATGGAACCGCCGCCGAAATCGCCGACCATGTTGAGCGGCGGGACGGGACGTTCACCCTTGCGTCCGATGGCGTTGAGGACACCGGTCAGTGAGATGTAGTTGATGTCGTGACCGGCGGCGTTGGCGAGTGGGCCTTCCTGGCCCCAGCCCGTCATGCGGCCGTAGACAAGACGCGGATTGCGCTCCGAGACCACGTCGGGGCCGAGTCCCATTCGCTCCATGACGCCGGGGCGGAAGCCCTCGATGAGGACGTCGGCGCGGCTCAGGAGATCGAGAACCTTGGCGACGTCGGCCGGGTCCTTCAGGTTGGCCTCGATGATGCGGCGGCCGCGCTTGATCTGGTCGGTTGCGTTCGAGTCCTGCGGAATCTGCCCTGCGCGCTGCACGATGACGATGTCGGCGCCCATGTCCGCCAACAGCGTCGCGGCGTGCGGGCCCGGTCCCAATCCAGCGAATTCCACGATCCGAATGCCCGCGAGCGGGCCCTTCTTCTCCACAGCTTCTGCAGACACACGCACTCCCAATTCCGACGGTGACAACACTTCTGACCCGACGGTAACCTGTCGGATCGATCAGGTGTGCTCCGGGGCACTGTGTCCGCCGAGGGAGGCGCCGATCACTAGACGGCGGCACCCTCGAACTGAGCGTTGTAGAGACGGAAGTACGCGCCCGCCGCTGCGATGAGTTCGTCGTGTGTGCCCTGTTCGACGATCTTGCCCGCCTCCATCACGACGATCAGATCGGCGTTACGGATGGTGGAGAGCCGGTGCGCGATGATGAAGCTGGTGCGCCCGACGCGCAACGCGGACATTGCTTGCTGCACAAGCTGTTCCGTACGTGTGTCGACCGAGCTCGTCGCCTCGTCGAGAATCAGCAGCGACGGCTCCGACAGGAATGCGCGGGCAATCGTGATGAGCTGTTTCTCGCCGGAACTGATGTTCGACGCCTCCTCGTCCAGCACGGTGTCGTACCCGTCCGGGAGCGTGTGGATGAAGCGGTCGACGAAGGCAGCGCGTGCGGCTTCGTGGATCTCGTGTTCGCTGGCGTCGAGCCGGCCGTACGCGATGTTGTCGCGGATCGTTCCGCCGAAGAGCCACGTGTCCTGCAGAACCATGCCGACGTGGTTTCGCAGGTCGGAGCGGCGCATCTGCGAGATGTCGACGTCGTCGAGAGTGATTCGGCCCGAGTCGACTTCGTAGAAGCGCATGAGCAGGTTCACCAAGGTGGTCTTGCCGGCACCGGTGGGTCCGACGATGGCGACCATCTGCCCGGGCCGAGCCGTGAGGTACACGTTCTCGATCAACGGCTTGTCCGGCTCGTATCGGAACGAGACGTTCTCGAATTCGATGTGACCGACGTTGCGATGGCGTCCGGCGGGCTCGGGGAGAAGCGGCACGTCGATGTCGGGCGACTGCTCGGGTTCGTCGAGAAGCTCGAAGACCCGCTCGGCCGACGCGGCCCCGGACTGCAGGCTCGTCGACATGGACGCGATCTGCGTGAGTGGCTGGCTGAACTGGCGCGAATAGACGATGAACGCCTGAACGTCACCGAGAGACATGTTGCCGCTGGCGACCTTGAGTGCGCCGACCACAGCGAGCAGCACGTAGGTGATGTTTCCGACGAAGTTCATGACCGGCATGATCAGACTGGAGAGGAACTGTGCGCCGAAGGACGCGTCGAGGAGCTTCTTGTTCTGCTCGGCGAATTCACGCTCGGCTTCGGCCTGATGCCCGTACACACGAACCAGGTCGCGACCGCTGTAGTTCTCCTCGATCTGTGCGTTGATCTTGCCCGTCTCGGCCCACTGAGCCTTGTACAACACCTGTGCTCGCTTGGCGACCCTGGCAACGAGGAGCACCGATACCGGCACCGCGATCAGTGCGATCAGTGCGAGCATCGGCGAAATGACGAACATCATCGTCAGGACACCGAGGACGGTGAGCACCGACGTCAGGAGCGAGGTCAACGTCGACGACAACGTCGACGAGATGTTGTCGATGTCGTTGGTGACGCGGCTGAGGATCTCGCCGCGCGGCGTCTTGTCGAAGTACGGAAGGGGCAGACGGTGAAGCTTCGCCTCGACCGAGGCACGCAGGTTGTAGATGGTCTTCTGGACGATGATGTTGAGGAGGAATGCTTCCAACCAGGCAAGTAGCGACGAGAGCAAGTACACGCCGATTGCGAGCATGACGACCTTGCCGATAGCGTCGAAGTTCAGACCCACGCCCGGAACGACGTCGGTCGAATTGGACACGAGGTCGGCGAAGGTCGAATTTCCTGATGCCCGGATGGCGTCCGCGGCCTGCTCGCGGGTCAGTCCGGCAGGCAGGCTCTTACCGATGAACCCGGCGAAAATGAGGTCTGTCGCGTGACCGAGGATCTTCGGCACCGCGACGGAGAGCGCGATGCTGGCGATCGTCGCAGCGACGACGCAGATGACCGCAAATTTGTGTGGCTGCAGAAGCGAGAGAAGCCGCTTCATCGTCGCTTTGAAGTGGCGAGGTTTGGTGTCCGTCGCGGTCAGCGCAGGCTTCGGCTCTTTGTCGGGGTTCTCGGGGTTACTCGACTTCGCATCCCCGTCCGCGGATTCGGGTTCGCTCGGGATCTTGGCGAACACCACAGTCGGGGCATCGTCGAAGTACTGGCTGTTGGGGCCGCCCCATGTCGGGTCCTGCGGGCTGGTCATGCGCTCATCTCCGCGGGAATCTGGGAAGCCACGATCTCTTGGTACGTCGGACAGTTGGCCAGAAGGAACTGATGGTCGCCGAGGCCGACCGGCGCACCATCCTCCAGCACCATGATCTGGTCGGCATCGATGATGGACGCGACGCGCTGCGCGACGATGATGACCGTCGAATGAGTCGAGACCGTGCGGAGTTCGCGCCGGACCGCAGCATCGGTGTGCATGTCGAGTGCTGAGAACGAATCGTCGAAGACGAAGATCCGGGGTCTTCGAACCACAGCTCTGGCGATGGCGAGACGTTGGCGTTGTCCGCCCGAGAGATTGCCGCCGCCCTGGGCGATCGGAGACTCGAGACCATCGGACAGTTCCCGCACGAAGTCGTCTGCCTGGGCGATGGTGAGGGCTGCCCAGATGTCGTCGTCGGTGGCGGTCGGGTTTCCGTAGCGGATATTGCTCGCGATCGTGCCGGCGAACAGGTACGCCTTCTGGGGCACGTATCCGAAGTTGGTGAAGAGTTCGTCCTGATCCCAGCCGCGGACGTCCAAGCCGTCGACGAGGACGGCGCCGGCCGTGACGTCGAAGAGTCTGGGGATGAGTGAGACGAGGGTCGATTTGCCACTACCGGTACTGCCCACGATCGCGGTGACCGTACCTGGCATGCATCGCATCGAAACGTTCGACAGGACCGGCGTTTCTGCTCCCGGATACGTGAATCCGGCTCCACCGAACTCGACAACGCCGTAGGGGCTGGTCGGGCGGAGGGGCTGGGCCGGCGCGGGCACGGTCGGCTCGGTGTCGAGTACCTCGGTGATGCGGTCGGCGCACACGGCCGCGCGGGGGATCACCACGGCCAACATGGTCGCCATGACCACTGACATCAGGATCTGCATGACGTAGGCGAGGAAGGCGCTGATCTGTCCGATCTGCATGTCTCCGGTGTCGACCAGATGCGCGCCGAACCACAGCACCGCGACGCTCGACAGGTTGGCGATCAACATCACGGTGGGCAGCAGAACTGCCTGGTACCGACCGATGAGGAGCGAGGTGTCGGTCAGTTCCTTGTTGGCCTTGTCGAAGCGGATCGTCTCGTCAGGCTCGCGAACGAAGGCGCGAATGACACGCATACCGGTGAGCTGTTCGCGCAGTGATCGATTGATGTTGTCGATCCGCGTCTGCATAGTTCGGAAATGCGGGATCAGCTTGGCCACCACGACCGAGACGGTGATGCCGAGCAGTGGCACCGAAATCGTCAGGAGCCAGGACATCTGCAGGTTCTCGCGCAGGGCCATGACGATGCCGCCGATACACATCAGTGGGGCGCTGACGAGCATCGAGGACGTCAGCATGACCAGGGCCTGGATCTGCAGGACGTCGTTGGTGTTCCGTGTGATCAGCGTCGGCGCACCGAAACTGTTGAATTCGCGATCCGAGAAGCTGCCGACGGCTTTGTAAAAGGCGCCTCGAACGTCGTGGCCGAAGCCCATCGACGATTTTGCAGCCAGATAGGTCGATGCGACCGACGCGATGATCGATGCAAGCGAGACCAGAAGCATGATCCCGCCGGTGGACATGATGAATCCGGTGTCACCGCGGGCGACACCGTCGTCGATGATCCGAGCGTTGAGCGTGGGGAGGACCAACGACGCGATGGCCCCGAAGAGTTGAAGTGCGAGAACTCCGGCAAGCAACCAGCGGTACGGCGGGAGGTACGCCTTGAGCAGTTTTGCTAACACGACGGTTCCCAGTGAATTGGCCGGGTTGCCGCTCGTTCGCGATTGATCACAAGCACACGGTATGACAGATCGTGGTCGAGGTTGGCACCGACTCTGACGATTGCATCCTTTTGTCCTATTTGATTGTGATGTCTGCCACATTCGAATTCGAGGTTGGATTCAGGTCACAGTGCCTGAACTGCAGGTTTACACATCGATCCAATATGTCACGTTTCTGTTTGAACAAAAACAAACTGGACGTACTTGTTTAGCTTGGCTACAAAGGGGCGGAGCGAACAAAACGTGCGCCGCGTCATAGATATTCATGCAAGGAGTCACACATGGGATCCCTCGGAAACCTTCTCAAGGCCAACGGTATGGGCTGGGGCATTCTCCAGCTTCTTCCCCTGGTCAACATGCTCAAGACCATTCAGGGGCTGGACACCGCGAGCTCGAACTCCTGACGTTCGACCGCTGGAAATCTTCCGAAACAACACAGGAGTAGTCGCATGACCTCAATTCAGAATCTCGACGCCTTCCTCAAGAGCGTTCTCGCATTCGTGACCAAGTTGAACGCGGGATCGGCAGACGACTCGGGTTCGGCCGGTTCCACTGCCGAGTAGTTCTCGGTCCCAACTTCTTTTCAACTGCATCCCGACATAAGGAGACCCGACATGGGTTCATTCGAAGACTTCAGCGGCGTCGTCAAGACGTTCATTCCGGTACTCAAGGACCTGTTCACGGCGCTCGGTGGTGGCTCGCTCACCCCTGGGACCGGATCGGCGGCTGACAAGTAAGTCCCGTTTGTCCGAAAGTGTGGCTCGCAGTTGTCTGCGAGTCACACTTTCCGCATTTCTAATGTGAGCTAAATCACATTTTTGCAAGGATTGAACAGTAGATGTGCGCCCTGAACTGCAATTACGACTGAAAGTGTTACTGGTCGTTCACCTTGGTAGCTATTTGGTAGCTATACAAGTGTCGGTAGCCGGTCTATAAATGCAGTCAGCGCCACGGTAGTGCGCTACGTCACAGCTCGGGATGTTGTTCGGGGGCGGTTCAGCCATCCGTGCGGCAGAAGTTCCCGAACCATCTCGGCCACCGCCTGCGGCCGGAATGGCGCTGGAACATCACACCACCTCACATACAGGAGAACCTCCTATGTTCGGATCACTCAGCACCCTCGGACCCCTGCTCACCGCGCTCGGAGCTTTCCTCAAGTCCGTTCCCACCGAATCGCTGTCCGGCGAGGGCGAGGGCTCGTCCACCGGTTCACTCTCGGGTCTGTCCAGCGGATCCGCCGAGTAGTCATCCCTTCCGGCAGGGTCGTTCGGCTCTGCCAATCGGATTGCATGCAGGTGCCCTCTGTCCACTGTCGTGGCCGGAGGGCACCCGTGTTTGCGGAGATATTCGTAGTTGCCCTTTTGGCATGTGAACACAGAACTGCGAGTGGCAGCACCTGCGTACGATGGTTCGACGACATCGGCATACGGTCACCGCGACGTCCGGTGCTCCCGAATTCAGAGGTAGCCGACCGCGAGGTGACGCATGGTAGGGACGAGTCGCTTTCTGCGCCTTCTCCTAGTGCTGGCCGTCGTGCTTGCGGCTTCGTTGATCGGCATCCTCACCCGCCCACCAGGTTTGCTCGCGACATTCTGGTGCGCCAACGCCATTTTGCTGGGAATGATGGTCAGATGGCCGGTCCTGATCGAATGGCGAACGTGGATCGCTGCGGCCGTCGGATACGTCTGCGCCGACCTGATCACCGGCAATTCGCTGTCGCTTGCCCTGCAGTTGAACGGGGCGAACCTCGCCGGTGTCACAGTCGGTGTTCTTGTTCTGTACTACTTGAAGCGAACACCGTTCCGATTGGTCGATTCGCAGTCACTGGTGTGGATGGTCTTCGTCTCGTTCGTCGCGGCGACTGGTACCGCGGCAACCGCCGGCGCCTTGGACCGGCTCTTACGCGGTCTGTCCTTCACCGACACGTTTGTCCACTGGGGCGCCACCGAGGTCATGGCGTACCTGCTGGTCCTTCCTCTCATTCTGACTCTCACCATCCCGTCGAGCCTTGCCGAGTTCCGCACCAAACTGACGGCCAGAACTGTCGCCGCTATGAGCGTTCCGCTACTCGCCACTGCAGCCTGCGTGCCGATCGCCCTCAGCATCGAAGGGCCGATCGCGCTGGTCCTGCCGATTCCAGCTCTCCTGTGGTGCGCCACTCGCATCTCGGTTCCGAGCACTGCCTTCGTTTCCGTGGTCTGGTCGGTGTGGTCACTCATGATGGCGGGTAGCGGTCGACTCGATATCGGAGATCAAGCCGCCTCGACTTGGAACGAGGACGTCATCACGTCCATTGCGGTCACGTTGATCGCGTTGGGGCCGATCGCGGTTGCCTGTGCGACCGAGGAACGTCGCGCTGCCGAGCGTGAGCTTTTCCTTGCTGTCGAATTCGACCATCTGACCGGAGTCCTCTCGCGCGGTGCTTTTCTCGGACATGCGGAATCGGAACTTGCCGACGCGGCCCGCGCGCACTCCCCGGTCGGCCTGCTGATGCTCGACCTGGACCACTTCAAGAGCATCAATGACACGCATGGACATATGACCGGTGACAGCGTTCTCGCGAACTTCGCAGAACGGGCCGCTGACCGATTGTCGGACGGCGATCTGATCGGAAGGCTCGGCGGCGAGGAGTTCGCCATTCTGCTTCCGGACTGCAGCTTTGCCCGAGCAGTCGACGTCGCCGAGGCCGTCCGCGGCGCGCAGGTCGAGTACTCGGCCGAATCAGATGTGACGAGCACGGTCAGTGTCGGCGTCGCGTGGGTTGATCACGCGACGCCCGCCTTGGCCACCCTCATGAGCGTCGCGGACGAGGCTCTGTACGACGCCAAGCGTGCCGGACGCAATCTCGTGAAAGTGCGCAACGTCGGCAACGACGCCGTGCCGCAACAGAATTCCGAGCCGACCACGGCCACCCGCACCTATCGCAAACCGGCGGTACCTCGAACGATCAGGCGAGGGTTTGACCGCGAAGGCGTGGTCGACGGCGGATAACTGCGCTGACCTGCATCGGGATTGGCATATAGTCGCACCCATGCAGCTTGATTCGACGCCTTCGCACCTGCCGACCCTCCCACTTCGATTCGGGACCCCACTGACCGAGAACGCCATTCGCGTGATGATGTTGGGATCAGGCGAGTTGGGTAAGGAAGTTGTCATCGCGCTGCAGCGTCTGGGCGTCGAAGTGATTGCGGTGGATCGCTATCCCGACGCCCCGGGGCATCAGGTGGCCCACCGTGCTCACACTGTCGACATGACCGATCCGGAAGCGCTGCTTGCCGTCATCGAGTTGGAAAAGCCTCACTTCGTGGTTCCCGAGATCGAGGCCATCGCGACGGATGCGCTTGCACTCGTCGAAGAACGCGGAGGGGCGGTGGTCATTCCGACCGCCCGCGCCACTCAGCTCACGATGAACCGTGAGGGAATCCGTCGGCTCGCGGCCGAGGAGTTGGGCCTGCCCACTTCGCCGTATGCCTTCGCGGACTCGCTTGCCGAAGTACAGGCAGCGACAGACCGAATCGGTTTCCCGTGCGTCGTCAAGCCGGTCATGTCCTCGTCGGGAAAGGGACAGTCGACGGTTCGATCCGCCGAAGATCTCGACGCCGCATGGGATTACGCGATGGCCGGAGGCCGTGTTAATCACGGCCGGGTGATCGTCGAGGGTTTTGTCGATTTCGATTACGAGATAACGCAATTGACGGTTCGCGCCGTCGGGGAGAGCGGTCAGGTCGAAACGTCGTTCTGCGAGCCGATCGGGCACCTGCAGGAGGCCGGCGACTACATCGAATCGTGGCAGCCGCAGCAGATGTCCGCGGCTGCCCTCGCGTCGGCGCGGGACGTCGCCGAGAAGGTGACCACGGCTCTGGGCGGGCGAGGCATCTTCGGCGTCGAGCTGTTCGTGAAGGGCGACGACGTCTACTTCTCCGAAGTGAGCCCACGGCCGCACGACACCGGATTGGTGACCCTGCGGACGCAGCGACTCTCGGAGTTCGAGCTGCATGCCCGTGCGATCCTGGGCTTGCCGGTCGACACGACTCTCACGGCCCCGGGAGCGTCGGCGGTGATCTACGGCGGCGTGGAGGCAAAGGGAATCGGATTCGACGGTGTCGCCGAGGCACTCGCGGTTCCCGAGACGGACCTGCGGCTATTCGGCAAGCCGGAGAGCTTCACGCGTCGTCGCATGGGTGTTGCCGTGTCGACGGCCGCCGATGTGCCCACTGCACGCGCCCGGGCTCGCGAAGCCGCGTCGAAGGTGCGTCCCGTCGGATGAGTCCTGTGGCCGAGGTCCTCGTCGGGCTGGTCATCCTGGTCGGTCTGATCGGGGTCGTCGTTCCGATTCTCCCCGGGACACTTCTCGTTTTCGCCGCAATTCTCGTGTGGGCGATCATGACCGGTGGGGCGACGGCGTGGACGGTGTTCGCGCTGTCCACGCTGGCGCTGGTGGTCACCGGGATCGTGAAGTACACGTGGCCAGGCAAGCGGATGAAGTCCGGGGGCGTGCCCAACCTGTCGGTGGTGGTCGGCGGCGTCGTCGGCATCATCGGGTTCTTCGTGATCCCGGTCGTGGGGTTGTTCCTCGGGTTCATCGTCGGAACCTACTTCGCGGAACTAGCGCGGCTGCGTCGCTACGACATCGCCTGGTCGTCGACGCTTCACGCGGTGAAGGCAGTCGGATTGTCCATGCTGGTGGAACTGTTCGGAGCGCTGATCGCGGCGGGGCTGTGGCTGGGAGCCGTCGCGTTCACTTGAGCGCAGCGGTACCAGGAGCGTGCGTTGTCGCACATGACCGCGGACAGGTCGTCGCCGACGGCATCGGCGATCACGTCCAGGTCGTGGACCTCGAACGCTCGACGTGCCCGGGTACCGGGTAGGTCGGTGCCGAACATCAGCGCAGCGGGATTGACCGCGTGGATCTGGCGAAGCACATCGCTGACGTCGGAGATGGTGGTGCGGCCGAACCCGGTGGCTTTGACACGTACTCCGCGGTCGACGAGGTTGAGGAGATACGGCAGCCCGCGGGTGGACATTCCCAAGTGGTCGATGCTCACCGCCGGCAATTTGGCGAAGACGGGTTCCAACGACAGCAACAGCGTGGCATCGACGTAGAACTCGGCGTGCCAGCCCACCAGATCGAATGCGCGATTGGCGAGATCGGCGAGCAGACGCAGGTCGGTGGCGCCTCGGCGCAGATTGAACCGGACGGCGCGCACTCCCAGCGCGTCCAGAGCAACGATGTCTTCGTCCGTCGCATCGAGTGGCAAAGCAGTGACGCCCACCCAGCCTTCGCCGAGCTCGGACAATGCGGCTTTCAGGTATTCCTGGTCATTGCCCTGGTACGACGCCGTCACCACCGCGCCGCCGTCCACACTCAGGCCCTTCAGCGAGGCAATCCGGGCCCGGTAATCGGCCACGGTGAAGGGCTCAGGCAGGTACCCGTGATTCTCGACCAGCGGGAAGCGCGGGTCGATGATATGCACATGGGCGTCAAACACGGGGTCTATTTTGCCCTGTTGCCTTGGGTCCCCGCACACACCACCGGCCCGATGTGACCTGGGTCGCGTCGGGCCGGTGGAGGGCTTGTGTTCAGTTACTTCTGCGCACTCAGTTCGCGCGGTCGGGCTCCGACGCCTTCAGCATGTCGTGACGCTCGACGACCTTGATGCGCTCACGGCCTTCGGGCTCGCCCAGGCTGCGCTCGTGCGCGTCGAGGCGGTACCAGCCCTGCCAAGTCGTGTACGGCACCTGCTTGCCTTCGAGGAACTCGATGACGGCGTTCTCGTCGGGGTTCGCGGCGCCGGCGAAGTCGACGGAATCCTCGAGAAGATTCGCGACGGTTTCGTTGGCGTCACCCTTGGTGTGGCCGATGAGGCCGACGGGGCCGCGCTTGATCCAGCCGGTGACGTAGGTGGCCGGCATGAACCGGGCTGCGCCCTCGGCGTTGTCGTCTGCGACGACGCGTCCGGCGTCGTTGGGAACGGTGCCTGCCTGGTCGTCGAACGGCAGCTGCGTGATGTTCTGCGAGAGGTAACCGACGGCGCGGTACACGGCCTGGACATCCCAGTCCTTGTACGTGCCGGTGCCCTTGACGTTGCCGGTTCCGTCGAGCTGGGTGCGCTCGGTGCGCAGGCCGACGACCTTGCCGTCTTCGCCGAGGATCTCCGTGGGAGATTCGAAGAAGTGCAGGAACAGCTTGTGGGGACGGGCTCCGACATCGCGAATTGCCCAGTCCTGCAGGGTATTCGCAACCATGTCGACCTGCTTGGAGTTGCGGCGAGCCTGCTCGGAACCCTCGTCGTAGTCGATGTCCTCGGGGTCGACGATGACCTCGATGGTCGGCGAGTGGTCGAGTTCGCGCAGTTCGAGAGGCGTGAACTTGGCCTGGGCCGGGCCGCGGCGTCCGAAGACGTGAACCTCGACGGCCTTGTTGTTCTTGAGACCCTCGTAGACGTTCGCGGGGATTTCGGTCGGCAGCAGTTCGTCACCGGTCTTGGCGAGAACGCGGGCGATGTCGAGCGCAACGTTGCCCACGCCGAGGACGGCGACCTTCTCGGCCTCGAGCGGCCACGTACGCGGCACGTCGGGGTGGCCGTCGTACCAGGAGACGAAGTCGGCCGCGCCATAGCTGCCGTCGAGTTCGATACCCGGGATGCCGAGCGCGCGGTCGGCGTTGGCGCCGGTGGAGAAGATGACCGCGTCGTAGAATGACTGCAGGTCGTCGAGGGTGATGTCGGTGCCGTAGTCGATGTTGCCGAGCAGGCGTACCTGAGGCTTGTCGAGCACCTTGTGCAGGGCGGTGATGATGCCCTTGATACGCGGATGATCAGGCGCGACGCCGTAACGAATCAGGCCGAAGGGCGCGGGCATGCGCTCGAAGAGGTCGATGCTGACGCCGCGGCCGGAGACTGCGGTGTCGGATTTCATGAGGGCGTCGGCGGCGTAGATGCCGGCGGGGCCGGCGCCGACGATCGCGACCCGGAGTGGGCGGTTGGAGTCAGTCATCGTGAGGACAGCTACCTTCTTCGAAGTTCGGACAACATATCGACAAGTATCCAATTTAGCCGAACCTAAGCACAGCGCCTCGGTTGCGGCCGAACGGATCCACACTCTCACTCGATCGGTTGTGGGTAAACCTATTCTTTCTTCCCATTCTCCCGTTGTCTCGGGTATTCGGGGTAGGGGCCTGCTCCTTGACGGGCCACAACTTCAAGTTGTGGGGGAGTATTGGCGCTATGAGTGACGAGCTTCGCGAATCCGACAACATCGATGGCAAGAAGGCGTCTGCGGGGCCGTTCCTCTTGGCTGTCGCCATCGTCGCCTTGATCCTGGGTGGAATCTTCGTCGCGTCGTGGATCTCGCCGGCCGAGGAGAACGTCACCGAGTCGGACCGCGTGAGTCGCTCCGTCACCGACTACGTCGATGCCGAGAATCGGAATGACGCGGAGACGATCAAGACCCTGACCTGCGCGAGCTTCAATTCGAGCAACGGTCCGATGGCCGACGTCGACGGAACCGTCGAACTGAAGGGTGTGGACGGGGTCGTGGTCAACGGCGATCGTGCACGGGCCGACGTGACGATCACCGGTGGCGGAGCGGGCGAGCGAGTCTCGACCTGGGCCCTGACCCGTGACGGCAACCGTTGGGTCGTCTGTAACTGACGGCCCGCTCAGGCGCTCGCGGCAGTCTTGTGAAAACATGGACTACGTGAGTTACGCAGGCGATCTGACGCCGGAGCAAGCCTGGGAGCTGCTCCGCGAAAACCCCGACGCCGTGCTGGTCGACGTGCGGACCGATGCGGAGTGGAAATACGTCGGTGTCCCCGATGTTTCCTCCCTCGGCAAGCAGGCCGCACTGATCGAATGGGTGAGCCACCCGACCGGCGCGCGCAATGACAACTTCGTCGACCAGTTGAAGGAAGCCGGCATCACCGCCGATTCCTCCGGGTCGGAGCGTCCGGTGATCTTCCTGTGTCGATCCGGACAGCGTTCCATCGGTGCGGCGGAAGCTGCGACTGCGGCGGGTATCGGCCCGTCGTACAACGTGCTCGACGGGTTCGAAGGCGCATTGGGCGCCGACGGGCATCGCGGACTTGTAGGTTGGCGGGCCATCGGCTTGCCGTGGAGGCAGCAGTGAGCGGAATTCCCCAGGGCGGCGCATTTCAACGAGCGCTGCCGGACGACGTCGGTCTCGGCACCCTCGGTGTTCGCGGCGGACTGATGCGCACCGGGTTCGAGGAGACTTCCGAAGCTCTGTTCCTCAACTCCGGATTCGTCTACGAGAGTGCAGAAGCCGCCGAACAAGCCTTCACCGGCGAGGTGGATCATTTTGTCTACTCCCGCTACGGCAACCCGACCGTCAAGATGTTCGAAGAGCGTCTGCGTCTCATCGAAGGTGCAGAAGCGTGCTTTGCGACGGCCAGCGGAATGTCGGCAGTCTTCACGGCGTTGGGCGCACTGTTGGCCAACGGCGACCGATTGGTTGCCGCGCGCAGCCTCTTCGGATCCTGCTTCGTGGTGTGCAACGAGATCCTTCCGCGCTGGGGCGTCGAGGTTGTGTTCGTCGACGGTGAGGACAACGCGCAGTGGGAAGAGGCGCTGTCCGTGCCGACCACTGCCGTATTCTTCGAGACTCCGTCCAACCCGATGCAATCTCTCGTCGACGTTCGACGGGTGTCGGAGCTTGCTCATGCAGCCGGTGCAAAGGTAGTGCTGGACAACGTCTTCGCGACGCCGCTCCTGCAGCGCAGCCTTGATCTGGGAGCCGACGTCGTTGTGTACTCCGGCACCAAGCACATCGACGGTCAGGGCCGCGTGCTCGGCGGCGCGATCCTCGGAACCGAGGAATACATCAGCGGTCCCGTCCGAGAACTGATGCGGCACACCGGTCCTGCGCTCAGCCCGTTCAATGCGTGGACTCTGCTCAAGGGTCTCGAGACCATGCCGGTCCGCATTCGGCATTCCGTGGCTTCGGCCCTCGAGATCGCCGAATTCCTCGAAGGACACTCCGGCGTCAAGTGGGTCAAGTACCCGTACCTGACTTCACACCCGCAGCACGAGCTCGCGAAGTCTCAGATGAGCGGCGGCGGAACTGTAGTCACGTTCGAGCTCAATGCGCCTGACGGCGAGGGCAAGAAGCGGGCGTTCGAGGTTCTCAACGGTCTGCGCGTCATTGACATCTCCAACAACTTGGGAGATTCCAAGTCGTTGATCACCCACCCCGCAACCACAACGCACCGGGCCATGGGTCCGGAAGGCCGTGCAGCGGTGGGTATTACGGACGGAGTTGTCCGTCTGTCCGTCGGGCTCGAGGACACGGCCGATCTGTTGGCTGATCTGAAGCGAGCTCTGGGGTAGTCCCGTCGCAAACCGCGGAGAGTTTCGAGGGTAGTGCCGTCGAAGCTCTCCGCTCAGATTGGCGCCAATTGTTGTGTGACGAGGCTGAGGCCGGCCATGTTCAGGGTTCCACCTGCGCTGAGTGGGTCGTTCGGAAGGATGCTGAACGCCACGGTTACCAGAACGTCTTGGGCATTCTGCGCCGAGGTGAGGTCACTGCGGATCTTGGGAGTCAGTGTGCTGTTGTACAATTCGACGTTCGACTGTGTTGTTACATAGGTTCTGAATGCGTTGACAGTAGTTGGCAGGGTGCCGCCGGCAAGTGATGGGTCCGCGGTTACCGATGCTCGCAACCGAGGGCCAGTAGCTGAAACCGGTGAATAGCAGTAGTAGACGTAGTCGTAGCCGGCCCGCAGTCTGAACGAAGCGATATCGGCAATTTCGGTGTAAATGTTCGGGTTGGGGTCTGGGGCGTACACTCTCTCGGACCACCCGCTCGCGCCGTCTTTGACACACGCCCCGAGGGACAACGTGCCTGCCGTGACCTTCGCGCCCGACAGTGATTCCTGGTCGACCCATTTTGCGAGTGAATTCCCCCCGCCGAGCATGACCGCCAGCGCGACGGTCGCTGCAAGCGCACCCTTTATTTGTCTCTGCATCAGGGCACCAAGTCCTCGATCTCGGCCGGAAGGTCGCCCGGCGCACGCTGTCGCAACCCCGCTCCTGCTGTGAATTGGACGAACTCAGCGCCTGTCGTGCCGATGATCCACAACTGGTTGGTGCCGGAGAGCCAGTGCAGTACATCGGTCGATTCGACGGAAGTGCGATAGATCCGAGTTCCGAGCGCGTCGTACACGTCAAGGAAAATCCCGGTGTCGCTGCGGATTCTGCGGGCGGTGTATGAATCCGGACCTGTTGAGACGAGGTCGGATCCGACCTGTGCTTCAGTCGGGGGCGGGGTTGTTGTTGTCGCTGTGATCTCGGTAGTGGTCGTGGTTTCCGGTGTTGTGCTCGCAGTAGTCGTCGGCGTGGTTGTAGTCGGTGTAGTTGTCGTTGTGGTCGACGCAGACGTGGATGGAGTCGGTTCGGTGGTACCTGTGGTGGTGGTTGCCGTCGCTGTGGTTGTTGCCGGAGTAGTGGTTACGGTCGACTGAGTCGATGTGGGCGCACTGGCAGCCATTCTGCCGGCGGCGCTGGTTCCGGAAATCATCGAGCCACAGTATGTTCCACCGAAGAGAAGACCTTTACTCAAACTGAAGCCCGTCCATGTAGGGGCCGTCAGTCCGTTTTCAATCGAGTAAATTCGTACTGTAGAGGTGCCGCTCAGATCGAGAAGTGCGGGTGGGAGCGTGATGTCAACGGTATTGGCGCTCTGCATGTTATCGCTGTACGTGGTGCCGTCGGGCTTGAGTACCAGAACACGATAGGTGTAGGTTCCCGCCCCTGGCGCCGTCCACGTGATTCGAGCACTGGAGGCAAAAAGGCTCGGCGAATAGTTCTCGCATGTGAAGGTCTGGACTGTGGCGAACTGGCCGGTCTTTGCGGTTGCGGTGTCGGTGATCATGGCGGCGGTATTGCCGATCGGTGACATCGCCAGCAGTGCGCCCAGTCCGGCAGCTGTAACGAGGATCAATTCCCTTTGTCGCCAGGGTGCTGTGAGGATGCGCGACGAGACCTGCGTCGAACGTGAACGAGGCGAATTGTGTTCGGGCACAGTCGGAGTGTCGTTGGGTATGCCCTCTTCAGGCATGCCGCCGCTCGGTGGACCTTCGCCGCGCGGTGCTGGACGAAATGCGATCATCAACAGGGTGCCGGCGAACAATCCGCCGGCGAAGATTCCGATCGGACCGGACAGCCACGCAAGTACGTAGCCGACTCGACTCATGCTGAATACAACCAGGTCTGCGTCGGCGACCGCGTATGTTTCGCTGTCGGGAGCATTGTTGGCGTCACCTTTGAGTGTCAGTGACGACAGATTGTTGTCCAGCTGGTCGATTCCGTACACGCGGTGAGTGAGTCGATCTCCGCCGTTGGTGGTGACACTGACAATGTCGCCAACCGTCAACTCGGATACCGGTTGGGATTTCACAAATGCCAACGAGCCCGTCGGTATTGCGGGAGACATCGAGCCGGATCGAAAGACGACGGGTTTGATGCCGAATGCCAATGACAGTGCGGTGGCAACGATGCACAGAACTCCGAGGACGGCGCCTGTGGTCAGAGCAGCTTGCTTGAAGCGATTGATCGTGTCCGGGCGGTTGGGATGTGACATATCGATTCAGACCGCCGTTCCCGCGATGTTGAGTTGCGTATAGGGGAGGTTTCCGCCTGCCGGAGTACCTGCGGCCAGAGTCATTTTCACGCACAGAATCGTGCTGGTCCCAGCGGCCAGCGTTATCGGGCTTGCGAGGAGCGCCGCTGTACTGCCACCGCCGACCAGCGCGAGCTCTGCCTTTTGCGCAGTGCCGGAGCACGCCGATCCAGAGGATGTGCTATCCACATACACCGAGATTTTCAGCGCCGCAGCGAAACTCGGCGGAGTCGATGCGGGAGACTGGGCCGTGATGCCGAGAGAGGCACCGAAGGACCCGGTGTTCTTCACGGTCAGACTCTGTGTCACAGCGGTTGTGGATGTCATGGCGCTCGACGACAGTTTGATGGTGATGTTCTTTGCCTCGGTCACACCAGTGCTCGATGCGACCAGGTTGACGGTTCCCGCGGAGAAGTCGCCTGACGTGGATGTGGCTGTTGCACCCCAGGCCGCCATGGTGCTCAACGTGCCGACTCCGAGCACCATACCGAGTGAGAGCAGCGCCCGAATACGAGTGCTTCGGGCTCCGGAAAAACGCTGACGTAACGAGCTGTCATTGCCCGCCATGGTGCACACCATCTTTCGTCGACCTAGTTGTTTCCGGATCTGCGGTGTCAGCTGAATCGTCTGGTGCGGATCCTTGTGGCTCGCTCCGGTTCTTGTTGCGAGAGCGCATACTTTCACGTGTCCCGCTGGCGATCATGTACAACGCGTACACACCCAGCGTGCCGACCGTAACGGTGAGGATGATCTTGCGCTGGTCGCCGGTCAGCCAACTGTTGACGTGACCAAGGTAGGGGACTGAATACCACACCTTGCCGCGAATCTGTACCGGGAGCACCGGTTTCTCGTCGGGGGTGTTGTTGGCGTCGCCCTGCGTGATAAACGTGCGTTCGCCTTTGGTGTTGATACTCATCGAAATGATCCGATGCGTGACAACAGTCGGCTGGCCTGATTCGAGTTGGTAGGTGATGGGCATTCCGACGGTCAGATCGCCCTCGTCCACAGGTTTGACAATGATGAGTGTGCCCGGTTCGTAGGTAGGACGCATCGAGCCCGTGAGGATCGTAAATCGTTGTGAGCCTGTGACGATCGGTATCACGATCGTGACGACGATGACCGCGCACAGAGCGAACAGCAAAACCCAGGTCACAACTGAGCTGACCCACCACAGCGGGCCGGTCCGTTCACGTCGATGGGAGTGTTTTGTAGTCATTCACCTGCGCCTGTCATCTCGATCGAGTCCTACGACTGTTTTGCCGTGAAGGTGAAAACGAGCTTGGTCGACACCCCGCCCGCGGTGGTTCCTGTCATGTTGACCGACGCGCGCATGCACCAGACCGTGGAACTTCCGTTGGCCAAAGAGATTCCGGGGTTCGCGGGCACCGGGTATGCGGCGTTTGTTGCCACTCCCGAATAGACCTGGGTTCCGGGGAGGGCAGTGCCTGTGTTCACGGTGTTCGGACAGTTCGCGGCACTCGTCACGGTCGACATCTTGAGGTCGAGAACAGGATTTGCATTGGTGGCAGTCACCGAGGCCAATCGAAATGTCAGTGCCGCGTTGTTCGTAGCCGGATTCACGATGGTCAGCGGCATCTGAACGGCCGTCGTTGCTGTCATCGCTGAGCCCGCGAACGTGCTCCAGGTGTAGGTGCTGGCGGCGTTGGCAACCGTAGAACCAACCTTGAGTGCAAACGTGCTACCACCGGCGGTCAGTACGTCGTTGCTGATCGGGGCAGCGGACTTCCAAAGCGCGCCGGTGCCTTGCGCTGATGCGAACATCAACACAATCACCGACGCGCCCGCAAGGGCTCCCCAAGCTCTCCCCTTCATAGATCGTTTATGCCGGGATGGCTTGCTGTTGCAGCTTGATGGCGAGGTTCGACAAGTTGACCGACGCGCCCTGAGCCACAAGAAGCTGAACGTCAGCGAAGGTCAAAGTCACCTTCACCGTCACAGGTTTGCCGTTGTCGGCTTCGGTCAGTGGGGATGCGGCCGTGACTACGGAGCCGCCTACGGTCACCACCGTGGTTGCCGTGATGTTGTCTTTGAGTTGATTCGCGGTGGCTCCTGGAGCTGCCGTCGTGCCGGCTGTGATGGTGCTCGTGTCCGCTGCGATCGTTGCGGCGAGGCGATCGCCATCTGCGGTGATCGAAGTTGTGCAATCGAAAGTGAGCACTTCGGTCGGCACAATTCGCCATGCGGTGATATCTGCAATCGGCTTCACCGTCGGGTTCGTGGACTGCCATCCAGTTCCGGATACCGGGGCGCAGGGAGCGAGCTGCAACGTGCCCGCTGTGACAGCGCCGCCGCCGCCGACAACTTCGCTGTCACTCCACATTGCAAGCGAGCCGGCACCGCCGAGGAGGAGGGCGCCGGCCGCCGCAGCAGCGATCGCGCCCTTGGTCTGCTTCTTCATGAAAATCTCATTTCATGTCTGGGACCCGAAATGGGTCGTTCAGACATGAGTATCAGCCACGGCAAACGATTCGTTACTACTTTTTCGAAATTTATTTTTCGACTGTGGTCCACTCGTCTCGGTGAGGTGAAAGCTGCTTTGACCTGGGAATAACTATCAGTATGGAACTTTGCTGCGAAGGAAACCGTTTGTTTGTCCAGTTGGACAAACCGGACGAGTTGGATCCTGGCAAATGAACTGTTTTTTACCAGTTAATTACTGACTTTCCATTTTGTTTGACAATTTTCTCAATTGTTTGTGTTGCTACGAAATGGATTGGTTGTCGTTCCCACAAGATCGGCGACCGACTCGAGGACGATGGTCGGGCGGTAGGGATAGAGCTCCACCGACGCGCGGGTCGAGATCCCGGTCATCACCAGAATCGTCTGCAGTCCGGCTTCGAGGCCGCAGACGATGTCGGTATCCATGCGGTCACCGATCATCAATGTGTTGGCCGAATGAGCGCCGATGGACCGCAGGGCCGACCGCATCATCAAAGCGTTGGGCTTGCCGACGTAGTAGGGATCGCGCCCGGTTGCCTTGGTGATGAGGGCGGCGACGGAGCCGGTGGCCGGCAGCGAGCCGTCGCGCGACGGTCCGGTCGCGTCGGGGTTGGTGGCGATGAACCGCGAACCACGCTCGACCAGGCGAATCGCGGTGGTGATCGCCTCGAACGAGTACGTGCGCGTCTCACCGAGGACGACGTAGTCGGGGTCACTGTCCGTCAGGACGTAACCGATATCGTGCAGGGCAGTGGTCAGGCCCGATTCGCCGACCACGTAGGCGCTTCCACCCGGCCGTTGGTTCGCCAGGAACGTCGCGGTGGCGAGCGCTGACGTCCAGATCGACTTCTCCGGGATGTCGAGACCCGAATTGAGCAGACGTGCTCGCAGGTCACGCGGGGTGCGGATGGAGTTGTTGGTGAGCACCATGTACGGGATGTCGTTCGACGCCAGCTCTGCCAGGAACGTGTCCGCTCCGGGTATCAAGTGCTCCTCGTGGACGAGAACCCCGTCCATGTCCATGAGGTAGGTCCAACCGGTCTGATCTTCTGTACTGGTCATGTCTCCAGTATGTGCGGGAGCCGCCCGATGTGGGCGGTCAAGCGAGAAGTCGCCACAGCCCGATCAGGCCGACGGCGACAATCGTGTAGCGAAGTGCGGTGGGGGATAGGCGCCGTCCGTAGCGGGCACCCAGAACGCCACCGCCGAGTGACCCGACGGCGATCAAACCGGCTGCTGCCCAATTGATCTGGTCGAAAGCCAGGGTGATGTACATCCCCGCCGCAACGATGTTGACGAGCAGTGAGAGCAGGTTCTTCGCGCCGTTCATGCGCTGGAGGGTTTCCGGGAGGATGGCACCCATCACACCGATGAGGAGGATGCCCTGCGCGGCAGTGAAGTAGCCGCCGTAGATCCCGACTGCAAAGGTGCCCGCGGTCAGGAGCATCAGCCTTGTGGTGGACAGCGTCGTTTCCTCGGTGGAACGTTTCTTCGCCCAAGCCTGGATGCGTGGTTGGAGGAGGACGAGTGCGAGAGCCAGGATCAACAGCACCGGCACGATGGTCTCGAACAGTTTTTCGGGTAGATGCATGAGCAACCACGAGCCGAGTAATGCCCCGGCGAGCGACGCCGGAATCTGCCAGCGCAGGCGTTCCCACTGCCCGGACAACTCACGCCGATAGCCCCATGTGCCCGACACTCCGCCGGCGACCAGTCCGACCGCGTTGGACATGGTCGCGGTGACCGGTGGCATGCCGAAGGCGACCAGGGTGGGGAACGTGATCAGTGTTCCACTGCCGACGACGGCGTTGATCGCGCCCGCGCCGATGCCGGCCAACAAGATGAAGAAAGCGTCGAGTCCACTCACTCCGCAGACGGTACGGCAGATGCGAAGTCGGTCCGGACGGCGGTCCCGGTCTTCATTCGAACACTCCATTCAACACGGCGGTCAAGGCTTTAGGCACCGTTGAAATCAGTGCGATTTCAACCTGATCGATCCTTCATTTCCCTTGCAGTGCAGGGAAATACAACATTTGACGACTCGGCAATTCGCGTCTAGTCTTTGCTCACCATCCAGAGCGACCGAGAGACCTGGCTCGTCGACGTCGCAGCAACCCCCCGAGTGATCGGGAGCGGGTGCTACCGCCAGGACCGATGGAAGGCATCACATGGGTTCCACTTCGCACGCTCCGCACAGGCGCCGTCACATCGATCTGTGCCGCACGGCTTCGTGTCACTGTCGCTGACCGAACTGTCGTCTTCGTAACTCGAGTGCATTTACTCGAGCACACAGCTGCGTTCCCATTTCCCGAAAGGTCTATTCGTGATGTCCACTCCGTCAGGTAGTGCGCCGTGAGCGCGCCCACCGATGTCCGCCCCGAAAAGTCGGTGGCCGAGCCGCAACTTCCCGACTCGGAGCTTGTCGTTGCTCGTACCTGGCACCCGCTGCGCTGGGTGATCAGCGCGGTCGTACTGGTACTGCTTGCCCAATTCATTCACGGACTCGTTGTCAACCCCGGCTGGGACTGGCCGACGTTCGCGCAGTACTTCACCGCGAAATCCGTGCTCGCCGCGTTGTGGGTGACGATCAAACTGACCCTGTGGGGGACGATCCTCGGATTCGGTCTCGGTGTTTTCCTGGCGCTCGGCCGTCTGTCGAAGAACCCGGTCCTGCAGGTGATCGCCTGGACCTACATCTGGGCCTTCCGCTCCATTCCGCTCATCGTGCAGTTGCTCTTCTGGTTCAACATCACGTACCTGTACCAGACGCTTTCTCTCGGAATACCTTTCGGGCCCGAGTTCTTCACCTTCCAGGTCAGTGGTGTGATCGGCGGATTCACCGCAGCGGTCATCGGTTTGGCGCTGCACCAGGCCGCGTACTCGGCCGAGATCATCCGTTCCGGAATCATCTCGGTGGATCACGGTCAGATCGAAGCTGCTCACTCGCTCGGTATTCCGCGCAGTCGCCAGTTCTTCAAGATCGTTCTCCCTCAGGCGATGCGGGCCATCCTGCCCAACGCGGCAAACGAGGTCATCGGACTGTTCAAGGGAACGTCCATCGTCTCCACCATGGCAATCGCCGAACTGTTCTACCAGGTGCAGGTCATCTTCGGACGCAACGGTCGAGTTGTGCCGCTGCTGATGGTCGCCACCATCTGGTACATCATCCTGACGACGTTGCTCTCGATCGGTCAGTACTACGTGGAGCGCCACTACGCCCGTGGATCTGCCCGTGCCCTTCCGTTGACGCCGATACAGAAGGCGCGCAAGAAGTTCGAAGAGATTCGTGATGCGCGTCTCGATATTCCGAGAGGTGCGACCCGATGACCGCAGAGTTGGCCGAAGAGACGGTGTACGCCGTCGAAGCGCGCGGCATCCACAAGTCGTTCGGCGCGCTGGAAGTACTTGCCGGTGTCGATCTCCTGGTCCGCAAGGGCGAGGTGACTGTCATTCTCGGTCCGTCAGGTTCCGGCAAGTCCACTTTGCTGCGCACCCTCAATCACCTCGAGAAGGTCGACCGCGGGACCGTACGGATCGACGGAGAACTGATCGGATACCGGCGCAAGGGAAATCGGCTTCACGAACTGCGTGACCGCGAGATCCTGAAGCAGCGTTCACACATCGGATTCGTGTTCCAGAACTTCAACCTGTTTCCACACCTGACTGCGCTGGAAAACGTGGTGGAAGCGCCGCTCTCGGCCCAGAAGCGTGATCGTGACGAGGTGTACCGCGAGGCCCGCGCACTGTTGGAGCGAGTGGGGGTGGGGGACAAGGCAGACGAGTATCCCCGTCAACTCTCCGGTGGTCAGCAACAGCGCGTGGCGATTGCGCGAGCTTTGGCACTGAGGCCGGCGGTCATTCTCTTCGACGAGCCGACGTCGGCGCTCGACCCGGAACTGGTGGGCGAGGTTCTCGAAGTCCTGGCTCAGCTGGCTCGTGACGGCGCCACCTTGGTGATCGTCACGCACGAAGTCGGATTTGCTCGGGAAGTGGCGGACACCGCGGTCTTCATGGACGGCGGCGTCATCGTCGAACAGGGCCCACCTTCACAGGTGATCGACAACCCGGTCCACGAACGGACCAAGGCTTTTCTCTCCCGCGTCCTCTGACGCGACCTAGACACATTCCCGAAAGGAAAAATTGATGTTCTCCCCATCCCGTCGCGCGACCTTCCTGATCTCGGCTATCGCCACAGTCGGACTGCTCAGCGCCGCGTGCAGCAGTGCGGACGCCGAGTCGGACGGTGGACAGGTCACTGCCGCTGCGGGTTACAACCTCACAGCCGACCAGAATCGCATCACCACCGACAAGGTGGATTCCATCGCCGCCGAGGTTCCTCAGGCGATCCGCGACCGCGGCACACTGCGAGTCACCGGTAGTGCCGGTGCCGCTCCGCCGCTTCGCTTCTACGCCGACGACGACACCACCCTCATCGGCTCCGAGACCGATTTCGCCTACCTGATCGGTGACGTTCTCGGCTTGAAGGTCGACCTGCAGACCGCAGACTGGGCACAGAACTTCGTCCGCATCGACTCCGGCGAGGCCGACGCATTCCTCTCCAATGTGACTGTCACAGAAGAGCGTAAGGAGAAGTACGACTTCGCCACCTACCGACTCGACACCCTCGCTTTCGAAGCCAAGAAGGGCTCCGGGATCTCCATCAAGGAACCCAAGGATGTCGCAGGCAAGAAGATCGCGGTAGGTTCCGGCACCAATCAGGAAGCGCTGCTGGTCAAGTGGAGTGAGCAGAACGTCGCGGCCGGCCTGGCGCCCACCGACATCTCCTACTACCAGAACACCACCGACTACTACCTGCCCCTGCAGTCCGGCCGGATCGACGCCTACTTCGGACCGAACCCGTCGTCGCAGTTCCACGCCAAGCAGTCGGGTGAAACCGAAGTTGTCGGTGAGTTCTCCGGTGCAGGCGACACTCTGCAGGGGCAGATCGCCGTGCTGGTGAAGAAGGACAACGGCCTGATCAAGGCAATCAACGACGCGATCAACCACACGATCGAGAACGGCACGTACCAGCAGATCCTCGAGCGCTGGAACATCACGAATGAAGCCGTCGACACGTCCCTGATCAACCCGCCCGGTCTTCCGAAGACCAAGTGAGCTCTCGTCCATGAGTGAGATTCTCGATGTGATCGTCATCGGCGGAGGACTCGTCGGGTCCTCCGCCGCATGGCGGCTCGCGGCGCGCGGACGTAGCGTCGTTCAGTTGGAACAGTTCGGGCCGGGGCACAAGCACGGTGCGTCGCACGGTACGTCGCGCATCTACCGTCAGGCGTACGACAATCACCTGTACACAGGGTTGGCGGCCGACGCTCTGCCGTTGTGGCGGGAGTTGGAGGCCACGACGGACATCGGGTTCCTGGAACTGACCGGTGCCGTCGATCACGGTCTGCCGCAGGCAGTGCAGTCCAAGGCGCAGATACTTCTCGAGGCGGGTATCAAGGGCGAGATTCTCACTCCTGCCGAGGCGTCCGCCCGCTGGCCGGGGCTGCGATTCGACACCACCGTGCTCCATCACCCCGATGCGGGCCGGTTGCACGCGGACCGAGCCGTGACCGCGCTGAAAGCGGGAGCGGTGTTCGCCGGTGCCGAGGTCCGTCACGACGTTCGGGTGTTGGCGCTTGCACGTGCGTCGTACGGCGTGGACGTGGTGACGGACGGCGGAACACTCGCAGCTCGTCAGGTCGTGATCGCCGCTGGTGCGTGGACTGAGGACCTCATCGCAGACAGCGGTCTCGGTTCCGAGATCGTGCTGCCGGCGCTACGCACGACACAGGAACAACCGGCGCACTTCGCACCGCTCGATCCCGGAGTCGAGTGGCCGAGTTTCGTTCACCACACCGGTGCGCAGTTGGAGACTGCGGGGATCTACGGACTCGGTTCCGAGGACGGCATCAAGATCGGTGAACACGCGACCGGGCCGGTGGTGACTCCGCAGACCCGCGACTACACCCCTGACTCGGCCGGAGAGCAACGATTGGTGGAGTACGCCGAGTCGTGGTTGCCCGGTGTCGATTCCACCCGGGTGGAATCGATCACGTGCCTGTACACGAGCACACCTGACAGTAACTTCGTCGTCGACCGAGTCGGTGCCGTCACGGTGGCAGCGGGATTCTCGGGGCATGGATTCAAATTCGGTCCGGCCTTGGGTGAACTCGTATCGGACCTTGTCGACGGAACCACTCTCGCTCCGGAAGTTTTTCGGCTGGGGGAGCGTTGACCAGATTCATGGAGGAAAGTGTTGTGGCACTGGAGCTCGGGACTCGGCAGCTCGCGGGTATCGGCGCGGTAGAGGTCTACTCGGTCTCGCAGGACGACCCTTTGGCAGCTCCACTGATCGCGGAGTTGGCCCTCGAATACAGTTCGCGTTACGGCGGGACTCGCGAAGCGATGCTCGAGGATCTCACGACGTATCCGGCAGAAGAATTTGCATACCCACAGGGAGCGCTGTTGGTGCTCACCCACGACGGCCTGCCGATCGCCGGCGGTGCGTTTCGTCAATTCGATTCGACCACTGCGGAACTGAAGAGAATCTGGACGTCGGTCGACTATCGGCAGCGTGGCCTCGGCAAGGCCGTCGTTCGTGAGTTGGAACGAGAGATCGAGCTTCGCGGGTACAGCCGGGTGTTCCTCACGACGGGTCCTCGGCAACCGGAGGCCGTCGCGCTGTATCTGTCCAGTGGATACACACCGCTTTACGACGCTTCGCTCTCGCCCGAAGAAGTGGGCGTCCACCCGTTCGAGAAGCAGCTTCGGGTGCTCGAAAATGTGACTCGAGCAGCAATTCCTACCGACCGGGTTGACAACACCCGGGTTTGACCTCGTACACTTGCGAACGACCATCCAGAGCGACCGAGAGACCTGGCTCATTGAAGTCGCAGCAACCCCCCGAGTGATCGGGTGCGGGTGCTACCGCCAGGACCGATGGAGGAACACGAAATGAAGGCAGTCGAAGGCGGTTTCGATACCGCCTGGTCGCGTCGTCACGTAGACCTGTGCCGCACCGCGGGATCTTTCTGTACCAACTGACCTCGGTCAGTCATTCACACTCAGGCGAGTCGTCGACAAGTCTGTTTTCTTCTCTCTCACAAGTGATTCGTGCTCGATCGCCTTTTTCGTCTCAGGCGGCGGGTGCGCTCTTCGGCATGCCTCTTTAGGAGTTCTTGGTGTCTTCGCCCTCATTCGGTGCCCGTAAACGCGCGACCGTCATCGCCGGTATCGGTGCTGTCACGGTTCTCGGCACCGTCCTCGCCGGTTGCAGCAGCAACGGAAGTGACAGCGCGGCCGACGCGGGTCCCGCGCAGTCCGGCGGAACCCTTCGCTACGGACTGTCACAGGCGCCGACCTGCGCCGATCCGGCCCAGGCCGGCAGTAACCAGACCGTGTATGTCACTCGGACCGTGGTGGATTCGCTGACCGATCAAAATCCCGACACCGGAGAAATCACCCCGTGGCTCGCCAAGAGTTGGGAGATCAGCCCCGACGCCGCGAGCTTCACGTTCGTTCTTCGCGACGACGCCACCTTCAGCGACGGCACCCCGGTGACGGCGGATTCGGTGAAGAAGACCTTCGACTCGGTCAAGAATCTCGGACCGAACGCGTCGTTGGCGAAGAGTTACCTGTCCGCGTACACCGGTACCGACGTCGTAGATGCCCACACGGCGAAGATCAATTTCTCCGGACCCAATGTTCAGTTCCTGCAAGCAACTTCGACGCCGCAGCTCGGGATCCTCGCAGATTCCACCACCGCGCTGGCTTCCGAGCAGCGTTGCCCCGGTGCAGCGGTGATCGCGTCCGGCCCGTTCGTCTACACCGACTGGCAGCAGGACAAGAGCGTCAAGATCGCCAAGCGTGCGGGATACAACTGGGCGTCGGACGCGGTCGCGCATCAGGGCGAGGCCTACCTCGACGGCGTCGACTTCACGGTGGTCCCCGAATCCGGTGTGCGGGCAGGCAGCGTGGCCTCCGGCCAGCTCGATGCGGTCAGCGATGCGCTTCCACAGGATGCGCCGCAGATCGAGGGCGCCGGTGGACGAATCCTCACAAGGCCGAACCCGGGTGTGAGCTTCTTCTTCCAGCCCAACGTCAGTCGCGGCGTTCTCGCCGATCAGGCTGTTCGCCAGGCCATCATCCCCGCGATCAACCGCCAAGAACTCGTCGATACCGTTCTGGATCCGTCGTTCTTCCCGGCCACGAGCCCGTTGGCTCACACCACTCCGCTCTACAGCGACGAATCCAGTGTCGTGACGTACGACGCCGACAAGTCGGCGAAGCTCCTCGACGCGGCCGGTTGGAAGACCGGCAGCGACGGTATCCGCGAGAAGGACGGGCAGAAGCTCACTTTCAGCGTCACCTTCAGTCCGGTGTTCTCGGGTAACCAGGCCATCCTCGAGCTCGTACAGCAGCAGCTCAAGAAGGTCGGCGTCGACTTGCAGCTCAACCTGGTCTCGAACGGTGAATGGACCGAGAAGGGGGTGTCGGGTGATTACGATTCGCTGTACTACAACAGCACTCGCGCGGATGCCGACATCCTGCGGGCATCGTTCAGCACCGAGGGTCGCAACCTGAACCGCCGCGGCGCAGATCCGGAGCTCGACAAGGTACTCACAGACCAGCTTGCAGCCACGGACAACGGCCAACGCGGTGAACTGGTATCCACCGCACAGGAATTGATCCTCGACCGTGGACTCTCCATTCCGACCATCGAGCTCTCGCAGGCTATCGGCGCCGGATCGAGTGTGCAGGACCTGAACTTCGAAGCCTCCTCACGACTGCAGTTCTACGACGCATGGTTGTCGGGTAAGTAATCATGACTCGATACGTACTCACCCGACTGGGCCAGGCCGCAGTGGTTCTGTGGGCCGCCTTCACCATCTCGTTCGTGATTCTGTTTCTCTTGCCGAGCGATCCGGTCAGCATGGCTGCCGACTCGTCCGGTCAGGGTGTTGCAGTGGATCAGGCTGCCCTCGATCAGCTTCGGGCACGGTACGGCTTGGACCAGTCGGTGTGGGTGCAGTACTGGACATCGCTGACAAACGCTCTTCGCGGTGATTTCGGTACGTCCATCTCCACCGGCCAGTCGGTGACGGATGCCATCTTCTCGGCGCTGCCCAGCACTCTGGTGCTGGCAACCACCGCTTTGGTTCTGGCCGTGTTGTTCGGAGTGGCGATCGCATTCTTCGCTACCTACACCCGCAAGCGGTGGCTCGCGAACCTGTTGTTCTCGCTGCCGCCGCTGGGTGTGGCGGTGCCTACCTTCTGGGTTGGCCTGATTCTTCTGCAGCTGTTCTCGTTCCGTCTGCACATCTTCCCGGCATTCGGCGACAAAGGTTTCGCAACGGTGATTCTTCCGGCGATCACCTTGGCGATCCCGACCGGCGCGGTGATCGCGCAGGTGCTCACGACCAGCCTGCAGTCGACGCTACGTTCGCCGCATGTGGAGACTGCGTACGCCAAGGGCGCGAGCCGGTGGCGCGTGCAGACCCGTCACGCGTTGCGACTGGCGAGCATTCCGGCATTCACCATTGCCGGTGTGCTGGTCGGCACGCTGCTGGCGGGCTCGGTGGTCGTGGAAACGGTGTTCTCTCGCGCGGGCGTCGGCCGTCTGACACAGACGTCGGTGATGGCGCAGGACATCCCGGTGGTGCAGGGAGTCGTCGTGTTCGCCTCTCTCGTGTTCGTGCTCGTCAACCTCGCGGTCGACCTCTTCTACCCCTTGATAGATCCACGGATCATCCAGACGAAGAAGAGTCACACCGAAAAGTCGAATACCGAAAGCTCGACCGATCTGGAGCCGGCTCATGTCTGACACATTGATCGAACCCCTACTCCTCGATCCGAGCGTCGAGGCGAAGGCACCTGTTGTTTCGCGCCGAAAGTCCACGGCGATCGGCTGGATCCGAAAGCCCGGCTTGGTGATTCCGGTGTTGATCGTGTTGCTTGCCATAGGCTTTGCCGTCGCACCCGGATTTTTCGCCAGCGGCGATCCGTTGTCCGGTGTCCCGGCGGACAAACTGCAGGGCCCGAGCCTGGCTCACTGGTTCGGAACCGACAATCTCGGACGTGACCTGTACACACGGTTCGTGCACGGCGCCGCGCTGTCCCTGACCGCAACCTTGGTGGCGGTCGGAATCGCATTGGTGGCGGGATCGATAATCGGATTGCTCGCGGGCTTTGTCGGTGGCGTCGTCGACGCCGTGCTGATGCGCATCGTCGACGTGCTGCTGTCCATTCCGGCACTGCTGCTCTCGTTGGCCCTTGTCACCGCACTCGGGTTCGGCACCATCAACGTCGCCATCGCGGTCGGTGTCAGCATGGTCGCGAACTTTGCGCGAGTGATGCGTGCCGAAGTGATGCGGGTGCGCGGCGCTCAGTACGTCGAGGCCGCGTTCAGCTCGGGTGTGCAGTGGCTCGGTGTCCTGCGTCGGCATGTGCTGCCCAACTCCTACGCGCCCGTGGTCGCGCTGTCCGCAGTCGAGTTCGGGCAGGCTGTGCTTGCCGTGTCGGCACTGAGCTTCTTGGGATTCGGCGCCGTTCCACCTACCCCCGAATGGGGATCGCTGGTATCCGAGGGACGCAATTTCCTCGCCAATGCCTGGTGGATGACAACACTTCCCGGTCTCGCGATTGTCGCCGTGGTCATCTCGGCACACCGAATCGGCCACGAGATCGAAAGGAACAACCGACGATGAGCACGACCGAGGATCAGTTGCTTTCCGTCACCGACCTACAGATCTCCTACGGCAACGAGCCCGCGGTATCCGGCGTGAGCTTCACAGTCGGCCGTGGTGAAGTAGTTGCGGTGGTCGGGGAATCGGGTTCGGGTAAGTCGACCACGGCCCACGCGATATTGGGTCTGCTCGCCGGCAGCGGTCACGTCACCGGCGGGACCGTCGAGTTCGAAGGTGAACGAATCGACTCGTACTCCGACCGTGCGTGGCAGCGAATCCGCGGCGCGCGTGTCGGTTTGGTGCCGCAGGATCCGACGACTTCGCTTAACCCTGTAACGCGGATCGGCGACCAGGTTGCCGAAGTCCTGCGGATCCACGGCCTCGCCGACCGTCGCAAAGCGCGGTTGGACGCCGTCGAGGTGCTCGAGCGCGCGGGTATCGACCGACCGGAGATCCGAGCACGCCAGTACCCACACGAGCTGTCCGGCGGTATGCGGCAACGAGTTCTGATCGGCATCGCGCTTGTCGCGAACCCGGCCCTCATCATCGCCGACGAGCCGACCAGTGCTCTCGACGTCACGGTTCAACGACGTATTCTCGACCATCTCGACGAGCGGATCGCCGAATCCGGTGCCGCCGTGCTCCTGATCACGCACGACCTGGGAGTGGCCGCAGATCGTGCGGACCGGATCCTGGTCATGCAGGGCGGCAGAATCGTCGAATCCGGCCGTACCGCAGATATTCTGGACAACCCGCGACACGAGTACACGAAGAAACTTCTCAACTCGGCTCCGAGCCTGTCCTCGGGACCGGTCGATCGCCCGGTCCGCCAGGACACGAGCCCGCTGTTGACGTTGACCGGAATCACCAAGCGGTTCAACGTCGGACGCGGGAGTTCGATCACCGCGGTGAACGAAGTGTCGCTGACTGTTCCGCGGGGACAGACCGTGTCGCTGGTGGGGGAGTCGGGCTCGGGCAAGTCGACCACGGCGCGCATCGCCGTGCGATTGGAACAGCCGGATGCCGGCACCATCTCCTTCGACGGCCACGACATCACGAAGGTCAAGGGCAGCGACTTGCGCGAGCTGCGTCGAAAGATCCAGCTCGTGTACCAGAACCCTTATGCATCGCTCGACCCGAAATTGTCCGTCCAGGACATCGTGGCGGAGCCGCTGCGGGCCTTCAAGGTTGGTGGAGGCAGCCAGCAGCAGACTCGTGCAGCAGAGTTGCTCGATCAGGTTGCACTTCCCGAGCAGTTCCTCAGTCGCAAGCCTGCCGAACTCTCGGGCGGTCAGCGTCAACGAGTGGCGATCGCCCGCGCGCTCGCGCTGAAGCCGGACCTGCTCGTTCTCGACGAACCGGTATCCGCTCTCGACGTCTCGGTGCAAGCGCAGATTCTGGCTCTACTCGACGAGTTGCAGCGAGAACTGGGCCTGACCTACCTCTTCATCTCCCACGATCTGGCGGTAGTTCGCCAGATCAGCGACGTCGTCGGCGTCATGCAGGCCGGGAGATTGCTCGAAATCGGCACTACCACCGAGATTTTCGACAATCCGCGAAACGAGTACACCCGCACACTTCTCGACGCGATCCCCGGGCGGGATCATTCGACACGAAAGGCCGAACATGTCCGAGCGTAGTTCCGGAGCATTCCTGGTCGGCCTCGAATTCGAGGGCACCGGCGCTCATCCGTACTCCTGGCGGCGCGAGGACTCACGCGCCGAAGATCTGTTCACGCCGTCGTACTGGGTGGACCTGGTGACCGCCGCGGATCGGGGTGGCGTGGACCTGGCATTCCTCCCGGATTCTTTCGGACTGCAATCCGAGGGCCGGCACGCCGTGCGGGGCAGGTTGGAGGCGGTGGCGACTGCAGCGCGGCTCAGTGCTGTGACCTCGCGTATCGGCCTGATCCCCACGGCGACGGTCACACACACCGAACCGTTTCACATCTCCAAGGCCGTCGCGAGTATCGACTACTCCTCTGCGGGGCGGGCCGGCTGGCAGGTCGCGGTGTCCGACACCGCCGAGCAGGCAGCATTGTTCGGCCGGAAGGCGGTGCAGGCTCCGGAGTCCGCGTGGGAAGAAGTTTCCGAGGCGATCGAGGTGGTCAGCCGGCTGTGGGACAGCTGGGAGGACGACGCCGAGATACGTGACGCGGCGAGCGGACGATTCATCGATCGCGACAAGCTGCACTACATCGATTTCGAGGGAAAGAACTTTTCCGTCAAGGGTCCGTCCATCACACCGCGCTCCCCGCAGGGGCAGCCACTGATCGCCGTCGACGCGAGTCGACCGGAGGCTCGCGACCTCGCTGTTGCGCGCGGAGATCTGATTCGGATCTCGGCAACCGACCTCGGTGAGGCGAAAGCCACGGCCAAGCTGGTCCATTCGAGTGCGGCTGCCCTCGGGCGAAGCGTCAGGGTTCTCCTCGATGTCGACGTTCTTCTCGGCGCCGACCGCGGAGCGGCCGACGACGCCTTGGCCGAACTCGAGGAATGGGCGGGAGCACCGTACACCCCGCACTCGCTGTTCTATCGCGGTGACAGCGCGGGTTTGACTGCGCTGCTGCGCGAGATCGGTGGGCTTGCCGGGATCGACGGAGTAGTTCTGCGCCCGCTGGCACTGGCCGCCGCAGTGGAAAAGATTGTGACGGACGTGGTGCCAACTCTCAATCCGCGACCGAGTATCGCCCCCACGCTGCGCGAGCGGTTGGGCTTCGAGTTGCCCGTCAATCAGTTCGCGTAGCGCGAGAAAAGAACAGGAACACCGATGACACAGAACAGGATTCGCAAGCACGTTCATCTGGGCGCTCACTTCCCCGGCGTGAACAACACCACGGTGTGGACCGATCCGGCGTCCAAGAGCCAGATCGAGTTCAGCTCCTTCGAGCATCTCGCACGCAGTGCCGAACGCGGATTGTTCGACTTCTTCTTCCTCGCAGAGGGTTTGCGCCTACGCGAGCATCAGGGCAAGATTCACGACCTCGACGTGGTCGGTCGCCCCGACACTTTCAGTATTCTCAACGCGGTTGCCGGAGTGACAACGCATCTCGGCCTGGCCGGGACGATCAACACCACGTTCAACGAGCCGTACGAGTTGGCCAAGCAGTTCTCGACGCTCGATCATCTCTCCGGCGGCCGCGCCGCCTGGAACCTGGTGACCTCCTCGGATGCATTCACCGGCGAGAACTTCCGCCGCGGTGGGTATCTGGAGCATGCCGAGCGGTATGCACGAGCCAACGAGTTGGTCGACGCAGTGCGGACGCTCTGGGACAGTTGGAGCATCGATCGTCCGATCATCGACCGTGAACGCGGAATTTTTGCCACCGACCAGCAGGTCGGTCAGTTCCAACACTCCGGTAAGCAGTTCGACATCGCCGGACGCTTCGAGGTTCCTCGGATTCCACAGGGGCACCCAGTTCTGTTGCAGGCAGGAGACTCCGACGAAGGACGCGAGTTCGGCGCGGCCAAGGCGGACGCCATCTTCACCGGACACGGAACGCTCGAAGCAGGCAAAGCCTTCTACGCGGACGTGAAGGGGCGCCTGGCCAAGTACGGACGCACGCACGCAGACCTCAAGATTCTCCCCGCTGCCACCTTCGTCCTCGGTGACAACGCCGCGGACGCACAGGAGAAGGCGTATCACATCCGTCGGCAGCAGGTCGGGCCCCAGACTGCCATCGCTTTTCTCGAACAGGTCTGGGGCAGAGACCTTTCGCAGTACGACGCCGACGGCCCCTTGCCGAAGGAAGATCCGTCGGACGACGTCAACATCACCCGCGGCCGCGTCCGGCACGTCAAGGATCCGCGAGCGGTTGCCGATCAGTGGCGTGCGAAGGCGGAGGCCGAAAACCTCAGCATCCGTGAACTCATCATCGAAGTGACTGCCCGCCAACAGTTCGTGGGCAGTCCCGCCGAGGTGGCTGCCGAGATCGACAGCTACGTCCAGGGCGACGCGAGCGACGGATTCATCCTCGTTCCCCACCTCACCCCCGGTGGCCTCGACGAGTTCATCGACACGGTCGTACCGGAACTGCAGGACCGCGGCAGTTTCCGCACCGAATACTCAGGAACCACCTTGCGCAGCCATCTCGGACTGCGCCACCCGCACGAGCAGGCTGAAGGAGTCCGCGCATCATGACCGTTACCGACACGTCCACCAGCACCTTCACCGGCGATTGGAATGTTTGGCATGCCTCGCGCGACGCCACCTTCAGTGAACCACTCGGCTGGCTGAGCCTGACTGCGTTGCACTGGCTGGTGGACACCGATTCCACCTTCGCGGATCTGCCGGGTGCATGGCGCGCCGACGCGAATGCCGTTGTCGTCACCGCGACACCGGCTGACGACCTCTCGATCGACGGTGTCGCAGTGGACGGTTCAGCCACTCTGAATCCGATCGAGGGTGCACCGGGACTGATCGTCAAGCAGGGTGCACGGCTGGTCGAGGTCATCCGCCGCACCGGTGAGGTGGCACTGCGGATTCATGATTCGTCCGCCCCGGCATTGGCACGGTTCAGTGGCATTCCGACGTTCGAGCCGAATCCGCAGTGGCGCATCGACGGTGTCTTCACTGCTTTCGAGGAGGCTCGCACGGTCACGACGGGCGCGGTCGTCGATCGCCTCGAGCATCATCACGACGCCAGGGGAACCATCGGCTTCGAACACGACGGTGAAACGCACACGCTGATTGCGTTCGCGGGCAAGGACAACGGCTTTCACATCCTGTTCACCGATGCGACCAGTGGTGTGTCCACCTACCCGGCCGCACGCTCGCTGCACGTGAGCGCACCGGAGCCCGGTGGCGCGGTAGTCCTCGATTTCAACCGGGCGTCGAACCTGCCCTGCGCCTTCACCGATTACGCGACGTGCCCCGTCGCTCCCGCCGAGAATCGTTTGCCGTTCGCGGTGGAAGCCGGCGAGAAGACCCCGAGTACCCGCGATGGAAGCGCACCGAGGTGAGCGCGCCGCTGTCCGTACTCGACCTCTCGCCGATCAGTGAGGGCGGAACGGCCCGCCAGGCCTTGCGGAACTCGTTGGACCTCGCTCGTTCTGCCGAAGCGTGGGGATACAAGCGTTACTGGGTCGCCGAACACCACTTCGTCGGCGTAGCGAGCTCGTCACCGGCCGTGCTTGTCGGACTGATTGCGGCCGCGACCAACACCATTCGCGTCGGCTCGGCCGCCGTGCTGCTGGGCAACAACACGGCAGCTCAGGTAGTCGAGGCCTTCGGTACCGTCGAAGCGTTGTATCCGGGTCGTATCGATCTCGGTATCGGGCGCAGCGGACAGCGTCGGGTGGAGGCACTTCGCGCCGTCGCTGCCGGAACGCCTGCCCCGGCAGAATCGAAGCGGGAGGCGGTCGTGCGTGAGGGCGTCGTGATCCCGGCGCCCTTCGATCCGACCGGGCTACTCACGTCACCGCGCTTGCAGGCGTCGTTCGAGGCGCTGGCCTTTCCGGGAGCGCAGGCGCCCGATTTCGAGCAGCAGGTCGACGACATACTTTCACTCCTGAACGGCACTCACCGCACCCGTGACGGCATCGACTTGCACGCCAGTCCCGGCGAGGATGCCGACGTCGAATTGTGGGTGTTCGGAAGCAGTGCAGGCCCCAGCGCCGAGCTGGCCGGACGGCTCGGATTGCCGTTCGGTGCGAATTATCATGTGGCGCCGTCGAGTACGCTCGATGCCGTCGAGGCATACCGCGCAGCATTCCGCCCGTCGGACGTCCTCTCGGAGCCGTACGTGGTCGTGTCCGCTGATGTTGTTGCTGCGGAAGACGATGCGACGGCGAGAGAGTTGGCGTCGACGTTCGGACACTGGACACACAGCATCCGCAGCGGGCACGGGGCAATACCGTATCCCGATCCGGCGACGGCGCTCCCACTTTCCGATGCCGACAAAGCAGTGGTGGAGGATCGGCTGATCACGCAGTTCGTCGGTTCACCCACCACCGTCGCCGACAGGCTCGAGAGTTTGCAGAAGCTCACCGGGGCGGACGAATTGGTGATCACCGGGGTGACCTACCGGCACGAGGATCGCCTGCGCTCGTACGAGCTGCTGGCCAAGGAATGGGGACTACCCGCACTACTCGCAGCATGAGCTCGCCTGGTCCATTAGTGTCGAATGATGTTTTCACCTCGAGATGCGCTTGCGCTTGCTCTCGACGTAGCGCGTGAGGGCATGGAGCTCGGGGAGATGCCGATCGGCGCAGTCGTGTTCGACGACGACCGTGTGCTCGGGCGGGCGTATACGCAAGAACGGGCACTACGCCGACGGGTAGTCCATGCGGACCTTCAAGCGATCTTGCAGGCCGACGAGGCTCTCGGGTTCACTCGAGCGTCAGGAGAATTGACCTTGGCGGTCAATCTCGAACCATGTCTGATGTGCATGGGTGCGGCGATCACGCTCGGTGTGACCCGGGTGTGGTTCGCTCTCGAATCCCCGAACGACGGTGCAAAGGAACTCGTGGAGCTTTGGGCGCCGCCCGTGGAGCTTCCGTTTTTCTGTAAGCCGCGTGAAGTGCTCGGCGGAATTCGCCGTGACGAATCGCGAAGGTTGTTCGCTGAATACGCCACTGGCACCGGCCCCGCCGGTATGCGGGACTGGGCGCGCAGTCTCACCTGAGGCCACGGCCTGCGATGAAGGCGGCGAAGCTCACGCCCCGATAGCGCCGGCGATCATCGGCCACGACGCACGCATGTCGGCTTCGAAGAGCCCCCAGGTGTGGGTGCCCTCGGGTCGGAAGCTGAACGTCGCGGGAATGCCGAGCTGGCCGAATCGACCTTGCAGAGCGGCGGTGCACATGTTGGTGATGCCTTCGAGCACAGCGCCGGGAACGACGCCGGCAGCCATGGCCAGTGAATTGATTCCGTCCACCGGGCCGGGAAGGCCATTGCCGGTGGAGATGAACAACGCTGTCCCGCGCAGTTTCTCGGCGTTGATCAGCGGGTCGTGCGCAGCCCACTGCGGGCTACCCCACGGACCCCACATGTTGGCTGCGTTGCCGCCGCCGAGTATCTCGACCATCGAGCGCACCGCTGCCTGACCGAGCGGGTCGCCGGCGCGCGGACAGCCACTGTACGAGCCGACGGCGCGGTAGGTGCCCGGCGACTGGATCGCGAGGTCCAGAACCGGTCCACCCGCCATCGACACACCGCCCAGAGCGTTGACGCCGGTCGTGTTGTACCGAGCGTTGACCGCCGCCGGTAGTTCCTTGGTGAGGTACGTCTGCCATTTGTTGCGGCCGAGCACCGGATCGTCGGCGTTCCAATCGGTGTACATGCTGAACTTGCCGCCGACCGGCATGACCACGTTGACGTGCTTGTCGTCGAAGAAGTCACGAACTCCGGTGTTGTTGAACCACGAGATTCCGTCCTCGCCGCCGCCGACGCCGGTCAACAGATAGAAGGTCGGCGCGGGGCCACCTCCGGCCGGGGAAATCACGTCGTTGGCGATCCAGCGGTCCATCGACGGGGAGTAGACGTCGATGCGACTGACCACGGAATCCGCGCTCGCGGTCGGTGCGCTGAGGCCGAGAAAGCCGGCGGCCATGGCCACCGCCATCGTCAGCCGAACCGTGAAACGACGTGTCTTCATATTTCCCCCCAGGCGCAAGCCGGACAGCGTATTTGTGCCTTCCAACAGTGGCACAATGCGAAGAGGAGTGACGAATGTCCGGGTAACAGTCGTATAAGAAGATGGAGACAATTGCGTGGGATCGCAGTCGCACCACCCCGAATCCGACGTGATTCGGCTGGCCTTCGGGCTGGCTGCGATCACGGCCGGTGCGGCGCGCAGAACGGCTGGTCTCGCCCTTGATTCGGTGCAGCGGATCCCCGTAGTCGGTGGCACCCTCGACGACGCGATCACCCAGGTCACCACTCGCGGCACTGGCGCGATCCGCTCGACGGCGGAATTTGCCGATTCCACGTTGAGGACGGTGATCAAAGCTGTCGTCGACGCTGCTCTGGCCGAAGTCGACATCACGAAAATCGTCGTCGACCACGTCGACATCGACAAGATCGCCGAGAACATCGACGTGGACAAGATTGCCGAACGGGTCTCGCTCGAACCGATCATCGACCGGGTCGACGTGGACGAGATCGCAAGCCGCCTCGACGTCAAAGCTGTGATCGACCGCCTCGACCTCGACGGCATAGTCGACACGGTCGACCTCGAACGCCAGGTCAACCGCATCGACCTCGTCAAGATCGCCGACCAGGTCATCGAGGGTGTCGACCTCCCCCAGATGATTCGTGAATCGACCGGTTCACTCTCCACCGAGGCCGTGCACGGGGCGCGCGTGCAGGGCATGCAGGCGGACGACGCTGTCGCCGGGTTCGTCGGCCGCCTGTTCGGCCGCGACAACGCACCGTCACCAGAAAAGCCGTCACCAGAAAAGCCGGCACCAGAGACCGATCCGAAGACGAACGCAGGCGAACGCTAGTGGCCCAGGAGAGTTCCGGCCCGGCCGGCATCGTCACCCGTGGACTCGCCGGACTGATCGACCTGGGCGTCGTCCTGCTCCTGATGGGTTCCGTGTACGTGGGCTTCGCCTTCGTCCGACTGCTCTTCTCGCCGCAGAGTTTCACGTTCTCGGAACCGGGAATCTTCCTGTCCACGACGGCATTTCTCGGTGTCTCGGTGGCGTATCTGACCACCTGTTGGGCGACCACCGGCCGGACCGTCGGCTCCCTCGTGATGGGGCTTCGGGTGATCACGTCGGGTCACCGGCTGGTCCGTTGGCCGTTGGCCTTCATCCGAGCGGTGCTCTGCGTGCTCTTCGCCTTCGGATTGCTGTGGTCGGCGGTCGATCGACGACGACGATCGTTGCAGGACATCGTTCTGCGCACCGAGGTCGTCTACGACTGGCGTCAGGACCCGGATCTGGTGGCACCCCACGGAGGCGAGCACGCATGAGCGAACCGAACCGCCCGGACGAGCGCTTCACACTCGCCAGTGAGCGCACCTTCCTCGCCTGGATGCGTAGCTCACTCGCCTTGCTGGCGGGCGGCATTGCCGTCGTCCAGTTGGTGCCGGAATGGAGTACCGGGTGGGTTCGTACGACTCTCGGTCTGACGCTGATCGCTCTCGCCGCGGCGGCCGCCCTCGTGGGTATGCGACGCTGGCTACAGGTGAAGAAGGCGCTCGAGGACGGAGCGGCGATGCCGGAACCGCACGCATTGTGGCTGTTTGCACTGGCATTGGCCGGGGTTGCCGTCGCAGCCGGCGTGGCAACGGTGGTTACCAGCCTCGCTCGCTGAGATAGGCAGAGAAGTCCGAGCGGTGTCTGGATAGTCTGCAAAGAACGAGAAGCACGTCAGAGAAGTTAACGAAACAGACGACAAGGGAGTGCACGGTGGCGCAGGAACTCAAGCTCGGATACAAGGCATCGGCTGAGCAATTCGGCCCTCGCGAACTGGTAGAGCTGGCAGTTCTGGCAGAGCAGCACGGAATGGATTCCGTTGCGGTGAGCGATCATTTCCAGCCGTGGCGACACAACGGTGGACACGCGCCCTTCTCACTCGCCTGGATGACGGCCGTCGGTGAGCGCACCGAGCGCGTGCAGATCGGCACGTCCGTGATGACGCCGACGTTCCGCTACAACCCGGCGGTCATCGCTCAGGCGTTCGCGACTATGGGATGCCTCTACCCGGGGCGCATCATGCTCGGCGTCGGCAGCGGTGAGGCTCTCAACGAGATCGCGACAGGCTTCCAGGGCGAATGGCCCGAGTTCAAGGAACGCTTCGCGCGCCTGCGTGAGTCCGTGCGGCTGATGCGTGAGCTGTGGCTGGGCGATCGTGTCGACTTCGAAGGCGAGTACTTCACCACTCGTGGCGCCTCGATCTACGACGTTCCCGAGGGTGGGATTCCCGTGTACATCGCGGCCGGTGGACCCGTTGTCGCCCGGTACGCGGGACGCGCCGGCGACGGCTTCATATGCACCTCCGGAAAGGGCATGGAGCTCTACACCGAGAAACTGCTTCCCGCCGTAGCCGAGGGCGCTGCGAAGGCCGAGCGCGACGTCGCCGACATCGACAAGATGATCGAGATCAAGATCAGCTACGACACCGACCCGGAGGCCGCACTCGAGAACACGCGTTTCTGGGCTCCGCTGTCCCTGACGCCGGAGCAGAAGCACAGCATCGAGGACCCGATCGAAATGGAAGCAGCTGCCGACGCTCTGCCCATCGAGCAGGTGGCCAAGCGCTGGATCGTCGCTTCCGATCCCGACGACGCCGTCGAGCAGGTCAAGGCCTACGTCGACGCCGGTCTCAATCACCTGGTGTTCCACGCACCCGGCCATGATCAGCGCCGGTTCCTCGAACTGTTCGAGCGTGACCTGGCGCCGCGCCTGCGCGCTCTGGGCTGATTCCCGAGATCCACTGAACGGTGTCTGCCACTCGACGTGTGGCAGGCACCGTTCGTCTTTCTCGTAGCGGCCGGTTGTCGGCACGAGCGTGAGCGTGACCACGATCAGTGGCAAGGTGGGCGGCGGCCCACACTAGGCTGTTGGGCATGCCAGAAGCGCCCGCTGCCGTGTCGAGTGTCTACGTCGCCTCTCCTGAAGGTGACACCGGAAAATCCACCATCGCGCTGGGCGTGCTGCAGATGCTGTGCGCGACCGTCGCCCGGGTCGGTGTCTTCCGCCCGATCGCCCGCTCGACCGAGGAAACCGACTACATCCTCGAACTGCTGCTGGAGCACACCACCGCCGATCTCTCCTACGCCGACGCACTCGGCGTCACCTACGAGCAGGTTCACGCCGACCCCGAAGCCGCACTGGCCGACATCGTCGCGAAGTACCACACCGTGGCCGAGCAGTGCGACGCCGTCGTGATCATCGGAAGTGACTACACCGACGTCGCAAGCCCCAGCGAACTGAGCTTCAACGCCCGCATCGCCGTGAACCTCGGAGCGCCGGTCCTGTTGGCGGTTCGAGGCGCTCGGCGCAGCGTCGAGGAGGTCGCTCAGCTCGCGCACCTGTGCGCCGCCGAGTTGGCCGCCAACCACGCCCATCTGCTCGCCGTCGTCGCCAACCGTTGTGATCCCGACAAGCTCGACGAGGTCACCGCAGCCCTGTCCGACATCGGTGTTCCGACGTGGAGCCTGCCGGAGATTCCGTTGCTCGTCTCGCCAACGATGGCGGAGTTGATGGAGGCCACCGGCGGCGAGTTGTATTCGGGTGACCCGGAACTGCTGCACCGTGAGGCACTGAAGGTGATGGTGGGCGGCATGACCGCCGAGCACATCCTCGAGCGTCTGGTCGAGGGCATGGTCGTGATCGCACCGGGCGATCGCTCGGATGTGCTGCTCGCGTTGCTCAATGCGCATGAGGCGGAGGGATTTCCGTCGTTGGCGGGCATCATCATGAACGGCGGGATCACGCCGCACCCGGCCATCGCGGCGTTGATGGCCGGCCTGAAACAGCGTCTACCGATCCTGACGACAACCCTCGGCACTTTCGACACCGCAAGCGCCGCGGCCCAAACCCGCGGACGCGTGGCAGTCGGATCTCAGCGAAAGGTCGACACCGCGCTGAGTTTGATGGAACAGCGCGTCGACGCCGACGTTCTGATGGACCGACTGGCACTGCCGATCCCGTCCGTCGTGACCCCACAGATGTTCGAGTACAAGCTGATCGACCGGGCTCGACGCGATCGCAAGCACATCGTCCTCCCGGAGGGTGACGACGACCGGATCCTGCGCGCGGCCGGCCGGCTGCTGCAGCGCCAGGTTGCCGACCTGACGATCCTCGGCGACGAACCCAGTGTGCGTCGACGCGCAGCGGAACTCGGCGTCGACATCAGCGGCGCACAGGTACTCGCACCGGCGCAGTCCGAGTACACCGAGCGCTTCGCACAGGAATACACCGCGCTGCGAGCTCACAAGGGCATGACCATCGAGCGGGCCCGTGAGGTGATCGCCGACATCTCGTACTTCGGAACGATGATGGTGCACTTGGGTATTGCCGACGGCATGGTCTCCGGTGCCGCCCACACCACCGCTCACACGATCCGGCCCTCGTTCGAGATCATCAAGACAGCCCCCGGCGTCTCGACGGTTTCGAGCATCTTCCTGATGTGCCTGGCCGACCGCGTGCTCTCCTACGGTGACTGCGCCGTGGTCCCGGACCCGACGTCGGAGCAGTTGGCGGACATCGCCATCTCGTCGGCACAGACGGCGTCGCAGTTCGGGATCGATCCGCGCATCGCGATGCTCTCGTACTCCACCGGCGATTCGGGCAGTGGAGCCGACGTCGACAAGGTTCGCACCGCAACCGCTTTGGTGCGCGAGCGCCGACCGGACCTGTTGGTGGAAGGACCCATTCAGTACGACGCCGCCGTCGAGCAGAGTGTCGCCGACAAGAAGATGCCGGATTCTCTGGTGGCGGGCAAGGCCACGGTGTTCGTGTTCCCGGATCTGAACACCGGCAACAACACCTACAAGGCAGTGCAGCGCAGTGCCGGCGCTATCGCCGTCGGCCCGGTTCTGCAGGGACTGAACAAGCCGGTCAACGACCTCTCGCGTGGAGCGTTGGTCCAGGACATCGTCAACACCGTGGCTATCACGGCAATTCAGGCACAGGGAGCGCAAGCGTGAGCGACGGCACCGTACTGGTCATCAATTCCGGCTCGTCATCCATCAAATTTCAACTCGTGCATCCGGATACAGCGGAATCGGTGGCGCACGGCCTCATCGAGCGTATCGGTGAACCAGACGGCCACATCGTCTACAACCACCGCACCGGAGTCGAAGACCGAAGCCTCCCCATCGCCGATCACCGAGCGGGCCTGAAGATGGTGCTCGACATCGTCGCCGAGGTCGGACGGCCGCTGAGCGAGGCAGGAATCATCGCAGTCGGTCACCGAGTCGTGCACGGCGGCGACATCTTCTATTCGCCGACGCTCATCGACGACGGCGTCGTGAAAGCCATCGCGGATCTGTCGAACCTTGCGCCGCTGCACAATCCGGCCAACGTGATCGGTATCGAGGTGGCGCGCGAAGAACTGCCGGACGTTCCGCACGTGGCCGTGTTCGACACCGCGTTCTTCCATACGTTGCCTGCCGCAGCATCCACGTACGCGATAGATCGGGATGTGGCCAAGGCCAACCAGATTCGCCGGTACGGCTTCCACGGGACCTCACACGAATACGTGTCGGGACGAGTCGCGGACTTCCTCGGCAAAGATCCGGCCGAGCTGAATCAGATAGTCCTGCACCTCGGAAACGGCGCTTCGGCCTCGGCGATCAAGGGCGGCAAGGCCATCGACACCACGATGGGCCTCACCCCGCTCGAAGGCCTTGTCATGGGTACTCGCAGCGGCGACATCGACCCAGGCATCATCTTGCACCTCAACCGCAACTCGGGAATGAAGGTCGACGAGATCGACGACCTCCTGAATCGTCGTTCCGGTTTGAAGGGGCTCTCGGGAGTCAACGATTTTCGTGCCCTGCTCGCACTGATCGAGGGCGGCGACCAAGACGCACAACTTGCGTACGACGTCTACGTCCACATGCTGCGTAAGTACATCGGCGCCTTCATCGTTCAACTCGGCGGCGTCGACGTCATCACCTTCACCGGTGGCGTCGGGGAGAACAACATCGACGTACGACGCGACAGTCTGGCCGGCCTCTCCCGTCTGGGCATCGAGGTCGACCCGGCTCTCAACGAGGCGAAGAGCCGCGACGAGCGTCGTATCTCCGCATCCACGTCGGACGTCGAGGTGCTGGTGGTCCCCACCAACGAGGAGTTGGCGATCGCTCGCGCGGCGAAGGCTTTGGTGGCCGCGCTGTAAATCTCGGGCGTCCGTCAGAAATTGCTGCGCGGACGCACCGCATTCGCCCGGTCCACGAGTGCGTAGCGGTGTGTGCGGGAGGTCGTGGCGCGAGCGAGGGCGCGAAGGCAGGCTTCGGCTCCGGTGCGTAGACCTTGCTCGGTGAAGGGCAGGTCGAGGATGGGTTCGAGTTCGGTGTGCGAGCGATTGCCGTAGCGAATCCAATCGAGCGCCGTGCCCAACACCAGGGTTCGCATCTGCAGACTTCGACTCTCCTCAGCCGGTAGCGCCCGAACGCGACGGGCAGCTTCCCGCAGAGTCGATTCGTCGAGTTCGGCGATCGGAACGCCGGACAGCATCGTCAGAGCGCTCGACATCCGTGCGACGTTGTAGTGCCGGGAAGACGTGGGGACTTCGTCGAGGGCTGCGATGGCTGCCTTCTTGTTGCCGTGATCGGCGAGTTGTCGGGCGAGCCCGAATGCTGCGCTCACGTAGTTCCGTTCGGTCCGCCAGACGGTGCGGTAGTACTTCTCGGAGAAGCGGCACCACTGGTCCGGGTCGTCGCTCTCCCAATGCTGGAGGATCAGTTCTGCTGTTGCCGCCAACGCGAGTTTGGGTGCGGCCTCGCCCGGGAGCGCGTTCAGGACCGATTCGAAATGACTGAAGGAGGGCTCGAATCGGTCCAGTTGCAACGCTGCAAGCCCTCGATACCACTCGATCTTCCAGTGATCTCCGATGGATCGGTGGAGTTCGTCCAGAACAGTCAGCGCGGTCTCCGGATCGCCGAGATCGAGATGCGCCTTGGCCTCGGCCAGTCGAACTTCTCCGGAGATGGCGGCCGCCGGTGTGCCGGACGTTCGGTCGATGCCGTTCTCACGGGCATGCTTGAGCGCATCGAGAGTCTGAGACGGTTCGCTGTGCACCGCAGCCGCAAGCAACGGCGCGCTGGGATCTGTGGGGTCGACCAACGGAATGGGAAGTGCGTGCGCAACTTCGCGAGGATCGAGAGCAGCGTCGTGGCTGACACCGTCGACGTACACATCGGTTTGCCCGACCAATTCATCGGTGCCGAAAGACGTTCGCTGCCTGCTGAACACGAGTGACAGTCCGGGATTCTCCTGCCCGGTCTGCTCCGCGAGAATTTCTCGCAGAACGCCGGTGAGTTGGCCCGCGATCTCCTCGGCAGACTGGAATCGCTTCTTCGGATCCGGGTCGGTGGCGCGCAGCAGCAGGCGATGGAAGAACTCGTGGTCGCGCAGCAGAGGCTCGTCCTCGGGTTCAGGGAGACCGTCGAGGTACCGTCCGTGCTTCGACGGCATGTCGAGGGTGAGAACTGCAAGTGTTCTTCCGACGGTGAAGATGTCGGAGGCGATGGTCGGGCCGGTCTCGATGATCTCCGGTGCTTGATAGCCCGCAGTGCCGTACAGGTATCCGTAGTCTTCGATTCCGGACACGGCGCCGAGGTCGATCAGCTTCAGCTGGTCTTCGGTGACCATCACGTTCTCGGGTTTGAGGTCGTTGTACGCCAGGCCGGTGGAATGCAGATAGCTCAGCGCCGGAAGGATTTCCAGTACGTAGCCGATTGCCTGCTCGATCGGCATGTGCTTGCCGTCCGGGAATTCGGCCAGCACCTCGCGCAATGATCGCCCGCCCACGTACTCCATGACGATGTACCCCATGGGTGTGCCGTCCGGGCGCGGATGCTCGACGAAGTTGAAGATCTTGACGATGCTGGGGTTGGCGACCTCGGCGAGGAACTGACGCTCGGCCACCGCGACGGCTTGGGCTTCGGAATCACCGAAATGCAAGAGCCCCTTGAGAACTACCCACCTGTCGCTGACATTGCGATCGATCGCGAGGTAAATCCATCCCAGGCCGCCGTGCGCGATGGGGCCTTGAACCTCGTACTGACCCGAGACCAATTCCCCCTCTTCGAGGAGCGGACGGAAGTCGAAAGTCGAACCACACTTGGGGCAGGTTCCGTGCTGAGTTGCCTTGGTGCTTGCACTCTTACGGCCGACCGGTTCGTTGCACTTCCAACAGAATCGTTTGCGCTCGGGGACGGTCGGGTCACTCATCACCGCCGACGCCGGGTCGATCTGCGGGACGGGGGGAACCTCCACCAGGCCGCCGCCGAGGCGCAGCTTTCGTCCCGACCGGCTGCGCCGGGATCGGGTGGAGCGGCCGGTAGGGGAGGAGGACGCGGACGGCGTGGTTCCTCGTAGCTGGGCCGAGGTCGGTTCGAGGCGCTCGTAGGCGCCGGTGGCTTCGGGTTCGGGGCGTACGGATGCCTGCGTGGAGTCAGGCTCGCGGTGAACTGCCTGCGTGGAGTCTGGCTCGCGGTGAACCGCCTGCGTGGAGTCAGGCTCTAGGTGAACCGCCTGGGTGGCGTCGGCTTCGGGACGCATGGACGCCTGCGTGGCGTCGGGCTCGGGGCCGGTCTCTTCGGTCATGTCTGCCTCAATCCCGGTAGACGGCCGGCGGGGGACCGGGTGACGGACCGAGGACGCTGAGCCAGCGGTCGTAGATACGGTTCCAGGTCCCGTCAGTGCGGATCCGATCCAGTGTTCCGTTAACGAATCGGACCAGGTCGGAGTTGTCCTTGTTCACGCCGATTCCGTACGGTTCGACGCCCAGTGATCCGCCGACCATCATGAGATACGGATCCTGCGAGGCGAGGCCCGCGAGAATCGTGTCGTCGGTGCTGATCGCGTCCACCTGACCCTGTTGCAGGACGACGAGGCAGTCGGACCACATCGGGACTGTGACGACGGTGGCTTCGGGTTGGAGCTGCTGAATTCGAGTGGCCGACGTCGTTCCCCGGGCGGCACAGACTCGCTTACCCGCCAGGTCGTCGATGCCGCGCACAGGTGAACCCTGCAAGACCTGAATTCGTTGCTCGGCGGAGAAGTACTGCGTCGAGAAGTCGACCTTCTCGCGCCGCTCACACGTGATGGTCATGGTTTTGACGACAACGTCGACCATGGACTCCTGGAGCGCCGCGATCCGGTCGTCGGACGTCAGGATCCGGTACTCGATCTTCTCGGGGTCGCCGAGCAGATCGCGGGCGATCTCGCGGGCGATGTCCACGTCGAAACCTTCGAGACGCCCGGTTGCCGGATCGCGAAAGCTCATGAGGTTGGAACCGGTGTCCAGGCCCACGATCAGGCGCCCGCGGGCTCGGATGGCGTCGAGGCTCGGCGTGGGTGGCTGCGGAGATGCGTCCGCGGGGGTGGGCCGCAGGCTCGCGGTGAGATTGGTGCACGAAGCGGTAGTCGTCGGCGTCGGGCTGGGCGCGATGGTTGCCTCGGCGGGCAGGGGCGGTTCCGTGTACGACGTGGCGGCCGCGTTGTTCAGGTCTTCTACTCGGTCCGCACCGCAACCGGCGAGTGCCAGCATCGCCGCCGCCAGAACCGCGACGCATGCAGCCGGGATCTTCCTCCGCATTGCCGGTACTCCCGTCACTGGTACTCCCGCAGTCGGGGCCAGAATCCGATGAAGATTCCGGCAACTCCGAGTACTGCCAATACGGTCATGCCCGGTGCAGAGGCTGCCAACACACGTGAGGCGTACGAGACGTCGGAACGCAGATTTGTCCGCGAATCCACGATTCCCTGCCAGAGTTCGTGATCGAGCCTTCCGTACTCCGCGACCGAATCCTGTTCTCCGGCGCCGATGGTGATGGCCGCGGCGGAATTGAAGTCACCGTTTCCGAGGCGGTCGTACATGCGCGTGTGCGCAGCCACCCACTGCTGGCGCGAGTCGAGGGCGGCGGCCAACACGTCGCTGTTCACTCGCGCGCGATCATCGTTTTGCAGGCGCTCGAGGGTGTCGCGCAGAGCGTCGACCTTGCGCGTGAACGTGACGTTGTCCTCGGCGGTCGAATCCCGTCTCGCCAATGTGAGAGTTTCGACTGTGCGTGCTTGCTGCGCCATGATTCGCGCCTCGGTCAGTTCGTGCAGTGGCTCGGCGCCCGCGTCGAGAGCGCGCCCGGTGGCAAGGGCGGACACCAGTCCGACCGTGAGCAGCCACAGCAGAGCTGCCGCAACGGCAATCGAGGCAAGGATCAACCCGAGGTTGAAGCGTCGGCGACTCTTGCGGGAGAAATACACCTGGGTAGCCACCAGTGCGCACAGAACGAGGACGAAGGCCACGATCGGCCACCACGGTGGAGTCTCGAAATCGCGCTGTACCTGGGAGACCAAAGTCTCTTGCGAGGCGTGGAGTTGCTGAGCCATCGGCAGCAGCGAGGTTTGCATCAACTGCGAGGCTTCGCTCAAATATGCTGCCCCGACCGGGTTTCCGACGCGATTGTTGGCCCGTGCGGTTTCGACCAGCCCGGTGTAGACGGACAGGTCGGTCGAGATGGTGGTCAACGCGCTGTGGCCGGCAAGATCCGTCGAGTCGAGGCCGGCCGATGCCTGCACGATCTCCGCCGACGCCTCGCCGATCGACTGCGTGTATCGGTCGCGTACGTCGGCGGGTTCGAGGCCACCGGAGATGAAGGCCGTGGCCGCGGCGGCGTCGGCCAATGACAGCGCGCTGTAGAGATTCTGGGCCGAGTTGGCGAGAGGCTCGGTTTCGACGAGGAGGAGGTCGAGATTTGCCTGACGGTTCTCGATCGCTGCAGTGGCGAGAAGTCCGGCGATCAAGGTGATCGCGATCAGGATCAGTCCGACGACGGTCAGCCGGCCAGGTGTGGACGACATGAATGCCTGCAGTTCGCGCCGCAGAAGTGCGCGCTCGTCTTCCGCCGATACCGACGTGGCCTCGGAGGGCGGCAGCGACCGGGGTTCGATGGACGGGACGACACGGTCGACCATCGAGCACCTCACTTCGCTGCTGTACGCGGGCTACCGAGAAATGATGCCGCCGAGAAATGATTCAGGGCATCTTCGCGAGCATATAAGCATCACCTACACCTGGAGCAGATTGAAACGGTTAGTGTGGGACAACGGCGAGAGCAGGCGGAGCGAGGTAGTCGATGCGTGGTGACGGTGACGGTTGGTCCATCGGATCGGACGGTACTCGGCATTGGGGTAAACACGGAGCCGCTGGACTGCTTCTGCGTGCCCCCGATTCGGACGGATCACCCATGGTCTTGCTGCAGCATCGTGCGGCGTGGAGCCATCAGGGTGGAACGTGGGCACTGCCCGGCGGAGCGCGGGACTCACACGAGAGCACGACGCACGCTGCAGTCCGGGAGGCACACGAAGAGGCAGGTATCGCCGAGGACGCCGTCCGCGTTCGCGGGGAAGTAGTGACGATGCGCGCCGAGAGCGGGTGGACGTACACCACCGTCGTGGCTGATGCTGCGCATCCACTGTCGACGGTTGCCAACGGTGAGAGCACCGAGTTGCGGTGGGTGCGTGAAGCCGACGTCGACTCACTGCCGCTGCATCCGGGATTCGGTTCCTCTTGGCCTGAGCTCCGGACCGAGCCTGTTGTGTCGGTGGACGGCGACCCGCACACCGTCGTGCTCGAGGACGGCGGATTCGGATGGTTGTCGGGTAGTGCTCCCGAAGGCAATGATCAGTCAGGCAGAGATCAGTCAGGCAGTGACCAGAACCTGTCCGAGGCGAGCAGTACCCAGTTGTAGCGACGTAGTCTCAACAGGTCATATACACAGCAGAAGGGCCGGACTCCTGAGGAGTCCGGCCCTTCCGTGTTTCGGTCTCCCGACCGAAACGAGGCTCAGCTGAGCGAGTTCAGCGCCGTGATGAAGCTGACCGCGGTGATACCGAGCTTGAGCAGCTCGCTGATCTTGCCGAGGTTCAGGTCTTCGAGCGATTCGGTGCTGAGCGAGCCGGTGTCGAGGGATCCCATTTAGTGCTCCTAGGTTCAGTTAGTAACTGGAGGTAAACTACAACAAACCGAATGGGATGTGACACGCAATCGGAGCAACTGTGATCAAGATCACGCATTCCGACTTTTCGGACATCAAATCGCACCTAGGAACTGGGGGTTTGTTGTCTGATCGGACAACTTCCGTTCATGTTTCGAGTCAGGCGTGCTGACCCGTAACTGTGCGGAATCGCCCGGCAAACAGTTGACGGTCGCCAGTTACCGGTTTTCAGCGTCCGGCGACGGCTGCGGCGAGGCGTTGCGCGGCCGCCTGGGGATCCGACGCGTGCGTGATTGCACGCACGACGACGATGCGTGTGGCACCGGCGTCGAGCAGCTCTGGCAGGCGCTCCTCGTCGATACCGCCGATCGCGAACCAGGGGCGCGGCGGCGCGGCGTCGGCGGTCGATCGAACCAGTTCCAAACCGGACGCACTTCGATTCGGTTTGGTCGGTGTCGCCCACACCGGTCCGGTGCAGAAGTAGTCGACGCCCTCTTCGATGGCGGCCAGACTGGCCTGCGCGCGACTGCTCGTCGAACGGCCGATGACGACGTCTTCACCGACAACGGTTCGCGCGTAGGGGACCGGAATGTCGTTCTGGCCGAGGTGGAGGATGTCGGCACCGGAAGCCATCGCGAGATCCGCGCGATCGTTGACGGCCAACAATGCGCCGTGGCGTCGCGCTGCTGCCGCGAGAATGCCCAGCGCTACCAGTTCGTCCTTGGCCTCGAGCGGGCCGAACTCGCGCTCACCGGCGGATCCCTTGTCACGCAATTGGATGATGTCGACTCCGCCGGACAAAGCGGCCTCGGCGAACTGCGCGAGGTCGCCTTTCTCGCGGCGCGCGTCGGTGCACAGGTACAGCCGTGCTGCTGCCAGGCGCTCGCGCCGGTCGATGTCGTTACTGGGATGTGTGGGGTGCACGGAGCAAACGGTAGCCTCTAGGGAGCAAGGTTCGACACGGGAGTCCTGAAACGTCGTCGTCACTTTTTTGTCGTGACTGCGAGGTTCGTGGGGCTGAGAGGGGATCGCGACCAGATCCCGACCGTCAGACCTGACCCGGATCATGCCGGCGCAGGAAGTGGAGGTGGAGTTTCGTGAGTACACACGCTCGTACGGTGTCAGTGGTCGGCGGCGGTGTCATCGGTCTCGCCATAGCGTGGCGCGCAGCCCGCGACGGGTGGTCCGTTCGGTTGTACGACCCGTCCATTGGATCAGGTGCTTCGTGGGTGGCGGGCGGAATGCTTGCACCGCTTTCCGAAGGCTGGCCGGGTGAAGAAACAGCGTTGACGGTTGGTGCAGCGTCCCTGGAACGGTGGCCGGCGTTCGGTGAGGAGCTCGGAAAATTCGGGCAATCGGTCTTCACCGCGGACAGCTCGCTGACGGTGGCACTCGATGCTGCCGACGCGCAGGACCTGCAGACCATCGCCGAGTGGGTGAGCTCGCAGGGGCACGAACTCGAAGTTCTCGGTCGCGCACGCATCCGTGAACTCGAACCGATGCTGGGCCGGGGCATCCGGTCGGGGTTGATGGCCGTCGGTGAATCCGCCGTCGACAACAGACTTCTGCTGGAGGCGCTGCAGAAGGCCTGCGCGGAAACCGGCGTCGAATTGATCGCGCGTGCAGTCAACGACCTCGCCGAACTGGATACCGATCAGGTAGTGCTCACCGCCGGTATCGCGTCACCCAAGCTGTGGCCCGGGCTACCGGTACGCCCGGTCAAAGGCGAGATTCTTCGCCTGCGGAGTAGGCCTGGAGTCACCCCGGCGCCCAGTCGAACGATCCGTGGCAGCGTCCACGGCCGGCCGGCCTATCTCGTCCCGCGAGGCGACGGAATCGTCGTCGGTGCAACACAATACGAGTCCGGTGAGGACACACAGGTCACGATGGCCGGAGTACGGGACTTGATCAACGACGCCGAGGCGCTGATGCCGGCGATCGGCGAATACGAACTGTACGAATGCGCGGCAGGCCTGCGTCCCATGACGCCGGACAACCTGCCGTTGATCGGGCGCGTGTCCGATCGTGTCGTCGTCTCCACCGGGCACGGGCGCAACGGGGTCCTGCTGACGCCCGTCACCGCCGATGCGACGCTCGCGTTGTTGAACGGCACATCTTTGGTCGAGGTAAAAGGAACCGAACCCGAGCGGTTCGCAGTAGCTAAGGAAAATTCATGAGTGAGCAGGTCCCGATCGGGATCACCGTCAACGGCGAAGATCTCGAGTTCGATCGAGCAGTCACGGTGACCGAACTTCTGACGCACCTCGAGTTGCCGAGCAAGGGCATCGCCGTCGCCGTCGACGGTGCGCTCTTTCCTCGCGGGCGCTGGGACGAATCCGTCGGACGTGGTTGGGAAATCGAGATCCTCACGGCGGTGCAGGGTGGCTGAGCAGGACCTTCTCACTATCGCGGGCCGCAGTTTCGGTTCCCGGCTCATCACCGGAACCGGCGGCGCCGCCAACCTCGCGGTGCTCGAGGAAGCGCTTGTCGCCTCCGGCACCGAACTGACCACCGTCGCGATGAGGCGAGTCGACGCGGCCGGCGGCACGGGTGTTCTGGACCTGCTTCGTCGCCTCGGAATCGAACCGTTGCCGAACACCGCCGGGTGTCGGGGCGCCGCCGAAGCAGTGCTGACGGCGCAGTTGGCACGCGAAGCGCTCGAGACGAACTGGGTCAAACTCGAAGTCATCGCCGACGAGCGGACACTGCTGCCCGACGCAATCGAACTCGTTTCCGCCGCAGAACAATTGGTGGACGACGGATTCACCGTTCTGCCCTACACGACGGACGATCCGGTGCTGGCGCTTCGCCTCGAAGAGGTCGGCTGCGCAGCAGTCATGCCGCTCGGTTCGCCTATCGGCACCGGGTTGGGCATCGCGAATCCGCACAACATCGAGATGATCGTCGAGCGCGCCGGCGTGCCCGTCATCCTCGACGCCGGGATCGGAACGGCCAGCGACGCCACCCTTGCCATGGAGTTGGGCTGCGACGCCGTCCTGCTAGCGACAGCGGTGACGCGGGCCAAGAATCCCGCGCTGATGGCGTCGGCGATGCGTCACGCTGTCGTGGCAGGTTTCGAGGCGCGGCACGCCGGCCGGATCCCCAAGCGATTCTGGGCTCAAGCGTCGTCCTGAGGGACGAGATCCGGGTGATTTCTCGGGGTTCTGCCCGAATTGCCCGGACTCATGTCCTACCTGAGTACCACTCGGAACTAGACCTGTGGCCGATGTGCTGGTCATTGCCGGTAGGGCAGAGTTCTCCTCATGATTGAACTGAGGGGA
>NZ_QAJJ01000010.1:60994-174547 GCF_003852455.1 Rhodococcus sp. KBW08
AGCGGTTGGCGGCCGAGGGTCGCACGGTGCTGGTGTCGAGTCACCTTCTCTCGGAGATGGCGTTGACGGCGGAGCAGTTGGTGGTGATCGGTCGGGGTCGGTTGATCTCGGATTCGACGGTGGCGGAGTTCGTGGATCGTTCGTCGGAGTCGACGGTGCGCGTGCGTAGCCCACAGCTCGATGCGTTGCGCAGTGTGCTGCTCTCGCAGGGGTTGACGGTGCGTGAGGACGGTTCCGGTGTTGCGCCTGCGTTGGTGGTCGTTGATTCGACGACCGATGTGATCGGTGGTCTGGCTGGTTCGCAGGGAATCGTGTTGTACGAGTTGGCGTCTCAGCAGGGGTCGCTCGAGGATGCGTTCATGAAGTTGACCGGAGACGATGTCCAGTACCACGCATCCGGTGTCGATCCGGGTGCCGGAGCCCACCACGCAAACACACAGCAGGCTATGGGAGGTGCACTGTAATGGCTGTTCTCAGTGCTGAACGTATCAAGATCACCACGACCAAGTCCCCGCTGTGGTGCACGGTCATCATCATCGTGCTCGCTCTCGGCTTCGCGGCCATCATGGGCGCCGTTGCCAAGTCGGCTCTGACATCCTCGGACGTCCAGGGAGCACCTGACCTCGACACCGCCGTCGCCACGGCCGGGATCTCGGGTTTCGGGATCATGGTTCTCATGATCATGGCGGCCCTCGCGGTCACCAGTGAGTACCGCTTCGGGACAATCCGAACCACATTCCAGGCAGTTCCCAACCGTGCCTCGGTTCTGATCGCCAAAGCCGGCCTCATCGGTGCCTTCGGCGCGGTGCTGACCTTTGCCCTCGCCTTCGGGTCATATGCGGTGGCCAAGGCCATGGCCGGTACCGACGCCAGCACGGGGCTGACCCTGTCGACTGGTGACGACTGGCGTGCGATCTACGGCATCCCGATCTACGCGTTCCTGTGCGTGATCCTCGCTGTCGGCGTGGGATCGATCATCCGCCAGTCGGCCGGCGCTATTGCGTTGCTCCTGCTCTGGCCGCTGCTCATCGAGAGCCTGTTCGGACTGTTCGGCAGTGTTGGTGAAAAGATCACCCCGTTCCTGCCGTTCGCGAATGCAAACCACTTCCTCAGCCCGGGCGGCGGAAGCCTTGATTTCCACTGGGGTCCCTGGGGCAGCCTGATCTACTTCGCGGTCTTCGTTCTGGTGATTTTCGGAGCAAGTATTGTCATCGTGAATCGTCGCGACGCCTGATCTTGTCGCTCCCTCGGTAGGTGTTGTCGGGAGACCTACCGAGAACGAGGAGTGACAGCAGAGTAGGGACCCAGTACGAAAAACCATTCGTACTGGGTCCCTTTCCTGTGCTTCGGCCGATATCCTCCGAAGATGAGACTCTTCGGTGTGGTTGTGGTCGCAATGGCTGGAGCACTCGTGGTGGGTGGGTGCTCGTCGGGAAGTCAAGCAGCCGTCCCGACAGACCCGGTGGCATTCTCCGAGACCGTCACGGTCGACGCCGTGACCGGGCATCTGGAGCAACTCGAGAAGATCGCCGGTAACAACGACGGCAATCGATCGGCCGGAACCCCCGGCTACGACGCCAGCGTCGACTACGTGGCAAACCTCCTCGAAGACAAGGGTTTCGACGTCACTACCCCGGAATTCGACTTCAGCTCCTTCGATCCCGGCACCGAATCCCTGAAAGCTGCTGACGGCTCCGATGTTCCGGTGCGAGCGTTGACGTATTCCACGTCCACGGGACCGACCGGAATCACGGCACGCCTGGTGGCGATTCCCGCCGACGAGACACCAGGGTGCGAGGCCACCGATTACGACGGACGCGACGTGAACGGTGCCATCGTGCTGGTCACCCGCGGAGTGTGCCCGTTCGGCGACAAGCAGAAGATCGCCGCGGACCGCGGCGCGGCAGCGTTGTTGGTTGCCAACAACGAGGACGCAATGCTGGGCGGGGCTACCTTGGGTGAACCCGAAGACGCCCGAATCCCGACCGGCGGCGTGAGCAAGGCGTCGGGCGAGGCTCTTGCCGCAGCGCCCGGAGATCTCACGCTGATTCTCGACACGTCGACGGAAACGACGAAGTCGCGCAACGTGATTGCGCAGACCAAGACCGGCGCGACCGACAATGTGGTCGTCGTGGGCGCCCACCTCGACAGCGTGCCGGAAGGCCCCGGAATCAACGACAACGGAAGCGGCACCGCAGCCGTGCTGGAAACCGCGCTGCAGATGGGAAGCTCACCGAGCATCGAGAATGCCGTGCGCTTCGCGTTCTGGGGAGCGGAAGAAGTGGGGTTGGTCGGCTCCACCCGCTATGTGGAAGGTCTGAGCGATCAGGAACGGGCCGACATCGCCCTGTACCTGAACTTCGACATGCTCGGTTCGCCCAATGCCGGATACCTGGCCTACGACGGCGACAACTCGGATGCCGTAGGGGAGGGGCCGGGTCCCGAGGGTTCGGCGGGCATCGAGCGCACCTTCGTCGACTTTCTCGCCGGTCGGGGGATTGCGGCGGACGGAACGGACTTCGACGGACGCTCCGACTACGGCCCCTTCATCGAGATCGGAATCCCTGCGGGCGGTGTGTTCAGCGGCGCGGACGAGCGCAAGACACCGGCTCAGGCCGAGAAGTGGGGCGGCGAAGCGGAGGCGACCTTCGACCCGAATTACCACAGTGCCCAGGACAACCTCGCGAACATCGATCGCGACGCGCTCGCTGCCAACGCTTCTGCAGTAGCCTTCGGAGTTGCGACGTATGCCCAGGATTTGAGTGGGCCGAACGGGGTTCCCGTCGGCGATGCCCGAACACAGGCGAGAACCGAATGATCGACTGACCGAATGATCGACTGACGAGCGACCAGGAGGCCACTGTGCGAGAACCGCGGCAGCACACTGTCTGTAACTCTGAGTTACGCTTGAGTTATGGCTGATCTGTCCCCGGAGGACACCGACACGGCAGGTGCCTCTTCCTCCTCCGTTCGAGGCGTCGTCGACGTCGTCTTGAACTCTGCGGCAGAACTGAACCGTCGGCAGCAACTGATCGACGCGCTACGACGGCTGAGGCGGGCACTACCCGGTGATCCGGGATTCGGAGATCCGCTCTCGCTCGCCGGCCCCGGCGGTGCCCGCGCCGTGGCCCGCGTCGCTGACAGATTGCTCGATCAGAAGCCGGCAGCCACTCGCGAAGTGAGTCTCGGAGCACTGCAGGTATGGCAGGCAGCGCTGGAAAAGATGGGCCGCGGGCGCGGTGATCAAGAACTGACCATCGTCTTCACCGATTTGGTGGGCTTCTCCACCTGGTCGCTCGAAGCCGGTGACGGCGCCACACTGACACTCCTGCGTGCGGTGGCGCAGGCCGTGGAAACCCCGATCACCGACAACGGCGGACACGTCGTCAAACGGATGGGTGACGGTCTGATGGCCGTGTTCATTCGCCCGGACGCGGCCTTGAAGGCGGTGTTCACCGCGCAGGACGCGCTCGCGGAAGTCGACCTCGACGGATACACCCCACGCATGCGCGTCGGCCTCCACACCGGTACCCCGCGCCAGATCGGCGACGACTGGCTCGGCGTCGACGTGACCATCGCCGCCCGGATGATGGGCCTGGGCGGCGACGGCAACATCATGATGTCGGCGACAACGCTCGAAGAACTCGAGGCCGGCACCCTCGAGGATCTCGATCTCACGATCCGGCCGTGGCGGCGAGGGTTCTTCGCGACCACACCCAACGGGGTCCCAGTCGATCTGGGTATCTGGCGCGTACGCCGGAACTAGCGCACTAAACCTGAAGCCGCCAGAGCGGGGACACCGGACCATGGCCCGCGCCGAGGTCGTACGACGCCTCAAGGCACTTGGTCACCCACTCCTTGCCGAACGCCACCGCGTCCGGAACGGAATAGCCATGTGCGAGAGCGCAAGTGATCGCAGCGGCCAGCGTGTCTCCGCCGCCGTGATCGTTGCCGGTGTCGATCCGGGCACTGCTGAATTCGAGGAAACGGTCGCCGTCGAACAGCAGGTCGGTCGACAGCTCCGAGGTACGAAGGTGACCGCCCTTGACGACGGACCATTGAGCGCCGAGCGCATGCAGCGCTTCTGCTGCTTGGCGGGCGCTCTTGTCGTCGACGACCTCGATGCCGGTGATCAACCGGACCTCGTCGAGGTTCGGAGTGACCACCGTGGCAGCCGGAATCAAGGTGTTGCGGACCGCGTCGAGAGCTTCTTCGTGCAGCAGCGGATCACCGTGCATCGACGCGCATACCGGGTCGACCACGAGCGGGATCGGTCGGTCGCGGCCGATTCCCACCTCGGCGGCGACTGCGGCTACCGCTTCGATGATCGTCGTCGACGCCAGCATTCCTGTCTTCGCCGCACCGACGCCGATGTCCGAGACCACGACGCGCACCTGGTCGGCGACGATCTCCGGCGGAATCTCGTGGAATCCGCTGACTCCCACCGAATTCTGGACCGTCACAGCGGCGACGGCCACGCAGGCGTGCACTCCACACATCGCCATCGTGCGGGAATCGGCTTGAATACCGGCTCCACCGCCGGAATCGGTTCCGGCGATGGTCAATGCCCGAATCGGGGTCTGTCCGGCGGGGGTCAGGGGCAGCAGCTTCACGACGACGAGCCTACCGATCGGACCTGGGGAAACGGCATCTCGGCCCCACCCCTCGCGCAAACGACCTCGCGAACTGCGATTGCGATCCGGTCGCTTCCGGTGCAAAAATTGGTCGAATCCGGGACAGCGTCGTCGGTAGCTGATTCTATGAGTGGCATGGATCACAGTTATGGAGAGCGTGCGAGCGCAGCTGTCGCCGATCGCGCAGGTGCACATCGTGCCGTGGAGGTCGCCGCAATGAACGACACCGAACACTCGAAGGCCGGAACCTCACCGGAAGTCACGCTCGTGGACAACCCGTCGCACGAACGATTCGAACTGCTCTCCGGCGACGAGTTGGTCGGCATCCTCGGATACCGCGACGAGGACGAGATCCTGGGCAGCGGAGCCGAAGCCGGCGACGTGGTCGCCTACATGCACACCGTCGTCAAGGAAGAGTACGGCGGGCAGGGACTGGCAGCCGTACTCGTACAGTTCGCGATGGACTGTGCCCGTGAACGTGAATGGTCGGTACGGCCCGTGTGCACCTACGTTCAGCGGTACCTCGGCGAGCATCCCGAGTACCTGGAATTGCTCGTCGAGGACTAGCCGCCGGCAACTACGAACAGACGATCAGGCTCCGAGATTCACGATCACCGGAGCGTGATCGCTGGCGCCCTTGCCTTTTCGCTCGTTTCGATCGATCTCGGCAGCTTCGACGCGGGCTGCGAATGCCGGTGAGCCGAGGATGAAGTCGATTCGCATGCCCTGCTTTTTCGGGAAGCGAAGCTGCGTGTAGTCCCAGTACGTGTACACGCCGGGACCGGGGGTGTACGGGCGAACGACGTCCGCGAACCCGGACTCGGTGAACGCCGTGAACGCTGCTCGCTCCGGCTCGGACGTGTGGGTCTTGCCTTCGAAGAACGCGGGATCCCAGACGTCGTCGTCCGTGGGAGCGACGTTCCAGTCGCCGACCAGGGCGATCTGCGCATCGGGATCCTGCTTGAGCCAGCCCTCCGCGTCGTCGCGCAGCTTGGCCAGCCAATCCAACTTGTAAGCGTAATGCGGGTCTTCCAGCTCACGGCCGTTAGGGACGTACAGGCTCCACACCCGCACACCGCCGCAGGTGGCACCGATCGCACGTGCCTCGCGGACCGGGTCGGCCTCGGGATCCTTGTCGAACCCGGGCTGATCCTCGAAGCCGATCTGTACGTCGTCCAGGCCGACGCGCGAAGCGATGGCGACACCGTTCCACTGGCTCAAGCCGACGTGAGCGACCTCGTAGCCGATTTCCTTGAAGCGCTCGTACGGAAACTGCTCGTCCTTGCACTTGGTTTCCTGCATTGCCAGGACGTCGACGTCGGATCGACCGAGCCAGTCGATGATCCGGTCGGTACGGGCACGGACGGAGTTGACGTTCCAAGTAGCGATGCGCACGAGGGCAAGCCTAGCGTCAGCCGCCGACAGGATCGGTGGCGTATCGGTAGCGGTGGTGTTCGACGAATCCGAGCCGCTCGTAGAGCGCGATCGCCGCGGAGTTCTCGACCGAAACCTGGAGGTAGGCGTGCGTCGCACCGTTCCCGCGACCCCAGGAGAGCAGATCTCCGCAGATCAGCGACCCGATTCCGTGGCGTCGGTGTTCGGGGGCGACGTGAATGCCGGTGAGTCCGACCCAGCGCTTGTGGTCGGGCGCCTCGGTGAGCGCAGCGCGCCCGATGGCAAGCGTCGTATCGGTGTTTCCGATCGCGCCGAAAGTTGCACTGCCCACGACAGCAGTCAGGACCGCCTCGACGTGCGCCGGGTCGCCGTGGGCGTCGTACGTCGACAGCCAGTTGTGGTCGGGACGGTCGGCAAACGAGGTGACCGGAGGGCCGAGGGGCAGCGTGACATTGCCCAGATCGGCGGCCATCACGATGGTTTCCTTCTCACTGGTCCACCCGTCCGGAGAGGTGCCGAGGCGATCGGGGAGGAGCAGCAGGGTCGGCAGGCCGCGGTCACCGAACCACTGGCGTATCCGTTCGACAGTGCTCGCGTCGAAGCCGGCAACCGTCCCCGCACCACCGAGCGGCAAAGCCGAATTGGCGCGGCCGGTGAAACCGTGACCGGCGCGTAGCAACCAACCGTCGATCCACGCCTGTTCGACCCCCGGCCATGCCGCAGCGGCCGCCGTTTCGAGGTTTCGAATCTCACCGATGCGAATCGGGCGGGCCGAGAGAGTCTTCAGTGCGATCACCTGATCGGCGGAGACCTGGACCAGTCGACCGTCGCCGGCGCGGACGGCGATGGGATCGGCACCTTCGAGGATGCCGATGACGTCGGTCATGGGATGCGAATAGCCGGGTGGGAGCTTGTATCGCAAAACCACCCGGCTACCGACCGAAATGTTGCCGTTCAGAGCAGAATTCTCAGTCTTCGTAATCGTCGTCGTCGTGACCGAACGGATCGTCGACGGTGCCCGGCGTCCAGGTCAGACCGGGCTTGCCCCAACCGGACCGCTTGATGATCTTCTTGGCGGCGCGTGCATTACGGCCGATCAGCACGTCCGTGTACAGGAATCCGTCGAGATGGCCCGTCTCGTGCTGGAGCATCCGCGCGAAGAATCCGGTGCCCTCGACCTCGATCGGGTTGCCGTCGGCGTCGGTGCCGGTGACCTTCGCCCAATCGGCGCGGCCAGTCGGGAACTGCTCGCCGGGAACGGAAAGGCAACCCTCGAAGTCTTCGTCCGGGTCAGGCATCGTCTGCGGGATTTCGGAGGTCTCGAGTACCGGGTTCACCACGACGCCGCGTCGACGCTCGCTGGTGCGGTCGTCACCGGGGCAGTCGTAGACGAAGACTCGGAGGGGAACACCGACCTGATTTGCCGCCAGACCGACGCCGTTGGCAGCGTCCATCGTCTCGTACATGTCTGCGATCAGTTCGGCGATCTCGGCCGGGGACTGAGTGACCGGCTCTGTCGCCTTGTGCAGTACCGGGTCGCCGACGATTCGGATGGGGAGGATAGCCATGCGGACAAGGATAGTGCGGCGCGCCCGCGTAGTTATCACGGCCCGCACACTCGATCATGGTTCAATGGTTGCTGAAGAACAGCGATGTAATTCGTTGCTCGGTCGGAACGTGGGCCGCGGGGGAAATTGTGAGTTACCTTCGGGGTCAGGGGACCGGGTAGCTCACGGCCGCGAGAATATCGGTCGGAAAAGAACACCGGGCATACGAGTCTCGCTGACGCCGAGCACAGCAGTCGAGGAGTGACATGGACGGCGCAACCGCGCGTAGTCGGAACCAGTCCGAAGGCACTGGCGCCGACGATTCGGTAGTAGATACAGCTGGCATGCACGAGGTCGGCGAAGACGGCCTCACCCGCCGCGAACACGACATTCTCTCCTTCGAGCGCCAGTGGTGGAAGTACGCGGGCGCGAAGGAAGAAGCCATCAAGGAGTTGTTCGACATGTCGGCAACCCGCTACTACCAGGTTCTCAATGCGTTGGTCGATCGCCCCGAATCCTTGGCGGCTGATCCCATGCTGGTCAAGCGCCTGCGTCGTCTGCGTGCCAGCCGTCAGAAGGCCAGGGCCGCCCGTCGCCTCGGCTTCGAGGTCACCTGAATCACGCGTACAGATGAGCGGGCTGTCCACGCACTGGCGATAAGGTCGACATCGTGAGTACCCCGAAAGAGCAGCCGTCCGGACCTCCGCTTCGCGCAATCGCCATGGTGTTGATCGCTCTGGCGATCGTGTTCATCGGTCTCGGAGCAGCCTCTCTGGGTGGATCGAGCGACGGTGGATCGGGCGACGAGAACACTGCAGCAGAGCAGACCGAATCCTCGGCGCCTGCCACGACGAGCGCCCCCGCTCCGGCCCCTGCCACCTCCAAGCCGGCAGCGACGACGCAACCCGCTTCGGGCGAGACCACCACCACGGCGTCACGGCCCTCGGGAGCTGCGACGACCACGAGTTCCAGCTCTGCGAGCGGCACCGACACGTCGAATGTCAGCGTTCGAGTACTCAACAACAGCACCGTCTCCGGGCTGGCAGCAGGCACCGCCGAGGAATTGACGGCAGCAGGTTGGAACGTCGAGGAGACGGGTAACTACAGCGAGGGCACCGTCAGTACGACGACGGTGTACTACGGATCGTCCGCGGCGGAGAAGGCAGCGGCACAGAAGATCGCAGCTGAACTCGGAGTCACCGCAGAGCCACGATTCGCCGGCATTGCGAACGCGTCACCTGGCGTGATCGTGATCGTGACCTCCAACTGACCGGTCGTGAAGGTGGAACTGACCCGTCGGTTCCAGCTACTACACGCGCCGTTATGATCAGAAGCACTTTCTCGCCACCTCAAAGGAGCGGTTCGATGGCCCCCAGCAGCACCCGGCGTATGTCCTGGCGCGTCGTTGCCCCTGTAGTCGCGATTGCCGCTTTCGGCTTGACCGCTTGCAGTAACAGCGAAGAGCCCAGCAGCGTCCCCGGCACGACTCCTCCGGTGTGGACCGGTGCAGCCGATCCCAGCGCGCACGAAAGCGCGGGCGGCCACGGTTCGGAGACGGCGCACGCCGGCGCTTCTGCCGAGACGGTCACCGCGACGCTGAACGGCACCGACGGCGCCAAGGTCGGAACGGTCACGTTCGCCCAGGAAGGCAGCGACGTCAAGGTCACCCTCGACGCCAAGGGCCTGACCCCCGGATTCCACGGATTCCACGTCCACCAGGTCGCCAAGTGCGAGACCAATTCCGTAGCTCCCAGCGGCGGAGAGCCGGGTAACTTCCTCTCGGCAGGCGGACACTTCCAGGCTGAGGGCCACACGGGCCATCCGGCCAGCGGCGACCTCACTTCGGTTCAGGTACTCGAAGACGGCACCGCCACGCTGGTCACCACGACCGATGCATTCACCGTCGACGAACTGGTCGCCAACGGTGGAACATCCGTCATGATCCATGCCGGTGCAGACAACTTCGGCAACATCCCGACGCGTTACGCGCCGGCACCGGATCAGCAGACCCTCGACACCGGTGACGCCGGCGGACGCGTCGCTTGCGGTGTCATCACCAAGAGCTGACAAACTCACCTGAGTTTTGCATCACTTCAGGCGACTACCACGCAGTAGCCAGCACGGTGTTTTCACCGACACTGTGATTGGATTCTCTGCGTGGTAGTTCCATTTCCAGGTTCGCCGCGCCCGACGCTGGGCGTGGAGTGGGAGATCGCGCTGGTCGATCGCAAGACCAGAGATCTCTCCAACACAGCAGCCGAGGTGTTTTCGGCGGTCGAAGAGCTTGCCGGCTCCGAAACCCCGCACATCACCAAGGAACTACTGCGAAATACCGTCGAACTCGTCACGGGTATTCACTCGACGGTCGGCGAGGCGATGAGTGATCTCGACAGATCACTGGATCTGCTTCGCCGCGCTGCGAATCCGCTCGGCGTCGACCTCATCAGCGCGGGCACGCATCCGTTCGCGCAATGGTCGACGCAGTTGGTGACCCGGACGCCCGACTACGACGAACTCATCGAACGCACGCAGTGGTGGGGTCGGCAGATGCTGATCTGGGGCGTGCACGTTCACGTGGGTGTCTCGTCCGCGGACCGCGTTTTCCCCATCATCAATGCACTGCTGCAGCGCTATCCGCACCTTCTGGCGCTGTCGGCGTCCTCGCCGATGTGGGCCGGAGTGGACACGGGCTATGCGTCCAATCGCGCGTTGATGTTCCAGCAGTTACCCACCGCAGGTCTTCCGTACCAGTTCGAGAACTGGGCCGAGTACGAATCGTTCATCGACGACCAGATGAAGACCGGTGTGATCACCAAGATCGGTGGCATGCACTGGGACATCCGTCCCGCACCGAAGTGGGGAACCATCGAGGTCCGGGTGTTCGACGGCGTCTCGACGCGCGCAGAACTGGGTGCACTGGTTGCGCTGGTCCACTGCCTCATCGTCGATCTGGATCGCCGATTGAGTGCCGGTGAGACTCTGCCGAACATGCAGCCGTGGCACGTCAAGGAAAACAAGTGGCGCGCAGCAAGATACGGACTGGACGCCGAGATCATTCTCGACTCCGACGCGAACGAGTGCCTCGTCACTGACGATCTGGATCGCCTGCTCGACGATTTGGCACCGATCGCGGTGTCGCTCGGCTGCGCGGACGAGTTGGCATCGGTGGCGGACATTCCCCGTCGTGGTGCGTCCTACCAGCGTCAACGCCGCGTTGCGGAAGCGACCGGTGGCGATCTTGTCGCGGTCGTCGACGCCTTGGTCGCAGAGCTGGGCACCTAGCAGGCTCACCGCGGGAAGGGCAGTTTCGCGGACTGAAAATCCGGGCATACCAACCGTTTGTCCAGTGGGTGTCCATATTCGGTTCACATGCCGTTTACTATTGTCCGGTGTTGATAGACAGTTGGTCCCAACGAGGGGACGCACCCGGACAATCTGATCGTTCGTGGTCGAGTTCTCATCGACTCCTTCTGATCGGCACAGCAGCATTGACCGCCCTGGTTCTGGGCGTGCAGGCGTTCGCGTCGTACAAGGGTTATCTCGGTCCGGTGGAAAGCCTCTTCGGTGACTACTTCCTCGTTCCCCGTTCGGCGACGATGCCGTGGGTCGGCCTCGCTCTCGCGCTGGTCGGGCTGAACAACAAAGAACGCATCTACGCGGTATCCGCGGCCGTCGTCATCGACGTGGTCGTCGGCGCGATCCGCTGGTTCTCGGGTGGACCGCTGACGATGGGCACCGGCGGCACCTGGGTTCTGACAGCCATCGCGGTGTACGCGGTGTGGAAGTTGTCCGGCGAGCGTCGACTCAGCGTTCTGCACGGCGTCGCTCTGGGCGCGTTGCTCATCATCGCGGCCAAGGTTGCCGAAACGTGGCTGGAGATCACCATTCTCGTCGGCACCGATGTCTGGGACGAGTACGTATTCCTCGCCGACCAGGCTCTCGGGAACCCGTCGTGGGTGATGGGTCAGATCGTCGACGCCATGGGCCCCGTCGGTGCCGCAGCGCTCGACTGGATCTACGTCGAACTACCCGTCGCAGTGATCGTGGTTGCTCTCTATCAAGTACGCAAGGGATGGCCGTCGCATCACCTGCTGCGAACGTTCCTGCTCATCGGGCTGATCGGCCCGATCTTCTACGTCCTGTTCCCGGTGGTCGGGCCGGTGTTCGCCTTCGGTCCGCGTGGTTTCGGATTCCAGATCGGTGACTACTGGCCGAATATCGTGCCCAACTTCGACTTCGCGTCGCCGTCGTCGCTGCCGTTCGATGACGCCGCACCGCGAAACTGCATGCCGAGCCTGCACACCGCGTGGGCGGTCGCGTTGTTCATCCATTCGCGCAGCGGACCGTGGTGGATTCGCAGCCTGGGATCGTTCTGGCTCGTCGCGACCCTGACGGCGACGCTCGGATTCGGCTTCCACTACGGCGTCGACCTCATTGCCGGTGCGGTTCTGTGCCTGACGCTCGATGCGGCGCTGCGGGATCCGGAGCGAGGTTGGGGTTGGTTCCGAGTGCGCCTGTTGATCGGCGGCTCGGCACTGCTCGCGGGATTGTTGCTCTCGTACCGGTTCGCTGCAGTGCAGATGGCCGAGTACCCGGCGATCTTCGGGCCGCTGCTGATGGCTGTCCTGGTTCTCATGTCGGTGGCGTACTTCGCCACCTTCTTCGCCCGCCCCGGCACCGCTCTTGCAGTGTGGGGCGAGCGCGACGGTGAGTGGGATGCCGCTACAGGAGAGAGTCCGGGTCTTCCAGCTCGTTGATCTTCATGAGGTCGTCCTCTTCACGCTGTTCGCGGTAGGCGACGCGTCCGACGCTGTGCGCGATGACGGGCGCGGTCAGCAACGTGAAGATGCCGACCAGTACCAGCATCCAGATGTCGACGCTGCCACGAAGCAGGAACACCGCACCCATCAGAACCAGAACAAGTCCGACCACCTGAGGCTTGGTGGCCGCGTGCATACGACGCAGGGTGTCGGGGAAGCGAACGATTCCCACCGCGGCGGTCAGTGCGAGCAGCGCGCCGAGGAAGATGGAGACGGCCCCGATCGTGTCGAGGATGTTGCCGATCACTGGTCACTCACCCGGAAGCGCGCGACGGACACGGAACCGATGAAGCCGACCAGCGCCAGCGCCACGATGGCGGGAACGATGGTCGTGTCTTTGCTGTACGCGGCCCAGACCGCGAGTCCACACATCGAGACCGCGATGATCGTGTCCAGAGCGACGAGGCGGTCGAGTGAGCTCGGACCGTCGAGCAGTCGGAACGTGGTCAGTACTGCGGCGATCAGGAGAATCACTCCGGAAATGATCAAGATCGTGGTGATGAACCCGTTCATGGTTGGTCCTCCTGCCGGGGTGCATCGAATTCGTAGTCGCGCTGGTGCCAGGGGCTGGGCTGCCAGTCCGAATCACGTTCGAACGACGCGATGAACAACCGCTCGAGATCCTCCACCGAGCGGTAGAACGCACTGACGGCTTTCTGCGATCCGACGTCGAGCACATGGACGTAGACGATGCGTCGGTTCTGGTCGATCTCGAGAACCATGGTGCCCGGGATCAGGTTCAGAACGTCGATGCACAGCGTGAGAACCAGGTCCGACTTGATTCCGAGTTGGTACCGCAGAACTCCGGTGACCGGCGGCGGCGACGGACGGATCGCCAGCCAGGCGACCTGGATACTCGACACGATCGCGTAGTACACGATCATCCACAGCAGACGCAGAATCGACAGCAGATGCACCCGGCCCTCGACCGGTACGCGGGGGAGGGGAAGCAGGACCATGATGATCAGGCCGACGGCGAGTCCGCCGAAGATGTTGCCGAAGCTGATGTTGCCCCACAACAGGATCCACACGACCATCAGCCACAGCAGGATCCCGACGCGGAGTACCTGTTCGCGTTTCATCGCGGAGCCTCCTCGGTATTCGGGACATCAGTGTTCGGGACATCGGTGTTCGGGACGGCTGCAGGGTCGTCTGCAGCGACGGGAGCTCCGTCCACCGGCACGGGTCGGTGGTTGCCGAGAACCGCGTCGATGTAGATGGACCGGTCCTGCAGATCCTTCGCCGCTCTGTCGCTGATGTCGATGATCCGGCCCGCGAACACCGTCAGCGCCAGGCCGACGATGACGAGACCGACCGTCGGGATCAGCATGAAGAGCGGAATCTTGCCGACGTCCTCGCGGTCGACGAACGCGATGTCCTCTTCGGATTCGTCGATCAACGCTGACGGGCTGACGTCGGCGAGGTCACCTTCGGGTGCGTCGGCGCGGGCTCGCCAGAATGCCTTGGTCCACACGCGGGCGACGGCGTAGAGCGTCAGCAAGCTGGTGATCGTGCCGCCGGCGACGAGGATCCAGGCCAACGCGCTGGCGTCGGACGCACCGGCTTGCAGGAGTGCGACCTTGCCGATGAAGCCCGAGAACGGCGGAATACCACCGAGGTTCAGGGCCGGGATCAGGAAGACGATCGCCAGGATCGGGCTGGCCGCCGCCAGACCGCCGAGACGGCGCAGCGACGACGACCCGGCTTGTCGTTCGATCAGACCCACGACGAGGAAGAGCGTCGTCTGCACGATGATGTGGTGGGCAACGTAGTAGATCGCGCCGGAGAGCCCGGACGTCGTGGACAGCGCGATACCGAAGATCATGTAACCGATATGGCTGACCAGTGTGAACGAGAGCAGACGTTTGATGTCGCTCTGCGCGATGGCACCCATGATGCCGACCACCATCGTGAGCAGGCCGCACACCATCAGTACGTTGTCGAGTTCTCCCTGCGGGAACAGCAACGAGTGCGCGCGGATGATCGCGTACACACCGACCTTGGTGAGCAACCCCGCGAAGACGGCGGTGATCGGTGCGGGCGCGGTCGGATACGAGTCGGGTAGCCACGCCGAGAGCGGGAAGACCGCGGCCTTGATTCCGAACGCCACGAGCAGGACACCGAAGATGGCCGTTCGTGTGCCCGGCGGAATGTTGTCGAAGCGCAGGGCCATGTCGGCCATGTTGAGGGTGCCGGTCGCCGCATAGGCGAAGGCGATGCCCGCCAGGAAGATCAGCGAAGACACCATCGAGACCATCACGTACGAGATACCGGCCCGGACGCGGTCGGCGCTGGCACCGAGCGTCAGGAGCACGAAACTCGCGGCAAGCAGAACCTCGAACCCGACGTACAGGTTGAAGAGGTCACCGGCGAGGAACGCGTTGGAGATACCGGCAGTCAACGCCAGATAGGTCGGCAGGAAGATCGAGACCGGCTGGGCCTCGCTGCCGTCGCGAATACCCTGACCGATCGCGTAGATCATGACGGCGAGCAGCACCACCGACGAGACCACCAGCATCATCGCCGATAGACGGTCGACGACGAGTGTGATGCCGATGGGCGAATCCCAGCCACCGACCTGAACAGCGGTCGTCCCGTCGCGGTCGGCGAGGTAGAGCAGCAGGCCGGACACAGCAACGACGCCGACCAGCGCGATCAGGGTGATCACACGCTGGAAGCGAGGCCGCCGACCGACGACCAGCGTCGCGGCTGCGGCCAGCATCGGGATCAGGACGGGTAGGGGCGCAAGGGCTCCCATCAGGTTGTCCGAGATGGTCATGCGCCTCCACCTCCTTCGATCTCGGTCTGGCGAGCGTCTTTACGCCGCTTCTCGGTTTCCTTCTTACGAGCCAGGTCGGTGGCCCAGTCGGGTACCGGTTCGTCCTCGAAGTCGCCGTCGTGGAGGTCGTCGTAGCATTCGATGTCCTCGAGGTTGACCAGTTGTTCGAGGGGAATAGGGTTTCCGTCCTTGTCGAATGCGTCGCCGCCGATGCTCGGGGCACCGGTGACCGGGTCGTCGGAGCGGTCGTGGTCGGGAGCGTCGGCCGGCAGGCGACGCTTGAGAACCTTGGTGTCCTCGGGATCGTCCTCGACGGCGTCGGCGGTGTTGATCTTGTAAGACCGGTACGCCAGTGCCAGAACGAAGCCGGCGATTCCCATCGTGATCACGATCGCCGTCAGGATCATGCCCTGGGCGAGCGGATCCGCTATCTCCTCGTGGACCGAATCTCGGCCGACGATGGGCGGATTCCCGTCCGATCCACCGACGGTCAGGATCAAGAGGTTGATGGCGTTGCCGAACAGGAGCAGACCCAGGAGCATCCGGGTGATGCTTCGTTCGATCAGCAGGTAGACACCGGCCGACGTGAGGACGCCGATCAGGATCAGCATTCCGATGTTTGCGCTCATGGTGCTTTCACCTCGATTTCTGCGTCGAGGCGGGCGCCGAGACTTCGGAGTACGTCCAGGACCAGGCCGACCACGATGAGGTAGACGCCCAGGTCGAAGAACAGTGCGGTGACCAGTTTGACGTGGCCGATCAGTGGGAGCGTGAACTCGAAGACGGCCGACGAGAGTGCCGGAGCTCCGAAGAACAGCGACACCAGGGCGGTACCTGCGGAGAGCGCCAGGCCGAGGCCGAGGATCTTGCCCGCGTCGATGGGTACTGCTTCACCGAGTTCGTAGCGGCCACCGGCGAGGTAACGCAGCACGAGGGCGAGGCCCGCCGTCAGGCCTCCGGCGAAACCTCCGCCGGGAGCGTTGTGACCGGAGAAGAAGAAGTAGATCGACAACACCATGATGGCCGGGAAGATCAACCTCGTGGTGACCTCGAGAACCAGTGAACGGTGCCGCGGATCGATCAGGTCTCCGCCGCGCAGCCACGTCGTATCGGAGTTGGCGGCAGCTTTGTCCACGATGACGGAGGGAGCGTCGGCGACGCGCGGCGCGATACCGAAGCGGCGGTTGCGGAACACGAGGCTGGCGACGCCGGTCGCTGCGACCAGCAGCACGGAGATCTCACCGAGCGTGTCCCATGCGCGGATGTCGACGAGTAGGACGTTGACGACGTTCTTGCCGTTGCCCAGGTCGTAGGCCGCGTCGGGAAGCAGTTCGTAGATCGGACGAGTGTTCCGGGCGTTGGTGGCGAATGCCGCGATGGTGGTGACGGTGATTCCGACGGCGACGGCGAGTGCGGCACGCGGCCACTTGAAGCCGATCGCCTTGCTTTCGTCGACTTCGGCGGGGAACTTCCGAAGTACGAGCACGAAGATCACCAGCGTCAGTGTTTCGACGAGGAACTGGGTCAGAGCCAGGTCGGGCGCACCGTGCAGCGCGAACAACACACCGCAGCCGTAGCCGGTGAGTCCGACGAGGATGACGCTCGCGAGTCGGTTGCGCATCAGCGTTGCAGCGATGGCGGCCGAGATCATCATCAGCGCGATCGTGAACTGGATCGGCGAATCCCACATCCGTAGGTCGACGCCGGCGTCCTTGGTGTCGATGATCAGCAGGAACAGCGGCACGACGACCAGCGTCGCGAGAATCGTCGACTGCGTGCGGGGGAGCGAACCACGCTGAGTGGCGCCGGTCAGGCGCATCGAGATGGTGTCCATGCCACGCAGGGTCGCGTCGTAGATACGGTCGGCGTTGCCCAGCGGCGGGTGCTCGAAGTGCAGTCGGCTGATCTGACGCTGTGCGATGTAGAGCGCGACACCGCCGGCGATGACGATGCACGTGAGCAGCAGCGGAGTGTTGAATCCGTGCCACAGCGCGAGGTGGTAATCGGCGTGCGGGCCAGGGGCCAGCGTGGTGGAGTACGGCGTCAGCAACTTCTCGAGTTGCGGCGAGAGAATGCCGGCGGCCAGACCGAGAACGGCGAGCAAGCCGGGCGCGAACAGGAACAGCCAGCCCGGCTTGTGCATCTTGCTGACGGCCGGGCTGGGCTTGCTCAGGGTCTTGCGTCCGAAGGCGCCCCAGATGAACCGGACGCTGTAGCCGACGGTCAGGATCGAGCCCAACACGATCACCGTGACGACGGCGATGGACGACCAGTGGCCGAGCGCGTTCGTTTCGAGAACCGATTCGAGTGCGGCTTCCTTGCCGACGAATCCGAGTAGCGGTGGCAGACCGGCCATGCTGGCGGCAGCGAGGCTCGCGATGATCGCCAGAGCGGGTGCCGCCTTACCCAGGTGAGCAAGTTTGCGCAGGTCACGGGTGCCGGTGGTGTGATCGATGATGCCCACCACCATGAAGAGTGCGGCCTTGAACATCGCGTGCGCCACGACCATCGTCATGCCGGCCAGGGCGGCGTCACGCGTACCGATGCCGACCAGGACCATCATGAAGCCGAGTTGGCTGACGGTTCCGAAGGCGAGGACGAGTTTGAGGTCGTATGCGCGCATGGCTCGCCAACCGGCGAGGATCATCGACAGCAGACCCAAACTGATGATGGTGATGCGCCACGGCGGCGAATCGGCGTACCCGGGAGCCAGGCGCGCGACGAGGTAGATACCGGCCTTGACCATCGCTGCAGCGTGTAGATAGCCGCTGACGGGGGTAGGCGCGGCCATCGCACCGGGCAGCCAGAAGTGCAGGGGCACGATCGCCGATTTGGAGAGCGCGCCGATCAGGATCAAGACGATCGCGACGGACGGGAGCCACCCCGTCGGCGGGTTCGCGACCAGTTCGGAGAGGTTGTAGCTACCGCCGACCTGGCCGAGGATGATCATGCCGACCAACATCGCGAGACCACCGGCGGTGGTCACGAGCAGTGCCTGGGTCGCGGCGCGGCGACTGGTGGCGCGTTCGGCGTAGTGACCGACCAGCAGGAACGACAGAACCGTCGTCAGTTCCCAGAACACGTAGAGAAGTAGCATGTTGTCGCTGGTCACGAGCCCGAACATGGCGCCGGCAAAGGCGACCATCTCGGCGGCGAAGATGCCGAGTCGAGGTTCGTCGTCGTTGAAGTAGCGGGCGCAGTAGATCAGGATCAGCGTGCCGACACCCAGGACGAGCACGGCCATGATGGCCGAGAGCGCGTCGAATCTGAAGTCGATGTCCATCGACAGGCCGGGAACCCAGGTGATGTGCAGCGACTCGACGGTGCCCCATTTGTCGATGACCCAGCCGAGGCCGGCGAGGGGGACTATCGCGAGGGGGAAGAAGCCGTTTCGCCCTAACCTGCGCACCACAAGCGGAGCCAAGAGGGCGGCAACGGCATGGGCAAGCAAGATAGCGAGCAAAAGGCACTCCGTCGTGTTGTCAGCGGGCGGCGGGGTGTCCGAACAAAATCGAACCTATCGGAATAACGAGACAATTCACCTAGTCGGAGAGGTTGTCTTTGCGTACATATTACCGGGCGTGGCAGTTTCGATGTGCAGCGAGTCGATTCGGACATCATCGGCGCTCGCTGATACACGTAGGTTGGACGACGTGAATTCGTCTACTCCCACCACGATCATCCGTACCGCTGCCCTTGCGCACATTCGCGATCGCAAGCTGATCCAGACCCGCTCCGTGGGCAAGACCGCGTTCTACATGGCCGGCGGGAAGATCGACCCGGGCGAGACGCCCGAGCAGGCGCTGCACCGAGAAATCAGGGAGGAACTCGACGTCGATCTGGTCGACGGAACGGTCACGTTCCTCGACGTTTTCGAGGCTCACGCCTTCGGTCATTCCGCGGACACCGGCCTGCACATGAGCTGCTATCTGGCGGAGATGGCCGGAGACCCGCACCCGACAAGTGAGATCGCCGAGTTCCGCTACTTCACGCTCTCCGAATACGCGGCGATGGACGAGGTGGCGCCGGGATCGCTCAAAGTGTTCCATCGTCTGGCGTCGATGGATCTGATCGACTGATCGGCGGAGGAACGGACCGACTGATCCGGCCCAGGCGCAGACTCGTGTAGGCGCAGACGGCCACGATGATCAGCGCCACGGCGTCGAGTATCAGGATGTCGGTCGAGATTTCGAACGGACCGACCGTCGTGATGCCGTTGAAAGGCTTGTTCTCGTCCAGCGGGGTGTACGCCGTCCATCCGTAGTCGAACTGCGGGTAGACGAGCAGTGCCAGCGCCGTCGGGCCGAAGATGACACCCAGTCCGACAAGGGCTCGCGACGCTCCGGTCCGCGGTGGCTCTCGGTACATCGCGCTGGCGATCGCATACGTGACTACCGCTGCAGTGAAGGCGACAAGAAGATCGCTGATCGTGAGAACGTCACCGATCTTCGGCGACGGCGACGTGGCGTAGCTGACGATCCCGGCGACCGTCACCGTCAGGAGCAATCCGTAGCCGACGACCCGCGAGGGAGCGATCGCGCCGATTGCTGCCGCGGCGACGATGACGACTCCGATCACGACGGCGGTGGAGGCGGGGGTCTTCGACCACTCCATCGCCTCGGTTGCGGGACGGTTCGCCGACACCGCCGCCAGAGTTGCGACGGCTGCGGTACACATCAGCAGGATTCGACTGCCGTCGCCCAACACCCGCGCGCAGATCACCGTGATCACCAGCGCGACGAGCAGGAGGGGTACCGCTGCTGAGACTGTGCTGATCTCGAACCACCAATTCGCCGCGACGCCGAAGAGCGTGAGCACCGCCGCGATCGTCACGGGCCGAACGGCCATCCGTTCCTTGGGGTGGTCCTTGTCGAAGTCGTGGAACCAGAACGCGGCGACGCAGGCGGCTGCCAATGCAAGCGCGAGCAGTGTCGCTCCCACTACGGGTGGTTGAAACTGGTTTGTGTTGTCGGCGATGTAGTCCGCGTATCGCCGAGGAATTGCGTCCTCGTCGAGCAAGGAATCCGAGACATGCACGGCGACAATCGTTCCCGCGACCGAAGCGGCTCGGACCCGCGGAGCGGCGGCAACCGTGACCGCGCCGACGGCGACTCCCGCACCGACGGGCGAGAGTGCCTCGAAGTTGTGATCGTAGAGCCCGGGCAGTTCGAGGAGGAGCCCACCGACGACCGTCATGGCCGCGGTCCGCAACCGGCAGCGGGCCATCATCGCGGCTGTCCCGACCGCGACCACAGCCAGAACGCCGGCGCCGATGGTCGAGATCGACCAGAAGCGATCGCCCGTCGAAATCGACGTCGACTGGCTGTTCACGAACGGTGCCAAAGCGACGACGGTGACGACGAATGCCGTCACACCACTCAGAGCGACGAGCAGCGTCCTGCGGGCGATGGGCACTGCTCCAAAATAGTCAATCCGGTACCAGTTGCACCGCAATAGCAGGTCTCAGTCCGGTGACGGTGTGTCAGTCGACTGGCTCCGGTTCGATCCGAGATTCCGCAGTGTCGACGGGAGGGTGGGCTCGTCGGAGGATCGCCGCGCCGCAGAAGCCGATGATCAGGGTGAACAGAACCGCCGCGCCAACGGTCTGAGCGGTGACGTAGTCGACGGTGATGCCGACGCCGCGTCCGAATAGTCCTCCGTCGCCGTGAGGAGGGACCGCATCGATGTCGAGTTGGCCTTGGATGTATATCGACGTCATCATCGGTAGGAAAGAGAGTTGATCGGTGAGGATGGCGATCGACGAGAAGGTCATCGCGGCAAAGGGAATCGCGAGTCCGAGCGTGGCGTCGACCAGGCTGCCGGGAGCCAGGGAACCGAACAGCAATCCGGCAGCGAGGCCCAGTGCGGCGATCTTCAGTGCGATTGACCATGTTCCGTGCGCGGAATCGAAGGGCAGTAGTTCCGACAGCGGAACCGCAACCAGGACGACGATGGCCACGAGCCGAGGAACTCGCTTGTGCAGTCGCAATCCGACGGCGACCGGAAGGGCCGCGAAAAGCACCATCACCCAGGGGGACTTCAGCTGACCCCAGTGACCGGATCCCTTCGCGATGTCGACGAACAACGGAGCGGACGCAGCGGCCAGTGCGGTTGCCGCCCAGAGGAACTTGCCACCAGCACCGGAGGTGTCGCCGAGACGGTACGCAGCGATCCACGTCAACGCGAGCGCAGCGCCTGCCGCCAAAACCATGACGAACCAGGCGGTTGCCTCGGATGCGTACTGCTGGCGGTCGACCACGGCGCCGATCACGCGATGCCCGATTGCCAGCGCTGCGATCACCACCAATGCGATGCGAATTTCGCCCGTGTCGGGTTTCCGGATCCGGAAGCCGGCCTGTGCGGTGACTGCGCAGGCGACCGCTGCTGCGGCTGCGGCACCGATCAGCCACCACGACGGCTCACCCACCGAAGACGTACTCATCCGGCCTGTTCCACCGGCGAAGGTGCGAACCGCCAGGAAGGTGGCAAGCACACCGAGGAGTACGGCGTTCTTCGTGGCAGTGCGATCCCAACTGACGGCAACTGCGCAACCCAGAATCGCGCCGGCTGCAACACTTTTGACGATGATCAAGGCAATCAGCAGGTCCAGCGACGCGACCTCGGGTACGACTGCCCGAACGATCGCGATGACGGCGACGCCGACGGCGATCGCGATCCAGGCTGCCCGACGGGAACCGCGACGCTGAGAGAGGGCGCACGCGAGCACGGCAACCACGGCGCCGAGTCCGACGGCAGTCGGTCCACTGCTGATCCAACGATCCACTTCCGACGGGGAGGCCACGATGGCCCAGTCGCGAAGAACGGGATTGGTCAGGGCCAGCGCCGCGAGTATCCCGGACAAGAGTGCGGCGACGGTGGTGAGGATCGCTCGAAGGTCGAGTGGCATCGGGCCAACCTATCGCGGCGCCGCAACATCGGTTGTGGGTGGCGTGAGTGCCGGAAACCAGATGTCGGTGAGAACGTCTGCTGCGACGTCCGCACCCGCGGTGATTGCGCCCTGTTCCGCCCAGCGAATGAAGAAGCGCTCGACTTGCGTGAGCAGGAGTTCGACTCGGAGCTTCGCCTCGTCGTGTCGATTCTGCGGCCACCGGGCGAGGTACGACGGCATCGCGTTGGGCAGCGCGGAGATGCCTTCACGTGCCAGTGTCCGGAATTCGGGTTCGAGGACCATGGCCTCGTCCCACGCCCGCATCATGTGGTGGTGATCGCGGCACCAGTCGAGAGCGCGGTTGATCCAGCCGGCGAATTCTTCGCGCGAACCGGAATCGAGTACGTGGTCGAGATCCTGGAATATCGCGAGCGTGCTGGATACGACAGTGTTCGAGCCGAGGGCCTTGAGTATGTCGATCTTGCCGGGGAAGTGCAGGTAGAAGGTGGCTCGGCTGCAACCGACCCGGCCGGCGATGTCCTCGACGGTGACAGCCGCGTATCCGCGTTCGGTGAAGAGCGCGCCGGCGGCATCCACGAGGTCTGCGCGGGTTCGCTGCTTCTGCTTCTCTCGCAGCGTCAGTCTGCCGGAGGTATCTGTCATTACCGGGATCCTAGTGCCGCGGGGGCTCTTGCGGGACGGTTGCACGAGACTGGCCGTCTTTCACTTGACAGGCCGTTAGTGAAAGCTACTCTGTGGTGTAGCGCACAATCGACCGATCAGAGGACGCCATGACCATTTCGGACACAACACGCACACCTGACCTGCCGGCCGGATTCGACGTCACCGATCCTGCTGTCCTCGGGGAGCGGATCCCTTTCGAGGAGTTCGCCGAACTGCGTCGCAACGCACCCGTGTGGTGGTGTGAGCAGCCGCCGACGGTCGGCGGATTCCAGGACGAGGGCTACTGGGTGGTCTCGCGTCACGCTGACGTCAAAGAGGTCAGCCAGCGCAGTGATGTGTTCTCGAGCTGGGAGAACACCGCGATCGCGCGTTTCGCCGACGACATGCCTCGCGAGGCCGTCGAGATGCTCCGCCATCTTCTGCTCAACAAGGATGCGCCGGAGCACACCAAGCTCCGCAAGCTGATTTCGAAGCTGTTCACGCCGCGCGCGATCAACGGCATGCGCGACGAATTGGATCGTCGTGCGCGCAGCATCGTCGACACCGCTGTGAGCGAAGGCCCGGGCGACTTCGTGAAGCAGGTTGCCAGCGAGCTGCCGCTCCAGGCGATCGCGGATCTGATCGGTGTACCGCAGGACGATCGGGACAAGCTGTTCAAGTGGTCCAACGAGATGATGGGCTACGACGACCCGGAATACCAAGGTGATCCGGCAGTCGCGTCCACCGAGGTCCTCGGATACGCGTACCAAATGGCAGACGCGCGTCGTACCTGCCCGGCAGATGACATCGTCACGACTCTGGTCCAGGCCGACATCGACGGCGACGCTTTGAGCCCGGAAGAGTTCGGGTTCTTCGTGCTGATTCTGGCGGTCGCGGGGAACGAGACCACCCGCAACGCCATCACACACGGCATGATCGCGTTCCTGGACAACCCTGAGCAGTGGGAGCTGTACAAGAAGGAGCGTCCCAAGACGACAGCCGACGAGATCGTCCGTTGGGCGACACCCGTCACCGCATTCCAGCGCACCGCGCTCGAGGACACGGAATTGGCAGGAGTGTCGATCAAGAAGGGTCAGCGCGTGGTGATGCTGTACAGCTCCGCGAACTTCGACGAGGACGTGTTCGAGAACCCGATGACGTTCGACATCACTCGTAACCCCAATCCGCACTTGGGCTTCGGTGGAACGGGCGCGCACTTCTGCATCGGTGCCAACCTCGCTCGCATGGAGATCGACTTGATGTTCAACGCGATTGCCGACAACGTCCCGGACATCACCAAGATCGGTGATCCGCGCCGTCTGCGCTCGGGTTGGATCAACGGCATCAAGGAGTTCCAGGTCGATTACAAGAGCACAGGCTGCCCGGTCGCTCACTAGAGTCGGTAGGTGAGAGGTACACCCCACGATCTCGAGGAGCCACCGCATGACTTCGATCAACGACAAGGCAACTGCTCTACTGGCGTTGCACCAGCCAGGCAACCCGGTCATTCTCCCGACGGTGTGGGACGCGTGGTCGGCGAATCTTGCGGTGGCTGCCGGTTTTGCAGCCCTGACGGTGGGCAGCCACCCGGTTTCCGATTCCATCGGCAAGCCGGACAACGAGGGCATCACCTTCGAGGAGCTTCTCCACCGGATCAAGCAGATCACCGGTGCGGTCGACGCCCCGATCTCGGTGGACATCGAGGGTGGTTACGGGCTCGAGCCGGCAGTTCTCATCGACGGGTTGATCGATGCCGGCGCTGTCGGACTCAACATCGAGGACACCGTCCACAGTGAAGGCGGACGCTTGCGTGAGGCGCAGGAGCACGCCGACTTCGTGGGTGGGCTTCGCCAGGCCGCCGACGCCGCCGGAGTTCACGTCGTCGTCAACGCACGCACCGACCTGTTCGTGAAGCAGGTCGGAGACGAGTCCGATCGCGTCGATCGCGCCATTGCCCGCCTGAAGTTGGCAGCCGACGCCGGTGCCGACGTTCTTTACCCCGTCGGGCGGCATGACGACGCGACCCAGCGCCGCCTGACGTCCGAACTTCCACTTCCGATCAATGCGATCGGAATTCCGGACCAGGATGACCCGGCAAGTTTCGGGCCGCTCGGAGTGGCGCGTGTGAGCTTCGGTCCGTTCTTCCAGATGGCATTGGCCAACCGTGCGAACGAGATCTTGGGACGCTGGAAGTAAGAATGCAGACACTGATGTCGCCCGGCCCGCTTCTCGACGATCGCGGACATTTGGTCGAGACGGGTTGGGCCCCATCGGAAATTCGCAAGTATCGACGCTCTGCGATCACCGCTCCCAAGTTCCGGATCAAGGAGTGGGACTACTACTGCGTTCTCACTGCGGATTACGGCATCGCGTTGACCGTCGCCGACAACGGGTACATGGGCTTGCTCGGAGTCTCCTGGCTCGATTTCCGAACACCACACGAGATCACCGAAAACGTGATGCTGCCGTTCCCGATGGGAAGGCTCGGTCTGCCCGAAAGCGCGGACGACGGTGATGTGGTGGTGTCGAAAGGTAAAGCTCGCTTCGAGTTTCGCCATGTGGACGGTGGGCGCCACCTGATCGTCGACTACCCGGCTTTCGACGGTGGGCGAGGTCTTCATGCTGATTTGTTCCTGGCGAGTCCTGCCGATGACCGGATGGTGATCGCCACACCGTTTCCGAAGGCGTCCCGATCGTTTTACTACAACCAGAAGATCAACTGCCTGCCCGCTGCCGGGACCGTGCGAATCGGGATCGACGACTTCACATTTCGCTCGGAAGACTCATTCGGCGTTCTCGATTGGGGCAGGGGAGTCTGGACTTACGACAACACCTGGTACTGGGGTTCTGCATCCGGACTGGTGAACGGTGAGCGGTTCGGATTCAACATCGGGTACGGCTTCGGGGATACCAGGGCAGCCAGCGAGAACATCGTGTTTGTCGGAGGACGGGCGCACAAACTGGACAGTATCGACTTCGATATCCCGCAGGGAACGTACGACGGCGCTCCGTGGAACTTCTCGAGCAACGATGGTCGCTTCGAGATGACTTTCGAGCCGATCATCGATCGTGCCGCGACTTTCGACGTCGGGGTGCTGCGTTCGATTCAGCATCAGGTGTTCGGAAAGTTCTCCGGCACAGTGATCCTCGACGACGGTATCTCCGTGGTGCTTCGAGATCTCCTCGGATTTGCCGAGGAGGTTCGGAACCGCTGGTAAGGCTTACGTCTCCGCGAAGGCGCCAGAACACAGCACGAGCACCGAGGCATGGAGGTGCCTCGGTGCTCGCGTCTTCAGTTGGTTCAGTTCAGGCCGCTGTGGGTGGGCTGTTCCCGCCGATCGGCTGCTGATACGGGTCGATCGACATCGGCGGATAGAACACCGACTTCCGATCCGGACTGATCTCCACCCTCCACTCGGTGTGGTGCAGCGTCCGATGATGATGACCGCACAACAAGATCAGATTGTCGAGATCCGTTGGGCCACCATCGTTCCAATGAACGATATGGTGGGCATCGCACCACCCCGACGGTGTCCCGCATCCCGGAAACGCGCACCCACCATCTCGAACTGCCAACGCCCGCCGCTGCGGCACCGTCGCTGTTCTCGCTTCCTTACCGCAGTCGAGCGGAACACCGTTCTCGTCCAACAAGATCCGGGTGACGGTGCAGTCGCAGGCCAGCATCCGGGCGGTGTCGATACTGATCGGGCCCACCCAATCAGCCCACGCGAACCCGAGTTCCTCGGTCGACGGCAACAGATCTTTCAGAGCTTTGAGATCCGTCATGTCTTTCGCACTGGCGGTGACCGTGATGTGCGGTTTCACCCCGCCCTCGATCGGACCCAGCCCCGCCCGCTCGTACCGGCGCAGTAGTTCACAGAACCCGTCCGCACGCCGTAGCGCCGGCGTGCGAGAGTCCTTGACACCGTCCTTCTCCGGCGTCGGAGCCGACAGGCTCGACAACAACGTGATCAACCGTGCCCCGTTCACCGCATCCAAGTCACCCTTCACCGTCACCCGCCCGTACAGGCCTTTCGAGGCATAGAACTCATTGCGCTCAGAGTCTTCCCCGACCGGAACACCGTCCTCACGGTTTCCGTACTGCTTCTCGATCCGCCGGATCGCCGCCCGCACCGCATCACAATCCGCGATGTTCTTCGACGCCAATCCCAACAGGATCCCGCGAGCCTTGTCCACATCGGCCGGGGTCATGTTCTTCGGCGGATGCTGACAAAACGACGCCACCTGACGGGCCTTCAACGCATCCACATCACCGCGATGAAACGCATCGCCCACCACGGGTTCGAGCATCAACAACCGCGCCAACCCGACCAGCAGACTGCACTCACCGATCTCCAGATTCGTCGAACCATGTAACCACTGCGCGATCGCCCGAAAACCCTTCCCACCGAGAACCTCACGGGAAAACATCTCCCCGATCAGCAACACCATCCGCGACTGCAACTCGTGTCGGGCGCGCACCAGATCGAGAACCTCACCTTTGAGGTCCTCGCCATCCAGCTGCCATGCTTCCCGACTGTCCATGCCCAAATTCTAATCGAACAAAGTTTCGAATACAAGACTTCTATCTCGAAAACTGTTCCTATGCAATAATTTTCGACAATTACGATTTTTGGGACTTTTCGGATCTTCATTCGATGTGCGGCAGTCACGGCGAAGGAGGTCTGGATGTGTCGCGGTCGGTGATGCGGACGGACATTGTCGGCACTGTGCGACTGTTGTCTTCTTCATGACTTCTTGATCGCCGGAATGTGCGGGAGTGGTTTGCTCATGTCATGAAGATTCGGAAGTTGCACATAGAGGAACCAGACATCGATGTTGCGTTGGTGCGGCGATTGCTCTCGAGTCAGATGCCACAGTGGGCCAATCTGCCGTTGCGCTTAGTGGAGTCGATCGGCACCGACAACGTCATGATCAGATTAGGCGATTTGCTGGTAATCCGTATGCCCCGCACCCCAGGTGCGGCAGAGGGAATCACAAAGGAGCAACAGTTGGTGCCACATCTGGCTCCGTACCTACCGGTCCCCGTGCCCGTTCCAGTAGGTGTGGGTGAGGCGGCCTTCGGATACCCGTGGCAATGGTCGGTGCACCCGTGGGTGCCAGGGCGAAACCCTGTGCCCGGCATAGTCGATGACCACCTGGCCATCCAACTCGCAGACCTCGTCAACAGTCTACGTCGCATCGACACACTCGGATTGCGCCCACAGGGATCGCTGCATTCCTACCGGGCCGACCCGATTGAGCGACGAGATTCAGCGACTCGGGCGAGTATTGCAGCCTGTGGCGACCTGCTGAACGGAGCGCTGACGGAGGTGGCGTGGGAAAAGGCGCGCCACGTCATCGACTACGCAGGCCCAGCGGTGTGGATGCACTCGGATCTGCACCCGGGAAACATCCTGGTGAGCGACCGCAGCCTTTCGGCCGTGATCGATTGGGGTGGACTCGCTCTCGGAGACCCGGCAATCGACTGCCTGATTGCATGGACTCTGCTGACGCCGAGCACTCGGCATACATTCCGGCTTCGTGTTGACGTGGACGACGACACTTGGACGCGTGGCCGCGCATGGGCTCTGTCGATTGCATTGGTTGCCTTGCCGTACTACCGCGACACGAACGAGCAGATCACGATCTGGGCGAAACATGCGATTGCCCAGGTCATTGACGACATCCGCACTGAACCCTGAGACCACTTGCGCCGTCTCCGTTCTCGCAACGATCCTTGGAAATCGAGCAGAGAAGGTTTACGGCCTTTGTCCACGGCGTTCGGCGACCGATCAGCCGATCGCGCTCAGATCCCCGTACACCGTCCGGCCCTCCAGGAAGGTGGCGAGCACCGTGATCTCGGCCAGCTCGGTCGGCTCGACTTCGAGGGGATTCGCCGACAGCACAACAAGATCCGCGTAGGCACCGGGGAAGATGGACCCGATGTGATCTTCGCTGAACAGCTGCCATGCGGCGTTGACCGTATGGGCGCGCACGGCGGCGTCCACGGGGATCCGCTCCTGAGGCGCGACTACTCGGCCGCTGGGCGAAAGTCTGGTGACGGCGTCCTGCATATTCCGTAGCGGATTGGCGGGGGTGACGGGTCCGTCGTTGTGGAAGGTGAACCGCTGTCCGGCAGCGAGTGCAGATCCTGCTGCGGCCCAAACGGATCCGTATTCGGGGCCGAACAGGTCATCCACCAGAACGTCGCCCCAGTAGTGCAGGTGGTCGATGAAGATGCTGACCGTGACGCCCAGTTCCGCTGCGCGGACGAACTGATCCGGACGCATCGCGCCGACGTGTTCGAGACGCAACCGGTGATCGGGCCGGGGGTGCTCCTTCAGTAGCTGCTCCCACGCATCGAGAACCATGGTGATCGCGTCGTCGCCGTGGGCGTGGCATGCCATCTGCCACCCGTTGGCGAAGTAGGCGGAACTGATGTCGTGGATCTGTTCGCCGGTGTAGTTGGCGTGCCCGTGTGCGCAGGCGATCCCGAGCGCGCGGGTGGCTTCGGTATCGAGATACGGGAAGCTGGTGGCGATGTTGCCGACCCACGGCGAACCGTCGGACCAGACCTTGATGCCGATCTGGCGCACCAGGTCGTTTCCGTCGCCCGGCGACGCCTCGGTAGTGCGTGCGTCGTTGGACATTTCGTAGAGCCGCAGGCGGGTGGTGAGCAGTCCGGCGTCGGCTATTGCGGCCAGGGCGGGCCGCATCTTGGGGTCGAACGACAATTCGGCGATGGTGGTGATTCCGGCGGCGTTCAGTCGGGCGCATTCGGCCGCCACCAGTGCGGGGAAGTCGTCACCGATGGTGACTGCGTGGCCCGCGACTGCGAACACCGCAGGCATTTCGTACGCGGATCCGTCGAGTGCTCCCGTCGCGTCGTGGCCGTACGATCCGCCGATCGGATCGGGGGTATCGCGGGTGATGCCGGCCTGCACTGCTGCCGCCGTGTTGAAATACGCGACGTGACCCGAGTTGTGCATGATCACGAGGGGGTGCTCCGGCGCGACGGAGTCCAGCCAGTCGATGGTCGGGTCGGGTAGGCCCTTCTGCAGCAACGGGTCCCAACCATTCAGAGAAGCACCGGCAGCGCCTCGCGAACGAACAGTGTCGACGACGGCAGCAACTACGGCATCCGCCTCGGCGATCGTCACAGGCCGGATGTCGACGACGTCAGGCCCGAGCACGATCGCTTCTTCGAGGGGGTGACCGTGCGGCTCGATGAACCCCGGCAGAACAGTGGCACCTCCGACGTCGACGACGCGGGTATCCGGCCCCACCAGTTCCTCGACGTCCGTGCGCGCGCCGACGGCCGTGATCCGGCCGCCCGTCACGGCGAGCGCCTGGGCGCGTGGTGCTTCCTCGTGCATGGTCACGATGTCGCCGTACAGAACCAGATCAGCAGCCATGGTCAGTCCTTATCGGTTGTCCGCGTACGCCTGTAGGTGTGCCACCTGCTCGGGATCGAGTGAGGGACGTACCTTCTCACGGGCGGTTGCCACGTCCGCGGCCGTCACGTCGGCCGCGTCCATGCTCCGACGCATGGCGGCGAGTGCAGCCTCACGCAGGAGAGCCGAGCAGTCTGCTGCCGAGTATCCCTCGAGATCGACGGCCAGAATGTCCAAATCGACATCTTCGGCGAGCGGTACCGACTTGCCGGAAGCACGCAGAATCGCTTTGCGAGCCTCCGCATCCGGCGGCGGTACGAATACGAGTCGTTCGAGTCTGCCGGGCCGCAGGAGGGCTGGGTCGATCAGATCCGGTCGGTTGGTGGCGCCCAACACCACGACGTCGCGTAGCGGCTCGACGCCGTCGAGTTCGGTCAGCAACGCGGCCACGACGCGATCCGACACCCCGGAGTCGGAGCTTTGACCACGACGCGGGGCAAGGGCGTCGATCTCGTCGAGGAAGATCAGCGAGGGCGCCGAATCGCGTGCGCGCTGGAACAACTCGCGTACGGCCTTTTCGGAGGCGCCGACCCACTTGTCCATCAGCTCCGCACCTTTCACGGCATGAACGCTGAGGTGGCCCGAGCTGGCAAGGGCGCGAACGAGATACGTCTTGCCGCAGCCGGGAGGGCCGTAGAGGAGCACACCGCGAGGCGGGTCGACACCGAGGCGTGCGAAGGAGTCGGGGTGCTGCAGCGGCCACAGAACTGCTTCGGTGAGCGCCTGTTTGGTTTCGACCATGTCGCCGACGTCGTCGAGGGTGACGCTGCCGATCGACAGTTCTTCGGTGCTCGAACGAGACAGTGGCCGAATCACTTCGAGGGCACCGACAAGATCTTCCTGCGTGATCTCCGGAGAATCACCGGATTTGGAGGCCCGCGTCGCCGCCCGCAATGCAGCTTCACGGCAGAGCGCCGCGAGGTCGGCGACCACGAATCCGGGTGCGCGCGAGGCGATGGCGTCGAGTTCGAGAGTTCCGGTGGGCACGCGGCGGAGCAGGAGTTCGAGCAACGCCTTGCGAGTTGCGCCGTCCGGCAGGGTAAGTGCGAGTTCCCGGTCGCAGAGATCCTGGCCGCGAAGGCGCGCGTCGACGGTCTCCGGATGGGCGGAGGTCGCGACGAATGCCACGCCCGGGGTGGCGACGGCGCTGCGCAGTTGTTCGAGGATCAGTGCGGACACCGGTTCTGCGGTGGCCGGAAGCAGAGCGTCGATGTCACTGATCAGCAGTACACCACCGCCGCGCACGGCAGCAACGGCGTCGACGATTCGCTGCAGGCGGGTATTCGCCTCGGTGGCACCGACTCCCGGGCCGTCGAGTTCGACCAGTTTGCGCGAGGACAGGACCGAGCGGGCCAACGTGGCTTTGCCCACGCCGGCGGGGCCCGTGATGAGGACGCCGAGGTGCGGGGAGGCGCCGAGCGTACGGAGCAGTTCTGGTTCGTCGAGTGCCAGGCCGAGCCACTCGGTCAGCTTGGCCGCCTGCGCCTGCGCGCCGACGAGGTGATCCAGCGGGACCGATGGCGCGGGTTCGATCGCGACTGTCGCGGGACTGGAGACAAGCGCACTCGGTGTCAGCGCACCCGCTGAACCGGAACCCCAGTTGACCGCCGAATTCGGCTGGACGCTGACCGGACCACCGGCAGGTTCGACGGCCGTGACGGTGAGCAGTTCGGATGTCCACGCGACGCCGAAGGTGCGGGAAAGTGCTTGGGTGGCTTCGGAAGTACTTGTACCCGGGCCGAGATCGCGGGGGAGGAGCGAGACCGTGTCGCCGACGCTGACGACCTTGCCCAGAAGGGCTTGTCGCAGAACCGTCGAGCTGATCGAATTTGTCGCCATGGACGAGCCGGTGACGGAGACGGATCGCGCTCCGTACACTGTCACCGGACCGACCACGACGGATGAGTTCTCGGTCAGGCCGACGTTCGACATGGTGACGTCGTCGAGAAGGATCGTGCCTGCCGGGGTTCCGGTGGGCGCACGGCCCGCGACGGTCGCGGTGCCGCGGGCTCCCATGAGTGCGATGGCATCCCATTCGCGGATGCCCAACGCCGCCAACGCTTCGGGGTGCAAGCGCACGACCCCGCGGCGTAGGTCGGCGGCAGAGGTGTTGAGTCGAACGGTGAGGGCGAGTTCCGGCGAAGTCACCTCTCGAGAGTACGTCGTGGACTAGCGGGGTCGCCGCAATCCGAGACGAGCGGCCGAGCGGCGGCCACCGACGTTGGGTTGGCGTCGGATCGCGCGGCGTTCGGAAGGCTTGATGTCCCAGGTTTCGGGACGTGCTGCCACCCACCGCTTCGAGTGCACGGCAAACGGGATGTGCACCAGGTAGATCGCGATGAGAACGATCAGCAGGATGTACGGGTAGGTGATGAGTGCGGCCGCAGCCAACGTCACCAGGACGAGCAGGCCGGCCGCCATGTGCGGCGGCACGGATACCGACTTCATCGCCAGCGTCGGGATGCGGCTGACGATCAGTGCAGCCGAGAAGAGCGTCCACACGATGACGACGAAGTGCGAAGACCACCAGCCGTCACCCCACTGAGCCGTCGCGGCCAGGGGAGTGAGGGCGATGAGTGCGCCGGCCGGAGCCGGAACGCCGACGAAGTACTCACGTGCGTACGCGGGGACGTCGTCGTCGTCGAGCAGGGTGTTGAAACGTGCAAGTCGCAACACGATGCTGACCGCGTAGATCAACGCGATGATCCAGCCGATGCTGGTGCCGTCCAGCAAGGTCACGTACAGGACCAGGGCCGGGGCGACGCCGAAGGAGATGGAGTCGGCCAGCGAGTCGAGTTCGGCGCCGATCTTGCTGGTGGCGTCGAGCAGTCGCGCAATGCGGCCGTCGAGTGAATCGAGGACGGCAGCGGCGCCGATCATCGCGAGCGAGGTACCGGGTTGTCCATCGAGAGCGAATTTGACGGCGGACAGCCCGGCGCACAGCGCCAGGATGGTGATGACGGACGGCAGCAACCGCACCGCCTGGGTGCGCTTGGGCATCTTCGCGCCGGGTTGGGCTGCTCCCGGCTTCTTCACGGCTGACTTCATCTTCGGCGTCTTCACGGCAGTTGCGCGATAACTGTTTCAGCACCGATCGTGCGTTGCCCCGGCTCGACCAGGAGTGTGGTTCCGGCGGGGAAATACGTGTCGACGCGTGAGCCGAAACGGATCAGTCCGTACGTGTCGCCGATCGGCAGGACGTCACCGACACCGGCGTAGCAGACGATGCGGCGCGCGAGCAGTCCCGCGATCTGGACAACTGCCACGTCGTGACCGTCGGCGGTTTCGATGAGCATGCTGTTGCGCTCGTTGACCTCGCTGGCGTCGGCGAGATCTGCGGAGAGGAACTTGCCTGCCTGGTGAACGACCTCTTTGACCGTTCCACCGACAGGGCTGCGCTGGACATGCACGTCGAGAACCGACAGGAAGATGCTGACGCGCGGGCGCGGCTCGCTTCCGAGATTGAGCTCGGCCGGCGGAACGGCGTTGTCGACCAGCGCCACCTCGCCGTCGGCGGGTGCGACGACGACGCCGATGCGGTTCGGCGGCACCCGGTGCGGGTGACGGAAGAACGTGGCGCATGCGGCGGCGGTGGTCAGACCGGCTCGGCGCACCCACTTACGGTTGCGGCCCAGAGCTGCAACTCCCAGCGGGGCCAGCACGAACGGCAGGCCGGCGGGATGAAGTGGCGGAATCGCATGGCGAACCAGATCGACGATATGTCCGATCCCGGTGGGTTGCGGGGTTCCGGGGGGTGTGGGTCGGCGTGCCACAGGCTCCTCTAACTACTCGGTAGGTCTTCTGCTGGTCGCACTGACAGTACGGGGTGGTAGAGCATCCATAGATTACGTGAATGCGTTCTCCCCTACGGGCTAGTGCCACATCATGCACGTCCCTGCAGTGGCATCATGCACGTCCCTGCAGCGGCATCAAGTACGAGTAGTACCCGACACAGTCGCCCGTGCGTATCGCCAGCGGGAGCGTCGCACCGCTTACTCGGATCACCAGTTGCCGCCCCGGTTGGGCTGCGGCGGCGTCGCGCAGCCGCTGTCGGTCGACCAGTACGCGGAACCTCTCACGGGGATCCATTCCGCCCGGATCCACCCGCGCACCACCGTCTTCGCCGACGCTGACGACGGCACTGTCCCCGGTGCCGTTGAGCAGGGCGGCAAGGTGGTCGCCGCTCAGTTCGACGGCGTCGTGGTGCTCGCGCAGGATTCGGTGATCGGGGAACTCGCCGTCCTCGATCAGCGGGCTGGACACCTCACCTCCCGGATACGACGCACTCACCGTGCGCGCGGAGAAAGTCAGTGTCACGACGCCGGCGACATCGCGAAACAATCGCGCGAAGGCCACGGGAACGACAGCGGACACCGTCAGAGCGGAGTGAACTTTCACCTCGGCGACTGCGAGCCGGAACTGATCAGTGGTGACAAACGCAGCGACGCCGTCGTGAATGTCGAGGTGGACGCCGCGAAGTATCGGGAACTCCGATTCCTCGTTCACGGCGAACAGCACGGCGTCGAGTGCGCGTCGTAGATCCCACGAGTCGATGTCCACGCCGCCGGAGGCAGGTAGCGAGTCGATCAGGCGGTGGATTCGTCCCAGTTCGGCGCGGGCGTCGGCGAGACCGTCCTCGAGGTTGCGCAGATGGGCGTCCAGGCACGAATGGGGTTCCGGCCCGGTCAGGACGGCCATCATGTCGCGGATCGGAACACCGACGCGTCGCATACCGGCGATCACACGTGCGTTGCGGAGCTGATCGTCGGTGTACCAGCGGTAACCGGTGTTCGGATCGACGGAATGCGGGACGAGCACGCCTTCCTTGTCGTAGAACCGCAGGGCGCTGATCGGGAGCGCCGACGCCCGGGACATCTCGCCGATCGTCAGGAGAGCGGAACTAGTGGTCACGGATCAATTCTGCCCGCAGTCGCTCGATAGCGCCCCTGATCATCCGGCCGTAACCGTCGTCGGCGAGTGTGCCGACCGACGCCTCGGCCTTCGTCAGATGCTCGACGGCCTCGGTGTCTCGTCCGAGTTTGCGGTAGTCGGCAGCCAGGTTGAGGTGCAGCGACGGATAGAAACCGGCGACCTGCAGCGATGCGTGGTGTTCCTGGGCTCGCGCGTCGGTCAACGAATCGGCAGCGTCGAGGGCGCGCAGGTCCCAGCAGAGCTCTTGAGCCGGATCGTCTTGAACGTCGGCCATGTAGTGCGCGAGGGAGACGATGTGGAGCGCATCGGGGGCGGCGCTGATCTCTTCCCACACCTTCTCGAACGCAGAGCGAGCCCCGGCTCGATCGCCGGAGCTCGCCAATTCTTGTGCCTGCGCTATCTGTGTCATCACGGGATCCATGGAACGGATCCTGATGCCTCGACCAGGTCGAGGGTCAAGCAGAGGTGCGTGCAGCCGCCTCGGCCTCGCTCTTCACACGCTTCAAGGTGGCATTCATGCCTTCGACGAGCTCGACCTCGAAGTCGGCGTTTCCGCCCAGGACGGTCTTGACGAGGAACTGCGAGACCTTCGACGTTCCGGTGGGAGCCTCGCGACGCTCGGTCACTTTGGTGCCGGTAGCGGTCGGCTCGAGTTCGTAGGACCAGATCGTGCGGTTCTCCGCGATGCGGAACGCCACCGACTTGTTGGGTTCGAAACGAACGACCTTCGACGACGTCGGCCAGACCAGCAGGCCCTTGCGGTTGACGTTGATCGTCTTGGCACCCTCACGCACGGTCCCGCCGATTACCTTCATCACCTTGCACTGGGGGCTCCATTCGCCCATGCGCTGCAGGTCGGCGACGATTGCCCACACGTCCTGCGGTGATGCGTCGATGTCGATGCTTGCTTCGAGGGTGTTGGACACAGTCTCTCCAGTCGAGTTGATGCTACGTAAAGTTACAAACACTTTTGTCGATCGTAAGCGATCCGTCAATGGACCATGTGTGTCAGGTCACTGTACGGCCGTCCAACAGGGTCGTGCGGGAACACGCGCGGTGGTAGCGGACAATGGTTCGCGCACGTATGACGATCCATCCGACTGGAGTACCGAGAAGTGAACAGCGACGCCGCGACGCAGGATGGCCTCAAGCGAGGGCTGACAGCGCGCCATATCCGCTTCATCGCCCTCGGATCAGCCATCGGAACCGGACTGTTCTACGGCAGCGCCGAGGCCATCAAACGAGCTGGCCCGTCGGTGCTCCTGGCCTACCTGATCGGCGGTATCGCGGTCTACCTGGTGTTGCGAGCGCTCGGCGAGATGGCGGTCCGTAACCCGGTTTCCGGTTCGTTCAGCGAGTACGCGAACAAGCACCTCGGACCACTCGCCGGTTTCATGACCGGGTGGACGTACACGTTCGAGATGGTGATCGTGTGCCTTGCCGACGTCACCGCCTTCGGCCTGTACATGCAATTCTGGTTCCCGGACGTACCGAGATGGATCTGGGTTCTGGCTGTGGTCTTCTTCATCGGCGCGATAAACCTGTTGAGCGTCAAGGTTTTCGGCGAACTGGAATTCTGGTTCACGCTCGTGAAAATCACCGCCATCATCGCGATGATCGCCGGCGGCATCGCGATCATCGTGTTCGGATTCGGCGTTCACGACACCGATGCCGGAATCAGCCACCTCTGGTCGGACGGCGGGTTCTTCGCGACGGGCTTCGGCGGATTCGTCGCGTGTTTCGCGATCGTCATGTTCGCGTTCGGTGGCACCGAGATCATCGGTATCACCGCGGGCGAAGCCGAGGATCCGGCGCAGACCATCAGGAAAGCCGTCAACACGGTCCCGGTGCGCATCATTCTCTTCTACATCTGCACCCTCGCCGTCATCATGGCGATCATTCCGTGGCAGACCATCAACTCCGACAACAGCCCGTTCGTCCAGATCTTCGAGAACCTCGGATTGGGAACGGCCGCATCGATCCTCAACATCGTCGTCATCACCGCAGCCCTGTCGGCCATCAACAGCGACGTTTTCGGTGCGGGTCGCATGATGTTCGGAATGTCGCATGCCGGCCAGGCCCCGCAGGTGATGAAGAGAGTCTCCGCCAACGGCGTTCCGTGGATGACCGTTGTCATCATGACCGTTGCCCTGTTGGTGGGAGTAGTGCTCAACTACCTGATCCCGGACCAGGTGTTCCTCGTCATCGCCTCGCTGGCGACCTTCGCCACCATTTTCGTCTGGATCATGATCCTGCTCTCGCAGTTCCGTTCCCGCGCTCAGATGAGTGCAGACGAAACAGCGGCACTGAAGTTTCCAGTGCCGCTGTGGCCGTACGGTCAGATCTTCGCGATCGTGTTCCTGGCTTTTGTCATCGTGTTGCTCGGCGTCATCGCCGATACCCGAGTTGCGCTGCTCGTCGGCGCCGGATGGCTGGTTCTGCTGACGGGCGCATACTACAAGTGGGTGAAACCGGCTGTCAGCGCAGCGGATCGAAGTGACTCATGACGGTCGGCGTCTGAGCACCGGTCATCGAGTCGGCCACCATCTTTCCCGTCAACGGACCCAGGGCGATTCCCCACATCCCGTGACCACCGGCGACGTGCACGCGCGGCGAGCGCGTGGCTCCGATCAACGGCAAGCCGTCGGTAGTGCACGGCCGTGATCCCACCCATTCCTCTTCCCGCGCAGTCCAGTCGATGCCGCTGAGCATCGGCTTGGCCGCATCGATGATCGCCTGCACGCGGCGCGGATCCAGCGGCGCGTCAGGGCTGCGGAATTCCATCATTCCGGCCACTCGGAAGCGATCGTGCAACGGAGTGCATGCGACGCGCTGGGTGGGGAAATACACAGGGTTCTTGGGGAGGTGCTCGGGCTTGACACTGAAGCTGTATCCGCGTCCGGCTTGCACCAGTTTGCGCACACCGAACGGTGCGGCGAGCTTGTTCAAACGGGCACCGCTCGAGATGACCACGGCGTCACCGTCGCGTGAATCACCGTGTGCACTGCGAACACTGACTCCGCCGACATGATCGTCGATCTGCGTGACGTCGAAACCGCTGACGATTTCTCCACCGCGTTCACGAACCGCGTCCGCCAACGAGTTCACGAACAACGGGGGATCGATGAAACGCTGATTGCGCAGGCGTAAACCGGCTTTCACACCCTGGCCGAGTGAAGGCTCGAGCGAATGAATCGCGTCGTAGTCGAGGAGGTCGAAGTCGACTTCTCCGCCGGCAGCTTCGACGTGGTGGAACTCGTCCACCAAGGTCTGTCGGTCCTTCTCGGACGCAAACGCGGCGAGGAAAGGATCGGCCAGGCGGGTCAGCTCTTTGACGCCACCGTCGGCGAGTTCGTCGTACGCGCCCAAGGCTGTTCGGTTGACCTCGGTGTAGACCGACATCGCTTCCTGCCACTTCGACGGCGTGCAGTGGCGCGCGAACCCGACCAGGAACCGAATCAGCTTCAGATCGGTGGTCAGTGGCACGTACACCGGGGACGACGGGCTGAGCATCGCGCGCAAGCCGTATTGGAGCACTGCGGGTTCGGGCAGCGGAAGCGTCAATGCGGGGGCAAGCCAACCGGCGTTGCCCCAGCTCGCGTCGGCTGCGACGCCGTCGCGATCGACGACGGTGACCTCGACTCCACGTTCCTGCAAGAACCAGGCCGTCGACAATCCGACAACACCCGCACCGACCACGACCACACGATCGGGGCTCTGACGAGTTCCCATGACGCACTCCTTCTACAGACTCTGCTCGAACCGAGACGCCGGTCACATCCGGCTCTTCTCTCAAGCATGAATCGCGGGGGCGGCAAAAGGACTGGCCGTTCGGCCATCGTCGGAGCTACCTCGTTGTGGATTCGCACAACGCACCGCCGCGCCTGCTCAGCGACCGAGTTTGAACTGCAGCATCAGAATCAAGCGGGTGTCGGCGTCGGTCAGGTCGACGCCGCACATCTCCTTGCCTCGACGCAGGCGGTTGCGGAGCGTGTTGGGGTGAACATGCAGTGCGGCAGAAGAATTCGCCACGTCACCGCCGTGCTCGAGAAAGGCCTTTGCCGTCGCGACCAGATCGCTGCCGTGCTGAGAGTCGTGGCGTTCGAGGCTTCCGAGTGGTGTGGAGTCGCCGAGTCCGTCGATGATGTCGGCGACGTGCAGGGCGAGAACGGAGGCCAACGTGTCCCTCATTCCCGCGACGGTTCCGCCGGACCGGCCATGACGAAGCGCTCCGAGAACATGGTCGGCGTCCGAGCGTGAAAGATGTGATTCGCTTGCAGACTTCACTGTCCGACCGACGGCCACTGCCAGGAATTCGCGGCCACGGGCGCGGGTGAGGAAGTCGGCGGACAATCGGCGAGCGTTGGTCTCGTCGGTCGCGATGACAAGGTAGATGGTCTCGGACAGTTGAGCGGCAACGGCGTCGACGGCCAGAGTGTCGAGGTACAAGCTCAAAGAGGCGACCAACCCCGCCGGCAGTGGTCCCGCTACTGTTCCGACGGCGACGACGGTGAGCGGGCCTGCCAACCGCAAGTCGTCTGCGGCGCGGAATGCGGGTTCGCCACCGCCGATCAGAGCTTGGACGCGCTGGGATTGGCGACGGCGTGTGCTGTCGACCCGGTCACGCTCCGAGGCGATTCTCTCGGCCACGACGGATACCGCGGATCGAAGTATCGATTCCTGTGTGGGCGTCGGTGTTCCGGCGAGTGCGACCCAGATCGAGCCGACGGGGTGATCGTTCTCGCGAACTGCGATGACCAGTCGCGGCGTGATCGCAGGGTCTTCGAGGTCGACGTAGATTGGGTCGCTCTCTCGGTGGAGGCGATCGAATACTCCTGCATCGGAGAGTAATTGGCGGAATCGACTGGGTACTTGCCGGCCGAGGATCGTGCCGATGCGAGCTTCGTCCACGGCCTGCTCGCCGCCGGAGTACGCGAGGACAGTCGAGTTCTCGTCCTCGATCGTGACGGGAGCGCCGAGCAATTCGGCCAGAGAACCGGCAACGGAGAAGAGGTCGTCGTCGCGCAGGTCCATGGGTGGGAGCCTACTGAGCGATCGACGGATTTCGGGTTACGACGCCTCGGCAGGACCTCGATGGCGAATATAGGCTGGTGCAATGGCCGACATCGAAGGTGTTCTGTTCGATATCGACGGAGTCCTGCTCACGTCCTGGCAGCCGATCGAGGGAGCAGGGGAAGCAGTACGCGAAGTTCGGCGGCGCGGATTGGCCTGTGGGTTTCTGACCAACACAACCTCGCGCAGTTCGACGCTCATCGCGCAGGGATTGTGCGATGCGGGTATCGAGGTCGAGGCGAGCCAGATAGTGACCGCCGCCAGGCTCACGGGGGAGTACGTGCGGGCGACGTACCCGGACGCGCGGGCGTGGGTCCTCAATCACGGTGACGTGTCTGCCGATCTCGAGGGAATCGAATTCGACGACGCCGATCCGGAGGTCGTGATTCTCGGCGGCGCCGGCCCGGAGTTCACCCACGAGGCGCTGAGCCGAGTGCTCGAACTTCTGCTCGCCGGTGTGCCCGTCGTCGCGATGCACCGCGGCATGATGTGGGAGACCGTAGACGGCCTTCGGATCGATACAGGAACGTACTTGCCGGGCTTCGAGGAAGTGGCAGGTGTAAATATCGCCGCAGTGGGTAAACCGTCTCTCACGGGGTTCCTGACAGCCACGGAGCTGATGCATGTCGAACCGGAGGCGACGGTGATGGTCGGCGACGATCTGATCGGGGACGTCCTTTCCTCCCAACGAGTCGGCTTGACCGGAGTTCTGGTGCGCACAGGCAAGTTTCGGCAAACAGTGCTCGACCTGTCGGTTCAGAAGCCTGATCATGTCATCGATTCGGTCGCGGATCTTCCGGCCCTTCTCGGGGTCGTCCTCGAGGCTTGACCAGGCGGGGGTGACGGACTTCACTCGAGCGGGTACTCTCGCGCCCGAATCCAATGAACTTGTTCCACGAAGGAGTTTTCTATGCCCTTGATCTCGTCAGTCTGGTTCCGTCGCTCATCCTCTCGAGTCAGCGGAATTTCCAGTAGTCGGTTGGGGGGCCGCCTGGCGAGAACAGGGGCTGTGATGACTGTAGGTATGGGGCTCGCCGCCGGGCTGGCGCTGACCGGTGCGGGAGCTGCTTCGGCAGCCCCCGTCACGTGTGTCTCGCCGCCGTCGGCCAATGACATCCAGGTCTCCGGGACCGCGAGCTGCGGCGCGCAGTCCGTCGGAGCCGGCCGTTCGCAGGCCGGTGCTGCCGAGAGCGGTACCGCCGTGAGCGTCGCCGCCGACAACGGGTACTCCAATTCATATGCAAACGGCTTCGGAACCGCGCTGGGGGCTTCTCGCGGTAACGGTCAGGCGCAGGCATTTGCGCTCGGCGGCGGGATCGCGCGGGCCGGGGCGGCTGACGGCAACGTCACCTTCGCCATCGCCGGTTACGGAGCGGGCGCTACGGCCGATGCCAACGGCGTCGACTGCGTCGGAGTGCTCTCGTTTGCGGTCAATTTGAGTAACGGACAGTTCTGCATCGCGGGCTGAGGCTCAACCTTGCACTCGGCACGCTCGAGTGCTAAAAATGCAGTTGGCACTCGCGAACCGTGAGTGCCAGGTCGAGGCAGTGAGACCGGGAACCATAGACACCCCCGGTCGTCCGTCGCGGGCACTGACTAGACCACAGGCGTAGATGGGTGACCAGGCAAATCGGTCGCCCGTGTAACGAGGTGACTGGTCAAACGGTCGCCTTGTGCCGATGAGGTGACCCGACGAGCGGTCACCTTGTGTGTCACCCCCTATCCGGAGGATCACTTCGCAATGGCAAAGATCATCGCGTTCGACGAAGAGGCACGTCGTGGCCTCGAGCGAGGCCTCAACGCCCTCGCCGACGCTGTCAAGGTGACGTTGGGCCCCAAGGGTCGCAACGTCGTTCTCGAAAAGAAGTGGGGCGCCCCCACGATCACCAACGATGGTGTTTCCATCGCCAAGGAGATCGAACTCGACGACCCGTACGAGAAGATCGGCGCCGAGCTCGTCAAGGAGGTCGCCAAGAAGACTGACGACGTCGCTGGCGACGGCACCACCACCGCTACCGTTCTCGCACAGGCTCTGGTCCGTGAAGGCCTGCGCAACGTCGCAGCCGGCGCGAACCCGCTCGGCCTCAAGCGCGGCATCGAGAAGGCTGTCGAGGCTGTCACAGCTCGCCTGCTCGAGACCGCCAAGGAGATCGACACCAAGGAGCAGATCGCTGCTACCGCCGGTATTTCCGCCGGCGACCCGTCCATCGGTGAGCTCATCGCCGAGGCTATGGACAAGGTCGGCAAGGAAGGCGTCATCACGGTCGAGGAGTCCAACACCTTCGGCCTGCAGCTCGAGCTCACCGAGGGCATGCGCTTCGACAAGGGCTACATCTCGGCGTACTTCGCCACCGATGCAGAGCGTCAGGAAGCCGTCCTCGAAGACGCGTACATCCTGCTCGTCAGCTCCAAGATCTCCACGGTCAAGGACCTGCTGCCCCTGCTGGAGAAGGTCATCCAGTCCGGCAAGCCGCTCCTGATCATCGCCGAGGACGTCGAGGGCGAAGCTCTCTCCACCCTCGTGGTCAACAAGATCCGTGGCACCTTCAAGTCTGTTGCCGTCAAGGCTCCCGGCTTCGGTGACCGTCGTAAGGCTCAGCTCGCCGACATCGCCATCCTCACCGGTGGCGAGGTCATCAGCGAAGAGGTCGGACTCTCCTTGGAGACCGCAGGCCTCGAGCTCCTCGGCCAGGCACGCAAGGTCGTCATCACCAAGGACGAGACCACCATCGTCGAGGGTGCCGGCGACGCCGACGCAATCGCCGGTCGTGTCAGCCAGATCCGCGCCGAGATCGAGAACAGCGACTCGGATTACGACCGTGAGAAGCTGCAGGAACGTCTGGCCAAGCTGGCCGGCGGCGTTGCAGTCATCAAGGCCGGCGCTGCTACCGAGGTCGAGCTCAAGGAGCGCAAGCACCGCATCGAAGATGCAGTGCGTAACGCAAAGGCAGCCGTCGAAGAGGGCATCGTCGCCGGCGGTGGCGTTGCACTTCTCCAGGCAGCTCCCGCACTGGACGACCTCAAGCTCGAAGGTGACGAGGCAACCGGCGCGAACATCGTTCGCGTTGCGCTGTCCGCTCCGCTCAAGCAGATCGCATTCAACGCAGGCCTCGAGCCCGGCGTTGTTGCGGACAAGGTCTCCAACCTGCCCGCAGGTCACGGCCTCAACGCTGCGACCAACGAGTACGGCGACCTGCTCGCTGCAGGCATCAACGACCCGGTCAAGGTCACCCGCTCGGCACTGCAGAACGCAGCGTCCATCGCGGCTCTGTTCCTGACGACCGAAGCCGTTGTCGCTGACAAGCCCGAGAAGGCCGGAGCGCCTGCAGGCGATCCGACCGGCGGCATGGGCGGCATGGACTTCTGAGTCCATCTCCACCTAGCTCCTAGAGCCCGGCCCACCATTCGGTGGGCCGGGCTTTTGCTTGTCTGGAGATGAATGTGGGCATTTTTGTCCACTGCTGCGACGCGATCGCGGTTTCCCGTTGCACGCTCGATGCTGTGTGCGTTTACGCCCGCGCTTACGTCCGGTTGTGTCGGCGTCTTCGGACCACTGTGATGATTTCGTCCGCCACAGCGTCGAGATGGGCCATCGCGGTGGCGGCGGAGTAACGCAACACCATCCATCCGTCGAGAACGAGTGCGTTCTGACGCCGTCGATCGTTGTTGAAAGTTGCGGGGTCGGTATGGAATTCGCGCCCGTCGATCTCCACGATCACCCGGGCTCGCGTGTCGACCAGGTCGCCGAAGTAGGGTCCGACCCGAGCGTTGATCTCCAGGTGGACGTTGCGCGCAGTCAGCGCACGGGCGACTGCTCGCTCCGGTTCCGAACGAGTGAGCGGGCAACAGGTGCGGAGTTGTTCGCGTACGGCGAGGATCCCGTGCCTGCCGCGCCTCGCATCACACAGTTCGGCTATCGACTTCCACGGCACTCGGGTCGATACGGCCGCGTCGAAGAAGGCCTCGAGTTCCGGCCGTGGCAACGTGGTCGCGACGTCGATGAAGCACTGCTCGATCGGCACGATCGGTAAACCCATCCACTCATCCGACGAGACTCCTGTTCGTCGGTGAAGCCGTACCCACTGCGGACTGCCTGCTCGGACGCTGGGAGCCACGGTGGCCTCGACAAAGCGTGGTTCCTCCGGCAGGAGATCCCACAGCCAGGCCGCGCTGGTATGGCTGAGGACGGCCTCGGGCTTCCACAGTGTGACCGCGACGCAACGCTCGAAGTATCCAGGTTCTTCGGTGGAGTACACCGACGGCAGGATTCGATGGAGTCGCCCTGACCGCGTGGATCGAGAGATCGAACTGCTCGAGGTGCCCTGCTCGAGCAACTGGTTTCTCGTGACAACTTCCACGTATGCACTGTGGCGGCAAGGGCCTGACGACGCGGATTCAGAAGCCACTTTGTGGATGGCCGCGTGTGTGTGGACAACCTCATGGCGTAACAGGTGTATCGAGAAGGTGGGGAACGAGAAGCTTCATCTATCCGAATGTTGAAGGATGTTTGATATTTTCCGTCCCGATTGTTCGCCTCCGCTAACCTGTGAAGTGCGGATACCTCTAGTTCTTTTGGTGGATAATTCTGTTCTGAATACCCTCAAGTACTAGGCCTTTCGGATGACGTGCATTCCGGTTGCTATTCCATTTTGCTCGATTTTCAAGCGTCTTGGACGCTAGACCTGCGAATATGGAACAGGTTTCAGATCCATCTGAAATTCTTGGGCAAAAGGCACCCAAACCGGATCCTATTGCACTACCTTGATGTCAGTCACAGCCGCGGAAAGTGGGCACCCACCCCGGAGGATCTCGGTTTCATCGTTCGACAGAGATTCTTTAATTGCTACTTGGACCGGCTCTTTGTGGGCTGCATCAAGCATTCCAATGTAAATGTTCCGTGAGTATTCGCGGCCAATCGAAAGCGTGGGATTCAATATGATCGTCATGTTCCTGCAGACAACGGCGGCATTGTTCACCGACCTGCTGGGTAACGTCTGGTCCGGTTCGCTCATGCCGGGAATCGACGGGGTCACCGGATCGTTGGTTTCGGCAATCGACCTCAGTTGACGGCACCTGCAAGTTCTTCTTCCAATGTTTCTTGATGACAGGAGTGAATGATGGATCTGGGATCGATTGCGGATGTTCTCGAGGGCGAGGCCGGGGGGTTGATCAAAAACATTCTCGGGGTGGCTTTGTTTACCCCGTTTATGGCTTCGGTTGACTTCGGGTGGTTCCCGAACGTCGACTGAGAAGTGAATTGATTTACCCAGTGAACGAAATCAATCTCAAGGAGTGTGAAATACGGTGGACACAGCTAGTTTGATAGGTGCGCTCGCTAGCGTTGACGTCGGATCCCTGGTGGATCCACTGTTCTACTTGGTCAAGGTCGTTGACGGAATCTTCTTGTCGATCACCGGAAGCCTCAACATGGGCGGTGCGCTCGGTGAGGCTGCGGCAGGCAGCGTCCAATCGGTCCTCGGTTCCGTAGCCGGCCTGTAAAAGGAGAAGGAGAAAAGATGTTCGATCTCTTCCTGGACTACCTGTCCAAGATCGTCGATTTCGGATCGATCGATCTCGTAGGCACGTTTGTGAAGTATTTGAACGCGCTGTCGTCTTCCCCCACGCCATAGAAGAACGGAATCGGTCATGCTGCAAACTTATTTAACCGGAATGATCACGTGGGTATCGAGCATGCTTGGTCTAACTTCCGCTGGAAGCAAGATCATCAAGGATCCTCCACAAAAGCCGTGATCACTCCAGCGACTGCATCATATTGTTCGGTTGTCGAGGACAGCATCGTAGCGGAGCAGTCAGGCGAACCTGCACTTGCTTGAAACTATGGTCCCCGTAGCCCTGTGGCTTCGGGGACCATTGGTTTTGCAATCACCGGATTTATAGTCACAAGCTTTGCACTCAGGCGAATGTGCGGGCAACCAGCCGCGATACAAGGAGTTCAATGGGCGCGTCCAACACGTCAGGCGCAAGGATGGCGCAGCTGAACCCACGCGATGCCGAATTCATCTATCACGAGGGCGCTGGTCACCTGAACCATCTGATCGCTGTGTACTTCTTCGAGACATCGTTGCACCCAAGCGCGGAATTCACGGCAGAACAGGCAGTGGACTGGGTTACCGCACGCCTTGGATGTGATCGTATGTTCACTCAACGAGTCCAACGGACTCCGTTGGGACTGGACCATCCCTACTGGGTGACAGACCCTGACTTCGACGTGCGAAAGCACGTGTACGTCAACAAGATCGATGACACAGGATGGGCAGCACTGCAAAAGCCGTTGAGCGCGTTGTTGACGACGAAGATGGACCTGCGCCGTCCGCCGTGGGAACTGCACTTCTTCGTAGGTTTGGAGGGACTTGAAGAATTGCCGGGCCGACTGACGGCGGTGGTGCTCAAGTCTCACCACAGTGCAGCTGACGGTATCGCCATCAGGACGTTGGGCGAAACTATCTTTTCGGGCAATGTGCAGCAGGCTGGGTCCGAACCGTCTGTGCCGTTTGTGCGAGCGAGGATATTCACCAAGTCGCTACTGGGGTTTCCCGGCCGAATATATCGCTTCGCAAGGCAGGTACCAGGCAACCGACGCGCTCAGCGAGATGCTGACGCTGCGAAGAAGGCCGGAGAATGGGTGGAGAGCCTCAACGAAAGGCCTGCAATTCGATTCAACGGCAAGGTGAGTGGAGTGGCCTCTCTGGAACCGATGACAATGTCCGGGGAGCAGGTCCGTGCGATCAAGGATTCGGTGCCCGGTGCCACTGTCAACGACGTTCTGCTCGCCGTCGTCGGAGGCGCTCTGACGCGTTACCTCACGGAAAAAGATGAAACGCCAAGCGGTTCTTTGATTGCGATGGTTCCTCGCTCGGTACGCAAGGTCGAAGCGTGGGAATCGGCGAATCAGTTGGTGGCTCTGCTGGTGGATATGCACACCCAGGTCAAGTCCCCGTTGGAGAGGTTGGCGCTCATTTCGAGTTCGGCACGGTCGGAGAAGGCGCGTACGTCCCATCCCGCGGTCAGGCGTGCCGGGGCCGCAGTCGAGACCACGCCGGCGCCGTTGATGAGATTGATGGCGTATGCGCGCAAGCAGAACGATCACAGCCTCGATCGACCGCGTTACCAGCACACGATGGTGAGTAACATTCCACTCTCGGTCGAAGGGTTGACGCTTGCCGGCGCTCCGGGCGCGGCTGTGCTTGCAGTGCAAGCGCCCATCGACGGGGATGGGCTACGGCATTTCATGGTCGCCGCAGCAGGTGGGGGACTGACCCTCAACGTCATCGCGGATACCGCGACCATGCCCGATCTCCACCATTACATCGAACTACTGCGAGCAAGTTTCGATGATTTGGCGGCGGCAGCCGCGATGCAGACTGCGGATTCACCTGACCAAGAGGTTGCCTCCTGATCGATCGGAATCGCAGGCACCTTCTCCGATTGCTGGATTTGGTGATACCCAACGATTCCGAGCAGAACCCAGAGGATCTGCATGTCAGCTCGCTACAATTCGGACATTCGTTCAGCGTCGGAATTGAGGGGCATGCATGATCTTTCGGAACTCGTTGCCAGCCGCGGTATCTCAGATGGGACCGCGAGACGCGGAGTTCGTCTACAACGAGTCCGGCGGACATCTGAGCCACATGGTCTGCGCCTACTTCTTCGACACGACGGGCCATCCGCTCGCAGAGATGACGCACGCCGACGCGGTTCGGTGGATCACCGAAAGATTCGGGTACTGGCCACTGTTCACGAGTCGCCTCCAGCGAGTTCCGCTGGATCTGGACTATCCCTATTGGGTCCCGGCCGATTTCGACGTCGATGATCACGTGCACGTTCAGCGTGCCCCTGTTGCCGGGTGGACGCCGGTCCGTGAATTGCTCGGGCGCTCGCTCGGGGAGCCGATGGACCTGTCCCGGCCGCCCTGGGAGTTGCACGTCATGACCGGCGTGCACGGGATCGACGAGCTGCCGGGCAATCTGACGCTGATCATGCTCAAGACCCACCACGGGGCCGGTGACGGTCTGGCGATCCGCGATCTGACCAACCTTCTGTTCTCCGGTCCGCCGAAGCCGGAGACGAAGCGTGCCGGTTCGGGGCTTTCGTCGCTGGATTTGATCGGGCGCACGGTCGTCGGTTTGCCCGGCCAGGCGATCCGCTTCGGCCGGGGTCTGTCCGTGACAAAGGTTGCGGCCGAGACGGTTCGGGAGGCGGAAGAGGCCGGAGAGCTACCTACGTACTCGGCCGACCGCCTACCGACCCGATTCAACGGCGTGCTGGGTGGAGACATCACGATCGATTTCCTGACGCTGGACGGCGCAGACATCAAAGCGATCCGAGCGGCCGTTCCGGGCGTGACGGTCAACGACATCTTCCTGACCGTCGTCGCCGGTGCTCTCGACGTGTACCTGTCGGAGAAGGGCGAGAAGTCGGCCAGTGGATTGGCGGCGATGGTTCCCCGATCGATGCGACAGATCGCCGAATGGGAGTCGGCCAACCAACTGGCGCTGTTGACGGTCGATCTGCACACGGACGTCGAAGATCCGGTCGAGCGGCTGACACGGATCAGGGATTCGGCGCTGAGGGCCAAAGGGCGGAGTTCACACCCAGCCGTCCGTCGTTACGGCACACGCATCGAAACCTCGCCTGCGGCTCTGCTCAGACTCACCGGTCTCTCGCGCCGACTCAACAAGCTGGACCCTTCGCACAAGGTCATTCAGAACACGACGATCAGCAATGTCCCGGTATCGGTCGACGGCAATGTCTTCGAGGGTGCGCCGGCAGTGGCAGTACTCGGCGGGCAGGCGCCGGTCGACGGAGACATTCTGCGCCACTTCCTCATTGCCGCGCGTGGAGGTTCTCTGACGCTCAATGTCATCGTCTCGCGAGAGACGATGCCGGATATCGAGCACTACGTCGAATTGTTGCGGGTGGGGTTCACGACGCTTTTGCAGGCAGTTTCCGACCAAAATCGTGAGTTCGTCGAACGATAATCTCTCGACACCCTCAGCTTTACGCCGCCCGTCGTCCCCGAGTTTTCTGAACATCTTGGTTGGGCAGCGTCAGTGGCCTGGCCGTCAAAGGTCTCGAGGCCCTCGCTGCGCTCAGCGGTGGAGAGTTGAAGGCCGCCAAGTAGATTGTTGATTTCGGGGCCTGCTCGTGTTGGCGCGTAGGCCCCGAAATATCTTTTGTCGGCGCGTAATTCTCGCCATGTCAAGTGCCGGAATTCTCAACCTAACGGCATGAGCATCCAGGCGGCGAGATATACCAAAGCCGCGGTTCCACCCGTGCAAATAGCGGCGATAACGGCGAGTAGACGGACAAGATTTACGTCGGCGCCGAAGTAATCTGCAATTCCGCCGCACACTCCGGCGAACATTTTCTTGTCGTTGGAACGGGTGAAGGGGCGAGGTGTGTTGCTTTCGAATGTCATGGTTCAATTCTGAAGCGAGATGGCGCCGCGCACCATCGGGGACGACCCCCATCTGCACCCTGATCTTTTGAGGCCGCCGTGTCATACCCCGGTAGTTCATCCCAGCTTCACCGAACAGTCGCTGCGGGAGACTAACTTGTCGGCGGTGACCGATTTAGCAGAACGCCGACCGTTCCTCAGCGCCTTCGCGGATCTCTCGACTGCCGTCGATCTCGCCGACACCGCCGCCTTCACCGTCGACGACAATGACGACGACGATCCGGTGCTGCTGACGTCGCCGGACGGTTTCGAGGTCGACACCTGGCGGGAGGGCTACCCGTACGACGCACGGATGCCTCGGGACGAGTACGAAATGTCCAAGCGTCTGCTGCAGATCGAACTCCTCAAGCTGCAGAACTGGTCGAAAGAAACCGGCGCACGGCACGCCATCGTGTTCGAAGGACGCGACGCTGCCGGCAAGGGCGGAACGATCAAACGATTCATGGAGCACCTCAATCCTCGTGGCGCACGGGTCGTCGCATTGGAGAAGCCGTCGGCTCGCGAGTCGACGCAGTGGTACTTCCAGCGCTATGTGCAGCACCTTCCCGCCGCCGGGGAACTGGTGATGTTCGATCGGTCTTGGTACAACCGGGCCGGGGTCGAGCGGGTCATGGGCTTCTGCACCGACGAGGAGCACGAGCGTTTTCTGCGCCAGGTGCCGTTGTTCGAGCAGATGCTCGTCGACGACGGCATCAGCTTGATCAAGTTCTGGTTCTCGGTTTCGCCGCTGGAGCAGCGCACGCGGTTCGCGATCAGACAGGTCGATCCCGTTCGGCAGTGGAAGCTTTCGCCGATGGACATCGCTTCTCTGGACAAGTGGGATGCGTACACGGCGGCGAAGGAAGAGATGATCCGGTTCACCGATACCGACACCGCTCCGTGGACCGTCATCAAGAGCAATGACAAGAAACGCGCGCGGATAAACGCGATGCGTCACGTTCTCAGTCAGTTCGATTACGACAACAAGGATTACGAGATCGTGGGTACTCCGGATCCGCTGATCGTGGGAAGCCTCGAATAGTCGGCGCGTGGGCCCTGCCCATCCGCGGCGTGGGTGGTTAGTGTGAGTTGAATGGAGACCGTACCGATCCAACTCCCCGACGGCACCGTGACCCCGATCCGTCTGTTTCCCGGACCGAACGACGACGCACCCGTGGTGGTGATGTTGCCCGGGCTCGGAGTTCCCGCCGGGTTCTACGATCCGGTGGCGCAGGCCCTGGTCGAAGCCGGCTTCAATGCGGCCATCGGTGAACTGCGCGGCCAAGGTGACAGCAAACCGCGCCCGAGCGCGTCGAGTGTTTTCGGATATCAGGAACTGGTCTCGATCGATTGTCCGGCGACGTTCGAGGTGGTGCGTGAGCGGTTTCCGGCCAGCACACCATTTCTGATGGGGCACAGCATGGGCGGCCAGATCGGGGTCATGTACGCGTCCAGGATTCGGGGCCGGCTCGGCGGACTGATCCTGGTTGCCTCCGGATCGCCGTATCACCGCGGATTCCCCGGAATCCGTGCGCCCGGACTCTATCTGGGTTCGTCCGCGATGTCGGTGACAGCCAACATCGCCGGCTTCTGGCCGGGAGACCGGGTCAACGTCGGCGGCTTCGGTCGACAGTCGAAGGTACTGATCACCGATTGGGCCCGGTTCGCCAGGACCGGTCGCATGGAACCCGTCGGTGCGGATATCGACTACGAGGAGCGGATCGCTCGCCTGACCTTGCCGGTCCTGTCGATCACGATCGAAGGGGACGATCTCGCTCCGCGCCGGTCCGCAAAGAACCTGGTGGACAAGCTCTCCGGGGCCCAAGTGACGATGACGCACATCGACGAACCACTCGGTCACAACGGTTGGATACGCAATCCCACCGCTGTGAGCGAGCGCGTCGTCGCGTGGTTGCGCGACCGCTGAAAGATCAGCCGAGTTTCTGCCAGAGGAACTCGTAGGTCAGCGCAGTCTTGAAGGCCAGCTGAGCATTGTCCGCGGCGCCGCCGTGGCCACCCTCGATGTTCTCGAAATACAGCACCGGCTTGCCAAGCTCTTCCAGCCGTGCGGCCATCTTGCGGGCATGCGCGGGATGGACGCGGTCGTCGCGGGTGGACGTCGCGATCAGGATCGGTGGGTACGACGCGGCGGCGTCGATGTTCTGATACGGCGAGTACTCCGAGATGAATGCCCACTCCTCCGGGACATCGGGGTCACCGTATTCGGCCATCCACGAAGCGCCGGCCAGTAGGAGATGGAATCGACGCATGTCCAACAGCGGAACCTGGCAGACGATGGCGCCGAAGAGTTCGGGGTACTTGGTCAGCATGATGCCCATCAACAGGCCGCCGTTGCTTCCGCCCTGAGCTGCCAGAAGATCCGGGGTCGTGATTCCGCGATCGACGAGGTCTCTCGCGACGGCAGCGAAGTCTTCGTGCACCTTGTGGCGCCCGGCCTTGAGAACCTGTGTGTGCCAACCGGGTCCGTACTCGCCGCCACCACGAATGTTCGCAACCACATAGGTTCCGCCCTGCGTCAGCCATGCACGGCCCAGGGAACCGCTGTACGACGGTGTCAGCGAGATCTCGAATCCGCCGTACCCGTAGAGCAGGGTGGGGCCGGGCTCGCTACGCGGACTGCGCACCACGAAGTACGGAACCTGGGTGCCGTCGGCAGAGGTGGCGAAGAACTGCTCCGTGGTGATGCCCTCGGCGTCGAAGAACGAGGGAGCCTGCTTGAGGGCAGTGGGTTCGGTTTCGCCGATCACGCCGTGCAAAAGAGTTGCAGGGGAGGTGTATCCACTCGAATTGACGAAGTACTCGTTGCTGACATCAGGGTCGGTGTCGAGAATTTCGATACTGGTCAGTTCTGGAAGCCCTTCGAAAGGTCGATCCTCCCAGCCGTTTTCGCCCGGCGTCAGGATGCGCAGCGTCGTGCGCACGTCGGTCAGGACCACCAGAATCAGATGATCGCGTGTCCAGGTGTAGTGCTCGAGCGACGAATGTGCGTCGGGTTCGAAGATCGATGTCAGTGCGCGTGAGCCGGCTAGGAAATCGTCGTAACGGATGGCAAGCAGTGCGCCGGTCGGATATTCGGTGTCCTCGACGGCCCACACGGACTTGGTGCGGATCAACAACCACTCGTGGTGAATCGAGATCCCGGCGTCCTCGGGGACGTCCACGAGCACCAGTTCACCGTCGGGGCGAACTTCGAAATGCTGAGAGTTGTAGAAATCGACCGAGCGAGTGACGAAGTCTCGTTCGAACCCGGGCGTCGGATCGTGCGAAGCCGAGATGGCCACGTCCGTGGACTGGCCCTCGTAGACGGTCTCGGCGCTGGAGAGGGGAGTGCCGCGCTTCCACCGCTGGGCCAGACGGGGATATCCGGAATCGGTGAGCGACCCTGGTCCGATATCCGTTCCGACGTAGACGGTATCGATGTCGATCCAGTCGATGTCGGTCTTGGCCTCGGGAAGGTAGAAGCCGGGATTCTCGCCCTCGGGAGCGAGGAACTCACGCTTGTCGATGTCGAACTCGCGAACGACCGCCGCGTCTGCCCCGCCGCGGGAGAGGCTGATCAATGCACGGTTGCGGTGTGGCCGTAGAAGTTGCGTGCCCTTCCAGACCCAGTTCTCGCCCTCGGCCTCGGCCAGGGCGTCGAGGTCGACGAGGACGTCCCATTCCGGGTCGTCGGTGACGTACTGATCGAACGTCGTGCGTCGCCACAATCCGCGAACGTGGGTGCTGTCGCGCCAGAAGTTGTAGAGGAACTCACCTCGACGGCGGACGTAGGGGATTCGCGCGTCGGTATCGAGGATCTCGCGCACGTCGCTCTGCAGTCGATCGAAGCGCTCGTTGTCGGTGAGATGCTCCTCGGTCACGGCATTGTGCTGACGGACCCAATCGAGTGCAGACTCACCGGTCACGTCTTCGAGCCAGAGGTAGGGGTCGTCGCCGGTGGTGGGCTGCTGATCGGAAGTCATACGTCCATTCTTACTGCTCGCTCCCGACAGCACTCGACCCCGCTCCCGAAACACTGGAGCGGGGTCGAGTGAGAATGAATCGGGTCAGACGCCCAGGGAGTGAGCGAGCATCGGCCAGGAGTTGTGGAGATCGTCCTGCCAGTAGCCCCACGAGTGGGTGCCGGTCGGCTTGAAGTCGAAGGTGGCCGGGATCTTCAGGTCGCTCAGGCGGTAGGCGAGGTTGTGGGTGCAGTAGTTGACCGCTGCCTCGATGATGCCGCCGACGATCGCCTGGTTGGCGAGCGCACCGATCTGACCGTTGATCGCGGGATTGGCGAGAGTGTCGTGTGGGCCGGGGAGTCCGGAGCCGGTGGAGACGTAGAGCTCGGTGCCGCGGAGCTTCTCGGCGTTGAGGACCGGATCGTTGTCCTTCCAGCCCTGACCGTCGAGCGGGCCCCACATGTTGGTGATGTCAGCTCCGCCGCGGGTACCTGTGACAAGTTCGATCGCACTCTGACCGACGGGAGTACTGGTCTCGGCACATCCGCTGTACGCGCCGACGCCCTTGTAGAGGCCGGGAGCCGCGATGGCGAGGTTGAGGACCGAGGTCGCGGTCATGGAGATCGCGGAGATCGACTGGACCTTGTTGGTATTGAACTCGGCGTCGATGACGGGCGGGAGTTCCTTGGTCAGGAACGTCTGCCACTTCTGGCGACCGAGAACCGGATCGTCGTTCACCCAGTCGGTGTAATAGCTGAATGCGCCTTCGAGCGGTGTGACGACGTTGACGTTCTTGTCCTGGAAGAAGTTCATGACGTCGGTCTTGCGTTGCCAGGTCGCCGAGTCTTCGCCGCCGCCTGCACCGTTGAGTAGGTAGAGCGTCGGGCGGGGTTCGCTGTTGTCTGCGGGGAGGATGACCTCGAGCGGGATGTTGCGATCCATCGCCGGGGAGAAGACCGAGATGGTGACCTTGCGGTCGCCGGTCTTGGTGTTGCTCACGACGTGCGATCCGGACGTGTCACCGCCCGCAGAAGCTGTCGCCGGACTGATCAGCATCGGCAGCACCGTGGCCACTGCGAGAGCTGCGATCACACTGCCACGCTTGAAAATTCGAGCACGCATACGTTCGGATCCTCCACCTGAATGTCTTCGGATCCGGAACGGATCGAAGTGCCTGTGAGCCCTGACTGGAACAGGTTCACTTTTTGTTATGTGTCAGTAAAGCAGAGCAGCAGCAGAAAGTGACGCGATTTGCTTGCCTGACAATTGAATTGGCCCCGGAATTAACCCTCGAATTAGTTCTGAAAAGAACTCGACCCCGCTCCCGGAAGTGCAGGGAGCGGGGTCGAGCTGAAACGATTTCGGTCAGATGCCCATCGAGCGAGCGAGCATCGGCCAGGAGTTGTGGAGATCGTCTTCCCAGTAGCCCCACGAGTGGGTGCCGGTCGGCTTGAAGTCGAAGGTGGCCGGGATCTTCAGATCGTTGAGGCGGTAGGCGAGGTTGTGGGTGCAGTAGTTGACTGCTGCCTCGATGACACCGCCGACGATCACCTGGTTGGCGAGTGTGCCGACCTGTCCGTTGATCGCCTCGTTGTTGAGGGTGTCGTGCGGGCCGGGGAGTCCGGAGCCGGTGGAGATGAAGAGTTCGGTGCCGCGGAGCTTCTCGGCGTTGACGACGGGGTCGTTGTCGATCCAGCCCTGGCCGTCGAGGGGGCCCCACATGTTGGTCACGTCAGCGTCGCCGCGCATGCCCACAACCAGTTCGATGGAGGACTGGCCGACCGGTGTGCTGGTCTCGGCGCATCCGCTGTATGCACCGACGCCCTTGTAGAGGCCCGGAGCTGCGATGGCGAGGTTGAGGACCGAGGTCGCGGTCATCGAGATCGCGGAGATCGACTGGACGCCGTTGGTGTTGAACTCGGCGTCGATGACGGGCGGGAGTTCCTGGGTCAGGAACGTCTGCCACTTCTGACGGCCGAGGGACGGGTCGTCGTTCACCCAGTCGGTGTAGTAGCTGAATGCACCTTCGAGCGGGGTGACGACGTTGACGTTCTTGTCAGCGAAGAACTCGTTGACGTCGGTCTGACGCTGCCACGTCGCCCGGTCTTCGCCGCCGCCTGCACCGTTGAGCAGGTAGAGCGTCGGGCGGGGTTCGCTGCCGTCTGCCGGGAGGATGACCTCGAGCGGAATATCGCGTTCCATGGAAGGGGAGTACACCTTGATGGTGGCGATGCGCCCGTTGTCCGTGCGGCTCGAGAGCTTGGAACCCGTTGTGTTTGCCTTGGCTACAGTTGCCGTGGTGGTCGACGGATCTCCGCCTGCGGACGACACTGCAGGGCTGATCAGCATCGGCAGCACGGATACTGCGGCTACAGCGGCGACCAGACGGCCACGCTTGAAAGTGCGAGCACGCATACGTTCAGAAACCTCCACCTAAAATTCCTTCGAATCCGCCCAGGAGTGAACGGTCCTTTGTTGCTGTTCCCGTACGGGAATTCATGCTGGGTACATGCTCTGTCGATAGGTACAGGGCGTGTGAGTCTTGTAAGTTCTACCGCATCGGTGCGTTATCCGCCAGTGAACCAGAGATTTGCTGAACGTACGACCAGTTTCAGGTGAATTTCCCTGATCATCGACGGGATTAGTGAGTGAACCGGACATATCCACTATGGGAACAACATTGTTGCCTACCTCTGCAGTCGAACGCGTCTGTCGAAGATCTTCTCCGATATCAGCGCCCAGCGGGGAGTTACGTTTCGGTGAACGTCGGTTACTCGCCGCAGACTCGCGCGGACTCGACGGCAATCGCCAAGAGTTTCGCGTGGCAGGCGCGGGTCGAGTTTCCGGAGATAACCCCTGTCTTCACCGTCGACGGCGTCGTCGAGATTCAGGAGTCCGGCGGAATCGCCCTGGCCTTCGACCTGGAGGACTCGAATCCGCTGGAGGGAGACCTGGCCAACGTCTCGTACTTCTACGACCTCGGAGTCCGCTCGATGTTGCCGACGTACAACTACATGAACGCTGCCGGCTGCGGATGCTTGGACCTGGCGGACACGGGGTTGAGTGGATACGGCCGTGACCTGGTTGCCGAGATGAATCGCGTCGGAATGACGGTCGACGGCTCACATTGTTCGGTACAGACGGGGTTGGACATCTCAGCTATCACCCAGCGAGCAATGATCTACAGCCACTCCAACCTCCGAAGGTTGTGGGAGCATCCGCGCAACATCACCGACGATCAGGCCAGAGCGTGTGCGGAGACCGGCGGCGTCATCGGGATCAACGGCGTGGGCATATTCCTCGGCGTCAACGGACCGGATGACGACCAGGCTCGGCTGTCCGCGATGGCCGACCACATCGAAGAGGCTGTCGGACTCGTCGGCATCGATCACGTCGGGATCGGCTCCGACTTCTCCTTCGACGCCGACGACTTCCGCGAAGAGATCGAGCAGAACCCGTCGTCGTTCTCCGAGGCGTACACCGCGTGGGGGCCACTGCAGTGGACTCCACCGGAGGACGTGCTGACACTTGATCAGGTATTGCGTGAGCGGGGCTTCGACGAGCCGTCGATCGAGGCCGTGTACGGCGGAAATTTCGCCCGAGTTGCCCGAGAAGTGTGGGCTACCGACGGGTAATGCGACCATCTGGGGACAGCGAAACGATGCAGGACTACCCTGGTGAATCGTGACCTCACACTATGACGTCGTTGTCCTCGGAGCCGGCCCCGGTGGGTACGTCGCTGCTATCCGCGCGGCACAACTGGGCCTGAGCACCGCCATCATCGAGCAGAAGTACTGGGGCGGTGTATGCCTGAATGTCGGCTGCATTCCGTCCAAGGCGCTTCTCCGTAACGCCGAACTCGCGCACATCTTCACGAAAGAAGCGAAGACGTTCGGCATGTCCGGAGACGTGTCCTTCGATTTCGGCTCCGCTTTCGATCGCAGCCGCAAGGTCGCGGACGGGCGAGTCAAGGGCATTCACTTCTTGATGAAGAAGAACAAGATCCCGGAGTACGACGGCAAGGGCACGTTCGTCGACGCCAACACCATCAGCGTGGAGCTGAGCAAGGGTGGCACCGAGACGATCACGTTCGACAACGCGATCATCGCGACCGGTTCGTACACCAAGCTGCTGCCCGGCACCTCGCTGAGCGAGAACGTCGTGACCTACGAAGAGCAGATCCTCACCCGTGACCTTCCGGGTTCGATCCTCATCGTCGGTGCCGGCGCGATCGGCATGGAGTTCGGTTACGTCCTCAAGAACTACGGCGTCGACGTCACGATCGTCGAGTTCCTCGATCGGGCACTGCCCAACGAGGACGCCGACGTCTCGAAGGAAATCGCCAAGCAGTACAAGAAGCTCGGCGTCACCATCAAGACCGGTGCCGCTGTGCAGTCCATCAGCGACGACGGCAGCAAGGTCACCGTCTCGATCAAGGACAACAAGTCCGGCGAGATCGAGACCGTGGTCGTCGACAAGGTTCTGCAGTCCGTCGGCTTCGCACCGCGCGTGGAGGGCTTCGGTCTCGAGAACACCGGTGTCGCGTTGACCGATCGCGGCGCCATCGCGATCGACGACTACATGCGCACCAACGTCCCGCACATCTTCGCCATCGGTGACGTCACCGCCAAGCTGCAGCTCGCGCACGTCGCAGAAGCTCAGGCTGTCGTCGCTGCCGAGACCATCGGCGGCGCGGAGACACAGACACTCGGTGACTACCGGATGATGCCGCGTGCGACGTTCTGCCAGCCGCAGGTCGCCTCGTTCGGTTTGACCGAGGAGCAGGCCAAGGCCGAGGGCTACGACGTCAAGGTCGCGAACTTCCCGTTCGCTGCCAACGGCAAGGCACACGGTCTCGGTGACCCGACCGGTTTCGTCAAGCTGATCGCCGACAAGAAGTACGGCGAACTGCTCGGCGGGCACCTCATCGGACCGGACGTTTCGGAACTGCTGCCCGAGCTGACCTTGGCCCAGAAGTGGGACCTCACGGTCAACGAGTTGGCACGCAACGTCCATACCCACCCCACACTCAGTGAGGCTCTGCAGGAAGCGATCCACGGCCTCGCAGGCCACATGATCAACTTCTGACGGCAGGGCCTTCGGCCCCGTGCGCCTTTTTCGGTAGTTCGCTCTACCGGAAAGGCGCACGGGGTTTTTCGTCTTTTGTGTCGAGTTGTGTTGCGAAACCGCCATCTGAGGCCTTCGAGTCGGGGTGTAGGCGCGCAACGCATTAGCGTCCCGAGTCGACCATCCGGCTTTCGAAGGACCACTCATGAAAACTCGTTCCGTACTGCTCGCGGCTTGCGTCGCGCTGACGCTCTCCGCCTGTGGGACCTCAGCTGACTCCGGATCTGACACCGAAGCTTCGGGTGCCGCCGAGGCGGGGGCGTTCCCCGTGACCGTCGACCACGCCTACGGCTCGACGACGATCGACGCGGAGCCGATGCGCATCGTGACCATCGGATGGAGTGGCCAGGATTCGGTGATCGCGCTGAACAAGGTCCCGGTCGCCATGGAGAGCTTCTCCGGCGACGGCATCGAGAACAACATCCTGCCCTGGGACGCTTCGCGTCTGAACGGTGCCAAGCCCGTTCTCATGACGACCAATCCCGATATCCCGTTCGAGCAGATCCTCGGGCTCGATCCCGACGTGATCCTCGCCGTCTACTCCGGCATCGACGAGGGCGAGTACAAGCGCCTCAGCGACATCGCGCCGACTGTCGCGTTCCCCGACCAGCCGTGGGATACGGCGTGGGACAAGCAGATGAGCATGATCGGCGCGGCACTCGGACAGCCGGCGCAGGCGCAGACGCTGATCGACGAGACCGGGGCGTACTTCGAGAAGCAGGCCGCAGATCACCCCCAGTTCCAGGGCAAGACCGCCACGTATGCAATGCGCACCGACGAGGGTTTGATCGTATTCTGCGGCACCGACCCGCGGATCCGTCTTCTCGGTCAGCTCGGGCTGAAGACCTCGCCCGGTGTCGACGCGGTGTGCACTTCCGGCGACAGTTCGGTGTCCGTGGGCATGGAATCCATCGACACACTCGACTCCGACGTCTTCATTCTCGTCGACGCCGACGGCACCAACCTGGACAAGCTCATGTCCTTCGGTCCGTTCGCGAACATGACCTCGGTGTCGAACGGCCGCCTGGTTCGCCTGGTCGGAATGGACTACGCGATGGCTACGTCCGCTCCGACGGTGCTGAGCGTTCCCTACGCATTCGACGAGTTCATCGCTCAGCTTTCGGACAAGCTGAGCTGATTCCGAGCGTCGTACGACGCTTGTGACGCAACGATTTTCGGAACCTGCGATTCGAGGAGTTCGATCAGGGCCGTGATCTTTGCGGCGACGTCGGCGCCGAGTTCGGTCAGACTGTATTCGACTTTGGGCGGGATGGTTTCGAGTACCTCACGGTGCACGAGGCCATCCCGCTCGAGTGTTTGCAGGGTCTGCGAGAGCATGCGCTCGCTGACTCCGTCGACGCGTCGGCGCAGGGCACTGAACCGGTACGGGCCCTCGTTCAATGCTGCCAGTGCGAGTGCGCCCCAGCGTCCGGTTGCATTCTGCAATGCCGCCCGAGAGTTGCACCCGCGAGCGAAGACGTCAGCCTCGAGGGTTGGGTCCACGACGTCGGCATTCGGATCAGGGGTCTGGGCAGCACGTGAAGGTGAGTCGGTGCTGGTCATGAACCCAGGCTACTACTGCACGATCCCATAGCGCTAACTCGACGTGTTGCACTTACGAAAAATAAGTGCATGATGGTTGCAGAACGCATTTACGCTTCAACCTGGATCGGGAGTTCGCATGAGCATTGCAGTCACCGGCGCAACCGGAAACCTCGGACAACTGGTCGTCGAGTCGTTGATCGAGCGGGGAACCGCCGCGTCCGACATCGTCGCAGTCGTCCGCAATCCACAGAAGGCGGAAAGCCTCGCCGCCCGCGGAGTAGTTGTACGCCAAGCGGACTACGCCGATGCCTCGGCGTTGGAAACCGCACTGGCGGGCGTCGACAAGCTGGTGCTGATCTCGGGAAGTGAAGTGGGGTCACGGCTCGCGCAACACACCAACATCATCGACGCGGCGAAGGCTGCCGGCGTCGGATTCATCGCCTACACGAGCATCTTGAATGCTCAGGACACGCCGATGAAGCTTGCTGCCGAGCACAAGGCGACCGAGGACGTGCTCGCTCGGAGCGGTATTCCGTTCGCGCTGTTGCGCAACGGTTGGTACTGGGAGAACTTCACCAACGACCTGGCCGGTGTGATCGAACGCGGCGCACTGGTCGGTGCGGGAGCGGAAGGCAAGATCGCGGCTGCGGCGCGTGCGGATTACGCCGACGCCGCCGCGGTAGTCGCGACCACCGGTGGCCACGAAGGCGCAGTGTACGAGTTGGGCGGTGACGAGAGGCTCACCTACGCCGAATTGGCCGAGAAGATCAGCGAATTCGCGGGCAAGCCCGTCGTGTACCAGTTCGTGGACGAGCAGGCATACGAAGGCATTCTCGAAAGTGTCGGACTGTCTGCACCGGTTGCGCAGATCCTCGCCGATTCCGATGCTGCAATTGCCAAGGGGGCGTTGGACACCGAGTCGGGTGACCTGCAGAAGTTGATCGGCCGCAGCAGCACTCCGGTGGCTGAGGTGTTGAAGCAGGCCTGACCTGCTGTGCGCCTTTATTAACCGCGGGCGGTTAATAAAGGCGCACAGCGGTTACCCCATGTGGACGGCACCCTCGGCGGGCAGATCACCCTTCTTGGCGCGGACCAGAACCAGCACTACCGGTGCGATGATCGCCAACAGGATTGCCGCCCAACCGAATGCGGCCGAGTATCCGGATACCTCGGCGCCGAAGAAGTAGTCCGTCATCGAGGCGACGAAGTCCTGCACCGGCTGGGGGAGTAGTGCCAATTGATCGCCGGCCGGGATGGTCGCATTCGACATGTCGACAGGAATGCCTTCCGGCGGGATCGGCGCCGCGTTGTCGGCGGTGAAGGCCGACTTGGCCGAAGCGTAGATCGTGGTGAACAGTGCGGTGCCGAGTGCACCGCCGATCTGCAGGGTGGCGTTGACCAGGGCACTGGCAGCGCCGGCGTCGTGGTCGGGAACGCCGATCAGTGCGAGGTTCTGCATCGGCACCATCAGCAGACCGAGTCCGAAGCCGAAGATCGCGAGGCCGGGGAACACGTGCGTCCAGTAGGAGCTGTGTACCTCGATCTGGGTCAGCATGAGCAGTCCTACCGCAGCCACCAGCGGGCCCGCGACCATGAGCGGCTTGGGGCCGATCTTGGTGGACAACTGCGCTGCGATGGTCGACGCCAAGACGATGAAGAACGCCATCGGCAGCGATCCGACGCCGGCCATGACCGGGCTGAATCCGAGCACGATCTGCAGGTAGAACGTCAGGTACAACGTGCCGCCGAGCAGGGCGGCGCCCACCAGCATGGAGCCGATCAGAGCAGCGCCGCGATCGCGATGCCACGGAACGCTCAGCGGTAGAAGCGGATTCTTGCTGCGGCTCTCGACGACCACGAAGATCGCGAGGAAGACCAGGCCCAGTGCGATGAACAGCAAAGTGTCAGCCTGACCCCAGCCGTGCTCGGCGCGTGTGAATCCGTAGACCAGTGAGCCGAGCCCCAGGGCGATGAGGACAGCGCCGGGAAGGTCGTAGCTCGTGTCACCGTGCGCTTTGGTCTCCTTGACGATCGGGACGGCTGCAGCGATGGCGATCAGAGCGATCGGGATGTTGACGAGCAGGCACCAGCGCCAGTCGACGTACTGCGTCAGCACTCCACCGAGGAGCAGGCCGATGGCAGCGCCACCGCCGGAGATCGCGCCGTAGACGGCAAAAGCCTTGGCGCGCTCCTTCTCTCCGATGAAGGTGGTGGTGAGCATCGACAGCGCAGCGGGCGCGAGCAATGCTGCGAAGACGCCCTGGCCGGCGCGAGCGATGAACAGTTCGATACCGCTCTGCGCGATGCCGCCGATGCCGGAGGCAACCGCGAAGCCGGCCATGCCGACGATGAAGGATCGCTTTCGGCCCCAGTAGTCGGCGATACGTCCGCCGAGGAGCAGCAGCGCACCGAACGCCAAGGCGTACGACGTGACCACCCACGCACGGTCAAGGTCGCTGATGCCCAGTTCCTCCTGGGCCGCCGGTAGTGCGATGGAGACGATGGTGCCGTCGAGCACCACCATGAGTTGAGCGAACGCGACGATGCAGAGCACCAGCCAGCGACGTTGATGATTCGGATTCTCGGAGGCAGCCGGGATCGGTGGCAGAGTGCCGCCGTCGACGTGGGACGTGGTGGTCATTGGAAAAAGGTATTCCAGCCTTCTCGGGTGAGTCAAACGAAATAGTTCGTTCGGTTACCATCATCACTATGGCTCCCACTGACGTGACCGCGACGAAACAGCGAATCCTCGACGCTGCGCAAGAAGAATTCGGTACCTACGGGCTTGCCGGTGCGCGCATCGATCGGATCGCGAAGAACGGAAACGCCAGTAAGGAGCGCCTCTACGCCTATTTCGGCGACAAGGTCGCGTTGTTCCACGCGGTGCTCGACGTCGACTTCGAGCAGGCGATGGAGTCCGTCGAGTTCACCGGTGAGGACATGCCCGCGCATGCCGTCGAACTGTTCGACGCAATGCTCGGCAAACCACAGATTCAGCGGATGATGATCTGGGGTCAATTGCAGGGTGAGGCGCCACGGATGAAGAAGCTGGCCGAGGAACATTCCAGCTGGGTTCCGCGAATGGCCACGATCCGCAAGGCTCAAGAAGACGGCCTCATCTCCAAGCACTGGGACCCCCAGGACCTGATCACGATGCTGTTCGGCCTCGTGTTCGGTTGGGTAGTGGCCCCCGGTGTAGCCGACAACCAGAACGTCGACGCCGACGAGATCGCGCGCCGCCGTGAAGTGGTGCGCGAGGCCGTCACTCGAATCTGCAAGCCCTGACTGTCAGCGAGAGAGGTACGCGGCCCAACCGCCGTAGCCGGTGATGTCAGCTGCGCCGTTTACTGCGTCATGAGTGCAGCTGAAACCGACAGTTGTTCTGCCGTCGGATAACTCGACGCTCGTGAGCGCCATCGGTGCCGGCAAGGCAGCGAGGAATGCTCCCAGGCCGGCCGGTGAGATCCGGAAGATCTCGCCGACGACCGGTGCGCCGAGTCCAGGCCCACGGCGTACCAGGCCGGGCTTCGGTGGCGTCGTGTCGAGAGCGAAGAGCCGGTAGGCATCCGAGGTCGTGACGGTTTCGACGAACCGCGCGCCGAGGTCGACCAGCTGTGTGTTGAGGGGTTGACCGCGCAGGTGAGCGCCGAATACTGCGAGGTCGATTCCGGTATTGACGAGGGTGGGTGATGGCACACCACCGAGTCGCGCAGCGAGGTCGATGGCGATCTGGTCGTCGAAAGCGGGTACGACGAACATGACGCCGAACGGGTGATCTTCGACGGTGCGGTGTCCAGGCACCGCGACGGCCGCCATGTCGAGCAGGTTGCAGAAGTTGGTGAAAGTTCCCATCCGGCGGTTGATTCCGAACGGATCCTCGGTCACGGCGGCGATCGTGGGATGTTCGGTGGTGGTGGGAAGCAGTAGGGCGTCGAACCCGGCGAGGAGTGCCCTGGCAGCGGCCTTGGCGCGGGTGAGAGCGTCGAGATCGTCGACCAGCTGGTATCCGGTGGGGTGCTTCGCGCCGAGCACGATGTCGGACACCGCGGGATCGGCTCCGGCAGGACGAGTTTCGAGGAACTCGCCGGCCGCGGCGTACCGCTGCGCCACCACGGCGCCGTCGTAGAGCAATCGGGCCGCGTCGAGCAGCCCGGAGATGTCGACGGTCTCGGTCTCGGCGCCGCCGGCTACCAGAGCTGCCACGGTGTCCTGAAACGCTGCCAGATACGACGGGCTCAGTTGCGTCAGATCCTCGATTCGGGGCACGGCGACGCGGGGATTCGGCGCCGCCGCGAGACGAACGTCGGAAGGCCAGACTCGGCTGCGGGGATCTCGAGGTTCGAGGCCGACCATGATTGCCGCTGCCGCGGTTGCCGATTCGAGGTCGCCGGCAAATACCGTCACAGCGTCGTAGTCGATGCAGGCGGGCACCACTCCGTGGACGGGAATGACGCCGAGCGAGAGCTTGAGTCCGTATAGCCCGTGGAACGCTGCCGGCACCCGGCCCGAACCGGCAGTGTCGGTACCGATTCCGATATCCGCAATCCCCAGTGCCACGGCGACGGCGGATCCGGAGCTACTACCGCCCGAGATCAACTTCTCGTCCCATGCGCAGCGAACGGCTCCGTACGGACTACGCGTTCCGACCAGTCCGGTGGCGAACTGGTCCAGATTGGTCTTCCCCAGAACAACAGCCCCGTGCTCGATCAACCGTTCAACGGCACTGGCCGTTTCATCCGGCGCATACGCGAATTCGGGGCACGCCGCTGTGGTCGGCAGACCGGCGACATCGACGTTGTCCTTGACGGCGACCAGGCGCCCAGCCAGGGGAAGATGCTCGCCCGCGGCGATTCTGGCTTCGGCCGAGGCGGCATCGGCAAGCACATCTTCCTTGCGGCGCAACGTGATCCAGATTTCGGGGCGATCTACTTCCTCGATCCGCTGGAATGCCTGCTCGACCCGGGCTGTCGGGGTGAAAACTTCTGCTGCGATGGTCATGGTGTGTACTGCTCCGATCAGTCCGTGATGTTGGCGAGTGAGAGCGCGGTGATCGCGCGGGTCACCCGGTCGAGGACGACGTCGAGAGACTCGCCGATGTGCTGGTGCAAAAGCGTGCGGGCCTCGGGCAGATTGCCGGCACGTAGTTCTTCGAGGATTCGAATGTGCTCCGCGATCGAGGTGTCGATGCGGCCGTTGACCATGAAGTCGTACATCCGAACGTGCCGGATACGGGAATTCACCGACAGCAGCGACGCGACCAGTTCATTGTTTCCCGACGCCGTCAGTACGGCGACGTGGAATTCCTCGTCCCGTTCGACGAACCCCGGTTCCTGAGCCGGCGGATCGAGAGCTAGGGCACGCCACCGCACCAACTCGTCGTCGAGGATCGTTCGATCGTGCCGGATCGTCGGATCTGCGATCGCTCGGGTAATTCCTTGTAATTCCAGGGTGATTCGGAGTTCGTACAGATCTCGGATCCGCGGGATGCTCGGGCGCACGGCGGAGAATCCGTACTCTTCCCGGCGCAGGAGTCCATCGGCGCACAGCATCGTCAACGCTTCCCGTATGGGCGTGCGAGAAATGCCGAAACGCGTGGAGAGTTTCGGTTCCGTCAGGCGCTGATCGAACCCGATGGTCCCGTTGACCAGTTCGGTGCGTAGTTCCCGGTAGACCACCTCACGCAGTGGCTCCGGAGCCGTATTCATCCCTGTCGACATACCTGTATACGCTATTGATCAGGTGTTTCGTCCAGATGTCCTCGGGTTAGAGCTGAGTTACGGCCGCCGCGGAACTTCAGGAGAAGTCGCGCTGAACCCGCAAGGTTCCGATCGTGGTGGCCAGGCCGTCGTACTGGGTGACCAGCAATGTGAATTCGATCAACCGACGATCGTCGAGATGCTGCGAGAGCGTTCCCCACGTGTTGTCGGTGATGTCCTTGGTGGTGACCAACTCGTCTACCGCAGTCAGGATCGCACGGTGACGCGGACTCAACTCGGAAGCGTCAGGGCCCTCGATGATCCGGGCCAGTTGTTCTGCGTCGATTCCGGCTTTGCGGCCGAGCCTGATGTGGTGATCCATCTCGTAACCGCAGTCCCGCAGATGTGCGACCCGCAGGATGATCAGTTCGGTGTCGTGCCGAGAGATCTTGCCGCCGGGCATGAGTGAGCCGGAGTAGTGCAGCCAACCGCGGAAGAGTCCGCCCGTGCGCCCCAAGGTGCTGAACAGATGCGCATCGGGTGCTCCGGCAGCCTTCGACAGGACGCGCCAGATTCCCCAGTTGATCGGACCGAGGTCCTTGAATCGGCCGGGTGGGATGCGGGGGTTCATGCGACTCCACGGATGTGAGAGGGACGGAGGTCGATAGCTCGTTGCGCGATGTGGCGAACCGCAGCGCTGCGGCGGGGCGCGTGTACGCGTGACTTCCGGCCGACGATACCGCGCTCGAACGCGTCGACGGCGTCGGCGACGGTCGTGGTGCCGGCGCTGGCGAGGGTTCCGCGAGCGCCGTCGAAAGAGAGTGCGGTGGTATCGGTGTCGATGTCTCCGATATACGCGACGCCCACCTTGGTACCAAGGTGTTTCATTTCCAAGCGCAACGCGTCGCCCAACGCTTCGACACCGGCGCGCGAAGCACCGAACGGTCCGCGGAACGGGTGCTTCGCCGCGCCGTGGGCCGAGGCGACCACCAGGGCGTAACCATCTTCGTGACTGATGTGGGGACCCGCTGCGCGCAGGGTGTAGTACGTGCCCATTAGGTTGACTTCGACTGCGCGACGCATGTCTTCGACGTCTCCGCCGAGGATCGACGAGTTCGCCTCGACGCCGGCATTGGCCACGACGACGTCGATGCCTCCCAACTTCTCAGCGATGTAGTCGACGCCGCGAGATACCTGCTCGGGGTCGGCGACATCGCACAACTGCCACGGCGCGCGGCCGCAGGAAGTGGCGACTTGCTCGAGAAGTTCCGGCTCGAGGCCGAGCAGTCCCACGGACGCACCACGGTCGTACAGGCGTCTGGCCAGCGAAGAACCGATGTTGCGGGCGGCACCGGTGATCAGGATGCGCCGACCCGTCAGATCGTCGGCACTGCTCTTGCCCGATTCGGCCTTGCCCGCCTCGCTCTTACCCATGTGCTGTGTCCCTACGCAGTTACCTTCTGGTCCTCCGACGCTAACACCGCCGGGTAGCTGCGACTGCAAGTACCGCCAACTCCGTCCGAACGGGTGTTCAGACCGATGCGGCTTCGAGACGCGGATGTGACGTGGAAGCCTGGGGCGACCGCAATCGACGGAATCGGACCACGGCAACAACGGCGGCAACAGCGGCGAGGATCACCAACGGCAGTGACGGACCCATCGTGGGTTCGATGACAACCAGTAGCACCGGCAGTCCGAATCCGAGATAGGTGCCGACGTAGAAGATCCCGGTCAGGGCGCCCCGCGAGGCCGGGGGAGCCAGCGACTCGAGGTCGAGCAGTCCCTCACGCAGGCACAGTCCGTAGGCCGTACCGAGGACGAGCGCGCAGACGATGAACAAACCGAGCGCGGGGCGTGCGCCGCCGACCGCGACCAGAAGGTATCCGAGCGCCGCCAGCGCGGCGCCGACCGTGCCGGCCTGAGGACCCCAATTGCGATGGCGCGCAGCAGTTTGAACCAGGATTCCAGCACCCAAGGTCAGCGCCGCCGCGAAACCCGGAAGGAGAGGACCGGAGTAGCGGTCCCCGAGCCTGGCCGTCATGGTCACGAAAGACACTGTTGCGCTGGCGAACACCCATGGCGCCAACGGAAGTGCCCAGAGCAGTGCGCCCTTCACATTGGTTCCCGACCGCTCTGCACGGTCGGGAACCTGTGTGAACGTCGCAGCTTTGGTGGGAGCAGGAGTACGACTCCACTCAGCCGCCGCGGCAACCGAACCCACCGACAAGACGGCCGAGACGACAAAGGGCGTAGCGAGTGGGAAGGCGGCAAATTGTGCCAACAGACCCGAAAACATTGGTCCCAGTGCAAAGCCCGAGGTGAGTACGACGCCCGCCATCACGGTTCCGGACTTGCCGCGAAGGTCAGCTGCCCACGCGGTACCGGCGCCGATTGCCAGACCGGCACCGATACCGACTACGAGGCGCCCGACCATGAGCCCGGGCGCGTCGTGCCAGAGAAGAAGAATCAAGGTTCCGAGCGAGGCTATGAGTGCTCCGGGAAGGACGACTACAGCTCGGCCGACGCGGTCCGACACTGCTCCACCGGTCAACAGGCCGGGTAGGAGTCCGAGCGCATAGATACCGAAGACACCATCGAGTACGGCATGAGAGAGGCCCTCGTCCACCCGGAGAACCGGGATGAGTGAAGCAAAGTGGTTGGCGGCCCAACCCGTCGAAAGTAGTACGGCCAGTACCGAGATGAACCCGCGACGGGATGGATCGCCCATACCGGCAGCTTAGGCGGGCACCAGATCGCTCACGTCGGCGAGGAGTTCGAACGTGCGCAACCATGCCTCGCGGTTGGTGCCGGTCGACACCGTGATCAGCTCGTCGGCCTGCGCATGCTCGGTGAACTCGTCGAGGTAGGCGCGGACCTCCGTAGGCGTGCCGATGGCGCTGTACTTGGTCATTTGCAGAACCTGCTGACCGGCGGGGGAGTCGAGCAGCATGTCCGCTTCGTCGTCCGTGAACTTGCGCCCGCGTCCGAGAAGAAGACTGACGCGCGAACGCTTGGCCGCGAGGAAGTCCTGCTGAGCCTGCTCGTGCGTGTCGGCGGCGATCACGTTGACGCCGGCGATGACGTACGGCTCCGCCAATTGCTCCGACGGCTTGAACTCGCGTCGGTAGATTGCGACGGCGTCGCGCAGGGCGTTGGGGGCGAAGTGCGAGGCAAATGCATACGGGAGACCGAGCATCGCGGCGAGCTTGGCTCCGAACAGTGACGATCCGAGAATGTAGAGCGGAACGTGAGTGCCCTTACCGGGAACGGCATTGATTCCGGGGACGCGCGAGGTGTCGCCGAGGTAGCCCTGAAGCTCGAGTACGTCCTGCGGGAAGCTGTCGGAAGAACTCGGGTCGCGTCGCAAAGCCTGCATCGTCTTCTGATCACTACCGGGCGCGCGGCCGAGGCCGAGGTCGATGCGACCCGGGTGCAGAGTCTCGAGCGTGCCGAACTGCTCGGCGATCGTCAGCGGTGCGTGGTTGGGAAGCATGATGCCACCGGCGCCGAGGCGGATTTTGCTGGTGTGCGCGGCGACGTGGCTGATCAGAACGCTGGTTGCCGAAGACGCGATGGAACCCATGTTGTGGTGCTCGGCATACCAGATTCGCTTGTAGCCCCACTCCTCGGCTCGCTGCGCCAAGGTCACGCTGGCGTCGAAGCTGTCTTTGGCGGTTTCGTTGTCGCCGATATGGGCGAGGTCGAGGATGGAAAGTGGGACGGCCATGAATGTGGTGCCTTTCTCAGCGGGCAATTACAAGCGTTGTTGTGAAGTGCAACCGCTGCGAGTGCATTCCTATTTCCGAGAGACCACGTCACCGAAGACGTCACCGTGAACTCAGCGACACGAGGCTGATCAGTTACGCACGGCATTGGCCATTGCGGCCAACGAGAGGGCCTGCCGAGCGCGGTCGAGGACGACCGTTCGAGAGATGTCGATGTGCGATACCAGTGCCTCGTGGGCTTGCGGAATCTTGCCGTCGAGCACTAGTTCGACGACGGAGATATGTTCGTCCACGGTGGCCTTCATACGGTCGGGAGTCAGGTAGTCGAACATCCGCACGGGGCGCAGTTTCGAGTTGACGGCCTGAAGAGCGTCGACCAACGCGTGGTTTCCGGACGAGGCGAGGAGCGCGATGTGAAACTCCTCGTCGAGCGTCACGAAACCGGCGTCCGGTACCGGCATCTGTTTGAGAAATGCGTACCACTTGTCGAGTTCGGAACCGAGCGCGTCTCGATCATGGGCGGGGGCCTCACCCTCGAGTACCCGACGAAGCCCGTGCACTTCGAGGAGTATGCGCAGCTCGTAGAGGCCACCCAACTCGTCGAGGTGCGGACGGTACGGAAAGAGTCCGTGTTCGTCGCGCTCGACCAGCCCGTCGGATTCCAACTTTGCGAGCGCTTCGCGCACCGGTGTTCGCGAGACACCGTACAGATGAGCCAACCGTTCTTCGCCGAGCCGTTCGGAGGGTGCGATCTGACCGGTCATCAGATCGTTTCGGATCGACCGATAGACCTGCTCGCGCAGCGGCGGGCGCACACTCATGTCAGATTGCCATCGCTCGACGAACCGCGTCGGTGGACGTGGTGCCGCCCTCACCGGTCGAGGTCACGTGTCCGGCCGCGAGAATGCTGTAATGCTGCGCAGATTGGAGTGCGAAACCGATGTGCTGCTCGACGAGGAGGACACCGAGATCGCCGCGTTCGGTGAGTTCCATGACGGTCCTTTCGATTTCGGCGACCACGTTGGGCTGAATGCCCTCGGTCGGCTCGTCCAGGATGAGGATCTTGGGCTCGGTGATCAGGGCGCGAGCGATGGCAAGCTGTTGTCGCTGCCCGCCGGAGAGAAGTCCCGCGCGCCGGTCGAGGAGTGTGGTGAGCGCGGGAAACAGATCCAATGCCTCTGCGATGAGTGCCTTTCCGCGTTTGCGCCCGTCGGCGACCACTCGAAGATTCTCGGCAGTCGTCAGTTGTCCGAACGACTGCTGACCCTGGGGTACGTAGGCGAGTCCGCGAGCGACGCGGGCGCTCGGCCGTAATCCGGTGATGTCCTCACCGTTCAGAAGTACCTTTCCCCGTGTGGGTTTGATCAGTCCGACGGCGGCGCGTAGCAAGGTGGTTTTACCCGCACCGTTGTGGCCCATGACTGCCGCAACCCCGTCGCTGGGAACCAGCAGGGAAACGCCGTGGATCACTTCGGTACGTCCGTAGCCGGCGCGGATGTCGACGAGTTCGAGCATGATTCAGTCCTCCGGGGTCGGTTCGGTGTCGGCGCCGAGATCTGTTCCGGCAGCGGCTGTGCCGAGGTAGACCTCTTGCACCTTGGGGTCGGCTTGGACCTCCGCCACAGTTCCTTCGGCGAGTACTTTCCCAGCGGCGAGCACTGTGACGGACGTGGCGAAGGATCGCATGAAGTCCATGTCGTGCTCGACCACGACGACGGTTCGCGCACCGCCGATGCGCCGCAGAAGGTTTCCGGTCTCCTCGCGCTCCTCGAGACTCATGCCTGCGACGGGCTCGTCGAGCAGTAGCACGGAACAGTTCTGTACCAACAACATTCCGATTTCGAGCCACTGCTTCTGCCCGTGCGCCAGGATGCCCGCGGCAGTGTTCCTGAGGTGCTCCAACCCAGTTGTCTCCAGAGCCTCTTCGATCTCGGGAAGCACACCTTTGCGTTTTCTGAGCAGGTTCCACGGTGATCGGCCGGCTCCGGCCGCGATATCGAGATTCTGCAGTACCGAGAGCTCTTCGAAGACGCTTGCCGTCTGGAAGGTTCGTCCGACGCCGAGACGGGCGATCTTGTGAACCTTCTTGCCGAGCAGCTGCTCGCCGGACTTCGTGATCGAACCCGTCGCGGGAACGAGTCCGGTGATGGCGTCGACCAGCGTTGTCTTTCCAGCCCCGTTCGGGCCGATGAGAAACCTGAGGTCGCCCTGCATGAGGGTCAAGTCGACGCCGTCGACGGCCTTGAAACCGTCGAAGCTGACCGAAAGATTCCGTACTTCGAGGTACTCGGACGACATTCCGGCGTTGCCGCCCAGTGCCGGTGTGGGTTCGCTGGTGGCGGTTGTGTTGGTCATGACGACACCTCCACTGGTTGGGGTTCGGAGACCTTGACCGGTGGGTCGGCCGGGGTCTCACGCTTCTTGCGGTGGCGCATCAGGGCGAACAGTCCGGCCACACCTGCCGGGAAGAACCCGACAACGACGATGAACATCAACCCTTGTGCGTAGATCCATCCCGAAGGGAGTTTCTCTGAGAACGTCGACTGTGCCCACGCGACGCCGATCGCACCCAGTACCGGGCCGAGAAGCGTTGCGCGGCCGCCGATCGCTACCCCGATGAGGAAGGCGATTGACGGGACGATCCCGACGTCGGCGGGGGAGATGATGCCCACGATCGGAACGAACAGCGCGCCGGCGATACCGGCGAGGAACGCCGCGGTCACGTAGGCGACCAGTTTGATGTTCGCCGGATCGTATCCGAGGAAACGTACGCGCTCCTCTTGATCGCGGACGGCGACGAGGAGTTCGCCGTATCGGGAGTTCATCAGCTGGCGAATCAGGGCGACCGATGCGAGAAGAACTCCGGCGGCGATGAAGAACAACATCTGCTTGTTCGCCGGATCATTGAGGTTGAAACCGAAGAACGTGCGAAAGCGGTTGAGGCCGTTGCTGCCACCGATCGACTGCTGGCCGATCAAGAGGATCGCGAAAGCCGCGGCGAGTGCCTGCGAGAGGATCGCGAAGTACGCGCCCTTGACTCTCCGCTTGAACACACCGAGCCCGAGCAGAAAGGCAACAGCGGCCGGCAGGAAAAGGATCGCGAAGATCGCCACGAATGGCGAGGCGAACGGTTGCCAGTATCCCGGAAGTTCGGTCTTGCCGGCGATGGACATGAAGTCCGGGACCGCGTCGCCCTTGAGTTCGGCATCGGCGATCTTGAGGTGCATCGCCATCACGTATGCGCCGATTCCGAAGAACACGCCCTGGCCGAGCGTGAGCATTCCGCCTCTGCCCCAAGCCAAACCGATGCCGACAGCGACTATCGCAAAGCACAGGAATTTGGCCAACAGTGACAGTCTGAAGTCCGAGAGCACAGCCGGAGCGATGGCGAACAGCACGATTGCGGCGAGTGCGAAACCGCCCCACACCCGAATTCGGGAGTTGTTCAGGATGCTCATACGAGGCTCCTCGTCTTGATTGCGAACAGGCCCTGTGGCCGAACTTGAAGGAAGACGACGATGATGACGAACACGATCACCTTCGCGATCGACGCCGTCGTCGAGTACTCGATGAACGAGTTCAAGATGCCGAGGGCGAAGGCTGCGATCACGGCTCCCTTCATCTGACCGAGACCGCCGACGACAACAACCAGGAAGGCGTCGATCAGATACGACTGGCCGATGGTCGGGCTGGTGGAACCGATGAGCGTCAACGCCACACCCGCGACTCCGGCGAGCCCGGAACCGAGGAAGAAGGTCGTGATGTCCGTACGACGAGAAGAGATTCCGCTCGTCTCGGCCAGATCGCGATTCTGTACGACGGCCCGGATGCGTCTACCCATCGACGACTGCTTCAGTGCGACCGAAAGCGCGATCACCGCTGCGATCGCCAACACCAGAATGAAGATGCGGGTTTTCGGTACCACCGCGCCGAAAATATCGACTCCGCCCGAAAGCCACGTCGGTGCTGAAACATTGACTGCCGGCGCCCCGAAGATGTCTCGTGCCAATTGCTGAAGGATCAATCCGACGCCGAATGTCACCAACAGAGTGTCGAGGGGGCGGTGGTACATCCGCGATACCAAGACCACTTCGAGCACGACACCCATCAGTCCGCCGACGACGAAACCGACGAGCAGAGAAATGATCAACGATCCCGTTGCATTCGAAATCACCTGCTGCACTACGTATGCGGTGTACGAGCCGGCCATGATGAACTCGCCGTGTGCCATGTTGATGACACCCATCTGCCCGAACGTGAGAGACAATCCCAACGCTGCCAACAGGAGAATCGATCCGATACTCAAACCCGTGAACAACTGCCCGATCACAACATCCATGACAGACGCTCCACCTCTCTACTCGTCGATTCCGTCAATTCCGCCTTTCGTCGATCAGCTGCCGAGTCCCTCGGCCCAGGGGTAGTTCTTCAGGTACGGATCCGGCTCGATCGGCTGTCCCGAATCCCAGACCGTGTAGATCAGTCCGTCGGAACGGATTTCGCCGATCCGAGCAGTCTTGGTGATGTGGTGGTTGTCGCCGTCGATGGTGACGAGTCCCTCGGGCGCTTGGAAAGTCACACCGTCGGCGTTGTCCTGAATATCCTTGACCGCAAACGAGTTGGCCTTCTCGACGGTGTTCTTCCAGAGGTAGACGGAGGTGTATGCCGCTTCCATCGGATCGGACGTCGGCTTGTCCTGGCCGAACTTCGCCTTGTACGCCGCGACGAATTTCTTGTTCTCAGGGGAGTCGATGGTCTGGTAGTAGTTCCACGCCGTCAGCTGGCCTTCGACGTTCTGGACTCCGATACCGCCGACCTCTTCCTCCGCAATGGAGACGGAGACGACGGGCATGTCGGCGGGCTTCAGGCCGACATTCGAGTATTCACGGAAGAACGCAACGTTGGAATCGCCGTTGAGTGTGTTGAACACGGCATCCGCGTCGGCAGTGCGGACCTTGTTCACGATGGTGGAGAAGTCGGTCGAACCCAGAGGCGTGTAATCCTCGCCCTTGATCTCGATGCCGTTTGCTGCCGCGTACGCCTTGATGATGCGGTTGGCGGTCTGCGGGAACACGTAGTCGCTGCCGACCAGATACAGCGACTTGACGCCCTTCTCCTTCAGGTAATCCAGAGCCGGGATGATCTGCTGGTTGGTCGTTGCACCCGTGTAGAAGATGTTCTTCGAATCTTCCAGTCCCTCGTACTGGACCGGGTAGTAGAGCAGCGAGTTGTTGTCCTCGAACACGGGCAGCATGGCCTTGCGGCTCGAGGAGGTCCAGCCACCGAAAACTGCTGCGACGCAATCGCTGCTGATCAGTTTCTCGGCCTTCTCGGCGAACACTGTCGGCTCCGACGCGCCGTCCTCGGCCACGATCTGGATCTTCTTGCCCAGCACACCGCCGGAATCGTTGATCTCCTGCACCGCCAACGAGATGGAGTCGCGGACCGTCACTTCACTGATGGCCATGGTGCCCGAGAGTGAATTCAGGGAACCGACCTTGATCGTGTCCCCCGAGGTGTCGACGCACGACGTAGCCGTCGAATCTCCCGATGCGGTGTCTGTTGCCTTGCTTCCGCAGCCGGTGAGAACCAAGCCCAGCGCGGCGAGAGCGGCCGGCGCGGCAAGGGTGCGCTTCGAGAAGGTTCGCATGTACGGGCCTTTCGTGTCGATGGCTCTGGCAGACAATGGCTCTGACAGATCTGTATCCGGAGTGCGTATACAACGCTGTATTCGTCGAGTGCACAGAGTAGGTGGAAGTTGTTGCGGTGGAATGACTGTCGGTGACAAGTGTGTGTCCGGTGTTTCGATTGGGTATCCAGGACCTCACACCGCAGGTCAGAGAGGGTGCGGTGTTAGCATCGACGAGAAATTGATCAAGCACTCGCTTGACGATCGGAACGTCGGAAGGATCTTCTCGTGCGCTCGACCCGACGGGACGAAATACTCGCTCATGCGGCCAAGCTGTTCAGTGAGCGGGGAATCGCCGCGACGACGGTGCGAGACATCGCCGACGAAGTCGGGATCCTTTCCGGCAGCCTCTATCACTACTTCGATTCCAAGGACGCGATAGCCAACGAGATCGTCGTCCGGTTCCTCGAAGATCTCAACGTCCGGTACGAGGACTCGATCGAGCCGGAAGGTTCGGCCCGAGATCGCCTGGCCACGATGGTTTCGGTGTCTTTCGCCTCCGCGGTCGATCACCCGTATGCCACCGAGGTGTATCAGGGAGAAGCCATACTTTCGTCGCAGCCGGCAGACGCGCCCATCACCGTTCTGGTTCAGAAGGCACACAGTTACTGGCGATCGGCCATCACGCGCGGAGTTGCCGACGGGGAGTTTCGGGAAGACATCGATCCCGAGCAGTTTCACCGTCTCCTGCGTGAATCCGTCTGGTCCACCGTCGCGCAGTATCGCCCGCAGCTTTCCGAATTGGCCGAAGATCTGCAGCGCAATCTGATTTCTGTGTTCCTGGACGGCTTTGCCGCACGTTCCGTCGACGGCGAGCCGGTGGCACGCATTGCGCGGCGCACGGCGAAGAAGGAAGCGCAGACCGAATCTCCCGACTCTGAACTTGCCGAACTCCGTTCGGATGTCGACGAATTGAAGTCCGTCATTCGCGAACTCAGCTCCTCGATCCGGCAGCTGCAGAAGCCGTAACACCGCAGTTCGTGCGCATGTAGTTCGCATTTTGACTATCGGTGTGACCCAGTGCATACTTCTGTCCACACTCGTAAATCAAGCGCTTGTTTGATTTACCAAGCAGAGTCTGGACGGGAGTTCGATGTGAGACTCGGAAAGGCGATCGCCGTCTGCGCGGCAGTGGTCCTCGGGGCGAGCGGGTGCGCATCTGCCGGTGTCATTCCTGAAGACACCATCGTCATCGGTTTGGACGAGGATTCCACCGGGCCCGGTGCGTCGTACAGCACGATCGCCGGAAAGACCGTGCGGATGACCGTCGACCTGATCAACCAGGCCGGCGGAATCAACGGCAAGCAGGTCGAATTGGTTGTCGAGAATGACGAGAGCAGTCCCACCAAGACCCCGTCGATCATTCGGAAGTTGGTCGATCACGGGTCCAGTGCGGTCATCCTCGCCACCGGCAGCGGGTCGGTGCTGCAGGCCAAGTCGATTCTCCAGCAGTCGAAGATTCCCGCGATCGCTCCGGTCGTTCTCAGCGACGCCTTCGCCTCGGCGCCCGACAACGACTACTCGTTCATGATTCCGAACTCCTTGAAGCAGTACGCCCAGGTGTACTGCGGGGCTTTCGAGAAGATGGGGTACAAGTCTCTGGGAATTCTCGGTGACGCGAGTGCATCCATCGACGGAATCATCAAGACCCTGCGGCCGGCGCTCGAGAAGTGCGCGAGAGTGACGGGCGTCGAAAAGGCGCCGGTGGATGCCGCGGACATCACCGCACAGGTCTCACGTCTCGCGGAAACCGAACCGGACGCGATTCTGGTCGCCAGTATCGGCGGGCACTTCGAAATCCTCGCGCACAACACCTTGTCGAAGATCACCCCGCAGACGCAACGCTTCTCACTCGCTTCCATCGGAAACCAGCCCGCATCTTGGGCTTTGGCAGACCCGAAGGCGTTGAGCGGCATGGTGTACATGGGCTCGCTCAGTGAGAACAACCCGAGAACCGCCGAACTGCGTAGCAAGGTGCAGGCGGTGAAGGGGTCTGATTATCAACTGACCGCCTACGACGCTCAGGCGTACGACGCCGTCATGATGTTGGCCGAGGCCATCGAGATTGCCGGCGACCACCGAGATCGGACGGCCGTTCGTGATGCTCTTCAACAGGTTTCGGCACTTCCCGCGAGCTTCGGCCAGGACGGATTGACGCTGTCGTTTTCCCCTCAGGATCACCTGGCGCCGGACAGCCTCTGCGGACTGGTGCTCGTCGAATTCGGTGAGGACAACAAACCGGCCCATCCGTGGGATTCCTACCAACCCCCGTGCGGATAACCGAGGAGCCTTGACATGACAGATGCACAACTGTGGCTCGCAGCCATCGAGATCGGTGCCTTCTTCTCTCTGATAGCCCTCGGAATGTATCTCGTGGTGGTCGGCGCCGACTTCTTCAACTTTGCGATGGGTCCGTACGCGATGGCTGCGGCCATGGCGTCGAGTTGGGTCGCGATCAATTACGGGCTCGCTCTCTGGATAGCCATGCCGCTGGGGACCGCGGTGGCGGTGGCGCTGTCGGTCCTGACGGAAAAGCTTGTGGTCAAACAGGTTCAGAAGCGTTCGGGTCGGGGTGAACTACCGGCGTTGGTGGCGGTGACGGCAGTACTGTTCGGGATCCAGCAGCTCGCCGGCACCGTCTTCGGCCGCACACCACTTCCCGGGCAGAAGATCTTCGACTTCGATCCGATATCGGTGCTCGGTGCCACCGTCGACAGCTCGACCGTTGTACTCGTCGTCGGTACCGCAGCGATCTTCGTCGGTATCGGACTGTGGCTGAACCGGTCCACGTCGGGCCGTCTGCTTCGCGCCGTCGGCGACAGTCCGGATGCCGCCCGCGTCCTGGGCTTGCCAGTGGATCGGGTTCGCCTCATCGCGTTCACCCTCGCGGGCGTGATCGCCGCCGTCGCCGGACTTCTGTTCGCTCCCAAGGCCGGTGTTCAGTTCACGAGCGGTCTGTCATGGACGCTGACGGCATTCATCGCACTCGTCATCGGTGGTACCGGCCGGAGTTGGGCTCCGCTGATCGGCGGAATGGTGTTGGGCGTCGTCCAGGTATTCGCCCCGTACTACTTCGGTGCGAGTGCTGCTCAAACCGCCATTCTGTTGATTGCCCTGGTGTTCTTCGCTTTCCGTCCGGAAGGCTTGCTCTCGAGGAAGGTTCGCGTCTGATGGCCTCGCTTTCTACCAGTCCGCTGACGTCACGTCCGCCCACTACGGCCGGCGGTTCCCGGACGAGAATGCTCGCCGTGTCACGAGAAGCGCTGATCACCGTAACCGTGGTTGCCGCCGTGCTTCTGTGGATGGGTCCGAGTCTGTACCGGCAGGATCTGGTGTTCCTCGCTGCGACGTATTCGCTGATCGCACTCGGAATGTACGTGCCATTCGTGCTCGCGGGATCATTGTCGATGGCGTACAGCGCGTACGCGGCGATCGGCGCGTATGCCGTTGCGCTGATTTCGGTTCGGACCGGGTTGTCGATGTGGTGGGGATGGATTCTCGGCGCCCTCGCCGCTGCAGCGGTTGCAGTACTCCTCAGCTTGGCAACGCAGAAACTCTCCGGCTTCTACCTTGCCGCGGTGACCTTGTTGTTCGGTATCGCTTTCGAGCACTGGTTGATCGACGGGCCGAGTTTCACCGGCGGGTCGGCCGGGATCTCGGGCGTCGAGACTGTGACGATGTTCGGCTGGGAGCCACCGCGCTACGCATTGGTCGTGTTCGCGATCTTGTTCGTGTGTCTGATCGCGGTCGCTGTCGATCGACTCCGGAAATCGGTGTGGGGGCTGATGTTGCAAGCTGCCCGCGACAATCGCAATGTCGCACGGTCTTCCGGCGTCAATCCTGCGCACCTGACCGTCGTGGCGCTGGCGATCGGTGCCGCGATCGCGTCGACCGGCGGATCGCTGTTCACCGTGTCGGTGCAAGCTGTCACCCCTGAAACCTTCACTCTCAGTATTGTTTTCCTCGCAATCTTCATGCCGATCATCGGCGGTCGCGGTTCGGCGTGGGGTGCTCCGCTCGGTGCGTTGATCGTGGTGATCGTGACGCTGAACATGCCCGGCTACCAGGGAAGCGGCGAACTCCTGCTTGCCGGAGCCGTCCTGGTGATCCTCATCGTCGCGCCTGGTGGGGTGATCGGGTGGAGTCAGAACGTTCTCGGTCGAATGAACCGTCTGTACAAGGAGCGTGGCATTCGATGACGCGGCTACTCGAAGTGAGCGGGCTCCACAAGTCCTACGGCGGCGTCCGCGCTGTCGACGATGTCTCGTTCAGCGTCGGACCGGGAGAGGTGATCGGCCTGGTCGGCCCGAACGGGGCAGGCAAGACCACACTCGTGGACTGCATCTTCGGCACCCAGCAAGCAGACTCCGGAACCGTCGCGCTCGCCGGTGCTCCCTTGACCGGGCCGTCGGAGCGCCGTGCACGGCAAGGGCTCTCGCGCACGTTTCAACATCCGCAGCTCGCGGCGGAACTCGACGCCGTCGACAACATCATCCCGGGACTGTACGGGCACAAGATCACCTCACCGCTGCACTCGCTGTGGTGGGCGATCAAAGGTCCTTTCGAGAACTGGGACCGGACAGCGCAGCGGGCCCGGGAGATCGCTGCGCGATACTCGGTCACCGACGTCGAGAGTGCTTGCGGGGATCTCAGTTTGGGCGCGCAGCGTCTGGTCGAGGTGGCGCGGGCGATGGCGACCGAACCCGATGTTCTCCTGTTGGACGAACCGTTTGCCGGCGCGGATCACGACGGCATCGCGGCCATCTCCGGTGCCGTGCGATCGATTGCCGCGCAGGGCAAAGGAGTAGTCCTGGTCGATCACAACGTCGATCTCATCGCGGCGCTCGCCACCAAGATCGTGCTGCTCAATTTCGGATCAGTGGCGTTCTACGGACCACCGCAGGAGTGCTTGGCCAGCGACGCGATGCGAGAAGTCTATTTCGGTTCCGAATACGAGGAAGGCGCCTGACATGCTCGAACTCGACAGAGTCACAGTTCGATACGGATCCGCTGTCGCCGTCCGGGAAGTCTCCCTTGTCGCCCCCGCCGGAGAAGTGACAGCGATCGTCGGACCGAACGGTGCAGGCAAGACCAGCTTGGCGGGATCCATCTACGGCTCGGTTCCCGCCACCGGGACAATCAGATTCGATGGTCGAGAGATCCAGAAATTATCGGCACTGGATCGTGTCCGCAGCGGATTTGCCTACGTTCCCCAAGGCAGGCAACTGTTCATGCGAATGTCCGTTCGCGAGAACCTACGCGTCGGCGCAGACCTGCTGGGATTGAAAGCCGAAGCCGTGGAAACAGCTTTCGAGAGGTTCCCGATCCTGCGTGAACGCTCGGAGAGTTATGCCGGGGTCCTCAGCGGTGGTGAGCAGCAGATGTTGGTTCTGGGGCGGGCCCTTCTGGAAACCCCGAAGGTGCTGCTCCTCGACGAGATGATGACAGGACTGGCACCGAAAATCGTCGCGGAGCTGCGAGCGCTGGTCGGGGGTCTGGCCGCCGAAGGTGTGACCGTCATCGTGACGGAACCGGCACTTACTGCACTGAAATCGGTTGTCGACCGCGGATATGTCATGCAGCGCGGCGAACTCGTCCGCGAATGCGATTCCGCAGCGACACTGGACAACGCGTACAAACAATCGATGGGCGTCCTCAGCGCCGACGGGAGATGATCGACGATCATGCTTGAAACGAAGACACTCGACTTCACCGTCGGTGAATTCGCCACGAATCCGGACCGGTTCGCCGGCGTCAGCATCAGCGAAATGGTCAGGCATTGGTCTGAGACCATCCCGGACGAAACCGCCTTTGTCACTCCGGAATCGAGGGTGTCGTGGAAACAGTACGACGCGGCTGCCGATGCGATCGCGTCGGCGCTGGATCTAGCTGGTGAGGGGTACGGACATGTTGCCGTGTTGCTTCCCGACACCGCTGTATTCCATGCGGCTCTCTGCGCAGCATTTCGTACCGGCCGCGTCGCCGTCGGAATCGGTTCGCGCTCGGGCATTCGCGAGATCTCTCATCTGATCGCCCGCTCGGAAGCCTCCGTACTCGTCACCACTCGCACGCTGCGAGGCGTCGATACCGCCGAACTCGTCGCGAGTCTGCGGGCAGAGCATCCCGGACTGGACGTCGTCTTCGCCGACGAACGCGCCGACGTGAGTTTCGAACGCGTGAGCGCACACGGCGAACTCACCTCGTTGCCGGTCGAGCTAAAGCAGTTCCCCGCAACCAGTCCGTGTTTTGTCACGTCAGCCGTTTCGATGCTGAACTCGACCTCCGGCACGACGGGCCTGCCCAAACTGGTCACACAAACCGAGGATCGTTGGGTTGGTTTCTCCGAGATTGCCGCCGAGGCGGCGGCGATCGGTCCGGATGAGGTGTTCCTCGGCGGGGTTCCGGCGCCTTTTGGATTCGGCCTCTGGACTTCGCATTTCCTGCCGGCGCTACTCGGTGCTCGTAATGTCGTCATGGAACGCTTCGACGTTTCGGTGATGATCGAGTTGATCGAGCGCGAACGGGTTACCGCTTTGAATTGTGTGAGTACACAATTCAAGATGCTGTTGCGTTCGGAGGCCGCGGAATCCGCCGATCTCTCGTCACTTCGTTTCATGTTCACCGGTGGTGAAGCCGTGCCGTATTCGGAGGCACTGGCCTTCGAACAACGCACCGGAGCTGCGGTTCTGCAGTTCTACGGCTCGAACGAAACCGGCGCGGTCTCGGTGACGACGGTTGCGGACGATTCCGATACCCGACTGAAGACGTGTGGCCACGTCATCGATCGTATGCAAGTTCGTGTATTCGACGACGCTGCAAAGGAAGTGACGGGCTCGGTCCGTCGTGGTCAGCCTGGGGTCAACGGACCGCTGATGTGTCAGGGCTATTGGGGCGACGTCCATGCAAACGACGAGTTGTACACCGACGGCGGTTGGATGCTTCTCGGCGACATCGTCGAGATCGACGAGACCGGGCGGGTGCGGGTGGTGGGGCGCAAGGCCGACATCATCATTCGAGGCGGCAAGAACATCTCCGCGGTCGAAGTCGAGGAGTACGTGCGCGCGCATCCTTCGGTAGAACTGGTCGCCGTGGTCGGGGTCGACGATCCGCTGTTCGGTGAGAAGGTCTGTGCGGTCGTCGTATCCGCCGATGACGATCTGAGTTCGGAGGACCTGACCGCCTGGCTGCAGAGCCGAGGAGTGACCCGCGAGTACATACCCGAGTACGTGATGACGGTCGCCGAATTGCCGATGGCGGCAGGCGGCAAAGTAGCCAAGGGCGAAGTCAAGGCACTCGCGCAGCGGCGGATCGCTGAACTCGGCTGATCGCGCCTGGCAGTACCGGCTTCGCGTTACGCTGATCCGGACATTGTGCCGAGAGTGAAGGAAACCCGATGACGAACCCTTCACCGCACCGATGGCGCAAGCGAGCACTGTTAACGCTCGGGATCCTGATCGTCCTTGTCGGCGCCGTGGTTCTGGCCTTTGTGCTCAGCCCGAGACCCGGCGCGCTCACCGTGCGCTGGGTCTTCGATCGTGACGCCGTGAAAGTCACCGAGGCGCTGGAGAAGCACGCTCCGGATGGTGTCGACTCGATCAAGGACCAGCAGTACCGCGCCGATGACGACGACGCATACCTGGATGTCTACTTTCCCGCGGCGACGACGACCGCATTGCCTACGGTGATCTGGACTCATGGCGGTGCCTGGATCTCGGGAAGCAAGTCCAACTACGCGCCGTACTACGAGTTGCTGGCCTCTCGTGGCTACACCGTTGTGTCCCTGGACTACTCACTCGGACCCGAGCACAACTATCCGACCGCGGTGCGGCAGCTCAACGACGCGCACGCGTACGTCGTCGCGAATGCGGAACGACTGCATGTTGATCCGACGAAGATTGTTCTCGCCGGTGATTCTGCGGGAGCGCAACTCACGAGTCAGCTCGCCGCTCTCATCACTGATCCCGCATATGCGGACCGAGTGGGCGTGAACCCGTCGCTGCGGCCGGATCAGTTGCGCGGAGTAGTCCTCAACTGTGGCATCTACGACGTCGGGAACATGGTCGGCGGGCCAGGCATCATCGGCTGGGGAGTTGATCGGTCCCTCTGGGCGTATACCGGGGTGCGCGACTTCATGAGTACCGAAGCGGCGGATCAGATGTCGACCTTGAACTACGTCACCGATCGATTTCCGCCTGTCTACGTCAGCGGCGGCAACGCGGATCCTTTGACAGATTCTCAGTCGAAACCGTTGGCTGACAAATTGACGGGGTTGGGAGTTGGGGTCGACACACTGTTCTATCCGGCCGATCACGTTCCGGCGCTCGGTCACGAGTATCAGTTCGATCTGGACAATGCCGACGGTCTCACTGCACTCGATCGCACGGTTCAGTTTCTCGACGCACATACCCGCTAGTTGTCGGATGATGCTGAGACGCTAAAGAAATGGTCATTTCAGACAAAGCGCCGCGGGTGTGTTGCCGGGTAATTCTCGACTAGTCCTTTTGGTCTAGCCTGGGTGAATCCGATCCGACCCCAGGAGTTGTTGTGCGCGCGTCTTCCCCCGACAGACGGCGAAGGCGCATTGTCGGAATCGCGGCGGTATTCGTCGTCATTCTGCTGTCCGGGGTAACCGCGGCACTCGTCAGTCCGTGGCCGGGAGTTCTCCTCGTACGGTGGATGTCGGCGGGTGGCTCCGAAGCGACTCACGCACAACTCGACAGGCACGCGCCATCAGGAATCGTCTCGGTCCTCGAACAGTCGTATCGCGACGGCGACGCCGATGCGCAACTCGACGTGTACTACCCGTCGGAGTCCACTTCTCCGCTGCCGACGGTGATCTGGATACACGGCGGTGGCTGGATTTCAGGTTCGCGAACCGATGCGTCCGGTTACTACAAACTGCTGGCAGATCAAGGGTTCACCGTAGTTTCGGTGGACTACTCACTGGGGCCGAATGCGTATTACCCCACCGCCGTGAATCAGCTGAACGACGCGTATCGATATCTCTCGAGCAATGCGGACAGGCTGCATGTCGATTCGAACAATCTCTTCCTTGCGGGAGATTCGGCAGGCGCGCAATTGTCCAGTCAGTTGGCTACCGTCATGACCAGCCCTGACTACGCGTCGCAGATGGGGATTGAACCGGCACTACGCCCCGAACAGATACGTGGAGTCGTCCTCGACTGCGGGGTGTTCGATCTGAAACCGCTGCTGTCACAGGGGAAGTACCTCGGTTGGGGCGTCGACAAGCAATCGTTGTGGGGATACCTCGGAACGAGGGACTTCGACGGGTCGACTGCAGTGGGTCAGATGTCGACACTCGGGCATGTGACCTCGACCTTTCCCGCGACGTTCATCACCGGCGGAAACATCGACCCGCTGACCGCCAGTCAGTCGAAACCCATGGCGCAACGGCTCGCCGATCTCGGCGTCGAAGTCGACGCACTGTTCTACCCCGACGATCACGAGCCTGCGCTGGACCACGAATATCAGTTCGACCTCGATACCGTGGACGGGATGATCGCGTTCGATCGCACAGTCGCGTTCTTTCGCAACCACGTGCGTTAGTGCGCTCAGCGAATCACGTAAGGCGAAATCGAACTCCGGTGCTCGCTGATGTCGAGGTCTTTGCCCAACGGAGGGAAGGCACGCTGCGGACAGTTGAGGCGTTCGCAGACGCGGCAGCCCGAGCCGATCGGCGTTCCCGGATTCGACTCGTCCAGATCCAGACCGTCGCTGTAGACGAGCCGGTGCGCGTGTCGAATCTCGCATCCCAATCCGATGGCGAAGATCTTTGCGGGCTGTCCGTATCGAGCCGCTCGACGTTCGACCGTGCGCGCAACCCAGAGGTATCGGCGGCCGTCGGGCATCTGTGCGATCTGGGGCATGATCTTGCCCGGATAGGAGAACGTCTCGTAGACGTTCCACAGCGGGCACGTACCGCCGCTGGTGGAGAAGTGGAAGCCGGTGGCGGACTGACGCTTCGACATGTTTCCGGCCCGGTCGACACGTACGAACATGAACGGAACCCCGCGAAGTTTGGGGCGCTGCAGGGTCGAGAGGCGGTGGCAGATCGTCTCGTAGCTCGCGGAATAGAAGGCGGACATGCGCTCGATGTCGTACCGGAAGTCCTCGGCGACGTCGTGGAACTGGCTGTAGGGGAGCACGGTGGCCGCCGCGAAGTAGTTGGCCAATCCAAGTCGCGCCAGGGAGACCGACGCTTCGCTGGTGAAGTTGCCCTCGGCCACCAACGAGTCGAGCAGGTCGCCGTGCTCGAGATAGGCGAGTTCCGTCGCAAACTTGAAGACCTGTTGCCCGCCGGAGAGCCTCGCGGAGATTTCCAGGACTCTGGTGTCCGGGTCGTATCGATGAAGTATGTTCTCGCCCAGGTCGACTCGTCGAACGATCTGCACGCCGTGGACGGTCTCGAGGCGTCTGGCGATCTCGCCGGCGACGTCGCCGCGGTGAAAGCGCATCCGGGCAGTGAGTTCTTCGGCCGCGGTGTCGAGATCGTGAATGTAGTTCTGCCGCTGATAGAAGTAGTCGCGCACTTCCTCGTGCGGCATGGTGATCGAACCGCTGCCGCTGCCGTCCGAGAATCGGTCCTCCGTCGCTGCGGCGAGCTGCGCCGTCGTGTTGCGGAAGCGGCGATGCATGTTCACCATCGCCTTGGCGAGGCCGGGGTGGGTGGAGACCATCTCCGCGATTTCGTGGGCGTCGGCGTCGATGCCCATCTCCTGATCGAGAGCGACCTCGCGCATTTCTGCGATCAAACGTGTGTCGTCCTGCGGGGAGAAGAAGGTGGTGTCGACACCGAACACTTCACTGATTCGCAGGAGGACCGGCACTGTGAGTGGCCGTACGTCGTGCTCGATCTGATTGAGATAGCTTGCCGAGATCTCCAGCGTCTTGGCCAGCGAAGCCTGGCTCAACCCGCGCTCGGTCCGCAGTTGGCGGAGCCGGACACCGACAAAGGTTTTCGACATTTCCCCAGGATACGAGTGACGGCCCGGCTTCGCAAAGGTGGGTTCGCAGACTTCGCACAAGGGCTCCGCCCCCGTGAGTGGTTAAGGAGTCCTGGCACTCCTTAACCACTCACGGGCCGGAGGCCTAAACCTTGTTCTCCGAACGCGGGGCGCCGATTCCGGGATCGATCTGGAACGGTCCGCTCGAAGACGGAGCGAGGGGGAAGTCGAAGATCGCAGTCGGGAGATACACCGTCGAACACGAGTTCGGGATATCCACGACGCCCGACAGACGGCCCTCGATCGGCGCCGCACCCAGCAGCAGGTACGCCTGCTCGGGCGCGTACCCGAACTTGGTCAGGTACTCGATCGCATGCAGGCACGCACGCTGGTACGACAGATGTGAATCCAGGTACTTCTGCTCGCCGTCGAGCGTGACGGAAGTGCCCGAGAACGCAAGCCACTCGGAATACTGCGGATCCGTGTTGCCCGGCATGAAGATGGCGTTCTCGGAAACGCCGTAGGTATCCATGCCGCCTTTGATGATGTCCACACGAAGATCGATGAAGCCGCCCATTTCGATGGCGCCGCAGAATGTGATCTCACCGTCGCCCTGGGAGAAGTGGAGATCGCCCACCGACAGATTCGCGCCGTCCACGAATACCGGATAGAAGATTCGGCTGCCCTTGGTGAGGTTCTTGATGTCCTGGTTTCCGCCGTTCTCGCGCGGGGGAGCGGTGCGCGCTGCCTCGCCGGCGACGCGTGTGTACTCGTCGCCGGTCAAGGTACCCAGTACTGCATCACGGGGCTCGGGCGGAAGTGCAAGCGGGGGAACCCGGTTGGGATCGGTGGCGATGAGGGCACCCTCGCGGGCATTCCACTTGGCGAGCAAGGCTGCCGACGGAGCCGTGCCCATGAGTCCCGGGTGGACGATGCCCGTGAACGAGACGTGCGGAATGTGGCGCGACGTCGCCGTTTGCCCGGAGAAGTCCCAGACGGCCTTGTACGCGTCGGGGAACTGTTCGGTGAGGAAGCCGCCGCCGTTGTTCCGTGGGAAGATGCCGGTGTAACCCCAGCCTTGACCGGCCAACGGACCCGAATCCTCTTGGGGGATAGGCCCGATGTCCAAGATGTCGACGATCAAGAGGTCGCCGGGCTTTGCGCCTTCGACGGCAAAGGGGCCGGACAGCGTGTGGACAGTCGTCAGCGGTGCATTGAGAATGTCGTCGGCCGAGTCGTCGTTGTGGATGGCGCCGTCGAACCATTCGCGGCAATGGACACGAAACGAGTCACCGGGTTTCACCGTCACCGCCGCGGGGATGTCCGGGTGCCACCGATTGTGGCCGACGATTGCCTGGTCGGTGAATTTCTTGGCGGAATCGAGTGGAAACAGCAGTTCAGGCATATGCACTCCTCATTCTCGACGAAACGGAAAACTCGTGGCGGCAGTACTTTCGTGTCGGGTCGGGACTCGCGAAGATTTCGCTCAGGGGCGAGGTAGCTTGCGGTGCAACGGATTGGACGTCGTCGGGGCAGATCGCTGGCCGCGGCCCGGTAGTGACCCACTGACCACGGCAGGCTCGTGCGCTGATCGGGCAGTGCTGTCCAGTAGACCCATCGCGGCCGACGACGCGTGACTCAACCGGGGAGACGAGACCACCCGCTTGGACTCGAGACTGCACTGGGGGCAAGTAATCGACTGGGGCACTTCGGCCATCGCGAACGACCGCTCGAGCGGGCCGCAGCCGGTACAGCGAAACTCGTACAGAGGCATGCGGTCACGCTATCGGAGGATCCGTCAGTGCGACACTGGAACGACACGCACCGGGTTGCCGATGCCGCAAGTGCGCCCGTCAGCGCAAGTACACAACCGCGTTGTCACCGCCGGTGCAGGTGACGATGCCGGAGGCCGCCTTGCACGCCATCGTGTACTCCTTGCCGGTCACCGGACTACGTGCGGACACGGTCCTGGATGTACCCGCGGCACCGGAGTTTCCGTAGGCCATCCGAACTGCCTCGGCGAACTCGCACGAAGTTTTGCCACCACTGGTCGCGGACTCCTTGTAACTTCCGGCCGCCTGCCCACCGGGGCAGGCGGCCGCACCTGCCGGGAAGTTCGCGGCGTGTGTGGTCGTCGGGGATGTCGTGCTGGGAGCGGTTGTCGTGGTGCCGGGTGTGTTCGTGGCGGCGGTGGTGTGGGCGGCGCCACCGGCGGCAGAACTGGGAACGTCCTTCGGCCAGAGAACCCATGCAAGCCCGCCGAAGAGCACCAACACTGTGACGACACCGATGACAGCTAGCGGAATCACCCAGCCGGGTCGCCGTGGCGGAGGGTTCCCACGCGGTGGGCCTGGTGGGAACCCTTGCGGTGGGGGATAGGACTGTGGGGCGGCTCGATATCCCAACTGCGGCGGTTGCGGACCGGATTGCGACCATGCCTGGTTGTTCGATGGCTGCGGGTAGTTGTTCGACACAGCTTTATCGCCCGGTCGGTGGTGTCGAGGGCGTCGAACGACAAGTCATGGTTCGACAGCATATGGCTGGCGAACGGGTTGTCTGTGGCTTTCCGAGGGGTAGTTCCCGGAATTGTCCGAGTGAGGGCTCGTGACGCGGAGTGATTGCGGTCACTTGCAGGTAGTGAAGTTGGCTCCGAAGTAGCGGACGGGCCTGTTCCGAGTGCCGCGTGAACTGCCGGAATTCGCAAGCGGCGGAGTTGTGTGCATTTCGTTCACAGCCTGCGGTTTCTTTGCTACTCGCGAGTACGGAACCTGTCCGATTGGGCAGTGTCGACGGTGTAGGAATCTTCACAGACTTAGCAAAGTGTGTTGAAAAGGTAGCGAAGATTGGCATTAGCAACAGGTAGACGGCACTTTTTCGATGTGCCATTCTCGGTAAGTACACAAGAAGGGCCTGGCAAGTATGTGAAGTAGTACGCACGTACTGCTCACAACAGGCCGGACCAGCAGATCAAAGAGATGGAGTCTTGATGTCGACCACCGGCACCCCGAAGACCGCAGCTGAGCTCCAGCAGGATTGGGACACCAACCCTCGCTGGAAGGGCGTTACTCGTAACTACACGGCCGATCAGGTCGTCAAGCTCCAGGGCACCGTCGTCGAGGAGCAGACCCTCGCTCGTCGCGGATCCGAGATCCTGTGGGATCTCGTGAACAACGAGGACTACATCAACTCCCTCGGTGCACTTACCGGCAACATGGCTGTGCAGCAGGTTCGCGCCGGCCTGAAGGCCATCTACCTCTCCGGTTGGCAGGTTGCCGGCGACGCTAACCTCTCGGGCCACACGTACCCGGACCAGAGCCTCTACCCGGCCAACTCGGTTCCGACCGTCGTTCGTCGCATCAACAACGCACTGCTGCGCGCCGACGAGATCGCCAAGACCGAGGGTGACACCTCCGTCAGCAACTGGCTCGCTCCGATCGTTGCCGACGCCGAAGCCGGCTTCGGTGGCGCTCTCAACGCTTACGAGCTCCAGAAGGCCATGATCGGCGCCGGCGCTGCCGGTGTCCACTGGGAGGATCAGCTCGCTTCGGAGAAGAAGTGCGGCCACCTCGGCGGCAAGGTGCTCATCCCCACGCAGCAGCACATCCGCACCCTGACCTCGGCTCGCCTGGCTTCCGACGTTGCGGACGTTCCGTCCGTCATCATCGCCCGCACCGACGCTGAGGCTGCAACCCTCATCACCTCCGACGTGGACGAGCGTGACCGCCCGTTCCTCGACGGAACCCGCACGGCTGAAGGCTTCTACGGCGTCAAGAACGGCATCGAGCCCTGCATCGCTCGCGCCAAGGCTTACGCACCGTACGCAGACCTCATCTGGATGGAGACCGGCGTGCCGGATCTCGAGGTTGCAAAGAAGTTCGCCGAGTCCGTTCGCAGCGAATTCCCGGACCAGCTCCTGGCCTACAACTGCTCCCCTTCCTTCAACTGGAAGGCGCACCTGGACGACGCGACCATCGCGAAGTTCCAGAAGGAGCTCGGCGCAATGGGCTTCAAGTTCCAGTTCATCACGCTGGCCGGCTTCCACTCGCTCAACTACGGCATGTTCGACCTGGCCTACGGCTACGCCCGCGAAGGCATGACGGCATTCGTCGACCTGCAGGAGCGCGAGTTCAAGGCTGCCGAAGAGCGTGGCTTCACCGCCATCAAGCACCAGCGTGAGGTTGGCGCCGGCTACTTCGACACCATCGCCACCACCGTTGACCCCAACACCTCGACGGCAGCTCTCAAGGGCTCCACCGAAGAGGGACAGTTCCACTAAGAACTGACTTCGGGTGGGGGAGAGGCTCGGCTTCGGGTCTCTCCCCTGCTTGTATCACCGCACTACTTCACTCGTCTTCAGGGCAGTTCCGATTGCGTCGGCCACCAGTGTCGACGCAGTTCGAAGTGCTTCTCTTGCAACATCTTCACCAGACAAACTCCACGAGACAAACAAGGAGCTGACGTGACCAGCGAAAAAATTCAGCGCGTCGGCGTTATCGGCGCCGGAATCATGGGTGCCGGAATCGCCGAGGTGTGCGCCCGCGCACATGTCGATGTTCTGGTCTTCGAGCAGACTCGCGAGCTTGCAGCAGCCGGGCGTTCACGCATCCTGCGTTCGCTCGACCGCGGCGTGAGCAGCGGAAAGATCACAGAACGTGAGCGTGAGCAGGCCGCATGGCGTCTGCGTTTCACCTCCGATCTGGGAGATTTCGCGGACCGCCAGCTCGTCGTGGAGGCCGTCGTCGAAGACGAGAAGATCAAGAGCGAAATCTTCGCCGAGCTCGACGCGGTCGTGACGGACCCGGATGCGGTTCTCGCGTCCAACACGTCGTCGATCCCGATCATGAAGCTCGGCATCTCGACCAAGCGTCCCGAGCGAGTCATCGGTATGCACTTCTTCAACCCGGTTCCGGTTCTGCCGCTCGTCGAATTGGTGACGACGCTCAAGACCAGTGCCTCCGTCTCGCAGCGCGCCGAGGCTTTCGCCAGCGACATCCTCGGCAAGCAGGTCGTCCGCAGTGCCGACCGCTCCGGCTTCGTCGTCAATGCACTCCTGGTGCCGTACCTGCTCTCGGCGATCCGCATGGTCGAGTCGGGATTCGCGACCAAGGAAGACATCGACAAGGCAACCGTTCTCGGCCTCGCGCACCCCATGGGCCCGCTGGCTCTGACCGACCTGGTCGGACTCGACACGGTCAAGTCCATCGCCGACTCAATGTACGAAGAGTTCAAGGAGCCGCTGTACTCCGCTCCGCCGCTGCTCCTGCGTATGGTCGAAGCCGGATTGACCGGCAAGAAGTCCGGCGCGGGCTTCTACGAATACGCCGACAACGGTCGCTCCACCAAGCAGGCAAGCTAAGGCCCACAGCCCCCTGTGCGCGTTTGTGGAGTGTAGAGACTCCATAAGCGCGCACAGGGCGCTCGCGCCCCTCGGTTAGAAAGGTCGACCGCATGTCCAGCAGCACTGCAGCATTCGGCTCCAGCGTCCTGGGGTATCCGCGCATCGGGCCGCGCCGTGAGCTCAAGCGCGCCCTCGAGTCCTACTGGCACGGCACTTCGGACAAGGACGCACTTCTCGCGGTCGCCAAGGAACTCCAGGAATCGACCTGGAGTGAATTGGCTGCGACGGGATTGAGCCAGGTTCCGGGCAACACTTTCTCCTTCTACGATCATGTGCTCGACAATGCGCTGCTCTTCGGCGCAGTGCCGGAGCGGTTCAAGCCGCTCGAGGGCGCCCTCGATCCGCTCGATTTCTACTTCACGATGGCACGCGGTCGCCCGGACTTCCCGCCTCTCGAGCTGGTGCGCTTCTTCGGCACGAACTACTACTACCGTCAGCCCGAGATCGACGCGAACACCGTGTTCTCGCTCAACTCGGAGGCACTTCTCGACGAGTTCGACCGTGCGAAGGCGCGCGGCATCGAATTGCGCCCCGTCATCATGGGACCGGTTTCGCTGCTCCTGCTCTCGAAGGTCGGGCCGGCCACCGAGAAGTCCGATCCGAACTTCACCCCACTCGACCTGTTGGACTCGCTTCTGCCCGAGTACGAGAAGCTCTTCGAGCAGCTCGCCAAGGCCGGTGCCACCTGTGTTCAATTGGACGAGCCTTCGGTGACCGAGGACCGCACCGCCGAGGAACTCGCCGCTCTGGGGCGTGCATACGAGAAGCTGTCGACGGCTCCGCTGCGCCCGCGTCTGTTGGTGACCGGTCCGTACGGCAAGTTCGGCGAAGCCCTCAATATCTTGGCGCCCACCAAGATCGAGGCCTTCGGTCTGGACTTGGTGCACGGCAAGATCACGGCCGAGGAACTGGCCGCGGTGCCGAACATCAAGCGCAAGCGCATCTACGCGGGCGTCGTCGACGGTCGCAACGTCTGGCGCGTCGACCGGTTCAACACCTTGACGTACCTGAACGAACTCAAGGACGTTGTACCTGACCTCGTCGTCTCCACGTCGTCGTCGCTGCTACACGTGCCGTACGACGTGCTCTCCGAGTACGACATTCCGGGAGACGTTGCAGACCGTCTGGCTTTTGCGAAGCAGAAGGTCGGCGAGGTCGTCTCACTGGCGAAGGCGCTCACCGAAGGTCCTTCGGACAAGTGGCGTAAGCGTCCGACGAAGGTGCACTTCAAGCTCAAGCACGCTGTCCGTGCTCGGGTCAACGCGATCAAGCCCGAAGATCGTGTGCGCGCACCGTACGAGGAGCGTCGTAAAGCTCAGCAGGAACGGTTGAACCTGCCTTTGGTTCCGGCCCAGACACTGGGTTCGTTCCCGCAGACCGACGCGATTCGCCAGGCTCGTTACGAACTCGGCCAGGGCCGTTTGGAGTGGGACGACTACTACAAGCGCATCCAGGAAGAGATCGAGCGCACAATCCGTCTGCAAGAGGACATCGGTCTCGATGTTTTCGTGCACGGCGAGCACGAGCGCAACGACATGGTCCAGTACTTCGCCGAACTGCTCGAGGGCTATGCCTTCACGCACAACGGTTGGGTTCAGGCCTACGGATCTCGTTGCACGCGTCCGCCGATTCTCTACGGCGACATCGCACGTCCGAAGCCGATGACGGTCGAGTGGATCGCGTACGCGCAGTCGTTGACCGACAAGCCGGTCAAGGGCATGCTGACGGGTCCGGTCACCATGATTGCTCGTTCGTTCGTTCGTCAGGATCAGCCGCTCTACGAAACGGCAGAGCAACTGGCACTTGTCATTCGAGACGAAATCGCGGATCTCGAAGCCGCCGGAATCGCCATCATCCAGGTGGACGAGCCGGCAATTCGTGAACTGCTGCCACTGCGTGAGGACGGCCGGGAGGCCTACCTGGAGTGGGCCGTCGACGCGTTCCGTCTGGCAACAGGTGGAGCGAAGCCGGAAACACAGATCCACACACATCTGACGTACTCCGCTCGGTCGTCGGTGGTCGACGCCATCGAACGGTTGGACGCCGATGTGACGGCTATCGTCGCGACCCGCTCCATCACGTGGGTTCTCGAAGCACTCAAGGAAGGCGCGCTCACACACGGCGTCGGCCCCGGTGTGTACGAATCTCGTTCGGCTCGGATCCCCGACATCGACGAGCTCGACGAATTGCTTACGGAGGCAAGCGAATCGATCTCACTCGATCGTTTGTGGGCCAACCCGGACGGCGGCCTCAAAACCCGCCATCCCTGGCAGCTCGAGCCTTCGCTGCGCAACATGGTCGCGGCGGCGAGGCGCCTGCGTCGTCGGGCCGAGCAAGCCGAGCGCGACGCCGGGTAGGTCGCGTAAAGAACAAGTCATGGAGGGGCCTGCGATTTGCAGGTCCCTCCATGCACGGGTAGGCATGTGTGCATGGTTACTGCTGCTGCTTATGCCGCGACGTCCGCTGACGGTCCCCTCGAGAAGACCACCGTCGAACGCCGCGAGCTCGGTCCACTGGACATTCTCATCGACATCAAATTCGCCGGCATCTGCCATTCCGACATCCACACCGCTCGCAACGAGTGGGGCGGAGCCAAGTACCCGATCGTTCCCGGTCACGAAATCGCCGGCGTCGTCGCCGCCGTGGGTTCGGGCGTCACCAAGCACAAGGTCGGCGACCGCGTCGGCGTCGGCTGCTTCGTCGACTCGTGTGGGGAGTGCGACGCCTGCCTGGCCGGCGAAGAGCAGTATTGCCGCAAGGGTGTGACCGGTACGTACAACGCCACCGGACGCGACGGCGAACGCACTCAGGGTGGCTACTCGACGCACATCGTCGTCACCGAGCACTTCGTTCTCTCGATCCCCGAAGGCATCGAACTCGACGTCGCCGCGCCGCTGCTGTGCGCAGGCATCACCTTGTACTCACCGTTGCGGCACTGGAATGCCGGACCCGGCAAGAAGGTCGCCATCATCGGTTTCGGCGGCCTCGGTCACGTCGGCGTGAAGATCGCCAAGGCGCTCGGCGCGGAAGTCACCGTCCTGAGCCAGACACTCGGCAAGAAGGAAGACGGGCTTCGTCTCGGTGCCGACCACTACTACGCGACCAACGACCGTGAGACGTTCAAGGCTCTTCGAGGCGAGTTCGACCTGATCCTCAACACGGTCTCGGTCAATCTCGACATCGACGCCTACATGTCCTTGCTCGCCATCAACGGCACGCTCGTCGAACTGGGCCTGCCGGAGAAGCCGATCGAAGTTCGCGCATTCTCCCTCGCCGCAAACCGTCGTAGCCTCGCCGGCTCCATGGTGGGCGGTATTCCGCAGACACAGGAGATGCTCGACTTCTGTGCCGAGCACGGTATCGGTGCAGAAATCGAACTGATCCCGGCGAGCGACATCAACGACGCTTACGAGCGCGTGATCAAGAGCGACGTTCGCTACCGATTCGTGATCGACACCGCAACAATCTGACCCGCTCGGTCCTGCTCAGTCGAATTGTTCGCGGAGCTCAGTCGAATTGTTCGCGGAGCTCAGTCGAGTTGCTCGCGAAGATTACTCAGTGTCTTCGCGAGCAACCTCGACACGTGCATCTGGGACACACCGACTTTCTCGGCAATCTGTGTTTGCGTCAGATTTCCGAAGAATCTGAGCATCAACACCGTCCGCTCTCGTTCGGGCAGCTTGTCGAGAAGCGGACGCAAAGCCTCGTGATTCTCGACGTTCTCGAGGGCTGCGTCGTAGTCACCGAGTGTTTCCACCAGCGGCAGATCGTCGGTGTGATTGGACGCGGCCCCGTCGACCGAGACGGTCTGGTACGCGTTGCCGGCGATCAGCGCCTGGGCAACTTCTTCGCGTTCGATCCCCAAGGTCTCGGCCAACTCGTCGACGGTCGGCGCGTGACCGAGTTGTTGTGACAGCTCGCTGATGGCTTGCCCGAGTTGGAAGTGCAATTCCTTCATCCGACGCGGAACCCGCAATGCCCAACCGGTGTCGCGGAAGTGTCGTCGAACCTCGCCCATCACAGTGGGCACCGCGAACGAGACGAAATCGGATCCGCGGGTGGAATCGAAACGGTCGACGGCATTGACCAGACCGAGCCGCGCCACTTGAACCAGATCGTCGTGCGCCTCGCCGCGCCCGTCGAATCGTCTGGCGATGTGTTCGGCCAACGGTAGGCACCTGGTGATGAGTGCGGTGCGCACTCGTTCGTACTCGGGGCTGTGTGGCTCGAGGGTCCGCATTTCCTCGAAAACTGGTATGACGTCCCGATATTCGTCGGTGGACCGCCGACGCGGGCGTGACGGGCCGTCTGCGGAAGCGGTCACAGGCGCCCGCTGAGGGCCTTGGTGAACTTCATGGTCGTGATGTAGCCGACGCCGCCGAGGTTCTCTTCCTGATCGAGCGAAATCGAATCGGTGAGTTCGGTGAGGATGTGCCACCCGAACGAACGCTGACTGCTGTCCTCGTACTCCGTGGTGGTCGTCGACACGGACACGTGCAATTGCGGGGGAGTGAAGACGAACCGACACACCAGAACCGAATCCGGCGCAGCACGAACGATCAGATGCGTACAGATTTCGTCCATGGCCAGTTTGATGTCGGCGATGGCGTCGAGGTCGAAGTTTTCCTGAATGGCAACGGTGGCGGCCAGTGCACGCAAAATCGACAGCTGATCGAGAGTCGCTTGAATCCTCAACTCCACGACGGGCTGAGTCTGATCTTGATCGGGCTCGAGTGCGCTGAGGTGTGCCATAAGTTCTCCGGATCGTCGTACCAGGGGTCCCCGTGAAGTCTGGTGCCGAGAACGATACCCATCCCGACCTTCACAGTGACCCCCGAACACGAAATTTCGTCGATGGTGGTGCCGGGGTAAACGACACAGTTCTGCTCACGACCGTTGGCGATCGCAACATCGGATTACCTCGCGGAACCGCAGACCAAACCACATTTTTGTTCGGAACACCGAAACGAATGGTCGCAACGCACTTGTGACGTCCGTCATGCTGGCGTACTGTTTCAAACCGAGGTTGAGCACACAGCCGATGAGGGATTTATCCGTAATTCTGGAGACCCGTTCATCGTGCGTCTCCTTCGGAGGTCCCTTCTCTTTTGCAGAGTGTAAACCGTTGCGGGATGGGAGAACCATGACTGTTGTTCCAGGATCATCAATTTCAGGCTTTACGAACGCGGCGAAGGGATCGGTAGATTACGGACCTCCCGCGACCGGGACAGCGACCGCATCGTTTCACGCGCACCGCATCAGTGCACACACCGCTGTGATCCAAGTTCGTGGCGAGATCGATCTGATGAGCGCCAATGCTTTTCGTGACTTCTTGACGTACCACGTGGCCGCGGACCGGACGCTGGTGGTCGATCTGTCCGAACTCGAATTCATGGGGACATGCGGCTTGTCCGTGCTGTCGGTCCTGTCGACTCGATCGCGCGACGTGGGCGGCACACTGGCGCTCGTCTGCGCCCGCCCGGTGCAAAGGTTGCTCAAAGCAGCTGGTCAGGAGTCGATGTTTGCCTGCTACGAGTCTTTGGATCACGCGATCGGTCTGGAAGAGACTCGACGTTTCCCGGCTTGAACCCGCGGTTCACCCACAGCTTCGTGAAATCAGCTTCGTGAATTCGGTTTCGTAGAGCCCGTCAGTGTCAGTGCACTTCACTTCGGTGAGTGCCCTTGTGCTGGCGGGCTCTCGGCGGTGCTGTGACGCAACGGCCGTAGGTGCGGACCACTTCGGTGGCGACGTGATCCCACGAATACGATTCGCAGGCGCGAGCCCGGCTCTGCCGCGCAAACGCTGCGCCTTCGTCCTCGTCGTCGAGAAGATGACGGACTGCACGCGCGGTTTCCACCGGATTGTTGACCGGGACCCGGCGCCCCGTGAGTCCGTCGATCACGGTATCCCGCAGTCCGCCAACAGGAGTCGCGACAACCGGAACGCCACATGCCATCGCTTCCAGAGCCGCGATTCCGAACGGTTCGTATCTGGGGGTGCACACGAGGGCGTCGGCCGATCGCATCAGTTTGGGTAATTGGCGGTGCGGCACCCGTCCCAGTAATTGGACTCGATCTGCGACGCCGAGTCGCTCGGCGAGCTTGACCAAGCGGATCGCTACCTCGTCGGTGCTCAGTTGTGCGACGGGTGGCCCGCCGATCACCACCAACTCCGTATCCGGCAGCGAAGCCAGCGCGGCGACGGCAACATCGAAGCCCTTCTGCTCCACCAGCCTTCCGACGCAGATCAATCGGTGCGGTGCGTTCTTCTTCGCGGCGGGGCCCTCCGGGGTGAACGCGTCGGTGTCGACGCCCGACGGCACCATCGTGGTCCGCGATCGCGGGGAGCCCTGCCGGACCAGATCGAAGATTTCGTCGGAACTCGTCGCGATGACATGGGTTGCGCCCCTGGCGATCAACGGTTCCAGGTGAGTCCGTTCCGAGGGGCTGTCGTCGGCTGCGCCGAGATGGCGATGCGCCGCAGACCCCAGGGAATGGAAAGTCTGCAGTACGGGGATGCCGAGCGAGCGCGTCGCGAGTTCCGTTGCCACACCTGACATCCAGAAGTGCGAGTGCACCACATCAGGTCGGTCGGTACTCCACTGAGCGCGCAGAATGCTGGCGAAGGTTCCCAGGTGGGGGAGGATGTCGGCGTCCGGGAGCGCCTGCGTCGGGCCGGCCTCGAGGTAGTCGACCGAGTACCCGGCGCGGGCGCGAACGCGGTCCGGCCCTCCGACGTGTGCCCGTCTGGTGAAGACGGTGACGTCGTGTCCGGCTCGCACCAGGGCCGCGGACAGTTCGTCGACGTGCAGGTTCTGTGCACCGGCTGCCGAGCAGCCCACCGGTGCGAGTGGATCGGCGTTCACCGACACCATGGAGATCTTCAGCATTCGTCCGGGAGCCATAGCGGGCGAGTACTTCATCGGGTCCCCTCTCCACTTGATCGGTTCGTCTGGGGATACCCGGAGTCCGTGATCTGAACCGGGTTTCGACGTGGTCAGCGGTGGGCACATTCCAAACACGATGGCGAGGAGTGAGGTTCGATGACAGAACAAATGCTGGTCGACGCAACCGTCGGACTCGGGTTCGAGCGGTACGTACAACGGGTGGCGGTCGGCGTGGGGGCCGGCATCGAGCAGTGGTGTTGCAGGCGCGAGCACCCTCTGGAGGCCTACATCGCGTTGGACCGAACTGTGCCGCGTTTTCCAGGGCGTGAGGTGGCGTTGCTCTGGGAGGAGACATGCGGTTGGGCCCTGGCCGTGGAGACTCGTTCAGGGGAGGACCTCATCGTTCTCGGATATCTGGGCGAACACGCTGTGCCGACCCCGGACGCCGTCGCCGACTTTGCCGCGACGCTGGGCACCCGCAGCCCGCACTGGGTCATGAACAGACCCTTGGCGGATTCGGACGAAACTGCGCGAGAACTGCGAAGCTACTCCGGAAGTGCTTACGCCTGAACAGTATTCAGTCCCTGTCCGCTCAGTTGACCACGTCCAGGATGGGATCGAGAACAGGAGTTGCTGCAGCCTCGACGGCCGGATCGTCCATCAGTTTGAAGACGATGTGACCGCCGAGCGCACCACCGACACCGACCGCAGCGAGTCCCAGCACCGAGAAAACACGTGCCAGTGCGAGCGAGTCCTTTCCGCGTAGCCGGTATGACGCGGCAAACGACCAGATGCCCACGGCATTCGACGCTGCGTGCACCAGGCCCACACGACGGGCGACGTCGCCGCGTTCGGACCAGTCCAGCCAGCCGGTCAGCAGAACCGGCGGCGTCGAGATCAAACCGAGGCCGATCAATCGTCGTGCGGTCTTCGGATCGCGGAGCACGGTGTCGAAGATCAGCGAAGCTGTCCATGCGCCTGCCGGAACGGCCACGAGAGCGGGGTGGAGGGGATGCCCGACGGCGGCGCCGCGCAGAAGCGCTGCGACAGTGCGCGATCTGTCGGATCTCTCGGTGATCTCGAGGATTCTGCGCCGAAGGCCAGTGGACGGACCGTCCAGTCCGCGAGCGGATTCGATTCCGCGGTAAAGAGTTCCGATGTCCATGTAATTCGGCTACCCGGCGTAGACGTCGGGAAACCTCGCGGCGGGAGTGTCTTGTCGACCGTCATGCTCCGGCGTACGGTCGAAACGAAAGAGATCCGACCGGAGGAGCGAACGATGAAGCTCAATCTCTTTGCAGCGTGGGCGTCGTATTTCCTGGTATTGGCCACCGTTGTCTGTCTCGGCAGCTTTCTCGTGGCCGCCGGTTCAGGGCACGGTGGTTGGGCGTTGATTGCCGGGCTCGCCGGTGTCGCGTCCATCGGACTGGCGGTTGCCCTGTACACCAGCACCGTTCATCACGACCACAAAGTGCACCGCGAATCCCCACACCTGTTCTGATCAGGACTGCTTCTGATCAGGACTGTGCGAGTCGCGCCTTCTCCGCCTCGATGTCGAAGTTGGCAGGCGGCCAGTCGAGATCGAGCTTTTCCAGAGCGTCGATCAGTAGCTCCGTGACCGCAATTCGGCTGTACCACTTCCGATCACACGGCACGACGTACCACGGAGCATGTTCGGTCGACGTCTTGTCGAGCATCGCCTGATATGCCTGCTGGTAAGCCGGCCACAATCCGCGCTCTGTCACGTCACCGGGGTTGTACTTCCAGTACTTGTCCGGGCGGTCGAGACGCTCTTCGAGTCGCTTCTTCTGCTCGTCGAGCGAGACGAACATCGCCACCTTGACGATGGTGGTTCCGCCGTCGACGAGTTCTTTCTCGAACTGGTTGATCTCGTCGTAGCGCTTGCTCCAGACATCCTCGGGGACAAGATCGTGGACGCGCACGACCAGGACGTCCTCGTAGTGGGAGCGATCGAACACGCCGAGATAGCCGCCGCGGGGGAGTTCCTTCTTGATCCGCCAGAGGTAGTGGTGTTGCTTTTCCTCTTCGGTCGGCACGCCGAATGCGGCGTGCTGAACTCCCGAAGGATCCACGTGACCGATCACGTGTCGGACCATGCCGCCCTTGCCGGCGGTGTCCATGCCTTGCAGGACCAACAGGATCGAACGGCTGTCTCCGGACCTGCCGTTGGCGTACAGCAACTCCTGCAGGTCGGACAGAACCGCGCCGCGCTCCTCGAGCAGACGCTCGCCGTCAGCTTTGTTTCCGGTGAATCCCGGAGTGCTGTTGCGATCGAGTTGATCGAGTTCGAACCCGGGCTCTGCCCGCAGAGTCTTGGCGGCCGGTGTTTCCCACAGCGAGTCTTGTGCCATGCCGAAAGAGTGCCACAGGATCGACCACTGTGGCTCGAAAGTTCGGTCTCGGGCGAGTCAGTCCTCGGCGGGCTTGACGAGCGGATGCGGTACCGATTTGAACTTGGCCGGTGATCCGTTGACCGCCGCGATGCCGGTGATGCCGCCCCACGTCATCATCGTGAGGTAGTCGATCAACGATTCTGCGGACATCGACTTGTTGGAGATCCACCAGTGCGTCGCAAGCTGAATTCCACCGACGATCCCGAACGCCCACGGCAGGGAACCGCCGGAATCCATCTCCATCTCGCGAAGACGATTGCCCAACACCGTGGAAAGCAATTCGGCGATCATGCGCTCGGAATCGGCAACGACGTCGCGGTTGGCGCCGGCGCCGTTGGCCATGACGTAGAGATAGATGTCCGGGTCGGACGCCACCGTCTCGACGTACGCGGTGATGCTGGCCTGGGTGAGTTCGAAATCGTCGAGATCGCCGCTGATCGCTTCGTAGATACGCGGCGACAGGATGGTTTCGACGTACCGCATCATCGTGGCGGTGGTGAGGTCGCTCTTGTCGGCGAAGTACCGGTAGAGCACGGTCTTGGAGACACCGATCTCGGACGCGATCTCGTCCATGCCGATCTCGCGGCCGCGCGCCCGAATAGCGGCGATGGTGCCGTCGACGAGTTCCTCGCGGCGAGCGATTTTGTGTTCGCGCCACCGACGCTTGCGACCGTCGGATTTCTCGGGCTTCGCATCAGCAACGACTGGGCCGTCTACCTGCTCGTTGTCCTGCACGGCATTCTTGGCCACGAGTCATCTCATATCTGTGGTGCGAGCCACGTCCGATCGGTCTACTTTCCGGTCCAGCTTAATGTCCGTGCCTTTATCTCGGGCACTCACATCGGCAGTTCGGGGGATTAGGTCCTGAGGAATCAGACATCGTGTCACTCGCGCTACGCCGAGTCACACCTTTCGGCACAATGGCGAGGGTGCAGCAACTGAGCCTCTCCGCCTTCGACGACGCCGCCAAGCGTCGGGACCTTCGCAAGATGAAGGTCTTCGCCACTGGCCTTCTGGGCTTCGCGACGGTGGTCTACATCTTCTGTCGGTGGCAGGAATCCCGCGGTGCCGGGGAGTGGGTCGGCTACGTCCGCGCCGCGTCCGAGGCCGGCATGGTCGGCGCCCTGGCCGACTGGTTTGCCGTCACCGCGCTCTTCCGTCATCCGATGGGACTCCCCATCCCGCACACCGCCATCATCAAGCGAAAGAAGGACCAACTCGGCGCCAGTCTGAGTTCGTTCGTCGGCCAGAACTTCCTGGCTCCCGAAGTTGTGTCGGCCAAGGTGCAGCAGGCGCAGATTCCGCTCCGCCTCGGTACGTGGATGGCCGAACCTGCCAATGCCGCTCGCGTCGCCGCCGAGACGTCGACGGTCTTGCGCGGCATGGTCGAGGTTCTTCGCGACGAGGACATCGCCCAGATCATCGACAACACGATCGTGAAGCGGTTGGCCGAGCCCATGTGGGGACCGCCGATCGGCCGAGTGCTCGGTGAGCTTCTCAAGGACAACAAGCAACTTCCGATCATCGAGCTTCTGGCCGAGCGGGCGCATCAGTGGGCTCTGGGCAGCCAGGAGACGATCGACCGTGTGATCGTGCGCGATTCGCCGGCGTGGTCGCCGAAGTTCGTCGACGCGATGCTGGGGGAGAAGATCTACAAGGAACTCGTCGAGTTCACCTGGAAGGTCCGTTCCAATCCCGAGCACGAGGTGCGCCTCGCCGCCAATCGCTTCCTGATCGACTTCGCCGATGATCTTCAGAACGATCCGGAGACCATCAAGAAGGCCGAGGGGATCAAGGCCGAGATCATGGGGCGCGAGGAAGTGACTGGCCTGGCGTCGTCGACGTGGCAGGTCGCCAAGCGCCTCATCATGGAGTCCGTCGACGATCCGAACAGCACCCTGCGAACCAAGGTCGCCGAGAACGTGGCCGGCTTCGGAATCAGGTTGCGTGACGACGAGTCGATGCGTGAGAAGGTCGACGGCTGGCTGGTGCAGGGCACCAAGTACATCGCGGAGAACTACACCGACGAGATCACCGGGGTCATCAGTGACACGGTCGAGCGATGGGATGCCGACGAAGCGAGCCAGAAGATCGAGCTGCAGGTCGGTCGAGATCTTCAGTTCATCCGTATCAACGGCACCGTTGTCGGCTCGATTGCCGGGCTGCTGATCTACACGATTTCGACGCTCGTTTTCGGCTGAGCTGTCCGGTATGTGACGTCCACCACGAGTGCTAGCAGTAGTGCTTGCAATAGTTAGCACCCTCTCCTATCCTGGGAAATGTCCACTGGAAAGGGAGGACGCAATGCCAGCGAAGTCGACGAACTCCGATGACGGAGATCGTGAATCATCCGGTGCCGCAGCCGGAGCAAGCGACTTGGCAGCTCGCGTCGTCAGCTCTGCGGCACACGACATCGGGGGGTTCATTCGTGCACAGCGGGAAGCCGCCCAAGTTTCGATGCGCCAACTCGCTCAACTCGCCGGCGTCAGCAATCCGTATCTGAGTCAGATCGAACGCGGATTGCGCAAACCGTCGGCAGACGTACTGGCGCAAATTGCCAAGGGCCTTCGAGTCTCATCGGAAGTCCTGTACGTCCAAGCGGGATATCTCGAACAACGCCCGCACAGTCCCATCAGGGACGCGGTGTTGGCCGAGACGGCCATCAACGAACGGCAGAAGCAAGTACTGCTCGAAATCTACGACTCGTTCTGTCGCGAGAACGAGTCGTCGAGACCAGCCGCAGCGCCCGATTTCGCCGAATCGGCCGCAATTCCAGACACCGAGACTTCACTAGGAGAACAAGATGACTGACAAGAACGCCATCGACAGCGTCAAGACCTCGCTCTACGCCGCCGTCGGCGCAGGCGACCTGGTTGTCCAGGCCGTAGCCGACGTCGTTGCTCAGGTTCGTGAGCGCGCCGAGAACACCCAGGGCGACGTCAACGGCCGTGTCGACGGTGCCCGCGAGAAGCTCGCTTCCGTTCAGGGTGACGTTGCCGAGAGCGTCGAGGCACTGCGCGAGCGTCTCGCCGGCCTGCCGTCCGAGCTGCCAGAAGAGCTTGCCGAGCTGCGCGAGAAGTTCTCACCCGAGGAGCTCCGCAAGGTCGCCGAGGCATACCTCAAGGTTGCCGGCGATCTGTACAACTCTCTCGCAGAGCGCGGCGAAGACGCAGTCGAGCGCATCCGCAAGCAGCCCGCAGTCGAAGAAGGCATCGCTGCTGCGGAGTCGGCACTCGGCGACGCCGTCGAGCTGACCGAAGACGCACTCGGAACCGTTGCTCGTCAGACGCGTGCCGTGGGCGAGCAGGCTGCCAAGCTGGCCGGCCGCGCTGCCGGACGCATCTCCGACACCGCAGAAGAGGTCGGCGAGAAGATCGCTGACGCCGGCGAGAAGATCGCCGACGCAGGCGACGAGGCTGCACTGAAGGTTCTCGACCTCGGTGACCAGGCCGACGAGGCTTCCAAGGAAGCTGCCGCTCGCGTGACCGCTGCAGCCTCCGACGTGCAGGAGCGCGCAACCACCGCAGCCAAGAAGGCTGCTCCGGCCAAGGCTGCTCCCGCGAAGGCTGCTCCGGCCAAGGCCACCGCTGCTGCTCCGGCCAAGAAGGCTGCTCCGGCCAAGAAGGCCTGATTTGCCCAGCTCCACCTGACGAAGGCTCCCGCGCTCAGCCGAGTGTGGGAGCCTTCGTGTTCGTCGGGAACCGGATGAGAACTTAGGATGTAGTTGTGACTCAAGTCGATGGGCTAGTCGGTCTGATCTTTCTCGCACTCAAGGTGCTCGCGTTGGTGGGTGCTGTCTACGCGATCGTTCATGCCGTCAGGCAGCGTCCGGACGCCTTCACTGCGGTCAACAAATTGACCAAGCCGATCTGGCTCGGAATCCTGATCGTTGCGGCGTTGATCCTTCTGGCGACGTCACCTGTCGGTCTCCTGGGCATCATCGCGGTCGTTGCAGTGTGCGTGTATCTCGTCGACGTTCGCCCCCGCGTTGACGACATCCAGCACGGCGGTTCTCGCTGGTAGTACCGCGGTTCTGCTGATCCTGTGACGCCGTTTCCGGCCATCGTGTGTTGCCCCACTCTTTCGCTCCAACTCTGACAACAGGCGTTGTTCGAGTGATAGTGTCGGTTAACGGCAGTCACACATAGATTGCATCCGTCTGTCGTCAGCAGCAGTCAGGGGTAAATGCATGTCCAGTCGTTCGCGCACCACAGAGCTTCGAGTACTGGCAGGCGCCGTCGGAGTGGGAGCACTCGTCGCGGCGGTCGCGGGAATCCGTCATCGGCGATCCACCCGCGGGTTGACTCTTTCGAGCGACGTCGAGCCCAACGCACTCCTGAAGACTCCGACGCTCAAAGCTGATATCAGCGAACTGACCACCGACGACGGTGCGATCATCAATGTCCGGGCTTACGGTCCCGTCGACGGCGATCCGATCGTTCTCAGTCACGGCTGGACGTGCTCAACCGAATTCTGGTACCCGCAGGTCAATGCGCTCGCCGGGGAATATCGCGTCATCACCTACGATCAGCGCGGTCACGGACGCAGTACCGTCGGTAATCTTCCGCTCGGCCCGGACGTCCTTGCCGACGACCTCTCTGCCGTGCTGGCAGCGACGGTTCGCGAGGACAAGAAGGCGGTCATCGTCGGTCACAGCATGGGCGGGATGAGCATCATCGCCTGGGCTGGTCGTCACCCCGACGAGGTCAAGAAGTACGCGTCGGCGGTCATGCTCGCGAGTACGGCGAGTGAAAGGTTGATCGCCGAGACCACGGTCATCCCACTGCCCAATCGTTTTCCTCGGGTTCCGGTCCCCGTGGGCCGCGCCATCCTCAGCTCGCCCGTTCCATTTGTCTCCTCGGGCGCCATGACGAAGGCAATCCAGTACGTCTCGATGTCACCGAACGCGACCAAGGCCGAGATTCAGTTCTGCGAGAACATCGTTCGTGAGTGCAAGCCCCGCATCCGTGGTGGTTGGGGAGCAGCGCTGAGCACCCTCGACATTCACGAGGGACTCGACAATCTCGAAGTACCGACCACCGTGCTCGTCGGTTCGCTCGATCGGCTCACTCCGCCGGTCCATGCGCGCAAGCTTGCGCAGGTCCTCGACGACGCCGGCAACCTCGAACGGTTGATCGTGTTGCCGGGCGTCGGTCATATGTCGTCGATCGAGAACATCGACGAGTTCGACAAGGAAATCGTGCGACTGCGCAATCTCTAGCGCGCGGTGATTCCGAAGCGGCGTAGTTCGAGGGCAGGATTCTTCGTCCGGACCTCCGCGATTCGTTCGAGGGAGACGGTTGCAGTCGCGATACCCACGCGTTCTCCCAGCGATGCGACGATGACGCCCATCGGATCCACGATCATGCTCGCACCCGATCCCGCCGGCGCGCTCTGGTCGGCCGCCGCGACGTAGATCGTGTTCTCGATCGCGCGGGCGCGGACGAGAGTGGTCCAGTGATCTTCCTTCAACGGGCCGGGCACCCACTCCGCCGGGAGGAGTAGAACGTCGGCGCCTGCATCGACGATCCGTCGTGTCGTTTCCGGGAAGCGAAGGTCGTAGCAAGTCTGAAGACCGAACCGGACGTCTTCCACGACAAAGGTTTCGGGGTCCTGAATCTCACCGGCACGGACGACGTCCGATTCCTTGTAACCGAAAGCGTCATACAGGTGCAGCTTGCGGTAGATCGCAACGACACCGAGTTTCGGGGCAAGGGCGACCAAGGTGTTCGAGATCTTGTCGGAGCCCGTTACTGCCTCGTTGATCCCGGCGACTATGTGAATGCCGAGAGTTGTCGCGAGGTCTGCCAGCGCTGAGACGAATTTGCCGTCGAGCGACTCGGCGGTCAAGACGAAACGTGAATCCATGCTCGGAGCCGTGAACATCGCGTACTCGGGAGCGACCACGATGCGAGCGCCGGATTCCGCCGCTTCGCTTGCCAGTTTCGTGAGCTGCTCGAGATTCGCCTGCTTGTCGAGTCCTGGGGCGTACTGTGCGATCGCTACGTCGACCATGTGGTTGTGCCTTTCTGGGCTTGGGGCGCCGGCATTCTCTCGATCTTGCCGAGCACCACGGTGTAACAGAAGATTCCGCCGATGAGTACCGCACCGGTCGCGATGAACGCGCCGGCGAACGAACCGGTGGCGTCGACCACCATGCCGGTCACGATGGGCGCCGCGATTCCGAGCAGATTCGCCACGAAATTGACGATGCCGCCGAGCGACCCGGTGTATCCCTCCGGCGCGATGAGCGCCACGATGGACGAACCTGCGGGGACCGACACTGCCAGTCCTGCTGCTCCGATCGAGAGGAAGATCAGGGCGACTGCGATCGAGCCCGCGTATGCCGCTCCCGTGACTGCAAGTGATGCGAGGAGGCTGACCACGAGGACCGTACGGCGGACTTTGGTGACGTCACCCGTTTTCGCCAACCACCTGTCCATGAGAATGCCGGCGATGAGGAACTGTGCGATCACGGCAACGAGCCACGGGATCATCGTGTAGATGCCGCCCTTGAGGAGGTTGACCCCGAAGCTCTTCTCCAAGTAGGCGGGGAGCCAGGTCAAGAGCACGTAATACGCGTACGTGTAGGACGCGTACCCGAGTGCGAGTCCCCAAGTCTTGCGTCGCCGCAGGAGGTAGCCCAGGCCGTTGAGCGAACCGCTGGTTTCTGCGTCCTCGTCCTCGGCGCCGCCCTCGCGTATGTAATCGAACTCCGCTTGGCTCAGCCGACCCTTGGCGAGTGCCTCCTTGGGCGTCAGATACAGCAGCCACCAAATCGCGAGGTAGGCCACGGAGAGAACGCCAGTGAAGATGAAGGCCGCGTGCCAGCTGAATGTCGTGACCAGGAACGCCATGATCGGGATGCCGATGACGTTCGAGATCTTTGCGCAGCCGTCGAAGATGGACGTCGCGGTCCCGCGCTCCTGCTTGGGGAACCATTGGCCGATTGCTTTCCAGCCGGCCGGGACAGTAGGGGCTTCGCCGACCCCGAGGACGAGTCGGGCGACCAGGAGCATTCCCAATCCACCTGCCGCGGCCGAGGCGAACGACGCCACGGCCCAAAGAAACGCGGCAGCTCGATTGACCCACCGCACGCCGATGCGGTCGATGAACGAACCGATCGGCATCTGGAGCATGGCGTATGTCCACAAGAATGCGGACGAGACCATGCCCATTTGCGAAGCGCTGATGTCGAAGTCGCGCATGATCTCCGGTGCAGCGATGGAGAGGTTCACGCGGTCGATGTAGTTGACGAACATGCCGACACCGAGAACTCCGGCGATACCCCAACGGGCACGGCCGATCTTCGGCGGGACGGCCGTCTTCATCGGTGAAGAGCCGGGTTCCGAGGTTTGCGTTGTCATCGAGACTCCCGAATCCGAGTGATCTGATCGAGCGGTCCGGCGAAGCCGGCAGCGAGGGCACCGTGCTGCATGATCAATGCCATCTGATCAGCGCCGTGTCGAACGGCAAATTCTTTCTCTTCCACGCTCCACGCCGGCAGTACCCACGGCTTGCCCGCTTCGGCCGCCGCTGCGGCAACGATAGCGAGGTCGGCAAAGTCGCCGTCTGTGCGTGTGTATGCACCGCGTTCTCGGCGCAGCGAAAGATCGGACGGGCCCACGAAGACGCCGTCGACGGTGTCGAGTGCCAAGATGTCCGTGATGTTCTCGATTGCGCCGGCATCCTCGATCATCGGGTAGCAACGAGTGAACGTGTCCTGGCGACGGACCCAGTCGTCGGTGAAACCGCCGTAGTTGGTCGTGCGGCCGCCCGCGAAACTGCGGTCGCCGAGTGGTGGGAATTTGGCGAATGCAGTGACTTCCTTTGCATGGGAAGCATTTTCGATGTGCGGAATGACAACGGCGGTAGCGCCGAAGTCGAGAGCCTGCTGAATCGGTCCGCGCTCGGGTCCGAGGACTTTCGCGAGAACCTCCATGTCCAGACCGCGAAGGAAGGGGATGAATCGCTCGAGGTCGGCAAGGTCGAACGACCCGTGTTCGATGTCGAGGATCACCGCGCCGTAGCCGAGTCCACGCGCGATTTCTGCTGCGGCAAAGCTCGGATCGGACAGCCAGATCGCGTGACGGCGGTCGGCGGGAGTGCTGAACATGCTGGTGGGCTCCTTGGCAGTTGGGATTCTACGACTGATCGGATCGGTGTGACGACCCGCACAACTGTCGTATACGTCATGTATACACAGAGAATACTTGGTGTGTCCAGAGTCGGTATGATGAATTTGTTACAAGTTCGTCAACCCGGCGGACGCCAGTGCGAAGGGATTGTGATGTCGACACCGGCAACTGCCGACCCGTCAGCGACCCAGGGGCCGGCACGTGACCGCGTCTACGTCTGGTTGCGGGACGAGATCATTCGTGGATCGATCGAAGGCGGACGATTCCTGGACGAGCTGTGGGTCTCCGGAACTATGGGGGTCTCCCGTACACCGGTCAGAGAGGCATTCCATCGGCTCGCCGCCGAAAAGTTCATCACCCTCCTGCCGCGCAAGGGCGCGCAGGTACGAACGGTGACCGCCCGAGAGCTCGAAGAGGTCTACCAGAGCCGACAACTGATCGAGGGTCACGCGGTGACAGTGCTGTGTGCCCGGGGCTTCGGCGCGCCGACATCGATGATCGAGCTGATCGAACCGATGGAAGCCGCAGGGCGCGAACGCGATTGGTTCGAGGTTTCCGGTCTCGACCGGCAGTTTCATCTTGCGATGGTCAGAGCTGCACAGAACTCGGTACTGACCGAACTCTACGAGTCGCTCCGGTCACGGCAACAGAGAGTTGCGGTGCGCGCCCTGAACGTGGGACCGCACCGCCTGGACACGATCAATGCGCAGCATCGTGCCTTGGTTGCGGCGCTGGACGAATCCGATGCCGACAAGGCCCTCGAAATTCTGGCCGCACACCTCCGGCCGGTACCGGAGGTCCTTGCCCTCTTGCCTGCCGATCAGCCTTAGCTGAACACGACCGTCTTGCGCCCGTGGACCAGAACCCGATCCTCGAGGTGCCAGCGCAGTCCGCGTGAGAGCACGAGCTTTTCGATGTCTCGACCCTGCCGGACCATGTCGGCGACATCGTCGGCGTGGTCGACGCGGATCACGTCCTGCTCGATGATCGGACCGGCATCGAGTTCGGCGGTCACGTAGTGGCAGGTGGCGCCGATCAACTTCACGCCGCGGGCGAACGCCTGGTGATAGGGGCGGGCACCGATGAACGACGGCAAGAAGCTGTGGTGGATGTTGATCGCGCGTCCGGCCCAGTGCTCGCACAGTGATTCCGGCAGCACTTGCATGAAGCGCGCAAGAACGACGGCGTCGGGGTTGTGAGCGTCGACCAGGGCGCGAACCTTCTCGAAGGACGGTCCGCGTTCGGCCGGGTCCTTGGCGAACGGAACGTGGTGGAAGTCGATCCCGTGGCGCTCGGTGACACTGCGCAGATCTTCGTGGTTTCCGATGACGGCGCTGATTTCTGCCGGAAGTTCTCCGCCCGCGGCACGGCCCAGGAGGTCATGCAGGCAGTGGCCTTCCTTGCTCACGAGCAACACGATCTTCTTGGGTGCGCCGGAGTCGTGAAGAGTCCACTCGGTTTCCGGACCGATCTCGGCCGCAACAGCTTTGAACCGTTCACGAAGTTCGTCGATGCTCATGCTCACAGACGACGCACGGACCGCCTGACGCGTGAAGAACCATCCTGTGTCGGCATCGGCGTGATACGCGGCCTCCACGATCCATCCACCGACATCGGTGAGAAAGGTCGAGATGCGTGCGACGATGCCCGTGGTGTCGGGGCAGCCGAGGGACAGAACATAGCGACGATCATCGATCGAAGGTGCAGCGGTCATGCGGCCTAGTCTCTCAGGTGCGGCTGCAGCGACGGTCGTGTGGTGGTGTGCCAAGCTTTCCAACATGTCTGAAGCTGCACTCACTCGTTCCCAGGTTGCCGCGATGGTGGACCACACTCTCCTCAAACCCGAAGCCACCGCGGCCGATGTGACCGCCCTGATCGACGAGGCACGCAGCCTCGGTGTGCTGGCTGTCTGCGTCTCGCCGTCGATGTTGCCGATTCGCGCCGACGGACTGGTGACGGCGGCCGTCGTCGGATTCCCGTCGGGGAAGCATCATTCACTGGTCAAGGGTGCCGAGGCGCGACTGGCCGTCGATCAGGGCGCAGCCGAGATCGACATGGTCATCGACGTGGGAGCGGCGGTCGCGGGCGACTACAGCGCTGTGCTCGCAGACATCCTCACCGTCCGTGAGGCGATGGGGGAGAGTGCGATCCTCAAGGTGATCCTCGAAACCGCAGCGCTGTCCGACGAGGCAATCGTCGAATGCTGCCGCGCAGCCGTGCGCGCCGGGGCGAACTTCGTCAAGACCTCCACCGGATTCCACCCTGCAGGCGGGGCAACCGTCGAGGCCGTCAGACTGATGGCGCAGACCGTCGGCCCGGGCGTGGGAGTCAAGGCCAGTGGCGGAATACGTACGACGCAGGCCGCACTCGACATGATTGCGGCCGGCGCCACCCGCCTCGGATTGTCCGGAACCCGAGCAGTATTGGACGGTCTGACCGACTAGGTCAGCAGGCCGCAGCTGTCCGGCACCGCCGAGGTGTTCTGGTTGTTCGCGTCGGCGACAGGCATGGCGTAAGCGCCGCCCTCCAGTGAGATCTGGATCGCGTCGTCGGTGACGGTCAGCTTTGTGGGCTTCATGTCCAGCGGGTACGTCTGCAGGCTGTCGGTGAGTGTCTGAACGATGCCGTCGACCAGGTCGGTCGGCAGACCCAATCCGAGAATCTCGGCGCCGACGGTCTGAACGTCGACCACGCCGTTGGTGACGGTGGGCTTGACTGTCAGCTTCGCGAGCCCGACCGGTCCGACGTCGAACGCGAGTGTTCCGGCGCTCGAGTCGGCGGTGACGCCGGAGACGAGGCCACCGAAGGTCTGCTCCTGCAAGGTGGCGAGAATGCCTGCGGTAGACCAGGTGACGTCGGCGCTGGAGCTGCCGATGGTGCCGCTGTTACCCGCCGAAGGCTGCAAGTTGATGTCGTTCACCTTCGCGTGAACCTGCATTCCCGTTGCGGGGCCGAACGAAGAGTCGTCACTGTCGATGCTGATGTACGGCACCTTCTTGTCGACTGCCTGCAGGAGTACGGGCTTCCAGCTCAACCCGACGTCGACCTGGGATCCCAGTTCGCTCTGGAACTGATCGGCCATGCAGGTCTTCACCTGGTTGCGTACGTACAGTTCTCCACCGACGAGTGCCGCGACGAGTACGGCGATCACCACGAGAAGGATGATGAGCACTCGGTTGCGCGGACGAGGGTTGTTCGCTGCGACAGTCATTCGCCAGATTCTTCCCGACGAGTCTGAACGAACTCTGTGAATACGCACTTCCTCATTCCTGTGATGCGCGACACAGTCGCCCGTAGTCTGTTCGAAACGGCGTTTTCGACGGTCACCGGAGGTGGTCATGGCTTCGGACTACGAGTCACTCGAGCTGCTGGCGCTGCGACAGTGCGGATTTGTCACGGCTCTCCAGGCATCGGAACTGGGTTTCGGTCTGGCGTTGATGGAAGAAATGACGGAATCCGGAACATGGACATGTGAGTGCCGTGGACTCTTTCGTCTCGAACGCGTCAGGCATACCGCCTTGGACGAGTTCGCGAAGTGGTGCACGTGGTTCGCCGGTAGTGCCACCGTCTCGCATTACAGCGCCGCTGACCTCCATGGCCTCGGGCACCTGCAACCTCGTTTCATTCACCTCTCGATAGCTCACCCTCTCGCGGCGCCCACCCGTCAGGTGGCACTGCACCGACTGCCGCTTGCGGACGACGAGTGCGAACAGATCGGACCCATCCGCATCACCACGCCTTTGCGTACCGTGCACGACCTCGCTTCGGGTGGAATCTCTCAAGTCCTGCTCAATGAAGTAGTCGCCGATGCCGTAGCGATAGGCCGACTCGACGCACACGAGTTGTATCTCTCGTGTGAGAACGCGAGTGTCGACGTTGCCGTTCGGGTGGAGTTGGCGCTTGCCGCAAGCCTGTAGTCGAGCCAGTCACTTTTGTCGCTCCCTTGAGTCGCTGCGACCTTCTGGCATCGCTCCCGAAATCGAACATGACGCCGATATCAGAGATTTGAGACGCGCAACGTCGGGGTAAACATTTTCTCTTCTGCGCTGGTAGAACTACCTCGCGATGAGTGGTCTAGGACTTTCGGCCTAGGGTCACGGCTGCTCAGTGGTGTCGCCGATGAACCAAATCTGCGAAAAGCGTAGTTACTTTACAGTCAATGGGATAACGTCACGGCATCGAAAGCAGACGGACGCTTGTCCTGGACGGCTGTCTGCCCCCGTTGTCGAGAGGGATGTGGATGTCCGTGAGTGGTGTTCGTCGCGTTGTCGGTGGTTTGAGTGTGTTTGCTGTTGCTGCGGGGTTCGCGGTGGTGGCGGGTGCCGGGGTTGCGGGTGCGGCTTCGGTGACGGCGGAGGGAAA
>NZ_QAJJ01000011.1:0-350128 GCF_003852455.1 Rhodococcus sp. KBW08
GAGCTCCCGCAACAATCACGCTGTGGATTATGGAGGTCGAGTTCATGGCGAGAGTCCGATCACGTTGAAATTGAAGGCTATTCGGGTGGCAACCCTGGGACGTGCGTGTCGTAGGCAGATTGCTAGTGCGGTGTCGGGCTCGTAGTTGCTGACGATGCGTCGAGCCGCAATGGAAACAAGTTATGGCAAATCTTGTCACAAGGTCGCTCGGTTCGCAGGGTAAGTAGGCGAGAAATATCGATCAATTTCTGTCCTCCATCTGCAAACAATCGCAAAAATCTCGATTTTACTTCCGTTATGGAACTGTTACCTTGACGAAACTACCATAACGTGTTGAGATTTGGTCTCAACGGCGACGTGATCCACGACGCACCAACCGATGTCGAGGCCATTCGGGCGAGGGTCTCGACATGGCGATTGGACGCGGCGAGGGCGGAGTTACGGATCGGTCGGGCTGAGTTACTTCGTTTCGGAGGCGGGATGTGATGGGACTTGCATGCGCGACCGCGTGACTACCTGCTGCGTAACTCCGCACTCCGATGACCGAAATTCTCGAGCCTGTCCATGCAGCCTGCTAGAGGTGGCGCCGTGAGCGGGCGGAGGGCCATTTGCCTTCGGAGCATGTACGCACGCCTGAAGAATACCCAAAGATGCTTCGGGCGTTGAAGATACAGTCTTCAATTGACACCAGCGCTACTGTGAGCGCGGAGATTGCTCGGTTTTCGAACCCGAACTCTCCTCGATCACCAGAAACTCTCGCGACTGCCTACTGCTGAGGTGGTCGTGAGTGCCGCACGCCGTCGCTCGACCGCGTGCGGATTGTTCCGCACGAATATTCGTGTGCAATCAGAAGGAGATCCACGATGGGCTCTACAGAATCCGATCTGAAAACGCTCGAGAACGCCACCACTCTTATCGGGGCAGCTATTGGCATCCTCGGGGGAATCAGCGCGGCTCTTGGCCTTGTCTCGTTCTTTGGTGCCGGGGGCAGCTGAGATACGGCGTGTAACAAGTGAGTTAATGTTGTTCGGCCGGAACGCATTTCGTGATCCGGCCGAATAGCATAGGTGGAAGTTGGTCTTAAGTCAGATCCGAATCCGCTCTGAAGCAACAGGTTTGGGCGACATTCGCCGTGGTGACCGACATCATTTACTGCCGACGCAGGATCGGTCTGTATCCGCGTCACTTGGCGAGCAATGGAGTGAACGCGGCGCTGAGGATGATGGAATGTGTTCGCCCGCATTTGATCTCGGCGGAATGTGTTCAAGTGGCTGGTTGCAGGGCCGACGCCGCAGTCCGCTAATGCGGCCGCGCCCAGGAACAGTGTCGGACGTCAGTGAAACACCATGTCGCCACCGCCGGAGTGAGAGGCCGAAGAGAATATGAATTCCAATGAATCACCGCATCTCGGCGATGCCGTCGAACAGGTCAAAGTCGCCGTGATCAACGGTATCGCAGTGATCTCCATCGACCGGCAACAGAGGCTCAACGCGGTCACTCGCGACATGCTTCGGGCCATCGCGACGACTGTTCGCGCGTATGGCGATGGAAGCTGCGCGAACGGCATCGTGCTCACCGGCGTCGGACCCGCATTTTCAGTTGGCAAAGATCCTGTGGACGTTGTGGGCGAGGGGGATCCAGCATCACTCCCCGAGTTCGACGACGTGACGCGTGCAGTGTTGGAGTGCGCAGTTCCGACCATCGCTGCAGTCAACGGGATTGCCATCGGGGGCGCCGCGGAACTAACCCTCTGCTTCGACGCTCGACTCGGGTCTTCAGAAGCTGCATTCCTCTTTCCCGGGAACAGTGTCGGACTACCTGTTTCCGACGCATCAAGGCTGCTGCTTGCGCGGCTGGTAAAGCCGAGCAATGTATTTCGACTACTACTCGAGTCTCCGAAGGTCTCGGCAGACGAAGCAATGAGCATCGGCCTGCTAGACGATGTCATAGAGCAGGGCAATCTGCTCGACGCGGCCGTCAAGCTGGCCGACAAATGGGGAACATCAAGTACGTCAATCGGTTTGATGCTGAGCCTTCTCCGTCCACAGATCGAAGACGTCGAACGTGCTATGCATCGAGAGCCTGCTGCCGAGGAAGCTGTTGTGGCGGCGCGCTTCGATACGATGACCCGGGCTTGCTCGGTTGCAGGCATCCCGGGGCTCGATCCGGAGCCTCGAACTGTTCGTCTCGGTACCTCGGCGTCGCCGCGGAAATCCGGAGTTGGCGGAAGTTAGCGAGAACCGCTTCAGCACAGGTGATTCGGTGACAGAGTTTTGATGATTGTGCTTCAGCTGGCAATAAGGTCAACGCTCGGTTTGCTTCGGCCGGCCGGGATCTCTACAACTTCCAGTTCGTTCAGGCGATCTCACCCTGGTGAAGTCGCTGCCATCGAAGTTGGCTAGCGCCAAGGAGGATCCATGTCAGATAGTCGAACCAGCGACGGCGCCCTTGCCGCACAGAGGCTTCGCGTCGAACTTGTGATCGACGCGTGCCGGCGATTGGCAAGCGAGGGGGGATACGAATCAGTGCAGATGCGTGAGGTGGCGAAAATGGCAGGTGTCTCCCTTCACTCGATCTACCGTTACTACGCGTCCAAAGACAAGTTGATCCAGGCCATGGTTCAACTCGAGATGCACAAGTTGCGTGAGGATGTCGTACAGCGCCCCCCTCAGCAGAAAACTGTCGCCGGCCGCGTAGGTGCGGTCTTTCTGCGTGCCTTCCAGATGATGTTGAGCGACCGTGGTTTTGCCCATGCGGCGATGCACAGCAGTTACTACGTGCCTAAGCCCCTTACGACGCAAATACCCTCGCCCGACCTGGACTACGATCCAAACGAGTTCCCTGAGATCGCGGCTTTGGCGGCGTGGGGACCGGGCCACCGGCTGACGGAAGAGCAGTACACGAGCTTGCTTGTGGCGGAATCATTGCTCAACAGCTGCGTGGTAAGTCTTCTCAACGGTCAATTGGCTGCGGAACACGCGGTGCAGCGGCTCACTTTTGCCATCGAACGCTTGTTGCCGGGTGAGTGCACTAGCGAGGGTTCGATGCGGTGCGTGGCGCCATTTTCGGTGGGAGGTGAATCGTTCTCGACGACTACTGCCGATAAGGCGAATCTCTGCGACAACGTCGCTGCGCTTCCATGGGGTCGCGGGCAGGAGCTGTTCGATGCGCATGTGGACTCTGTGATGGACGGCGTTGAACCGCGTGTGAAGGCTGTAGCGAGAGAGCGACTTCCACGGGCTGAGCCCAACAGTCAGCCTCCTTCGGACTGAACTGCCAGCCCTCGCTGGATATGAGACGTGCACGTCGCCGAGATCATTGGCGTAGAGGTCGATGTGTCCGGCTTGGTCGCCAAAGCGAACGTCTATATCTATTGACGTTTACAATTCATAATTTATAATTAACTGATCACCTTGGAGTTGGTACTCCCACCAATGGTCCGTTTCCCTGGTTGATCGACCCACGGCGTGGAAGGACATGAACAAAGATGGTGGTTTCCGTGGATGAGTCCCTAGCGTTTTCGAACGATTTTCCGTTCTCGAGCACGGCCGTAAGACAACTGCTGATGGGTGGTGATTGGGTGCCAGCCGCGGGCGGAGAGACCTTCGAGACCGTTAATCCTTCGACCGGCGAAGTATTGTGCTTGCTCGCGGCGGCTCAGCAAGAAGACGTCGACCGCGCCGTTCGGGCCGCCCGGTTCGCCTGCGATGAGGGGCCATGGAGGTCGTTCACTCCGCAACAGCGACAGAGAATTCTACTCCAGTTCGCCGACATCATCGAACGCAACGCGGCTGAACTACATACGCTTGCTTCGCTGGATATGGGTGCGCCCATCGGGCTGAATCCGGCCGCGACCGCTGGTGCAAATGCGGAGACATTGAGATTTTACGCAGCCTTGGCGGTGACGACTCATGGTGGAACACTTCCCCAGTCCCAGGGGTCCTTGTTCGCTTACACACGCAAAGAGCCGATCGGCGTCGTAGCGGCCGTCATTCCTTGGAATGCGCCCTTGCAGTCGCTGATGTGGAAGATCGGACCGGCCCTGGCCAGCGGTTGCACAATCATCCTGAAACCGGCCGAGGACGCGTCACTTACCGTTCTGCGGGTAGCTGAGTTGCTGGCAGAGCTCGATCTCCCGCCGGGTGTTGTCAATGTGTTGACCGGTCGAGGCGACGTCGCGGGGGCAGCGCTGGCGCGTCACGAGGGCGTCGACAAGGTTGCCTTTACTGGTTCGACCGGAGTGGGGCAAGAAATCGTTCGAGCCGCCTCTGGCAATCTGAAGCGAGTGACGCTCGAGCTCGGCGGTAAGTCGCCCCAACTGGTATTCGCCGATACGGATCTGGACGCGGCCGTCGCTGCCTGCGCTGGAAGCGTGTACTGGAACACTGGTCAATCCTGCTCCGCCGGAACGCGATTGTTCGTGGAGCGCAGTATCCACGGCGAGTTTGTCGATCGATTTGTGGAAGCTGCGAGAGCTTTGAGGGTGGGCAATGCCATGGATCCGACGACAGAGATCGGCCCGATTGTGTCGCAACGACAGCTCGACAGGGTAGTCGGCCACATCGGAGCCGGCTCAGCAGAAGGCGCCTCGGTGGCGGTCGGCGGCGAGCGCCTGACCGCGGACGGTTTGGCTGACGGGTATTTCGTTTCACCGTGTGTGTTCACAGGTGTCGACGACCAGATGAGCATCGCCCGCGAAGAGATCTTCGGTCCTGTCGCCTCGATCCTCACGTTCGATGACGAGTTGGAGGTCGTCGGGCGGGCGAACTCGACGGACTACGGGCTTGCTGCCGGGGTGTGGACGCGCGATGTCGGACGTGCACACAGGGTCGCGAACGGCTTGCAGAGCGGCACTGTGTGGATAAATACGTACGACATCTTTGATCCAGCAGTTCCATTCGGCGGTTACAAGGCCAGCGGTTGGGGCAAGGATCACGGCGCACAGTCGCTTGACGGCTATTTCAACACCAAGGCAGTTTGGCTCAACACCGACTGAGTGCTTCGGCCGTTGGTTTTGCGGCTGGGTGCCATTACTCAGCTTTTTCGCGCATTAACTACCTATCAGAGGATGTGTTCTTGATGGCTTTGTTCAAGAGTGTCGGGCGTGGCTCGACTGCACGCATGGCCGTGGCATTGGGTGCGGCGGCGTTGGTGATGTCAGCCTGCTCTGCTGGTGCGGATGTAGATTCCGACGAATCTGGTTTGCAAACAGTGACTTTGGCGATGGACTACCTGCCGAACGCGATGCATGGCGGACTGGCGTATGCGATGCAGGAAGGTCTGTTCGCGGATCAGGGCATCAAGGTGAAATTGATCTCGTACAACGGTTCGACCACCGGTGAGCCGATTGTTGCTTCCGGGAAGGCCGATCTGGCTATCGGCCAGAACGCGGCGGTCGATATCAACTTCTTCGGTACCGGCGCTCCGGTGAAGTCGATCTTCGTGATCAGCCCGGGCAGCCCAACTCACATATCGGTACTGAAGTCGTCCGGGATCACCTCCCCGGCTCAGCTTTCGGGCAAGACCTATGGAGGTTTCGGTAGCACGATCGAGGAAGCGATTGTCAATCAGATGATCGAGACGGACGGTGGCAAGGACCCGATCAAGCAGGTAGTACTCAATGTCGGCACGTACGAAGCTTTGAAGGCAGGAAAGGTCGACACGACTGTCACATACCCAGACATGGATTTTCAGTTTGCGACCGACAGTGTAGATATCGTCAGGTTCAAGCAGAGCGACTACGGCGTACCGAAACCGGTCATGGCGGTCTCGATGTTGTTGGCTAACAATGACTTTTTGGTCAAGAACCCAGATCTGGCTCGGGCCTTCACGACGGCTCTGCAGCAAGGATACGAGAAGGCGATCGAGGACCCTGCTGCGGTGACCGCGTCGGTTCTGGCGCAGTTCCCCGATGCCAACCTCAACGAGGAACTCACGTTGGACTCGGCGAAGGTCATGGCCGAGTCGAGCTTCCCCAATCCTGATGGACCGATCGGGGCGCAGTCGGTGGAGCAGACTCAGGTTGCTGCTGACTGGATGGCGGGGCGCGGTCTGCTGGTCGACCCGGACGGCAAGGCGGTGACGAGCTTCGATGTCTCGCCGTACATCACCAACGACTACCTCCCCAAGTGAAATGACCTCCTATCCAGATGAAAGGCCAGTCAGTGACGTGGTCAAGGCGGTTCCAGAGTCCGTTTGCCGCAGCAAGTTTCAGCTCCCGAAGTCATTCAGACTTCGATCGCAAGGAGCTGCCATCGAAAGGAGTGGGGTCATGGATGACAACGTAGAGAGTGCAGAGTCGATCTGCGGTGTACCGAGTGGCCGAACAACCAGGCGTTGCGAGACTGCACGCGGCGCGGCGATGCCACCGGCAGCGTCCCTGCTGGTTGGCGGGGGCGCGTTGTGAAAGGTACTGAAGTGGTCGACAGGCCCGACACCGATGTAGTCACTGATGCGGACAGTCCGTCGCCGGACAAGACAAGGCGTGATTACGGTGCGATGGGCCGACTGATCCTGCGGGTGGTGGCCCCCGTTGCGCTGGCGTCCTTGGTCGTATTGGCGTGGCAGATCGCCGTGCAGGTCGGAGGGCTTCAGCCCACGACACTGCCGTCGCCTACGCGAGTTGCCGAAGCTGCCTGGCAAAACCGTGAACTCCTGTGGCTGAACACCGTACCGACCTTGAAGGCCACCGTCATCGGGCTCGTAGTTTCGATGGTCGCAGCCGTGCTGATAGCGACGGTGTTGTCGTTTGTCCCGTGGCTGCGCGGTGCGACATTGCCTCTTCTGATTGCGGCGCAGGCCATCCCGATCGTCGTGTTGGCCCCGCTCTTCGTCATCTGGTTCGGCTTCGGTTTGGGTCCCAAAATTACGCTCATTGTTATCGCAACGTCGCTGCCGATGACGATTGCATTGACTGAAGGGTTCCTGTCAGCCGATCCCGATGCTGCAAAGTTGATGAAGGCTCTGGGTGCCAATCGCCCGAAGGTCTTCTTGCGTCTTCAGATTCCTTCTGCGTTGCCGTTCTTTTTCACAGGGTTGCGGATCGTGGCCAGCTACGCCGTGCTTGCCGCTATCTTCGCAGAGACCGCCGGCGCGGAACGCGGACTCGGCATCTTCATGATGTCGCAGAAGTCCTCTCTGAGAACTGATCTCGTGCTGGCCGCGGTCATCATCAGCATCGCCATGGGGCTTGTGCTGTTTTCACTTACATATTTACTCGAGGCTCTGATGATGCCGTGGGAACGTCGACGCAAAGCGATGAGGACCGAATGACAATTACACCGCTTCTTTCAGTCAAGAATCTGGCCAAGACGTACCCAGGTCCGAACAAGACACGTAAGCCCATCGTCAAGGACGTGTCATTGGATTTGGCGCCGGGTGAGTTCGTTTCGGTCATCGGCCCCAGCGGTTGTGGCAAGTCGACACTGTTCCAGATTCTTACGGGCTTGCTGAACCCGGACCAAGGTTCGGTCGTTTATCACGGTACGGAAGCCCAGGGACGGTACTCGGCTTACATGCCACAAAAGGATCTACTCTTTCCATGGCTGACGGCTCAGGACAATGCATGTCTGGGTTTGACGCTGGGCGGGATGTCGAAGGCGGCGGCGCGTGAGAAGGTCAACTCGCTCATGAGTACCTTCCGTCTCGACGGATACGCCGACGCGTATCCCTTCGAGCTGTCTGGTGGTATGCGGCAACGCGTCGCTTTGTTGCGCACGATGGTGCTGGAACGCCCGATCATGCTGTTAGACGAGCCGTTCGGAGCACTTGACTACTTGACGCGCACGGAGCTGCAGTTGTGGCTTTCGCAGGTGTGTTCCGATCTGGGTCTGTCCACAGTGCTCATCACCCATGACGTGCCGGAGGCACTTCTGCTCTCTGATCGGGTCTACGTCCTGTCCAATCGGCCAGCTGAGGTGAGGTTGGTCCTTGAGCTACCCGATGCCAGGCCGCGCACGCTGGATTACATGGAGACTCCCGAGTTCAGTCATAACGAGCGACTGCTCCTGGAGGAACTCACCCAGAGCGGCGCCAGGTAGTCGGACGCGGAATGAATGCACTCTTCGGACGATCCGCGACGGCTTGACGATTCAGAAGTCGTCCACGGGAGCCCGGTCGGAACTTTGAACCAGTTGCACTCCCCGCACACTATCGGTCAGTTCGTAAGCATGCAAAGCCAGCCGGAGACCCGCGCCTCGGGAACCTGTGACTTGAAACGTTGTCGGTATCGACCGTCGGAAGGCGGATCCGACTGGATCTCGAATTCGAGAGTGTCATCCACGATTTCGGGGATCGCGGGGACTATCGGTCTGTCCCGTCGGCATGCTTCATTTTCGCGCAGTATCAACTTCAGAGGGTGTGTTCTCAGTGGCCATTTTCAAGAGGATCAACCGAAATGCGGGCCGTGGTTCGGCGGCGCGACTAGCGGTGGCGGTGGGTGCGGTGGCGTTGGTGCTGTCGGCCTGTTCGGCTGGTGCGGATGCGGAATCTGACGATTCCGGTCTGCAGACCGTGACTTTGGCGATGGACTACCTGCCAAATGCGATGCATGGCGGACTGGCGTATGCGATGCAGGAAGGTCTGTTCGCGGATCAGGGCATCAAGGTCAAACTGATCTCCTACAACGGTTCGACAGGCGGTTCGACGGTTGTTGCCTCTGGTAAAGCCGATCTGGCGATCGGTGAAAACGCCGCTTTCGACATCGGCTACTTTGCCACCGGCGCACCGATGAGGTCGATCTTCATCATCAGTCCGGGTAACCCGACTTACCTATCGGTGCTGAAGTCCTCCGGGATCACGTCGCCGGCGCAGCTTGCGGGTAAGGCCCATGGCGGATTCGGTAGCCCTCTGGAAGACGAGATCGTCAACCAGATGATCGAGACTGACGGTGGTAAAGACAAGATCAAGCAAGTGGTGCTCAACGTCGGGACGTATGAGGCTTTGAAGGCTGGGCAGGTGGACTCGACTGTCACCTATCCGGATGGAGAACTCCAGTTCGCGAACGAGGGTATCGACCTCGTCAGGTTCAAGCAGAGCGACTATGGCGTGCCGAAGCAGGTCATGGCGGTCTCGACAGTGCTGGCCGACAACGATTTTCTGGAAGATCACCCCGATCTCGCCAGGGGCTTCACCACGGCTTTGCAGCAGGGCTACGAGAAGGCGATCGAGGACCCGGCCGCGGTAACCGCGTCGGTTCTCGCCCAGTTCCCCGATGCCAACCTCGATGAGGCGATCACGTTGAACTCGGCCAAGGTCTACGCCGAGACGAGCTTTCCCAATTCCGATGGCCCGATCGGGACCCAGTCGGTGGAGAAGACTCAGGTTGCCGCTGATTGGATGGCGGGGCGAGGTCTACTGGTCGATCCGGACGGCAAACTGCTGTCGAGCTTCGACGTATCTCCTTACATCACAAACGAATACCTTCCGGCCGTGGTCGCGAACTGACTGTGTTGAATTCGTTGGCTAACCTGCAAAAGACCCGCACCATGCCTCGATGTGCAGCAGCAAAGGCTGCTGTTTCCTGCTGACGCAAGGGAAAAACAATGATCGCTCCGGTAAACGGGACGGCCGATGTACTGATGCCCGGTTTTACGATGAGACCGAGTTCGGTGCCTGCCGCGCAAACCAATTTGCCTCGTTGGACAGCTCCCTCGATGCAGACGAAGACTCCAGGTTGCACCTACCTCGTCTACTGCGCTGATTCGGCCGCAGTCTCTTGGATCAGTTCTGAGACATGCCTTTCCGGCGAGGAAATTCAGGTCTTCGAGGAGTGCGCCGAGCAACTGAATGTCGTTATGCTTGGAGACCTGGACGGTGCGCGCGCTGGAACTCGCATCGTATTGTGTGGTCCGGAAAAGTTTGTCGCAGTGGGAGCATCGGTCGCGCGATCGTATGGCGCGCTCGATGCAGAACTGGTGCCGTTGGTTCTGGATGTCACAGAGTACGGCGTTGTCGACGAGACCGCGCGTGATCGGCGGGTGTATTGCGGAGGGTGCCGGTCAGTCTCAAATGCCCACACTGCTGTTGGAGATCTTGTGCTGTGCTCGGGTTGCGGCGCCCGAGTGATCGTGCATTATCACTATTCCCGGGATATGGCCGCTTTTCTGGCGCAGCCGCTCGGCAGGGCTCGGCCAACCGGTTTCAATGGCTTCTCGGCCGGCAAGGAGGGGCGGGCATGACCGCAGCAACACTCTCGTTGCGCGTCAACAAGATCAACGACATAGACGGGGAAATCCGCACCATCAGTCTGATCCCGGAAGACGGCAAGAAATTGCCGAGTTTTCCACCCGGAAGCCACATCGGCCTGCAGTGGCGCGAAGGCCGTTCCAATTTCTACTCACTGACCAACGACGGACATCAGCCGGCGACCTACGAAGTAGCGGTTCTCCGACGAGATGATGGCGCCGGCGGGTCCCGCTGGGTTCACCGACTCCGAGTCGGAGAGGTTGTGCGAACAAATGCTCCTCGTAGTGGCTTCTCCCCGGCGGCTTTTGGACGTCACCACATCCTGGTCTCGGGAGGCGTCGGAATAACCCCCATCATTTCCCATGCCCGGTGGCATAGAACCTGGGGCGGATCATTCGAGGTGTGGCACGTTGGACCGGAGAATGAGATCCTGACCCAACTACGTTCCATCGCCGGCGAGCGTGTGTTTGCCTATCGCCACCGCGACGACTTTTGGAATGAGTTCTCGCCAAGGCTGCTCGAGGCACCTTTCGGCTCTCACGTTTATACGTGCGGTCCCACCGCGTTGATCGAAGGCGTCGCTGATGCGGCTGTTGAGCGGGGATGGGTTATGGAACGCATACATGCCGAATCATTCTGCGCCGTAGCGGTTCACGGCGAACCCTTCGTCGCGGTTACCCAGCGCGCTGGACAACGAGTGAAGGTCGACGGTGAAACCGCATTGCTGGATGCCTTGGAGAACGCGGGTATAGCGGTGCCGAGCATGTGCCGGAACGGTGTGTGCGGCAAGTGCATCACTCCTGTCATCAGCGGTGGCATCGACCATCGTGATTCGTACCTTGGCGACACCGAACGTGAAGCAGGCAACGTGATGATGCCGTGTGTATCTCGCGCTCTCGAGCAGGAAGTGGTGCTAGACCTATGACCAACTACCCGGACGATGTTGCGTCCTTTCCCTTTTCCATGGACCGCGATATCTATCGATACAGCGTCAACCTTCAACCGGGTGGGATGCACGAGACGACGCCCGCCGGCGGCTGGGGCGATCACCTACTGTGGATTGAGGATGGCGAGTACCAACGGCGGCTCGAATATCGAGAAGAAGTTCTCGCGCTGTCCAAAGACGGCCGCTATGGGGTGCCGGCGCATATGCAACCGGCTGCTTGGGACACTCTTCTGTTCATCATGGAGGACCTGAGCAGAGCGCGACCTGAGGTCTTCTCGCTGGAACGCGTTGGACGGGGGTTTATCTGGCGAAACAAATTGCTAGGAGTCGAGCAGTCGTTCGTATACGGAGACCAGAGCACTCTCCCGTGCGAACCTCTTCTGTACATAGGGCGTCATGTAACAGAAGACCTCGTCCTCCTCGACCAACGAAACAACCAGTTGTGGATGGACGGAGGCTTGTTGACCTTCCCGAATATCTGGTCACTCAAGTTTCATCTCGGGATGTCGTTCCAAGATATTCATGGGCCCGTGGTGGGCGGCGCGGAAAGCGGAATATTCATGCGTGCGGAAGAGTTTCTCATGCGGATGCAGCCTGGTGAGGTGTTCCGTCGTACCAACTGGAACTTCCAGCCGGGGCCGCATCTCGATGTCTCACTCGAGATCTACCAGGAATGGCTTCCCGCCCGGGTTGATTTCGAAGAGCACGTGCGAGGCAAAGCAGGAGAATTCATTCACATGCGCACCGAGATCCAGAACTTGATTCGGTTGCCCCGAACAGACGCACTGCTGTTCACCATCACCACCAGGGTGTTGCCGCTAGAGCGAGTTGCCATGGTGCCGGAATGGGCCCGCCGAATGCTCGCAGTGGTCGAGGAGCTTCCCGAAGATTTGAGGGCATATAAGGGACTGGATCTGACGGGACACTATGTGACAACTTTTCTGCGTGATCGTCTGTCGGCACTGCCCCAAACTCCGACCAATCCTTGACCGCAGCCGTGCGATCGGCATCGGACACCTCGGGGGTCACTTCCCTCCAGGTGACTGCGTTCTTTGTAGCGAAGTCCAGGTTTGGCTCGCAGTTCTTCTTTACCGCTTATGATTTCAGCCCTAGATTCACTTGTCCGGAAGGTTCTGCAGTGCGTGAAAGTCGCAATCATGTCTTGTCACCATCTGACGCTCGCATTTCCCGTCGTGTCTCTGCGATTGCCGAGTCGGCCACTCTCAAGGTGGACGCGAGAGCCAAGGCGCTCAGGGCCGAGGGTCGGGCAATAATCAGCTTCGGCGCAGGTGAGCCTGACTTCCCGACTCCGCAATATATAGTCGATGCTGCTGCCCTTGCGTGTGCCGATCCGGCGAACCATCGGTACACGCAAGCCGGCGGACTGCCAGAGCTGAGGCAGGCGATCGCGGAGAAGACGCGGCGAGACAGCGGATTCGAGGTGAATGCGTCGCAGGTGCTGGTCACGAATGGTGGCAAGCAAGCTGTCTACGAGGCCTTTGCCACCCTTCTCGATCCGGGGGACGAGGTGATCTTGCCGGCTCCCTATTGGACGACTTATCCGGAGTCGATCAGGCTCGCAGGCGGAGTGCCGGTTGAGATTCTTGCCGACGAATCACAGAACTACTTGGTTACCATCGAGCAGCTCGAGGGAGCGCGCACAGCACGTACCAAAGTCCTGATGTTCTGCTCACCGTCCAATCCGACCGGCTCGGTGTATCCGCGTGAGCTCGTCGTTGCGATCGGAGAGTGGGCTGCACAGCATGGACTTTGGGTGATCTGTGACGAGATCTACGAGCACCTCACATATGACGGTGTTCAGGCGGTCTCGATGCCGGTTGCGGTCCCGGCTATCGCAGACCGCTGCATCATCGTCAACGGTGTAGCGAAGACCTATGCGATGACAGGCTGGCGTGTTGGCTGGCTGATCGGTCCTGAGGATGTTGTCCAGGCTGCGACGAATCTGCAATCGCACTCGACATCGAACGTAGCGAATGTTTCCCAGCGGGCTGCCCTTGCCGCAGTCTCCGGCAGCGTGGATGCAGTCGAAGCGATGGGGGTGGCCTTCAATCGGCGTCGGAAGTTGATGACGTTGATGCTGAACAGCATTGACGGTGTTCACTGCCCAGAACCCAAGGGGGCTTTCTACGTGTATCCGTCAGTTCGGGGCCTACTGGGCAAGAGTCATGGAGGGCGAGTGATCGACAGCTCTGCCGACTTGGCCGACTTCATTTTGGATCATGCCGATGTTGCTGTGGTGCCGGGCGAGGCATTCGGCTCGCCCGGGTACCTACGTCTGTCTTATGCGTTAGGCGACGCAGATCTGATCGAGGGAGTCTCGCGGATCCAGAAGCTCTTCGTCACCGCCGCCTAAAACTGGGCTGAGCCGGAACACTCAATCCCTCACGGCGGCAGAGCTGGCGCGAATTGCGGGCGAGGGCAGCGCGACCGTGCCGGATGGCGCGGCGAAGAAGTCATTGCCCTTGTCGTCGACGACAATAAAGGCGGGAAAGTTCTCGACCTCGATCTTCCACACTGCCTCCATGCCGAGATCGGCATACTCCAGAACGTCGACGGACTTGATGCAGTCTTGGGCCAGCCGAGCAGCTGGACCGCCAATCGAGCCGAGATAGAAGCCTCCGTACGTTTGGCACGACATCGTGACCTGGGAAGATCGGTTGCCCTTGGCGAGCATCACCAACGAGCCGCCTGCCGCCTGGAATTGTTCGACATACGAATCCATTCGACCACCGGTGGTCGGACCGAACGACCCGGAAGGCATGCCCTCAGGTGTTTTGGCGGGGCCGGCGTAGTAGACGGCGTGATCTTTGAGGTAGTCCGGCATGGCCTCTCCGGCGTCGAGTCGCTCTTTGATCTTGGCGTGGGCGAGGTCTCGCGCCACGACCAGCGGGCCGCTCAGTGAAAGCCTCGTCTTGACAGGGTATTTCGATAGCATTGCGAGAATCTCATGCATCGGTCGGTTAAGATCGATGTGGACGGTTTCGCCCGATTCGGTGCTGCGCACGGTTTCTGGATCGGGTAGATATCGAGCGGGGTCAGTCTCGAGTTGCTCGAGGAAGATTCCGTCGGCGGTGATCTTTCCGAGCACCTGCCGATCAGCCGAGCAGGAGACGGCGATCGCTATCGGTAGCGACCCGGCGTGTCGGGGGAGTCGGATCACGCGGACGTCGTGGCAGAAGTACTTACCGCCGAATTGAGCTCCAATTCCAAAGGATTGAGTGAGCTGGAGGACCTCTCCCTCGAGTTGGATGTCCCGAAAACCATGCCCGGTAATGGATCCGTAAGTTGGGAGGTTATCGAGGTAGTGTGCCGACGCGTACTTCGCTGTCTTCAGCGCAAATTCGGCGCTTGTGCCGCCGATGACGATTGCCAAGTGGTATGGAGGGCATGCAGCTGTACCGAGCGAGCGAATCTTTTCGTCCAGAAATTGCAGCATTCGTTGTGGATTGAGAACAGCTTTCGTTTCTTGGAAGAGAAAGGACTTGTTCGCAGACCCTCCGCCCTTGGCCATGTACAAGAATGAGTACTCGGGCTTTCCGTCATGTGTTGTCGTTGAGTAGATCTCGATCTGTGCCGGCAGGTTGGTGCCGGTATTTTCCTCCTCCCAGGTGGTGATCGGAGCTAGTTGGGAGTAGCGCAGGTTAAGCGTGTTGTACGCAGCGCGAATGCCATGGCTGATCGCCTCTCGGTCATCCGCACCGGTGAGAACCCCTTCGGGCTTCTTGCCCATCACTATTGCGGTGCCGGTGTCTTGACACATGGGCAGCTGTCCCCCGGCGGAGATGTTGGCGTTCTTCAGTAGGTCCAATGCGACGAAGCGATCGTTGTCGGAAGCTCCAGGATCATCGATGATTTTGCGTAGTTGGGCCAGATGAGATGGGCGCAGGTAGTGCGCTACGTCGTGCATGGCGACGGCGGTAAGATGTTGAATCGCTTCGGGTTCGACTTGGAGGAATGTTCGGCCGTTCGCTTCGAACGTGGCGATTCCGAAGTTTCCGATCAACCGATATTCGGTTGTGTCGTGTCCGAGCGGCAGCAATTCATAGTGTTCTCGCGGATCCACTGTGTGCTCCATTCGTTGATGGGGCCCACCGTAGCAAATAATTTGTAAAATAGGTTGACGCGCACCTGTTGACCTGAGTACGGTTAAGACGAAATCTGCAGCAGAAGCGAGCGGTACATTCCGGGCTAGCGCAGTATCACCACACAAAACCAACCGGAGGAAGTATGGCTCGCCTATTCCCGAATTCATTTGCTGCGCCGGCGAAGATCGCGCGGGCAGATGGTGTCTATCTGACAGACACGACCGGCAAGAAATATATGGATGCCTCAGGTGGCGCGATCGCAGTGAGTCTTGGTCACAATGACTCGGATATCATCGACGCCCTTGACGCTCAGGAGCGTTCAGTGGCGTATGCGAGCCGGAGCGTCTTCACGAGCCAGTCGCTGGAAGACTACGCCGCCGAACTCGGCACCGTACTTCCCATGAAATCCCCCTATATCTTCACCGTTTCCGGCGGAAGTGAGGGCGTTGAGACGGCCTTCAAGATGGCTCGCGCCTACCACGTCGCGCGCGGCGAGGACTCCCGGCACAAGATCATCTCGCGCCGGGGCGAGTATCACGGCGCGACCCGCGGTGCGCTGGACGCGACGGACCGGCCCACGTACGACCGGCTCTACCGTCCGTGGCTGGGTCAAACTGCCCGCCTGCCAGCGTACTTCGAGTATCGCTGTGAAGTACCTACCCACCCGCAGGGGTGTGACGACTACCATGTCGCGGCCCTCGAGGAGCTCATCGCGCGTGAAGGCGCCGAAACTATCGCAGCATTCGTATTTGAGCCCGTCACAGGTGCAACCACCGGTGTAGCGTGCGCAACTCAGAGCTATTGGCTTCGCGCACAAGAGATTTGCCGTCGCAATGGTATTCTTCTCGTCGCTGACGAGGTCATGTGCGGGCACGGGCGAACTGGCGAGTGGTTCGCGTGTGACCACTGGGATATTCGACCAGACCTGTTGGTTGCAGGCAAGGCGGCGTCGTCGGCTTACTGGCCGCTCGGATTCGTCGCTGTCACCGAGTCTGTCGGACGAGTGATCCATGAGAGTGGACTCTTCGTTCACGGGTTCACTCACTCACAGTCTGTGGTTGGGGCAGCAGTTGGACTGGCTGTCCTGAAGAAGATGAAGCAGCTCGACTTGGTTACCGCCAGTGCGACCAAGGGCAAGTTCTTCGCGGACGCATTGACAGCGACGCTTGGAGACCACCCGAACGTCGGTGACATTCGCGCTCTCGGTCTCTTCGCAGCGGTCGAGATTGTTGCCGACATAGAATCCAAGACTCCGTTCCCGCGGTCTGCATATGTAGTCGAAGGTATTCAGCAGCGTGCGCTCGAGCATGGCGTATACGTATACACCTCGGTCGGCATGGCCGACGGAACGAACGGCGAGATCATCCTGATGGGCCCCGCGTTCATCGCGACCGAAGAGGAACTTGGGGAGATGGCAAGCCGTCTCGGCCGTGCCATCGGTACCGAACTCTTGGCCTGAGATCCACCACAAGCGATCTGACATTCACCACAAACGATAGGAAAACCATGAACCCGATCACTACTCGCGAGCAGCTTGCCGAGGCTTACCAGCGAATCTTCGCCGTGGTTCCGCCGTCTTTGGCGACCAAGGAGTCGACCTACGATGCACAAGGCATGGGCGACGCAATCGATGCTCTCGAATTCACTCGCATGGCGGTGCTCGAAGCGGGCCCGATGACTCCTCGCGAGGTCCAGCTCGTTCAGTTCGGTATGTGCGCTGCAACGTGTTACGACCCGGGCGCCGCACTGCATGCCAGTGCAGCTCTTGCACATGGCGCAACCGAAGCTGATCTTCTGCAGGTAGCTCAGATCGCGTCCGTGGTTTCCGGAGCTCTTGGTTTCAACACTGCGTTCGGTGGCTTGAAGAGTGCAACCAAGTAACCGCGTGCGTCGGGCGCGGTAGGACGCGGCGGCAGTAGGACGCCTCCGAACTCCTGAGTCGTTGTGTAGCAGGCGGTCTCGAACGGTCGTGTCGAAATGAGCCGATCGGGGCCGCTGCTGAACGACAGCAATCAATGTGGGCAAGAAAGGCAAGGGTCGCGACAGGTGCGTCACCCGAAACGGCTGCGAAAAAAGGGGATAGCACATGGCTGACTGGATGAAGAGCTTTCAGGAATACGATCTCCGAGGCGCCGAGAACAACCTCTACGAGGTCTATGCGGACGCTCGAGCTGATGGCGGCGTAGGCGCAGTCGGTGAGGCATTGGCAGCTTTCGACTTCAAGACGGTGAAGACACTGCTTGCGCACCCGAACCTACGTCCGCTCATCGTAGACCGAAGCGTTCGGGTGGCTCCGTATGTCAAGGATCGCCTTGACGAGCACATTCTCAACCGGACGGGCGGCGACCACGTCCGACTGCGGCGACTTGTCAGCCGTGAATTCACCCCAGTTGCCGTGGCTCGGCACGAGGCCTCGATGATCGCAGTCATTGCTGAGCTCGCGGCCAGTTTGCCGGTCGATCGCGAGTTCGACTTCATGGCCGAGTTCGCAAATCGCCTGCCAGTCATGGTGATTTGCGACATCCTCGGAATGCCGCGCAACGATGGCGAGGCGCTCGTGGACGCGGTTCACCGAAGCGGCAAGTTCTTCGACAAGGCTCGAGCAGAAGAGAACATGCCCGAGGTGGAATCGGGCTATCGCGATCTCGCGACCTACTTCGAGGGATTCTTCAGTGCAGATCTGGCAACGATGCAGGACGGCTTACTGAAGAACTTGCGACTGGTCGAGCAGGACGGTGACCGACTCACCCACCAGGAACTGATCATGTGGGCACAACTGCTCTTCCGAGGTGGTCTGGGCAATACCCGGCATCAGGTTGGCGCGCTGATTCAGATTCTTGCGAGCCGGCCGGACGAGTGGGCGCGTATCCGAGAGAACCCCGAACTGGCGATTCGCGCGGTGGAGGAAGCTATGCGACTTGAGCCCGCCGTGCACATCATCTTGCGCCAAGTTGTCGAGGAACTGACTCTTGACGGCGCTGCCATACCCGAGGGTACGCCGGTCATGTGTGTGACGGCTTCGGCGAACCGCGACGAAACCGTTTTCGAGAATGCATCTACCTTTGATGTGGGTAGGGATCCGGCCCCCGGACACCTGTTGTTCGGTGGTGGGCCGCACCTGTGTCCTGGAAACCTGTTGGTCAAATCGGAAGTGGCATTGGCACTTCAGGATCTGACGAAGCGGTTCTCGACCATCGAAATAGCCGGTGAACCGGTTATGCGCCCCGCACTCGAGGTCAATGGCCCGATCACGCTTCCCATTCGATTGGCACGTTGAGGGGACCATGAAGATTGACAAAGTCTTGGTTGTCGCGACTGAAACCGCTTACTACTCGGACGATCAGGCGGCCATTCGCGCCGGCGCTCGTCAGGACGGATTTCTGTACGTCGGAGAACCGCGGACGCCAGGTTTCGACGCAATTCGACAGCCCGGCTCTGCTGCTTCGATCCTTCTGGTTCTGTCTGATGGATATGTTGCTCACGGAGATTCAGCTGTTGTCCAGTATTCCGGAGTCGCCGGTCGCGAGCCGATGTTCCGGCCAGAAGCTATCGACGCGGCTGTGCGTGGTGTCGAGGGAGAACTGGTCGGCCAGGACCTGTCGGACTTCGCAGGCATCATGCGTTGGCTTGAAGGCCGGAACCTGTTTCCCCAGTCTGTTGCTCGTGCTGCTGCCTACGGCCTATCCCAAGCGTTGCTCGATGCCTGCGCGCATGCGCAGGGTGTGTTGATGGCGCATGTCGTGCAGGACTACTTGGGGCGCGGGGGCGCACTGAGGGCGGTGCCGGTGTTCACCCAGAGCGGGGACGATCGATACGGCAGCGTCGACCGGATGGTTCTCAAACGGGCAGACTTCCTTCCTCACGGTTTGTTCAACGATGTGGAGTCGAAGTTCGGAACTCAGGGTGAGTTGTTTCTCGAATATGTGAGTTGGCTCCGCGACCGTGTCCGAACCGTCGCTGGAGCAGCCTCGTATTCCCCGACCTTTCATTTCGACATATACGGTTGCGCCGGTGATGCTTTCGAACGCGACACGGCTCGAATCGTCGACTTCTTTGCGAAGGTCGTGGAAGCCGCCCACCCGTACGCATTACGGATCGAGCACCCACTCGACGCCGGCGACCGTGCATCACAGATTCGCGAGATGGCCGCGTTGCGGGCAGCCCTTCGTGATCGTGGATTGCCGGTCGAGATCGTTGCAGACGAGTGGTGCAACACGCTCGACGACATCAGTGCATTCGTCGAAGCCGGCGCGGCAGACGTCATCCATGTGAAGACCCCTGACCTTGGCAGCATTGCCAATTCGGCTGTCGCGCTGGCGATGGTCAAGGCGGCCGGGCTTGTTGGCTATTGCGGGGGAACGTGTAACGAGACCGAGCGGTCAGCTCAGGTGTCGGCACATGTTGCCATGGCGGCGAATGCCGACGAGATCCTGGCCAAGCCAGGCATGGGCGTCGATGAAGCATTAATGGTGGTGAGGAACGAGATGGTGCGTGCAGTTTCTCTGGATCGAGTCCTGCGGCCCCACGAAGAAATTGGAGCAGGTCGATGATCACAACGTCCGACGTCCTGACCGTCGCAGATGCAGAAGGCATCGTCGAGCTCGCCCTGCAGTTCAGGCGGGAGCAAGGGTTCAATCCGATGACGGTGGCAGTCCTCGACCTCGGTGGACACCCCATACTCGTCAAACGCGAAGACGGATGCGGTTTTTTGCGCGTTGACATTGCGGTAGGAAAAGCGAAGGGCTCTCTCGGTTTTCAGCTCAACTCGCGAGAGCTTGCCGAACGGGCGATCCAGCTACCGCAGTTCATGGCTGCGGTGGCCAGTGTGACGAACGGTCCGGTGATACCTGCGGCCGGCGGGGTATTGCTCGTGAGCGCTGACACCGCCACCGTGGTCGGTGCGGTTGGCGTCAGTGGTGACACCTCCGACAACGACGAGGCTTGTATTGCTTTCGCCTTGGAGAATTCGCGGTTCAAAAGTGTCTAGCAGTTCAGGAGCCGAGCTGCCGGTGGGGCTCGTTGGCTTGGGAGTCATGGGTTTGGGAATCGCGCGTCGCCTCGTGTCGGCGGGTACTCCGTTGGTCGGATACGACATCTCTGCAGATCGTGTCGAGAAGTTCGCTGCGCTCGGCGGGACGTCGCTGGGTTCCCCCCAGGCGGTGCTGGAGCAGGCGGAGATCGTGATTACCTCGCTGCCGTCGGCGCAAGCGTTGCGTGACGTTGTCGGCGCGCCCGGTGGCTTCCTCGCCGCGGCCGTTGCAGGAAAGCGGGTGATCGTCGAGACCTCGACTTTGGATCTCGAGACCAAGGACTGTGCCCGCGCCGCGCTACAGGGCGTGGGCTTGGAGCTCCTGGACAGCCCGGTGAGCGGCACTGAAGTTCAATTGGATGCCGGCGACGCGGTCACCTATTTGAGCGGTGCCCCAGACGCAGTGGCTCGAGCGTCGAATTGCTTGGCACAGGCGATCGGTTCGGTGGTCGATGTGGGGGAGTTCGGTCACGGCACCAAGATCAAGCTGATCGCAAACCACTTGGTGGCGATCCATAATCTTGCCGCTGCTGAAGCGCTGGTGCTCGCGGACCGTTCAGGGTTGGACCCAGCTGTGGTCCTGGACGCCCTGGTTGCAGGTGCGGGTTCGTCACGCATGCTCGAGGTCCGCGGTCCACTCATGATGCAGGGTATGTACGCGCCGGCGCAGATGAGCGTTCGACTCTTTGCCAAGGATCTCGAGTTGATCTCCGCTCTGGCCGACTCCGCCGACTTGCGAGTCGGACTCTTCGACTCAGCGCGCGAAGTTTATGCGCGCGCATTGACCGCCGGTCTGGGTGACTCTGACACGGCGAGCCTGTATTCGTTGCTGCGCAACGAATCGGATCCAACGCATTGAACTCAGCTGAATGGGGTACCGGTCCCGGTGGTCGGCGCCTAACGTTCCGCATTGCTGCTTTGCTTCGATAGTGGTTGCGTAGCTGATGCTTTCAGATCTTCTCGGCGGTGATGACGTCACCCGCCGAGTTTCGATATGAGATCTCGCTATGTGATTGGCTGTCAATACTCCACCAGTCGCCCGCCACTGCGGTGACGATCGACCGAAGGATACGAGGCGCCGCCGAATACTGTGGCGGCGCCTCGTATGCATACATGTGGCGGAATCTTCTACACGTCAGATGTCATGATCGGCGAGGTCGTCTCTGGAGCGACTGGGGTGCGTGCCGCACCGCGGATCGTCGAAGAGCAGAAGGCCAATATGACACTGCCGACAATGATGGCGCCAGTTGCCAGACCGAAAGTGCCCGCCAGACCTCCGAGGTCGACCGCGATGCCACCGATTGATGTGCCGAGTGCCACTCCTCCAGTCATACCGGCTACTTCCCATGAGTAGGCCTCTGTCAGTACCCCCTCCGGGGAAGTGCTGGCCATCAGGGTGTAGAGCAAAGTCAGCATTGGAGTCATGAGTGCACCGAAAATCGCGAGTGCAGGCATGAGCCACCACGCCGGCAACGGTATTGCCAACGCTGCGGCGGCGAGGGCAACGGCTATCAGGAGCACTCTGGCGTCACGAATGTGGTTGTTCGCGTGACGACGAAGGGCCCAGAGTGGCCCACCGATCACTGAGCCGATTGCCCAGCAAGTGAGCAAGAGAATGAGCGACACACTGTCGTGGTGCTCTGCAGCGGCGACGACGCCGACCTCTACGGAGCCGAACGCAACACCCAGGGTCATCGTGATTCCGGCAATCGTTCGCACTCCTGAATGTGCGATTGCTCCTGGGCCAGAACGTGCTTGGGGTCGAACCGAGCCGGCGGGAGCGCGAGTGACCGGATCAAGTGCAAACGCCAACGTGGCCACAACGAGAAGTAGGCCCGTGGCATGGAGCGCCACCGGAGCTCCGGCTGTGGCCGCCAGCCACAGCATGGTCATGGGGCCGACGATGTACGCGATTCCTTGGACAGATACATCCACGGCAAACATGGCGTCGCGATCGCGCTCGTTCAGCACCCGTGCCCACAGAACCCGCACGCAGGCGGAGACTGGCGGCTGAGTGACGCCTATCAGTGCGGCAAGTCCGATCATGAGGATTGGCAAGTGAGCCGGGGTCAGCGCGAGTGCGCTGATAGCTGCGGCAGCGATCAGACAGCTGACGCACAGCACTGTCGACTGGCCCAGTCGGTCGACGAGTCGCCCCATCAGTGGCGATCCCAATGCCATCCCCAGAGCGAAAGCGCCCGAAGTCATTCCAGCCAAGGCATAGGAGAACCCGAGTTCACGGCTGCGGAGTAGCACGAGTACTCCGATGACCGTGAGGGGTAATCGTGCGACGAAAGACGATACGAATGTCCGCAGGATGGGGGGAGACGCGAGGGCGCTGAGGGTGGTCATCGGACTTCGCCAGGAGTGAGGTCTCCGCGGAGGCCGGCACTTGCGGTATTGCGGTCATCGCGGGATGCGGGACAATTGACGGACACAGGGGTCCTCCTTGCGTGGTACTTGCTGATGAACGTCACAAAGCTGGCGACGTGCTTGTTGTTAGGTCCAGGGTTCGGCAGTGGGTGTGCAACGTCGAGCGGATTGAAGCCGCCCGCGTCGGACCCGCTCGGCCGCATCGGGTGGACGTGTACGATTGTACGTGTACAAATGTACACCTAGGGAGGTAGTAGTTGTCAAAGAACGAAAATGTGAAGGAGAGTCCGGCGCGCCGCGACCCCGAAGGCAGACGGCGACGTATCGAAGTGGCTGCATCCGAATTGTTGATGGAATGCGGTGGTGGTCCAATCACGCATCGCCAAGTGGCGACCCGTGCTGGCGTGGCGTTGGGGTCGACGACGCACTACTTCGCCACCCTCGAAGAACTGCGCGAGGCGGCACTGCAGCGCTTGATCGACCAGGCGGAGCGTGACATCTGTTTCATCGAAGAGTCACTCGAGCGGCACGGACCCTCCCCGAAAGTGTTGGCGGCCTGGATATACGACTACCACTCCGATGTCGGACGCGTCCGACGTGCCGTTGCTTTATACGCTGCGGCCGCTCAGAACTCGGATGCGCGTCGCCTCGCCTCGTTTTGGTTCAACCGCCTTACTGAGATCCTTTCGCGGTACACCGACCCGGAGCGCGCTTTGCAACTGGCTGTGTTCGCCGATGGTGTGACTCTGCATGCATCGATGCGTGAGCAGCCCCTGGATCTTGACGTGTTGGTTCGAGCAATCTCGGCACTGTTGGGAGAGCCGTTGGACCCAACTGACAAGCATGCGTAAGGTTTTCGCTCCGGTTCGGCTGGGTGCGTCGGCCGCAGCTGTCGCGGCATTCTCTGGTGAGTGACCGCCGTCAGGAGTTGTCGTCCGCTCAGGCGGTGACTCCGAGTGCGTGCAGAATCAACTGCGCCCCTTCTTGTCCACCGACGATCAGCGTCTGTTCATTGCGTTGAACCGAGACGGCAAGCCAGGGATGCTCGCCGGTACCTGGTTGGGGCACGAATTCGGGAAAGTCGCTGCTGGCAACATGGAGTCGCAGGCGATGGCCGGATCGGACTCGATAACCGACCTGGCCCATGTCGATGACAAGTCGTGCGCCTTCGGTGCCGCGGATGAGGTGCTGTTGCCCCCGTGCGATGAGGTGAGCAGATCCGTTGGGGCCTACATCGAGAAGCCTCACGAACAAATCCATGCAAGGACCGGTGCTGGCGCACTCCGCTGTAAACGTAACGCTGCCAACCAGATCCAGGTCTGAGTTTAGAGTCGGCCCGTTGAAAGCCAAAACATCAGGTCGGTCGGACCACGTTTGTTCGTCGGGATATTCTGCAAGAAAGTCATGTGATTCAGCCGAAGGCGAGGGCACCAGATCTTCAGGGTCGTGAATCCACGTGAGACCGGAACTCGACGCCTCCGGGGTTTCTCGGAGGTCCCCATCTTGTGTGAGATGCAATGTTGTTTCGTGTGTGCCAGGCGGTGGCCACGTGTTGGAAACTCTGAATCCTTCAGTGTGAGCCAAATTCCACCGTACTCTCGGCACACTGTGGTGTTCGGCCTGATTGCGCAAGAACACCTCGAAGAATTCGATCGTCGGGTCGAGTATGGCCGGGAGTGCCTGTTCCCGGGTGTATTCGGTTGCGGCAGCAGTCGATCCAGAGGTAAGGCGATTGCCCATATGGTCCGTCGAGTCGATGATGAGGTACTCGTTCAGAGACCACGATGCGTTCCGCTGAATGGTCCAATGGTCATCCCATTGCAGGGGTGAGCAATTGTCCCACCACCCGATCGTTTGGAGCACGGGAATGGCGTGAGCCTCGAACGGATGTCCGAATGGAAACGGCGATGGATTGACAGGCTCTGGAAAAGTCATGTCGAACGAGGTGGACCGCGAACCGGCAGCGGCGAAGAACTCCTCGATGGTGGCAGCGTACGGACGAGAATTCCAGTCGACTTCCCAATAGAAATCGTCGTTTCCGGCGAAGTATGAACACAAGTACACACGGTCGAATGACTGCTCGACGTCACGACTGATGGCGTTCGGCTCGTCGACCGGCAACTCGCCGAGTCGCGTGCCGGTGACGCGAGGGGAGATAGCTCGCAGTGCCGGGTGGCCTGTGGATGCTGCCGCCCATTGTGTGAAGCCGAAGTACGAGTCGCCCCACATGCCGACGACCCCGTTGGAGAATCCCTGGCGGACAATCCAATCGAGGGTGTCGTAGCCGTCTGCGGCTTCGTGTACGTAAGCAAGGGTTGCGCCTTCGGATCGGAATTTGCCGCGGACGTCCTGAGTCACCACGTGGTAGCCATGATCGCGGAAGTATTCCGCGGCGCTCGGTATGTCAGAGAAGGCGCCGTTTTTGTCGTACGGCAGACGTATCAATACCGTCGGGCCGGGGTCCTCACTGCACCGATAGATGTTCGTGGACAAGTGGATGCCGTCTCTGGTCCGGACCATTACGGGTTCACATCTGTCGTTCAGCGGCGCTGCCGAGACTCGATCGAAAATGATTGCCATAGTAGTGCACCTCGGAGTCCTGGATTTCGGATTTGGCAGCTGCATTGCCCTCTGAAACGGCACGGAATCCACGACATTATCATAAATGTTTTATATATCCACGCGTGCCGGGGAGTTTGCGAGCCACGGGTCGCCCTTATTGACAATTTATAATGTGTTAACTAACGTCAAGTTTGTTCCATTGTCCGAGCCCAGGAGACTTTGTGGTTGCACAGGCAGCGGTGATGCCCCTCGACGGCGTCACGGTGGTATCACTCGAACAAGCTGTAGCGGCACCATTTGCAACTCGTCATCTGGCGGACATGGGAGCCAGGGTTCTCAAGATCGAGCGTCAGGGAACCGGTGACTTCGCCCGTCAGTACGACGAAACCGTGCTGGGTCAATCCAGCCATTTCGTTTGGCTGAACCGCGGCAAAGAGTCGATCGAACTCGACCTGAACGACGACGCAGATCACGAATTGCTCCTGCGAATGATCGATCAGGCCGACGTCTTCATCCAGAATCTCGGCCCAGGTTCTGCGGCGGCACGAGGATTCGGCCACGAAGCGCTGCGAGCACGGAACCCGCGGCTCGTCTGCTGCGATATCTCTGGCTACGGCCCGAGCGGACCGTACGGGTCGAAGAAGGCCTACGACCTGTTGGTGCAGAGCGAGTCCGGAGTTTTGTCGATAACTGGTACATCCGATGCGCTGGTGAAGGCAGGCTTGCCCATCGCAGATATTTCCGCGGGTATGTACGCACTCACCGGAATCCTGACGGGCTTAATCAGCCGTGGACGCACCGGCGAAGGTGGCCATTTCTCGGTGAGCATGCTCGAGGCGCTCTGCGAATGGATGGGCTATCCACTTTACTATGCGCAGTACAGCGGGAGCGCTCCGGAGCGGACCGGCGCTGAGCATGCCACCATCGCGCCGTACGGACCATTCGAAACGTCCGGCGAAGAACTCGTGTTCCTCGGAGTCCAGAATGATCGTGAGTGGAATGCGTTCTGCACCAAGGTATTGGCATTTCCCGAACTCGCGGCAGACGCGCGCTTCTCCACCAATGCTCGACGCGTCGAGAATCGAGTCACTCTCAAGGAGATTATCGGCCCGGTGCTCAGCGCACTGTCGATCGACGACGCCGTCGATATGTTGGAGGACGCGGGAATTGCCAACGCCCGCATCAGAACTCCGTTGACGATCCGCCAACACCCCCAGCTTATTGCGCGTGATCGTTGGCAAATGTTCGAAACGCCGGCCGGCCGGGTGGAGGGACTGCTACCGCCGGTCAGCTGGAACAACCAGCCAGCCGCCATGCGCCCTGTCCCGGAAATTGGTGAACATTCCCAGGCTCTCCGCGAAGAGTTCTGCCTACCGATGGCAGACTCGCCGGACCGATCGACCGTCCTACAAGGAAGAGGCTCCCTTTGAATCGAGCGACGCTAATCCAAGGCCTTCCCAAGGTCGACCTGCATACGCACCTCGCCGGCACCATGAGCGCGGAGACTTTGCGGGAGCTTGCCGACAAGGCCGGCTTGTCGGTTCCCGACAATGTGTACCAGATCGAGAGCGCAGATGACTTCCTGGCGAAGCTCAATTTGGTGGTCGAAGTCCTGAAAGGGCCCGACGACTTCGAGCTCATCACATACGAGTATTTGAGTAGAGCCGCCCGGTCATCCAATCTCAGACACTGCGAATTGTCCTTCAACCCGACCTTGTTCCCACGCCAGCAGTATCCCGACATTCTTGCTGCTATCCGCCGATCGGCCGAGAGCGCCAGACGTGAGTTCGGTATCTCTTCTCTGTTGATTCCGTCGATTTGCCGCGACCAGGGGGCAGGAGTTGCCGAGGAGTTCCTCGACCTTGTTCTTGCGCACAGGGAATCGGATATCGCAGGGATCGGCTTGGACGGTGATGAACTTGCCGCTCCGCCAGAGCAGTTCGTCGACGTCTTCCGGCGAGCTGGTCAAGCCGGACTGAAGCGAACCGCACACGTGACCTATCCACCTGCGAGCCGCGTGCTCTATTGCGTCGACGAACTCGGGTGCGACCGGATCGACCATGGTTACTACGTTCTCGAAGACCCGAAAGAGGCACAGACGGTCGCTGATCGCCAGATCCCTCTCACGGTTTGCTACAGCATCACCTGCAAGTCTCGTGGCTGGAATTTGGAGAGTCATCCGATCGGGCCGATGCTCGCGCACGACTTCAACCTGTCACTCGGGACCGACGACGAAGCATTTGTGGCGACCGATATCGGCAACGAATACGTCAAGGTATGCGAAGGATACGACTTGTCGATGGAGGAGGTTGGTGTACTCCTTCACGCGGGTGTGAATATTTCCTGGGCGGATGAAGGACGTAAGGCTGAACTGCACAGTGAGATCGATGTTGCCCTCGCTGCCGCTACGACCGGGTCGATCTCGAACGAGTAGACCTACCTCGGGTGGAACCGGGATTTGGACGCCTGTCATCGGGTGCGCCAAGCGAAGTGGCTCGGCCGACGCAATTGCGTCGGGCGAGCCACTTTTCTCGTCTCGTGACGCGCGGTCCCGACACCTCGGTGGCAGAAAGCGAACGAACCGCCGACTGCATTCTCGGGCCATTCAAGTTTGGGGCGCCGACTCGGCATGCTTGTGCTCTCCAGGATCGCTTGCTCGGCGCGCTGATGATGTTCGGAGGCAGCGGTTCGCGGACGCGGCTAGTAACTAGACATTCTAGAATGTATAGTTACTATGGCTTGATTACTCTGAACAATCGGAAGGCGTGAAACTCAAGTGGTTTCGACGATAGACGCAGAAGTCCTGACGAAGGCCCAGCGGTGGAGTCTGGTAGCGACGGTCAGTACAGGGTTGTTGCTGGTGGCCTTGGACAACTCCATCCTCTACACAGCTCTGCCGACCCTGACGCGCGAACTCGGAGCCTCCAGTGCGCAGGGCCTCTGGATCATCAATGCGTACCCCTTGGTCATGGTCGGTCTGCTGCTCGGCGCAGGCACACTCGGTGACCGCATCGGTCATCGCCGGATGTTCCTTATCGGGATGAGCATCTTCGGGGTGGCCTCGATTGTGGCTGGGTTCGCACCTGGCCCTGAGGTCCTGATTGTCGGTCGAATACTGCTGGCAGTGGGAGCAGCAGCGATGATGCCCGCAACGCTGGCGCTGATTCGTATCGCATTCGTCGACGAGCGTGAACGCAACGTTGCGATCGCGGTTTGGGGCAGTGTGTCTGTGATCGGAAGCGCCTTGGGACCGATCCTTGGCGGTGTACTGCTCGAGTACTTCTGGTGGGGCACGGTGTTCTTGATCAATGTGCCCGTTGTCGCCCTTGCCCTTGTTGCCGGCATCCTCGTTGCTCCGGCCAATGAGACAGACGCGTCCAAACGTTGGGACCTTCTGTCGTCGGTGCAGATCATGGTCGCATTGGTCGGACTCGTGGCTGCTATCGAGGAAGTTGTCAAAGTTAATCGATCCTTGGTTGTCATGACGGTCGCCTTGATCGCTTTCCTTGCTGGTTCGTGGGCGTTTGCACGCCGGCAACGACGTTTGCAGTACCCGTTGTTGGACTTCGCGATCTTCCGCAATCCAGCATTCGTGTCCGGCTTGATCGCAGCTGGATTCGCTATGTTCGCGATCGGTGGCATTCAACTTGTCACGGCGCAGCGGTTCCAGCTGGTTGCCGGATTCACGCCTTTCGAGGCAGGACTATTGGTTTCCGCGCTAGTTCTGGGAACATTGCCCACAGTCCTACTCGGCGGGATGATCCTGCACAAGGTCGGACTGCAGCCACTGATCGGAGGAGGACTCGCGGTCGGCACTGTCGGTGTCATCGCGATGATCATCGGCTTCCACGTCAACATCGGCTGGCTGATATTCGGGCTCTTCGTGACAGGCGCCGGACTCGGCGCCGCAATGGCTGTCGCTTCGATCGCGATCATCGGCAACGTGCCGGTGGAACGCGCCGGAATGGCGTCTTCACTCGAGAACGTGTCTTACGAGTTCGGAAACCTCACTGCCGTCGCACTACTCGGCAGTCTCATCGCGACGGTTTACACGGTCACAGTCCAGCTGCCGGCAGAGGCTCCTGAACAAGCCAGCCAGTCACTGACCGGCGCTCTTGAAGTCGCGGAGAATGACGGATCGGCCGGTACGAATCTTGTGCAGGCAGCATTCTCTGCGTTCGACAATGCCTACGTCGCAGTTCTTGTTGTCGTCGCCGGTATTCTTGGGGTTGGTGCGGGCGTGACCTGGCGCCTGCTGCGCAGGTACGGTCCGGGTTCTGCGTCATCCTCTTTTTCCACCCACTGACAGCGGTTCACCGCAGGAGACCACCATGCGCCCCAGCAACCGAACCACGATCCTTGATGCCGCGATCCGGGTCATCCAACGCGACGGAGTAACGGCCGTCACTTTTGATTCGGTTGCTGCTGAATCCGGGCTGACCCGTGGCGGACTGCTGTACCACTTTCCCTCCCGCGATGATCTTCTCTCGGCGATCCATCAGTACATGGCTGACCAGTGGGAAGACAGTCTGATTGCTGCCGCCGGGAAGCCCGCGGCGGATGCCACACCGGTCGAATGCCTGAGTACCTACGTGCGGGTGTGTTCGCAAAGCGCGACACGCGCTGAGCTCCAACTGATGCTCGAGGCGGCCACTACTCCCGCTTCGAAGGGGCCATGGAACAGCGTCCTTCAGCGTTGGGCTCCGCCGCCTGCTGACGACACTCCGGAGGAAATGGCACGTTTCATAGCTCGTCTCGCCGCCGATGGTCTGTGGATGTACGAGGCAATGTGTAACCAGCCCCTCGACCCGGAATTGCGGCGGATTGTCACAGAACACATTGCTGATGGAATCCCGTAGGAATCAGGCCGATTCACCGCAGCCCACCGCGCGGACTGGAGCTCGGCGGGCGACTGACGGTTTTCGCGTTATCCCTATTGGTGCTCGGGGGCCGTCAGCAGTCGAGCTAGTTCTTGCCGAACTTCCAGGGGCGCATATGACAAGACTTCTGCCAAGGCATTCGCAGGATTATCGTATTTGCGGTTCGCCTCAGTTTGCCGCTTTGGGGCGACATCCTTCTCATTTGGGAAGGTGTATTCGCTGAAGAGTTTCTCTGCCGCAAATGTGAGCTGCTGAACTACGTACTCGGCGGTGATGTTGGCGTTCAGCCAATCGATAATGCAGCTGTTGAAGACGGATTCCATAGCGCGCAATGCCATGCGCTGATCTTCAGTAGTTTCATGATCTTCCCCCCAGGTGACACGTTTGGCTACGTCTGTGATCGTCAGCTCGTTATATTCGGCTTCGACTTCGGCTGCAGGTCTCTCGTTGATTTCTTCGAAAGGCTTGGGTACGTGATAGCTGTGCATGGACGCATGAGCAAATCCGCGATCGTTCATCAGCGCATGAAAGCCGCCCAAGAAAACTGCGCCGATCCGGCCAGAGACGCTGCTTTGGATAGGCGAGTTCTGGTTAATTCTCTTCTCGAGGTCGATGACTTGGGCTTCGATAGTCGCTCCGACCAGATCGTCCTTCGACGGAAAATAACGATAGACGGTGTGCAACGAAACCCCGGCGAGCTTGGCTACCTCCCGCATCTGTACGGCTTGGTACCCACCTTCGCTGGCTAGTTGACGGCAAGCTTCAAGCACCTTGATTTCCAGTCGCCTACGAGTGCGTGGTCTGTGTACTCGATCATCCTGAGATTGCATGGTTCCCTCCATGTTGGCTCTCCGATCTTGAGTGGGCAACCCTGAAGCGCGACTGGTGACTGGCGTTTCCAGGGCAGAGCCATCGACCCCCCGAGACCTGACTGACGAGGCGCGCGTATATCGACAGAGTGCCAGGGGCTCCAGCGATGCTACGACACGGATGTTCGAAACACCGTGACTGCATGGCGGAAAGGCGGCCCGACGAACAGGCGGATCCTGTGCTTGTCGATGCGGATGCCGACGATCAGGCCGCGCGGCTCGGGTCGCGTGCTGGCAGATAATGACAGGCAGCACGCTTACGGTCGTCGTCCGCACCACGACACAATTGTCAGTCAGGTTGGCAAGGGCCCCGTGAAGGCGTCGGGCAACTGTCGATCGTACCGATGGTCCTCGCCGTGAAGGGCTATGTCCTAGAAGGATGACGTCGTACCGGGAATGTTGTCGGACTCGGCCCGGGACCCTCTGCTTGCGCTCGAAAAAGTTCGCATTTAGGGAGTAACTTTACAATCATGTCTGTATAGTTACGGGTGATTGATTGCCGATGCGGCGGTACAAAGGAAGGCTGAGGTGTGCGGTGGTAATTGCCGACATGGGTATGCGCTTCAGGCGACGAAGGATCGTGTTCGTTGTGGTGAGTGCCGGCGTGATTCTGGTGTGCGTTCGCGACAGCATCCTTCTTGCTGCAATGACTGCGGCGAGTGGCGAGCTCGAATCGTCAAGCGCCGACTCTCTTTGGGGTTTGAATGCGTATCCCCTTCCTGTGTCGTCGTTCGTGCGCACCATGCCGGCGGGTTTGTTGTGGGGATTCGTCGTTCTGGTGAACCTGCTCGTCGTTGCCGTCGCTTTGATCGTCGGAGCAATCGTTGCTTCGCATAGCGTATTCCCGGTCGGAATGGCTGCGGCTGGGGTCGTCGTGTTCATACCGGCGTTGCACTTGCAGTCCTGGGGATTGGGGTGCGGACGTCGCCATGACCTGGCGCGGTTCGGGAACCGGGTCGAACCGCCTGAATGCAGGCCTGTTCATCTCCTGAATTGGTTTCGGTGCCGCGATCAGAGTGCTACCGATCGCTGTCGCGGGAGGCGGGTCCGTGCGTCGCGTCGGAGCGGTGGCCTCCACCGGCACCTGCTCGATGTTGATGACGCTGTCAACGTCAAAACCACTGTCAACGTCGGGTTCGGAACTGGAATCGCGAAACGATGCCATCCACGTCAGCGCGGCCGAACCGGTGAAATGCATACTGCCTACCGCGTTTCAGGCGTTCGGCAACACCAGCGCGGGGGTTCGGCCGGTAATGGCGCGGCCTCTGTTAGTCGGCGGCAGGGTGCCGGTGAGGTCGGTTCGTGTTATGTGCTGTCGCATAATACTTTTGGTGAAGTAGGGAGAACTTACATTCCTTTGTTACTGCAGGTGGACTGATCTCGTTTCGAAGCATCGCCACTGGGTATTACTGTGCGGAAAAGTAATGTTCTGCAATATGATTGACATTTCATTCAGCTGCGAACCGCGAATCTCGAGGTTGAGGGCGCGTCGCGCCGTTGGTGGGTGACCCTATTCGGTCGCGGAAATATTGCACACGGTTTGAAGAGTAGATTTATACGTATAGCGAGTCGAGTGGGTCATGGAGACTTGTCGGAATGTGTTGGCGCCAAGTCGGTGCCGCGAGTCGGATGCACCTGATTGCGGGAAATTGCTTGCTGCAGTTGACAAGTGGATGAGTTTCTATAACACTCGGCATCGACACTGCCTGATCGAGATGTTCAGTCCGATCACGTTGGAGCAGTCACAGTTCTTGCGGTCGTGTTGCGCGTAACCGCTGTCGACCACTCGAAAACCTCGAAGCCTCGCAGCCTTCGATGGGGTTAGCGATTGGCAATGTTCAAGTGCAAATGGCGGCCGCCTCGGCCCCAAGAGGAAGAGATCCACATGTATCCAGTAGACATCGCACAGCAGGCGCCAGACCGAATCGCGGTCATCGTGGCGGAGACTGGTGATTCCATCAGCTACAAGACACTTGCTGATCGTGTCAACCAGGTGGCTCGAGTTTTCCGGGCGCACGGCTTGGGCCCGGGGTCGCACGCGGCCATCATGACTGAGAATGTCATCCCCTTCGCCGAGGTCTTGTGGGCGGCCTTCATGTCCGGCATCGTATTGACGCCGGTGAACAACAGGCTCACTGCTTCAGAAGTTGCATACATCGTCAATGATTGTGGCGCAGAAGCGTTCATTACCACGTCGACATATGCCGATCTGGCGATTGAATTGAGGAACGAGGGCATTCCGAACGTCCGGCTGAAGCTGATGATCGGTGACGCTGTCGTTGGTTGGGAAGGATACGAGGAGCAACGTGACGCGCAATCGGTCGACCCGATCGCGGATCAGTGTCAAGGCACCTTCATGCACTACTCGTCCGGCACCAGCGGTAGGCCCAAGGGCATCAAGCATGTATTTTCGAAGCAGCCTCTGTTGCAGGACAACACCGTCGCGATGGCTGAGGCGACACGTGTAGGACTCGGCGAATTCGAAACAATCCTGGCACCCGGTCCGCTATTCCACTCGGCACCCTCGTGGTGGATGTTCGCCGTGATGTCCGGCGGCGCGACGGTAGTGCTCATGCAACGATTCGACGCGGAGTTTGCGTTGCAATTGATTGAACGGCACAAGGTTACCGGCGTGCAGTTCGTCCCGACACATATGATCCGCATGCTGCGTCTGCCCGATGAAACAAGGCTCGGGTACGACGTATCCAGCCTCAAAGCTCTGCTGCACGCAGCGGCGCCATGCCCACCCGAAATCAAGATCGCCATGATCGAATGGGTTGGGCCCATACTCTACGAGCTCTATTCCTCCACAGAAGCCGTCGGAACGACCTTCATCAACTCCGAGGAGTGGATGGCCCATCAGGGTTCGGTCGGCCGGGCGATTTCTGGAGTCATTCACATCCTCGACGACGACGGCAACGAGCTTCCTGCGGGCATTCCGGGAGTGATCTACTTCGAGAACCCGATGGCCTTCGAATACCACAACGATTCGGGTCAAACCAAGGAAGCTTTCAACGATCGAGGTCTCGCCACGACTGGCGACATCGGCTATGTCGATGAGCAGGGCTACCTGTATCTGACAGACCGCAAGTCTCACATGATCATCTCCGGTGGCGTCAATATCTATCCCCAAGAAGCCGAGAACGTACTCACAGCACATCCGAAGGTCGCGGACGTCGCGGTCATCGGGGTTCCTAACCCGGACATGGGCGAGGAGGTAAAGGCGATTGTGCAGCTCATCGACGGTTCTCTGGCCGGCGATCAGCTGGTTGACGAACTCATTGCCTACTGCCGTTCCAAGCTCGCCGGATACAAGTGTCCCCGAACAATCGAGTTCCGAAGCGAACTGCCTCGTACCGAATCCGGCAAGTTGCTCAAGCGTCTCCTGCGTGACGAATTCGAGGGCCGGTCACATGTGGCAACCCAGACCACGAGCTGAACAGACTCCGGGACGACCGACGAATCTTTGATTTACCGCAATGATGACAAACCGAAGGAACGCAAGTACATGAGCGATGTCGACATCGATCGAGTGAGGGCAGCCGCAGAAGCTGTGGTCGCCGAATATGACTGGGCGACAACACCCAGACAGGCATTCCTAGATGCTTGCTATCGAGCAGGCTTGTGCTGGGTCAACTTTCCCGTCGGGTTAGGTGGTTTGGGGGTGTCCAGAGGTCTGCAGTCCGTTGCCGACGGAGTGCTTCGCCAGGCTGGCGGCTGGCTACCGACTGACGACAATGCCATCGGCTACGGAATGGCAGCCCCGACTCTGTTGGAACATGCCCCGGAACTGGCTGAACGATTGCTTCGCCCATTGGCCACCACTGAGCACATTTGGTGCCAGCTTTTCAGCGAGCCAGGGGCGGGTTCCGACGTGGCCAGCCTCGCGACGAGTGCGGTTCGCGATGGTGACGACTGGGTGATCAACGGCCAGAAGGTGTGGACAAGTCTGGGACTGGAGGCTCGCTATGGTCTGCTGCTAGCCCGTACTGATCCCAATGTTCGCAAGCACGTTGGCATGACTTTCTTCGTGATCGACATGGAATGGCAAGGTGTCGAAGTTCGGCCCCTGCGCCATATGACGGGTGACTCCGAGTTTTGCGAGGTACATCTCGCAGACGTGCGGATCCCTGATTCGCACCGGATCAGCGCAGTCGGCAAGGGGTGGGGTGTCGCGATCACAACCTTGATGAACGAGCGCGTGTCAATTGGAGCGGCGCCTGCGCGTGGCGCCGGTTCGATTGCGGATGCTGTGGAGCTTTGGGCGCGCTATCCCGAGAACCGCACAGCTGTGTTGCGTGACAGGCTTACGCGACTGTGGATTCGTGCTGAAGGGCAGCGTCTGACCGGGATGAGGTCCTCGGCGTCGGCGGCGAGTTCAGAACCCGGCCCCATCGGCTCGATCGGCAAACTGGTGGCTGCGGAGATCAATCAGGAAGTCTACGAGTGGTGCATGGAATTCCTCGGACCCGTAGGCATTCTTTACGACACTTACGACGACTTCGAGGGGTATGCGGCTGGGCCTGAGGCCTCGTTGCAGCGCCGATTCTTGCGGTCACGCGCCAACACGATCGAGGGCGGGACATCGGAGATCATGCGCAACATCCTGGGCGAGCGTGTACTCGGCCTGCCAGCAGATCTGCGGGCCGACGCCGGCCTGACTTGGAAGGAAACCCGTCGTGGCTGAACAAGAATTTGTTTTTAGCGCCGAGCAGAACGACCTGCGCACCAACTTGCGTCTGTTTGTCGGTCAACAGTGCGATCAGCAGGCCGTTGGCAAGGCGATGGACTCGGAATCCGGCTTCGACGCCTCCCTGTGGTCCCGGCTCGGCGAAGAGCTCGGCGTGCTTGGTCTCACCGTGTCTGACGAACTCGGAGGCGTAGATGCAGGGCTGGTCGAACAGGCGATCCTCGCGGAGGTCCTGGGCGCGGCTCTCATGCCCGGTCCGACTTTTGGGACCGTCGCACTGGCTATTCCCGCGCTGGCAGCTGCAGGAGGAGAGGTAGCCGCAGAGCTCCTTCCAGAGCTTCTGGCAGGAACCCGAACCGCAGCGTACGTTGCGCCGTTCCGCGGCGATGAAACCACCGTGAGGGTGCATGACGGACTCCTCGAGGGTGAAGCGCTTTACGTCGTAGACGGTGCGGCGGCTGATGTACTGCTCGTGGTTGCAGCTGGGCCAGAAGGCATCTCGCTGTACGCGGTTGAAGGCGAAGATACCGAACGGACGCCGCAAGCAACGATGGATTTAACGCGGCGTCAGGCTGTCATCACATTTCACGGAGTCCCCGCCCGGTTGATCGTGGGTCCTGACCGTTCGGCCTCGGTTATCGACTCCGCTGCGGTGTCCGCTGCCGTGTATCTCTCTGCCGAGCAGGTTGGAATCGCCCAGCACCTGCTGGATCTGACTGTCGATTATGCGAAGAATCGCATTCAGTTCGGCCGCCCGATCGGTTCCTTCCAAGCTGTGAAACACAGGCTGGCCGACATGTTGGTCGCTGTCGAGCATGCGCGATCTGCTGCGTATCACGCGGCATGGTCCATTCAGGACGGAACTGACGACCCTGATTTGGCGATCGCAATCGCGCAGTCAATCTGCAGTGACACGGCTTCGCGTGTCGCGGCCGACTGCATTCAACTTCACGGCGGTATCGGGTTCACATGGGAACACCAAGCGCACCTGTACTTCAAACGGGCGTTCACAGACGCTGAATTGTGTGGCAATGCTGCATCCCATCGAGAACGTGTCGCGGAACTCGTGCTCGACCGGGCTGAACCTGACGGCCAGCTCCCCATTGCCGGTCTCAGATGATCGCATTCGCCACAGACGTCCAATGGCGTTTGCCTGCTTCAGATCCCAAGTAAATATCTTTTGAATGCCAGGAGAAGTGATGAGACGAGTTGTAACCGTCGAGGTGGACGGACGATCGAAGATTGCCCTCAATGAGGAGGTCTCGGCAGGGTCGTACTATCAGGAGATCTGGGCTCACGACGACGTCGATCAGTTGGGTTCAGACCCGGGTACCGAGCCTCATGCCACGGTGCCTGCGCCGGGTCAGACCAGGTTCCGGATGGTGAGCGTTCCGCCGCATAGTGAAGTCCAGGCTGAAGTGGCTGAAATCGTAGCTCGGGGCGAGGACGTGCGACTGGTGATGGAAACAGACGAAGAGGGATGGCACAGGACAGAAACCCTCGACTACGTCTACGTTCTGGACGGACCCGTCGAACTCCTGGTCGACGATGAGTCGGTAGTGATAGAGCCGGGTGACACTGTAGTGCAGCGCAGCACGAACCACGCGTGGCGCAACCATGGTGACGAGCCCATTCGCCTGCTTGTCTTCATGGCTGCTCTGAGATGACTCACCAGCCCGTGCATGACGGATTCGGATGGTGATGACCCGCACTGTGCACGCACTTGGACAGGCTACGTCCTTCCCTCCGATGAGCTTGCTCCGCAAGTGATCCCGGCACGTCCGCAGCCGACACCAACAGCATGAGGACGGCCCTGCCCACGACATCGGGTAGGGCCGTTCTCATGTGCTTCTACGGTTTCCACGCTATCGGAACGACGGTGTACACCAGGGCCGAGATACAGGCGCCAACAAAGGCCTGAACCGGAGACGAGGCCTGCACGAATGGGGTCCTGATCTGCGTAGTATCCGAACACTGTGCCCACGATCAGGCGGACTTCTTGGGAGGGACATGTGATGCGGGGCTCATGGAGATTCACGAGAGAAAGGGCGACCGGTTCGCCTGTGCGCGGGCGATGATGCCTGATCGCCCGCGCTTCGCACTGGCTTCTCCCGCAAAGTATCGATACCCAAAGCTGTTGTTGTGCAGTGCTATTAGAAACTCGAGATAGTCAGGATCGCCATTCGGCGAGAACGGTGCCGCCATCCGTAGACGTCCTCGGGGGAGGAGAGGGCATATCCGTGATGCTCCGCGAGAAGCGTGGGGCCGGCCCTGGCTGGACGACGCCGTCAATCTCGATGAGCGTTTGGCGTGACATCAGATGCGGGTGTTCTGCGGCTTCATGAAGGGCCAACACCGGGCTGACGCATGCGTCGGTGCCGGCGAATACTTGTGTCCAGTGCTCGCGAGGCTGGGAGGCGAAGATCCCGCTGAAGCGGGCGCGCAGCAGTGGCCAGCCGGACTTGTCGTTCTGCTCGGGTAGGTTGTCGGGGTCCAGTTCAAGGCCCTGGATCAACTGGCGATAGAACTGTGGTTCGATCGCACCGACTGCTACCCAGCGCCCGTCCGCACACGTGTAGGTGTCGTAGTAGGGCGCACCTCCGTCGAGCATGTTGTTGCCCCGATCCTCGGTCCACCAGCCGATGCTGTGTTCTGCCCAGATCGAGTGGGCGAGGAGGCTGGCGCCGTCGATCATCGCGGCATCCACGACTTGGCCCATGCCGGAACGCTCGCGCTCCCACAGCGCAGCCAGAATCCCAACAAGAAGGAACATCGAGCCGCCACCGAAGTCGCCAACCAGATTCAGTGGTGGCATTGGGCGCTCATCGGCTCGTCCGAAGGCGTGGAGAACGCCTGTTGCCGAGATGTAGTTGATGTCGTGCCCTGCTTGTTGGGCCATGGGACCAGTTTGACCCCAGCCTGTCATGCGTCCATAGATCAACCGAGGATTCCGATCGAGGCATTCTGTTGGTCCGACACCGAGCCGTTCGGCGACGCCTGGACGATAGCCTTCGATCAATACGTCGGCTTCAGCCAGCAATTCCAGTACCAATTCGCGATCAGTAGGCTCCTTGAGATCTGCAATGATCCGGCGCCTACCTCGCAACCCTGGGTCTTGGACACCGGCAGCCGACGCCGGTTCTGAACCGGGCCGCTCTACTCGTAGGACGTCGGCACCAAGGTCCGCGAGAATCATTGCCGCATGCGGCCCCGGTCCGATGCCTGCGAGTTCGATAACACGTATTTTGTCAAGCGGTCCCGACACGATTCCACCTTATTGTTGTTGGGACCAATCGCTTGCTGGTGCCAATGTGTGTTGTGTGCGCAAATTTGGTGCCTTCGTGCACCGACCCCGGATATGGACAGAGGTCAGGCGCCGCCGGACTGGCTGAGGTCGAGCTGCTCGAACGCGGCATGAGCGTCTGGCCCGATTCGCTTGGCGAGGAGACCGATTTCGTCCCACATCGAGTGCGGCAGAACGAGATTATCGAGATTCATCACATCGCCGATGAGGTCGGACCAGACGTCGGGTGTCTTGTCCTGGTTGACTACGCCCTGTGTCTCGGCCTGCACAACGCGGGTAACGGCGCCGCCCCCCAGAGCGAATGCTTCGCCGGTGATGGCGGTCGTTTCGTGGCACAGATATGCCACGAAGCCGGCGACGTGATCGGGATCGAACCAGGAGTTGAAGAAAGCCCGCACTCCGTGGTCAGGCTCTCCCTCGGTTGAGTTGCTCCTTGCAATCGGCAAGATGGAGTTGACCGCGATACCCGTGGCTCGGCCGTTGCGAGCTTGCCCGCGGGTCAAGGCGAGTAGAGCGGATTTAGCTGTTCCGTATCCAGGCCATCCGTCGGTCCCCCACGTTGCACAGGATGCGGTGTTGATGATGCGTCCTGCTCCTGAGCGTTCGAGCCATGGCCACGCGGCCTCGCTCATTCGGTAGGTGCCTCGGACGTGGACGTCGATCATCATGTCGAAGTCGCCGCCTGAACCTGCATTGTTGATCAGGATGTCGAGCCGTCCGTGACGCTCGATGACCTCGTTGACGATACGGTCGGCTTCTCCGACGATGTCGCCTGTCACCCCTGACGCCTTCCCACCGTCTTCGACGAGCAGTCGGACGGACTCGTCTGTTCCCGCCACGGTGGATTCACCGTCCCATCCGACGCCGAGGTCGTTGACAACGACCGTGGCTCCTCGCGAAGCGAGCATCTGCGCGTGAGAAAAGCCGAGCCCACCTGGAGACACCCCCGTGATCAGTGCGACCTTGTCGTCATATCTGAGTGTGCTCATGTTTTTCCTTCGGTTGGCGTCGGGCAGGCCGACGGAATGGTGTGCGGATGCCAAAAGCATGAATGGCCGACAAAGCGGGCACTATTCGGGCAAACATCGACCTCGTGCGGTGTCGGAATTGATCGAGGTGGTCGTTCATGGAGTGACGCGTGGCGCTGTTTTCGCAGATGCGCAACGGTCTCACGATGTCGGTATATGACTCGTCTAAAATTCGCCCAACTGATAAGCAGTAGTGAGGTTTTCGCCGCTAGTCAGTCGGGCGAGTGGACGCCGGGCATGAAGTGCTAGTTCGAGCCATTCTTTGGCGAGTGGCCGCGATCAGTCGGTGGCTACCAGCGTTATATTGCCGTGTATCCGCCGTCAACCATGAGTTCGGATCCGGTCATGTACTTGGCGGCATCGCTCGCCAAGAACGCAATTGCCGGCGCGATGTCATCGACCTGGCCCAGTCGCTTCATTGGAATGCGCGATAGCCAGTTCGCTTGGTCGACCTCCCACGGTATGAGGTTGCCTTCCGCATCGCGTGCTGGTTCCCAGTCAGCGGCCAAATTCGTTTCAGTTGCTCCTGGATGTACCGAATTCACTCGGATTCCCAGGGGCGCGAGCTCGACCGCAACTGCTTTCGTCAGCATCCTTACAGCGCCCTTGGTTGCCGTGTAGGGAGCCGAATCGTCTCCGGCCACGTTTCCGAAGATCGAGCAGGTGTTGATAATCGACGGGGAGGAGCCATGGGTCTCGATGCTTGCGCGCATCAGTGGAATTGCGTCTCGCATGCCTATGTAGACGCTTTCGACATTGATTGTCTGCTGGCGGCGTAGGTGTTCGATCGGTGAATCCACGAACGGTGCTGACATCATGATGCCCGCGTTGTTGACAAGGATGTCGAGCCGATTGGTTTGACTCGAAACCGTGGCAAAGACTGATGCCCAGTCAGCTTCGGATGTGACGTCGTGACGAATTGCGATGGAATTGCCGCCGGTGCTGGCGACTGTCTCCTCGACTGTGGCGAGATTGATGTCGGTCGCGAACACGGTGACGCCGAGTTCGGCCAAAAGGATGGTCGTCTCGCGCCCGATGCCGGAACCTGCGCCGGTCACGATGGCGACCCGTCCGTCCAGATCAAATGGTGAATTCATCAATGCTCCGCTTCTTGAAATGTCCATGGTGGCGTTCTTGCCACGCAAGATCCGTGGTGGCTCGAAATATTATTTGCATTTAATCAAATATTCGTGATTGGTGTCTCACTCTAGGTGGCCAGTGCTGGTGAGAAAGTTCAGGACAGTTCCTCAATAGGACTATAAATCATAACAAGTTACGTGACAAGTCTTACAGATTCTGCACAGACATCAGGCGACGTTGGACAAATAAACCCATTCTGAACAGGGATGTAGAAAGTTTGTGTCATCGAGCCGATTTTCCAGATCTTGTGATCTTGACAACAACATCAGAACGTGTTGTTCTTTGAGGGTGGACGATGTGACCTGATCCGAGAAAGTTCGGAACTACTGCATTGCACCCCGCGACAGAGCCTCTGCCGCTCCCTCAAAAATGGGAGTGGTCAGACGAGCATCGGCTGAGCTGAAAGAACTCATTCGGGACGAAACTCAAAGTCAAGGGCTGTTCACCTAATGACAAACTGATACGAGGAGTAATCGTGATCCAGGGTCCAAGCAACGCTGACGAGTCGAGGTGGCACCGATGAGCGCCGTCATCGAGAGAGTGCACGCTGCCTCCGGCAAGCGCGCTGCGGCTATCACTTTGTCCCTCGCGCTGGTGTCGATGGCCGCGGGAGCGCCGATGGCGGTGATGATGGGGGCATTGCCTGCGATTGCGGCGAGTGTGAACGCGTCTCCTACGCAGGCGGGTTGGTTCTTGACGGGCCCACTCCTGGTTACGGCGGTAACACTGCCGTTGATGGCCAGAGCAGGCACGCTTTACGGAAACCGTCTGGTATCGACTGGACTTCTCGTCGTAGGCGTGATCGGCAGTTTGATTGCTGCAATTGCATCGAGCGCCGCGATGATAATTGTCGCGATGTGTGTGATCGGTGTTGGTTTGGTCATCCCTGTGATGGCATTCGCAATGGTTGCAGAGCACTTGGATACCCGCCGACGCGCTACGGCGATTGGTGTGTTGGGCGGCAGTTACTACGTCGCCAGCGGTCTTACATCTCTGGCGACAGGCCCCATCCTCGATCACCTTTCGTTCCGCTGGCTGTTCGCGGGCATCGCCGCTGTCTTCGCGCTCAGCGCTGCTGCACTGGTATCGACCGTGCCGGCGCATGGAGCGCGGCAGAAGGGCAGGCTCGACTGGGGCGGAGCAGGGATTGTTGCTATCGCTATCGGTGCGATGCTTCTCGCGGCCACAGAGGCACCCAGCTGGGGATGGTTCTCGATGCGCACACTCGGGGTAGCCGTGGTTGGAGTCGTGGTACTGGTGGTGTGGGTGCAATTCGAGCGAAGCGTCGAAAAGCGTGGTGACGTTCCGCTGATCTCAGTCCAATTGGGGAAGAATCCGGCAGTGCTCGGTGCGGCCGTCGCGGCGCTGTTCGCCACGGCTGTTATGTACGGATTTGTCGTGATGGTGAATTACTTTGCTGCAACAGATCCTGTCGTGGGGTACGGATTCGGTCTTTCGTCGACCGACACCACGCGCATGTTCGTTCTGGTGTCGGCTTGCGCTGCAGTGGGATCGTTCGCGGTGGGGCAGTTGGATCGATGGGTGGATCCCAAGTGGACGCTCCTCCTCGCCGCGCTGCTGCTGGTTGCCGCGTGTGTATTCATTCTTCTCCTCCATACTCAGGTCTGGCATGTATGGGTCACCGAGGCGATATTCGGTGTTGCAAGTGGTCTCGGATACGCAGGGTTTGCGAATTTCATGGTGCGGCACGTGATTCCGGTTGAAGTTGGCCCCGCAACGAGCATGAATTTCCTGGCGCAGTCCCTCGGTGGCGCGGTAGGCACTTCGGTCCTTGCTGCCGTCTTGATGGCTGGTACGGATGTCACCAGCTCGATTACGAATAAGGGTGCGTACATCACCTCGTGGATTGTTTGTCTGGGTGCGAGCGCGCTCTTTGCGCTCATCGCGCTGTGGTTGCCGCGCGCACGTCGAATCGTCGGGCATGACGATGCGTTCGCACGAGCATAACGTGTTATGCAATTGCCGGGTCTTTTGGTTCTTGAATCCACTTCAGTTGGAACATGCTCGCCCCGCGTTCGACTGATTTATGGTCTTTAACAGGGATTTTAGGATCGTGCGCAACCGAAATTTGATGCTTGACTTCAACAGCAGAACGAGTTACGTTCTAGTGGAAGTGAGAGTAAGCAAGTAAGAGGATTGCCTTCTGGGACGCGCCGGTCGATGGAGTCTCCTTCTCCAACCCGACCACATCGGACTTCAATGCGAGTGGATTTCGACGTGTGGCGCGGCGACGGAGTCGGCCAGGCCATAGTCATCCGACAAACTTCTATCGACGGGGCGGATCGTTGTCCAGGATGTGAGTCATCTATGGGCGAGGATTCGGTCCTGTCGACCTACCATCCCGCGCAAGGCACTGGAAAATTCTCCGAAAACAAGTATGAGATGAGTTCGCGGACAGAATCACTCAGGAATATGAGTGAGCAGGACAGGTGCATTCGAATCGATTTACCGAATGCCAGTCAGGCCACATCTGTCGCTACTGAACACACCGAATCAGCACAACGAATGGAGCCGAAATGGGCAAGATGGTCAAGTGGGCACCGCCGTTCCGCGGCGAAGACGTCGAGATGCCGGACTACGAGCTGATTCGCCTCGAGAGAGACGGTGCAATTGGGCGAATCGTTCTGAACAGTCCTGAGAAGCGGAATCCCCTCGGCTACAAGCGACTCCTCGAGATCGCAATGGCAGCCAAGCAGTTCGAGCTCGAGGATGAGATCAAGGTGATCATCATCAAGGGCGATGGCCCCAGCTTCTGCTCCGGCTACGATATCTCGCCCGTTGAACCGGCTCCCAACCTTCCCGAAAACGGATACATCAACCTGAAGCGGGACATGCTTTGGGAGTCTTACAACAACGAGCATCTGCGCGTGTTCTACACCCTGTGGGATCTGCAGAAGCCGGTCATTGCACAGATTCAGGGCTATTGCCTAGCTGGTGGATCGGAACTTGCAGCGTTCTGTGACATCAGAGTGGTGGCCGAGGATGCGCAGATCGGTTGGCCTGTTGGCAGGCACTGGTCGCCCGGAAACATCCAGTACATGCCCTGGATGGTGGGAATGACCAAGGCGAAGTTCTACATGTTGACGAACCAGCCGATGGATGGAACCGAAGCGTTCCGCAGCGGATGGGCGTCCGCTGTTGTGCCGGCAGAGGATCTCGAGGCCGAAACCGAGAAGATCGCACGAACGGTGTCTCTGACCGACACCCAGCTCGCGATGCTGACGAAGCGCAGTCTTAATCGGCAGCACGAGATTATGGGATTCCGCACCGGAATCGCCAACGGGACCGATCTCCTGGCACTGGCCGAGTTGCGGTCCAGTCTCACCGGGGCAAGCTACTACTCGTCTGAGAGCGAAGACGAATTCGCTTCCCGCGCTGCGCGCGACGGCTTGAAGGCTGCTCTCACTTGGCGAGATCAGCAGTACGACATGGAATACCGAACCTCCGACCGAGCCCGCGAGGGTCGCGATGACACCGCCGACTCTGAAGCCGAAGCAATCGCGAAATCCTGATCCTTCGAAGCAATTAGGGTGAGAGCCCTCCGTCGTGCGGCCCGCTCACCTACCGTGTGTGAGCCGCGCGACGCTTCGATCAAGACCGTGGATGTGCTTGTAGCGGTGCCGAAATTCTCATTTGTTTCGGTTTCGAGTAGTTCTCGAAGATATTCGATTTGCACAGCTACACAACCCATTTGCAGTTTCGCGGGTAGCCTCGGCGCCTTGCACACAAATCGGAGACGTCAATGGCGCTGACAAACAACAATTCCCGCGAATTTATCGACGACGCAGATATCTCGAGCTTCGCATTCTGGAAGCGCAATTTCGTGGAGCGCGATGAGACATTTGGGTTGCTCCGGCGCAACGCGCCCGTGAGTTGGCATCCGCACCTGGAAACCACAATACCGCCCGAAGTGCATGGCGAGGTTGGGTTTTGGGCTGTGGTCAAAGCGGCAGACATTCGGTTCGTCAGCCAGAACCACGAACTTTTCAGCTCCGCAGAGCGCGGAGTGATGCTTCGGCCGATGGACCCTCGGCAAGCCATGGATCCCACATTTCTGGAGATGGATCCTCCGGATCACAGTAAATACCGCAAACTCATGAGTGCAGCGTTCACTCCGAAATCCGTAGCGAGACTGCAGGACAAGATCGGCGAGCGGGCACACCAGATCGTCTCCGCGGTCGTCGGTGCCGGCGAGATCGACTTCGTGACCTCGGTGGCTGAAACGCTTCCCATGTTGACGGTCGCCGACATGTTGGGAGTACCCGACGAACTCGTCGAGACGTTTGCATCGGCAGGACGCAACCTCGTCGACATACGAGCGATGTGCCCGCCGGATGTGCCGGCCAATACGTACTTCGCCCAACAAGTCGACATCCTGCGTCAGATCGGGCTCGAACTTGTGAAGCACCGACATACGCATCCGGCAGATGACCTTGCGACAGCACTTGCTGGTGCCAAGTACGATGCGCAGTTCATGTCAGATGACGAGATCACCTCGGTGATGATGCTTTTGAGCGTTGCGGGCAATGACACGACCAAACAGACAACCACCTCCACCGTCTTGGCTTTGGACCGGAACCCGGGGGAGAAGGCCTGGCTGTTGGCTGATCTCGAAGGGCGCATCGTGAAGTCCGTTGACGAGTTCATACGGCATGCCTCCCCGGTCATCCAGTTCAGTAGGACGGCGACGAGAAACGTCGAGCTTGGCGGTCAGAGCATTTCGGCCGGTGACAAAGTTGCGATCTTTTACTGCTCCGGGAACCGGGATGAGGATGCCTTCGAGGAACCTGAGAAGTTCATCCTGGACCGTCGACCGATGCCACACCTTGGGTTCGGAGGCGGCGGCGTTCACTTCTGCCTCGGCAACGGCATCGCGAAGGTTCAACTGAGGGCAATATTCAGCGAAATCTATACTCTCCTACCTCGGCTCGAGGTCGTCGCAGAGCCCGAATACCTCTGCAGTGAAGAGTTCCACGGCATCAATCGCCTGCTCGTAAACACCCACTAGCGCCTGTCTTCCTTCTGGAGTGAACCAATGAAGATCAATGTTGCCACCGATCGTTGCACCGGAATCGGAATCTGCGAGTCGATTGCCCCGGACTTCTTCGAGGTCCTCGACGACGGCACTCTGAACCTGTTGGAAGACAAGACCGGTGATGCCTTGGCGGAGGTGGAGCATGCCGTTCGCTCGTGCCCCGCGCTGGCACTGAGCTTGACGGAAGAGTAGTGATGATGAGTGGTGCGGGCCTTGTTGTTGTCGGCGCTTCTCTCGCTGGGTTGAGGGCAGTCGAGGCTGCTCGTAGAGCTGGGTATCGAGGTGCAATCACCCTCGTCGGAGAAGAAGCACACCTACCCTACGACCGTCCGCCGCTCTCCAAGGCGATGCTCACCGGTCCAGTCGAAGCCACGTACCTTGCCTCCGAGGAAAATCTCGTCAACGACCTGGCTGTCGACCTGCGGCTCGATTGCGCTGCCTTAGGGCTCGATACGTCGCGTCGAATCGTATCGTCGAGCGACGGCGAAATCCGCTACGAGCGTTTGATCATCGCGACCGGCTCGGTGCCGAGGACTATCCCGCAAGGCACGGGACTTCAGGGCGTGCACACACTGAGGACTTTGGATCACGCTCTCGAAGTGCGTTCGGCTATCGGTGTCGGCACTCGTGTGGTGGTGGTCGGGGCGGGATTCATCGGTGCCGAGATAGCGTCATCGGTGTGCAAGCGTTCGGCGAGCGTCACCATTGTCGAGGCCGGAGCTGTCCCGCTGGTTCGAGCAGTTGGTGTGAGTGTAGGAAGTGCGTTGGCCGGATTGCACACCAGGAATGGGGTGCGGTTGATGCTCGACACAAGTATTGTCGAGGTGAACGGCGATGTCTCCGTGAAAGAAGTTGTTGTTTCTACCGGCGAGCGTCTGCCTGCCGACCTTTTGGTTGTGGGTATCGGAGCTGTTCCAGCCACCGCGTGGTTGCGATCGGCCGGTGTCGAATTGGATCCGATTGACGGTGCCATTATCTGCGACGAGTATTTGCAAACCTCTGTGCCGGGTGTGTTTGCAGCCGGCGACGCGGTCAATTGGCCCAATCGACATTTCGATGCGCGTATGCGGCTCGAGAACTGGACCAATGCCGCCGACCAAGGAATGCATGCGGCAATAAACGCTGTCGATCCGGACCAGCGTCAACCGTATGAGACGGTCCCATATTTCTGGAGCGATTGGTACGGCAATCGCATTCAGTTCGCGGGAGCGGCTGCTGGGAACCAAGCCAGCTTCGTCCAAGGTGGCCCGGAGGATGAGCGATTTGTTGCGTTGTTCCGCAGCGGCAGCCGTGTGTTGGGTGCCGCAACCTTGAACCAACCACGCAAGATCATGAAATTGCGACGCCTCATTCAGCAAGGCGGGACCTGGGATGAGGCCGTCGCATTGTCGACGACCTAGCGAGACCGGTTCTGACGGAAGCATTGTGAAATCAAACTATGGAGACGAGTCACCCGGAATGAAGCGAATGCAAGCAGCAGTGTTGCGAGCTGCGGACCAGCCCTATTCCCTGGAAGAGGTTGTCTTGGAGAACCTTCGACCTGGTGAAGTGCGTGTGAAGATCGTCGCTGCGGGGATGTGTCATACAGATTTGTGGCCACGCGACCAAACTGAAGAGTTTCTACCCGTCATCGTCGGGCACGAGGGGAGTGGGATCGTCGACGCTGTAGGCCCCGGCGTCCACGGCCTTGAAGTGGGCACACATGTGGTCCTGAGCTTTGCCACGTGTCGTGTGTGCTCAGCTTGCCTCAGAGGCCACCCTGCCTACTGCTCGAAATTCAACGAGTTCAACTTCGCCGGCAGCTATGAGGATGGCACAACCAGCGCGCACTCCGTGGACGGAGAGCCGATCAAGAACCGTTGGTTCGGCCAATCCTCGTACGCTGAGTACGCGGTTGTAGATGCCGACAACGTCGTCCCGGTGGAACGGGACCTACCGCTGGAATTGTTGGCGCCGTTGGGATGCAGCGTACAGACGGGTGCAGGCGCTGTGCTGAATGAAATGGCCCTCGCGCCTGGACAATCGATTGCGGTCTTCGGTGCCGGTGCAGTGGGGCTCGCTGCTGTGATGGCTGCGAAGTTGGCCGGGGCTAAACACATCTTCGTCGTCGACCTGCACGAGGAGCGACTACGAATGGCTGTCGACCTCGGCGCCACACAGACCATCCTTGCCGGGGCGGACACCGACGTCGTGGGTGAGATCCGGAAGACCTGTGACGGCGTGGATTTCTCGTTCGAGACCACCTCTGTGACCAAGGTGATTTCGGAATCGATTGCGGTGCTTGGACTCTTCGGCTTCGCCGTACTTGTCGGCGGTGGTACCGGGAAGTTGAGTGTTGAGCCCTACGAGCTGGCAGGCCGCAAGGTTACATTTGTACTCGAAGGTTCCGCGGTTCCCAGACTCTTCGTTCCTCAGTTGATCGGTTTCTGGCGTGCCGGACAATTTCCATTCGATCGGATGATCGAGACCTACGGTTTCGACGCGATCAACTCCGCCGAAGCAGATTCTCTGTCGGGCAAAACAATCAAACCGGTACTAGTCATGAATCCGTCAACTGTAGGTGTAGTGCAATGAAACCGAATCATGTTGGGCTAATCGACCATTCCATGACAGTGAACGGTCTTGCGTTCCCGGCCTCAGGCACATTCGGTGTCATCAACCCGGCAACGGGAAAGTTCTTCGACCATGCACCGGCATTGGCTCCGGACCAGCTTGACAGCGTGTTTGCCTTCGCAGCCGAGGCTTTCGAGCAGTGGAAGCGCGTGGACCGGTTTCGGTGCGAGAGATTGTCCGCCGCAGCCGATGCGATCGAATCCGCCACAGAAGAACTGGCGCTGCTGTTGACGGCAGAACAGGGGAAGCCGCTCGATCAGGCACGGAACGAGGTCACCTGGTCGTGCGACTGGATGCGCTACTTCGCCAACCTTGAAATCCCCCGCGAGGTGCTACGGGACGACAGCGGTGGATACGAGGAGATTTGTCGCCGCCCCATGGGGGTCGTTGCTGCCATCGCCCCGTGGAACTTCCCGCTTCTGCTCGCGATGTGGAAAATCGCGCCTGCGCTTCGGGCTGGCAACACGGTGGTCCTCAAACCTTCTCCGTACACGCCGCTGTCGACGCTGGGGCTTGGTCGGGTGCTGCGGGGCGTCTTGCCGGACGGAGTCCTGAACGTTGTGTCGGGGCCGGATCCTCTCGGTGCCTTGATGGTGGAACATATCGTGCCGAGGAAGGTCAGCTTTACCGGCTCCACCGAGACCGGCAAGCGTGTGGCGGCTAGTGCGGCCAAGGATCTCAAGCGACTTACCCTCGAGTTAGGCGGAAACGATCCGGCAATTGTTCTGTCCGACGCGCCATTACAGGAAACCGCCGCCGGCCTATTCGCCGAGGCGTTTGCGAACAACGGACAAACTTGTCACGCGATCAAGCGAATCTACGCTCATGAGAGCATCGCGGATGAGCTCGTCGAAAGGCTCGCAGTACTTGCGCGGAACGCCCGGGTCGATGACGGCATGGCTGAAGGCGCAGAGTTGGGACCGATAAACAACCTGGCCCAGTTCGAACGCGTGAAGGGGCTCGTGGACGACGCCGTACGTCGTGGTGGTCGCGTATTGGCGGGCGGAACTCCGCTCGACCGCGCCGGATACTTCTATCCGCCGACGATTGTCGATTGCGTGACAGATGACATGCCAGTCGTAGCGGAAGAACAGTTTGGGCCAGTCATTCCGGTACTGACATTCCGCGACGAGGACGAGGCAGTACTGCGCGCGAATAATTCACCGTATGGTCTCACTGCGTCGGTGTGGAGTGCTGATCTGGAGAGTGCATACAGACTCGCAGCTCGTCTCGATTGCGGTCAGGTTTCTGTGAATGCACATAGCGGTGGTTTGAGAATGGACCTACCGTTCGGTGGCAGGAAGTGGAGCGGGATAGGCGTCGAGAACGGCATCTGGGGGTACCACGGGTTCACCGAACCTCAGGTTATCGTCGGCCCAGGACGAGGAGCAGCGACAATCTGATTTCGCTGATTGCGAGACCGAGGCGAGGAATCCTGCGAAACCCTGACTCCGAAAGCGGATGTCGTGTACGAAGCGGTCGGTGTTCCACAGGGCCCCGCCTTTTCTTGGACGAATTTACCAAACCGTTGACCTTCTCGCCGTCGAAACCAATGTGATGTCACGTCTGGACGAACGGTTCGAAATACGTTATGTTGCACGTCATTTCGTAGGATATTGTGCAGGCGATGGATCAACCGGACCGCCAGCCTTCATTGGGTGCCTGCGGTAGCGGACTGGGCGACTGCCGCGATATTGCTTGCATGATGAAGGCTGCTCCGGTCAGAGTTGCTCGCCGCCACTGATGATGCTGCCGTCGTTGATGTCTAGCCACAGCGGAACGACCGTCTTTTAACTACGGCTCGACCGGCAACAGCCTCGTCTCTTCCCAGGTATTCGAGCGCATCGGACTCTTTCTAGTCGCTGATTTCCACCGTCGGGATGCTGGCCTGAATTGGTGCTTGTTCTTCGCCCTGCTATGTGAAGATGTGTCACCATTGCGATGGGATCTGCGGTTCCGGCGCCGAACGAGGTTGGCTGTTCGTCGGGGTTTTCCTCTGGTCACACTGAATCTGCTGAGCAATGCTGTAGCGACTCACTGCGCCCCGATCGCCCATTGGCGTGTTCGATGTGCGGCACACACATCGCTGTGGGCAGACGCACGGGCGAGCCTTCGCAATAGTGCTCAATTATTTCCAGGCGGGGCATCGAACGGACCGCTGCACCGACTGTGGAGGGTGGCAGAGGGGAGCGGACTCGCGCCTTCTGGTGACAAACCGTCGAAGACGAGTGCGACGTTGCGACGCCAATCTGTTTCTCTCGCGCTTGCGTCCCACAGCGAACCGGTGAGCATCCCCATGATCGCGTGCATGTCCGCCGGTTCGAGATCGGCTCTGATCGAACCAGATTGTTGTGCACGGAGTGTGAGATCGGTAATCGAGTCCATGAAGGGGGCAGTCACCTCCGCGGTGAGCGCACCCGCATTGCTTGCGGCGGAAAGAATATTGTGTTCTCGGACCACAAGGGACATCGAGGCCTCGACCAGTGTCTTGAGTCCGTTCCTTGGGTCGCTGTCGACGAGCGACTGCTCGATCGCCGGCGTCAGGTTTTCTGCAATGCTCTTGTCGAGTACTGCTCGTAGCAGGTCTTCCTTGGACGGAAAACGCCGGTAGAGCGTGCGAATCCCTATGCCCGCTTGCCGCGCAATGGCTTCGAGTGGCGCATCTGGTCCGAGATTCGCGAAGACCACTCGAGCGGCGTCGACGATGCGGGCGGCGTTGCGTGCCGCATCGGCGCGTAGATGTCGGTCGTTGTCGGCATTCACATCCGAATATTAGCAAGTGTCAGTGTGCTGCTACTTATGCTACCGTCGATACCGGTCATAAATGGCAGTCAACTGTCACTTTCGTTCCGGTGCTCGTCGTGGTCGGATCGAGGGTGGGCTGCGGGGAACAGGATGGAGCGGTCGATGACACGAACTCTGGGATTGATCGGCAGTGGAATGATTGGCAGTGCGATCGCTCGCCTCGCGATCGGCGCGGGCATGGATGTCGTGCTGAGCAATTCGAGTGGGCCGGGAAGTCTCGACCCGCTGGTGGCCGAGCTCGGTAGTCGCGCCAGGGCGTCGACTCCTTCCGAAGCTGCAAAGGCGGGAGATATCGTTGTCGCGACGATACCGTTGAGTGCATACAAGTCATTGCCCGCCGACGCCGCGGATGGGAAGGTGGTCATCGACACTATGAACTACTACCCGCAAAGGGATGGGCGCATCGCGGAATTGGATTCATTTGCAAGCACTTCCAGTGAACTAGTGCAGCGGCATCTGGATCGCTCACGTATTGTCAAGGCCTTCAATAATATTGACTTTCGGCGCCTGTTCACACTGGCGAGGCTATCCGGAAGTGATGAGCGTAGCGCTGTTCCCATCGCGGGTAACGACGAGGAGGCGAAATCGGACGTCGCTTCCCTTCTGGATCTCCTCGGCTACGACGCGGTGGACATTGGAACACTGTCCGAAAGTTGGCGCAGTGAACCGGAAACGCCGGTTTACGTGAAACCGTATTTCCCAACCCAGCCGCCGGAGGGGGTCACGCCAGAAGAGGCGTACCGCTGGTTTACCGAAACGACAGGCGTTCCGGTCTCGGCCGCTACGGTCCGCGGGCTTGTCGACGGAACAGAGCGGGGGACTGCAGGAGGCTATGTTCCGGAGGATGTTTCGTCACTACGTACAGATGCCGACAGGAACTGGAACGAATAGCAAAGGCGGATCGGAAACTGACGGGCACCGGTAGGCATTCACTTTCCTTGAAACACCGGATTCCTCTTCTCGCCGAATGCCGCGAATCCTTCTGCGGCATCGTCGGTACGTACCACCTCCAGGAAATGTTTGAATTCGTTCTCCATTGCGGCACGCTCGGTGAGACTCCTCGATTCCAAGATTGAAGCGCGAGCTGCCTTCACGGCAAGAGGCCCGCGCGAGGCTATGGTAAGGGCAAGGGTAAGTGCGTCGGATAACAGCGTCTCGCTCGGCAGTATCCGATTGACAAGGCCGATGCGCAACGCTTCCGCTGCATCGATCGGATCCCCGGTGAGGATCATCTCCATCGCAATCCCGAGTGGAACTGCTTGAGGCAGTCGGACTGTACCCCCGGCACCCGGGATGATCGCCCACTTCGTTTCCGCCAGTCCGATTGTCGCGTTTGGCGATGCCAAGCGGATATCGCAGGCAAGCGCCATCTCGCATCCACCTGCCAACGCGTGCCCGTTGATGGCAGCGATGATGGGTTTTGCTCGCTCGAGGGTAGTGAATCCACCGAAATTCCACATCGGGGATTCGCCTGCACGTACCTTCGATTGGTATTCAGGGAGCAATGTTTTGAGGTCGGCTCCGGCCGAGAACGCAACGTTTCCCGCTCCGGTCAGCACTGCGACATACAGATTCGGGTCCGCTTCGAACTCCGCGACTGCGGTGCCGAGTGCCGCGTTGTGAACTGGATCGAGTGCGTTCCGCGCCTCTGGTCGGTTGATGGTGATGACGGCAACGTGGTCGATTCGATCGATATCAATGGACATCAGGAACTCCTATGGGGTGTGTATGCAAGACGAATTGGATACGCAGCCTTCGGCATCGAGGTCATGCAGTGGCGACCGCATCGTCGAGTTTCAGATCTCGCACGCTCTGCTCGCGCATGGCGATCTTGCGGATCTTTCCTGTCGCCGTCATCGGAAACTCACTCGTTATCTGCACATAGCGAGGGATCTTGTAGTGCGCGAGTTTCCCTGTGCAGAACTTGCGCAGAGAGTGTGCATTCAACGGCGGATGGCCTTCGCGCATGCGGATCCAGGCGCACAGTTCTTCACCGAACTTCGGGTCGGGAACTCCGATGATCTGAACGTCCGCAATTCCGGGGTGCGAGTACAGGAACTCTTCGATCTCGCGCGGATAGAGATTCTCTCCGCCTCGAATCACCATGTCCTTCAACCGTCCGACGATATTGACGTAGTCCTCGCTGTCCATGGTTGCGAGGTCTCCGCTATGCATCCATCCGTTGATGTCGACGGCGTCGGCAGTCTTCTCCGGTTCCCGCCAGTAACCTTGCATCACCAGGTAACCGCGGGTGCAGAGTTCTCCGGTCATGCCACGGGGAACCGTAAGACCTGTCTCCGGGTCGACGATCTTGACCTCGACATGGGGTAGTGGTGTGCCGACGGTGGAGGTCCTCCGTTCGAGAGAAGCATCAGCCCGGGTATGAGTTGAGATGGGTGACGTCTCGGTCATGCCGTAGCTGATGGTAATTTCGTCCATATTCATCTCTGCAACAACACGTTTCATGTACTCGACCGGGCACGGCGAACCTGCCATGGTCCCGGTGCGAAGGCTCGTCAGATCGGACTGGTCAAAGTCAGGGTGCTCGAGAAGGCTGATGAACATTGTCGGTACGCCGTAGAGGGCAGTGCACCGCTCGGCTTTGATTGCTGCGAGGGTGGCTGCGGGATCGAACCAAGGGGAGGGGATTACGACACACGAACCGTGAACCAAAGAACCGAGATTCCCCAACACCATTCCGAAGCAGTGGTAGAAGGGCACCTGCACGCACAACCGGTCGTCGGAGGTGAAGCCCTGTCCCACTGTGACGAGGAATCCGTTGTTGAGGATGTTGTGGTGAGTGAGTGTTGCGCCTTTCGGTGAACCGGTGGTGCCTGAGGTGTATTGGATGTTGATCGGGTCGTCACGGTCCAGGGATTTCATCCGACCGGAAAGAGCAACGTGGTCGATGGGAGTCCCGGCAAGGCTGTCCCAAGCCGGTGTGCCGATCTGGATTACTTCGCGTAGGAATGGCGCTTCCGGACGGACCTCGTCGATCAGCGCAACGTAGTCCGAGTTCTTGAAGCGACTCACCGATACCAACACTGTGATCTCGGCCTGGCAGAGCACGTAGGCGAGTTCTTGCGCGCGCGACGCAGGATTGATGTTTACCAAGATTGCCCCGACTTTGGCTGCAGCGTATTGGATCAGGACCCACTCGGGCACGTTGGGCGCCCAGATCCCGACTCGGTCACCCTTCGCCACTCCGAGCCGCAACAGCCCCGTTGCCAGTGCTGACACGGCCGAGTCAAGTTGTCGGTAGGTCCACCGTCTTCCCGACTGAACATCAACGAGGGCCTCGTTCTCAGGGAAAAGTTCGGCGGTCTTCTCCAGTTGATCACCAATGGTCAAACCGATCAACGGCAGATCGGAGGGCCCACTGGCGTAGCTCATCTCGGACACGGAAACTCCTTGAATCTCGGCGCCTTCGAACTCTCGAACTCAAAGGCACACGATGCACAAAATGTTGGGCAAGATAGTGCGACCTGCGCGGCCGTGTTTCGAAACCTACTGCGCCGAAACATTATCGGCTACTCTCGAAAGTTGGTATCCGCTGAAGTCAATCTCCACTCACGCGCCCCTCATCGGTACGTTCGTAGAATTTGCCCAGTCGCTGTCTCACAGTAGGGTTCGACGCGACAACGGAGTACCCGAGCAGTGCCTCGACGGCAAGTGCGTCATCGAGGCGTCGCCCTATGATTTCAAGCGCCGTGTCTTTGGCCGATTCCACTGCTGCTCTGTCATTTCGTAGGATCGACGCGACGGTAGCTTCCGCCTCCGTGATCAAATCGTCGTGCGGGACTACCCGGGATACCAACTGCCAGCGCTGGGCCTGTTCCGCATCGAACGGGTTGCCCGTGAGGATGATATCCATTGCTGTGCTCAGTCCACACATATTGACGAGTCGGACGATGCCCCCATCCATCGGGTGGAGCCCTCTTCGGACCTCGAACGAGCCGAATTGTGCATTCTCAGAAGCAATTCGAATATCGCAGGCAAGTGCGATCTCGAATCCGCCGGCGAGTGCCCAACCATTTACCGCAGCAACGATCGGTTTTCGGATGCGGTGCAATCCTCGCGTGATACCGCCGAATCCGTCGGTGACCTTCCGGCGGGGAAGATCAGCGTCTGCGCCGACCCACAGAGGAAGATGTGTCTTGAGATCTGCTCCGGCACAGAACGCGTCACCGCTACCGGTAAGGAGCGCTACTCGCACGGTGTCGTCGTCGCGGAAATCCTCCCAAATCTGACTCAGACGTTCGTGCATCTCCAGATCAATTGCATTCTTGGCGTCGGGACGGTTCAGAGTTATGTACGCTACCTCGCCTCGCTTCTCGTATAAGACCTTCGACTCGGGACTGCTTGTGTTCATGCGGTTTACGGACTTCCTGCTCAAGGGCTTGATCGGAGATTTCAGAGATTTACACGGTCGCTCGTTGCACCATCACTGCGGTCCGCAAGGTCTTCGGTCGGCGATCCTTGGACGATCCGTCGGCCTTTGGTCTCGACCATGAGGTACGTGCACAGCACGCTGAGAAGCGACAATCCGGCAAGCATGATTCCCACGTACATGACATCGCCATTGGCTACGAACACCGATGCCAGTAGCGGGGGAATCGCCCCGCCGAGGACGCCGGCCAAGGTGTATCCCAGTCCTGCGCCGGTGTATCGGTACCGTTCGTGAAACATTTCAGGAAGTGCGGCACCTGCAGGCCCGTAGGCGATTCCGAAGATCACCAGCGTGCCGATCAAGCTGACGCCGTACAGCACGATGTTCTGTGTGTCGAGGAGTGGGAACATCACGAGCGACCACACCACTGCGAGACTGCACGAGAACATGATGACCTTGCGTCGACCGATTCGATCGGACCACGCTGCCGACAACGCAATCGTGAGTCCGAATATCACAGCCGCGATCATTCCCATCGTCAGGACCGTGATTCGAGAGAAACCGAGATTCTTCGTCGCGTAACTCGTCAGAAATGCGGTGCCCATGTAGAAGAGCGAAAACAGACTGGCAAGTGCACCACCGGCAATCAGGATCTCTCGCCACTGGAACCGAATCGCATCGAGAAACGGTAGTCGACTGCGCCCGTCGGTGACTGCGTCACGACGCTGCACTTCCTTGAACACCGGCGTTTCTTCCACAGACAGGCGGATCCAGAGTCCGACCGCCACGAGAAGAGCTGACATGAGGAACGGGATGCGCCAACCGATGGTCATGAATGCGCTGTCGGCGTTGTTGTCAGTACCGGCCGCAATTGTGAAGACGAGAAATGTTCCGCTGGAAAGGAAAAACGCGAATGCGGGCCCCAACTGCGGGAACATCGCGTAGAGGCCGCGCTTGTTCTTGGGGGCGTACTCTGCGGTCAGCAATACGGCGCCGGCCCATTCACCGCCCACTGCGAAGCCCTGTAGAAACCGCAGGAGGACAAGGAGGACAGGCGCTGTGGTGCCAATTCCGTTGGGGAACAGGCCGAACACCCCGGAGTTGCTGCCCGGCAACAAGCCGATTGCGACGGTGGCAATGCCCATGATCAACAAGGTCCACACGAGAGTGCGCTTGCGGCCGATCAAGTCACCGAAGTGTCCGAACAAGATTGCCCCGACCGGCCGTGCGAAGAACGCAACAGCAAAAGTTGCGAAAGATGCCAACGTGGCGATCGAACTCGACATTCCGGAGAAGAAGATGGTGGGGAAAACGAGCGCGGCAGCCGTGCCGTAGATGAAGAAATCGTAGAACTCGATGGTCGTGCCGATCGAGCTGGCCATCGCAACTTTCCGGAGCCGAGGCTGCGGAATGGTCGGGATGCCTCCGTTGTCGACAGGGGTGGGTGGTGCGCTCACAGTGTCCTCCTGAACAGTTCGGTCCGAATGGACGATGTCGAGAACGGTATGACTCGGGTCACAGATCCGCTACACCTGAAAGTTGGTATTCGAACGCAAGTTTCGAGGATCGGAACACAGAGTTGTGCGCACATTGGTGAGCAGCCGCAGGCCACGAGACCGTGAAATCTCGTGTATCGCGAAAACTCACGCCTTCGTTGACACTTTATCTGTCAGTGAAGGCGTGAGTCATCTGGTGGTCAGGAGAAACGTGGTCTAATTCTGAGCAGGTGGGAGCCCGAGATCGCCAAGTTCCGGAACACTGAAGTATCGATCGACCAGCTGTTCGTCGACTTCTTCGAGCGTTGCAGGCGACCATTGAGGGTGGTGATCTCTGTCAATGATCTGCGCTCGAATACCTTCGACGAAGTCGGCGGAACTCAGGCCTGCTGCGGCCATTCGGTATTCCTGTTCGATGGCGGCCTCGAGCGATAGTTCGCGTGCCGATCGCAATGCACGCAGTGTTACCTTGAGTGCCGTAGGCGAGTTGGCCAACACCTTGGCGGCAGCCGAATTTGCCTTGTCACCTGCAGTACTCGCTTGAAGTCTGTACACAATCTCTTCGACATCATCTGCGCGGAAGCACGGGTCTATCCATATTCTCTCGGACGCAAGCGGACTTTCGGGCGGAGATTCGGCGAACGATGTCACAGCGGAATCGGCTGGCAAGGTCGCGAGTGCGATCATCAGAGCAGGCAGCTTCTTGCTTGGGACGTAGTAGTCGGCCAATCCGAAATGGATTGCGTCAGAGCCGCCTAGACTTCCCGCGGTCAGCGCAGCGTGGGTGCCTAGCTCGCCAGGTGAGCGGGACAACAGGTAGCTGCTACCGACGTCGGGCGTGAATCCGATACTTGTCTCGGGCATGCTGATTCGGGTGCGTTCGGTGACGATTCGAATGGAACCGTGAGCGGACAGGCCTACCCCACCTCCGATAACGAGCCCGTCCATCACTGCTACGTATTCTTTCGAGAATCGCGCGATCTGTGCATTCAGCCGATACTCGTCACGCCAGAACTCGAGTGAAGCCGTACCACCGGTCCGAGCATCGTCGTAGATCGATCTGATGTCGCTGCCGGCGCAAAGGCCGCGCTCACCGCTGCCGTCGAGTATCACTGTACGAATGCGACTGTCATTCTCCCACTCGCCCAGTGTTTCTCCGATGGTGCGAACCATTCCGTGATCGAGGGCGTTGAGTGCGCGTGGACGGTTTAGTGTGATTCTGCCCGAGTGCCCTTCGACGGTGATGCGAACTCCAGGTTCGACGGCGTTCAAAGCTGGATCGACTTCGTCTCGAGGAACTCGTCCAACCCGAGGCGACCGAGTTCGCGACCCACTCCCGATTTCTTGTAACCGCCGAAGGGGGCCAGCGGGTTGAAGGCACCGCCGTTGATATCGATCTGTCCCGTGCGTACCTGACGCGCGAAAGCGAGTGCTCGGACTCGGTCGGCGGACCACACTGCGCCGTGCAGACCGAACGACGAGTTGTTGGCTATAGCAAGCGCTTCGGTCTCGTCCTTGTACGGAATGATAGAAAGCACGGGCCCGAAGATTTCTTCCTGCGCAATGACCGAATCGGGGTCTACGTCGGCGAATACGGTCGGACGTACGAAGTATCCACGGCCTAGTCCGTCGGGCGCGGCCAAGCCTCCGGTTACGAGGCGAGCGCCGCCGTCGATACCCTTCTTGATGAAGTCGAGGACTTGGTCACGTTGATTTCGTGAGACCAGTGGTCCGAGCTTGGTTTCAGGATCGAGTGGATCACCCGGAGAGAAGCCCTCGGCGGCCGCCTTTGCCAACTCGACTGCTTCTTCGTGGCGATCCGCGGGGACGAGCATCCGGGTCCAAGCCGTGCACGTTTGTCCGGCATTGAGGAAGGCGTTCGACACACCAACTTTCACTGCGGTTGCGATATCGGCGTCGTCGAGGATGACATTTGCCGACTTGCCGCCCAGTTCCAACGTCACACGCTTGATCGACCGAGAAGCGAGTTCGGCGACGCGGGCGCCGCCACGGACGGATCCCGTGAACGAAACCACGTCCACTTCCGGATGGGTGACCAAGGCTTCACCGATCACCGGCCCGTATCCACTGATCAGATTCACCACGCCAGGGGGAAAACCGGCTTCGTGAATCGCGTCGAACAACAGGTAGACAGCCATCGGAGCCACCTCGCTGGGCTTGACGACGACGGTGCATCCAGCAGCCAAGGCCGGTGCAATCTTGCACGCAATCTGATGCAGTGGGTAGTTCCATGGCGTGATCGCTGCGACAACACCTGCCGGCTCCCTCACTATGAGCGAGTTGCCGATCGTTTCCTCATGCGCTTGTTCGCCGAGCAAGTCGATGTAGCTTCGGATATCCGTCAGGGGCAGAGCAGCTTGAATCCGACTGGCGATTCTCATGGGTGTACCGACGTCGGTTGCGATCGCTTCTGCAATCTCCGTTGCCCGCTTCCCGAGCCCCTCGGACAACCTGCTCAACAACCTCGCCCGTTCAGCGCGTGAGGTCGCAGCCCAACCAGGGAAGGCGTTGCGGGCGGCACAAACCGCTCGATCGGCATCCGCTGCCGTTCCGTCGGCTACCGCACCGATGACTTCCTCGGTGGCGGGGTTCTCCACGGGAATCGTGTCGGTGCTACCTGATGTCCACGTGCCGTCGATGTACATTGCAGTTCGATCAATCATCAGAATCTCCTCGTCGGCACTCAGGAAGTGCGATGCTCTCGGTTGTGTATTCGACTACTGCGGTAGTGCTTTCAGCGTCAACAGGCAACCGTCATGCGGGTCTGGGCGACTCGGGGCGCTCACCACGGGCGAAGGCCTCGAGGCGTTCCATCACCTCCGGATTGTCGAGCGAGGAGCGACGGTAGTCATCTTCGAGTGCTAAACCCTCATCGGTCCTGTACCCGCCCGATGCGAGTATGGACCGACGATCAGCCCGAAGACTTTCTTGCGGATATCGCGCGATGTGGTGTGCGAGATCGACGGCGCGCGGTAGCGCCTCACCAGTTGGGACAACGTCTTGGACGAATCCGATCTCGCGAGCTCGTGTGGCGTCGAATCGAGCCCCCGATTCCATCATCCACAGAGCATTGCTCAAACCCACAATCCGCGGCAGTCGCAGCGTTCCTCCATCGAAGAACGGCACCCCCCAACGCCGATTCAGTGCGCCGAACTCAGCTTGCTCGTCAGCGATCCGGAAATCGCACCATGCAGCGAGCTCGAGTCCACCAGCAAAGCAGTATCCGTTGACAGCCGCGATCGTGACTTTTCCCGGGTCCAGCTTGGCGAAGCCCATCGGCCCGACCGAGTCACAGAACTCTGCGTTCGCGAGCAGACGCGGAATGTCCTTCAAATCGGCGCCGGCGCAGAACGAGGTGGACCCACTGCCGGTAAGTACCAGAACGTTGGACTCGTCATTTCGGCCGAACCGTTGAATGGCCGACGCCAGTGCGACGGCTGTCTCCGCATTCACCGCGTTGTGCGCTTCCGGCCGCTCGATTGTCAGAATGGTGACGTCACCATCGTTTTCTTCCTTGACTGGCATTGCTCAACTCCTCTGTCGATGCGCATGGCCCGATCATTCGTGATCGGTCAACTGCTCTCGATCACCGTCACGGAGCCCTTGTCGGGCAGAATGATTCCGCGAGAACGCATTCACAGCGGCACTCGGTGGTCGAACCAGGGTGACGTTACGACGAGGAGTGCGTGGGTTACTACACGCAAAAGTTGGTATTCGTGTGAGAGCACATTCATTGGACGGAAGGAGCTGACATTCGACCAGGCACCCACGGGCGCAGGACATTCGGCCGAGATCAGAGCAAGCCTTCGGCCCGGGCCTTGTGCACCGCTGAGGTACGGTTTTGCGCATCGAGCTTCCGCATTGCCGAACTCATGTAAGCCTTGACAGTTTGGATGCTCAGACCCAATTGCTCTGCGATGACGAGATTACTTGCGCCGAGTTCTACCAGGCGCAAGGTCTCCAGTTCGCGTCGCGTGACCGTCACCCGCTCAGGTCCACGGGTCGGGCGGCGAGAGGCTACGCCGAGATCGTCGATGATCTGGGTGAGTCGGCCACGAACTACACTGTCGGACACAGTGTCCGTAAGCGACCTGAGTTCGTTCACAGCTCGGTCGATCCGAGCGAAGTTCACAATGGGTCGGCGAGGCGCCTCGTCGGCGGGGTGTTCATCAGTTGTCTGCAAACGCTCGAGATCCTTTGCCGTCAAAGCAGCAACGCGTCCCGCAGCACATAACGCGACATCACCGATCTGTCTGCGTTCACGTGTTGCGCCGTAGAATACGCCGCGAACCGTGCCGTCCACCACGACGGGTAACGCGAACATCGAGTGTATTCTCTCTTCGCCGAGGATTATGTGGTCGAATTCGTGAGTAATCGACCTGTCCGTTGCGTAGTTGTCCACACGGCAAGGGGTCGCTCGGGACACGACGATACCGCCAACCCCTTGGCCTGCAGCGAGTTCCAAACCGAGAAGTCCACGTCCGAAGGTGCCTGAGAGTGTGGTGATCCGCAATCGCCGGCCTCCTACTCCAGGTGTAGCTGTGCCCGCCAGCAGGACCGGCAACCCGCTGGCGCGTCGGAGTTGCTCGAGGCGTCCCTTCAGGTGGCGCTCGACGCGCAGATCCAAAGATTCAGCGTTGATCATCGGTTCTCTTCTTGTCAGTTCGGATCGACTCCTCGGAAGATCACCTACCGCTTTCAAGGGCGAGTCCGATGGAGTATCGACAAAATCGTGTCGGCTTCCGTGCCTCTGCCTCGAAGGCTAGTGAGTGGCGTCACATTCAGGCAAGGTCGTACCCCCAAAGGTAGGTATCGAGTGTCTGATCGATGCGACCGGAGATCTCGATGCATTCCTGCGCTAGGGGCCCGTCAGAGCGGTAGCGATCGACTGTCGACCACACTTTTCATCACGAGGGTCGAGCTGAGGCGAGCAACCCCGGGCAGCGAAGCGAGTCGCGTGTCGTACAACTTCTGAAACGCCGGCAAGTCTCGGGCGACGATGCGCAGAAGATAGTCCGGATCACCGAAGAGGCGTTGCGCAAGTATGACATTGGGGATATCGACGACGGAGTCCTCGAAAGCGTCGAGGGTACCGCGGTCTGCATTCAACATCGTGACGAATACAAGCGAATGAAAGTTCAATCCCAAAGCACTCGCGTTGAGTTCCGCGCGATAGCCACTTATCACGCCTGCCTGTTCCAGCGCGCGGAGGCGACGATGGCAGGGCGAAACACTGATGCGGACCCGCTCCGCGAGTTCCGTGACAGTGAGACGACCGTTCTGTTGGAGCTCGGTGAGAATTTCTCTGTCGACCGCGTCCATGAACATCATCCTCCCACAGTGACTGCCGTCGAGGAGCGATCTCGGAAACTCCCGATAGGAGACTGTGCCTCGTTCATGTGCTCTGTGTAGATCGCTTCCAGCAGTTACATTGCTTCGCAAAGTCCGATCGCGGTCCCCGGTTGCGCACTGATTTTCGGTGCGCAACCGAGGCCGTCAGATCCCTATATTGCCAATGACTTTCGATCTAGGTGAGCAACTCCGGATGCTCACGAGTGATGTCGTCCCACAGAGGTCGGAAGCTGAGCCAACCCGCAAATGCAGATCCGACCTCGCGGTGAGAGAAGGTTGCTGTCTCATGGTCCATCTCGATCGGTGTTCCGGCTGCCATTGCTGTCAGTTGCACCTGCGCACACCGCTCCATTGCTATGAACCACCATGCAGCCTCACCGGCGGACTGCCCTGTTGTGAGTAGTCCGTGGTTTTGCAGAACCGCTGCCTTCGCGTCTCCCAGTGCAGCTGCAATTCGTTCGCCTTCTTCACGGTAACCCGCAGGCCCGCCATAGAAATCGTACAGCGCGTGGTCGTTGTAGAAGGCAGTTGCATCCTGGTTGATGGGAAGGATCGGCAATCCGAGTGAGGCCAAAGCCCGGCCGTAGATCGAATGAGTATGCGAGGCCGCGACGACATCCGGACGAGCCTTGTGCAGCTCGGAATGAATGAAGAAGCCGGCAAGGTTTACCGATCCCTCACCTTCCACCACTCGGCCCGCGTGATTGACCCGAATGAGATCGGAGACGCGAATCGCTTTGAAACTCATGGTGAAAGGATTAACCCAGAACTCGTCCTGGAACTCTGGATCGCGAACGGTCATGTGTCCGGCAACGCCCTCGCCGAAACCGAATTTACCGAACAGCCGCAGTGACGCCGCAAGTTCTCGTTTGCGAAGACGGCGCTCGTCCTCGATGTTGAGCCCCGTCGGAGGGCCGGGAACACCAGCTCCGGGTTTGACGATACTTGCGGGCCTGTCGAGAAGACTTGTCTCCTCTGTCGATTCAACTGTATTGCTCATGGCGAAACCTTTCTGTGCTCGATGTCATGGCTAACGGCCCAACCGGCGGATGATGCGTCGCTTGTACACGATTTCGACACAGATGAAGTCGATGTTCATCCTCCGCTGTCGCTCTGTGCGACGGTTGCTCAATACAGGAGATCCCTACGCCGCGAGCGAAGTCACGAACTTGCCCAACCTGGCGAGTCCTTCGTCGAGTTCGCTCATCGGTGCGGCGTAGGACAATCGGACGTGCGTCTTTGCGCTGTGTACACCGAAGTCGGTGCCAGGCGTCAGTGCGACGTGTGCCTCGTCGAGGGCGCGTTCGCAAAACTCCCATGCGGTCAGACCGGTGTGACTTACGTCGAAATAGACGTAGAACGCACCGTTCGGTTCGACCGGGATCGGCAGTCCGATCTCTTTCAAGCCGTTGACGACTCGAACTCGACGGCGCCCGAATTCGATACGGCGGTGCTCGCACACGGCCAACGCTTCCGGAGTGAAGCAGGCAAGTGCCGCATGTTGGGCCGGCGACGACGGGCAGAGAAAGTAGTTCTGTGCGAGACGCTCGATTGCAGGAACCAGGGCTTTGGGAACGATGCACCAGCCCAACCTCCACCCCGTCATACCGAAGTACTTCGAGAAGCTGTTCACCACAATGCAGTCCGGGTCGACGGACAGCGCGCTCCGCGGTGCTGCGCCCCGGTCATCATGGTCGCTCAGGTTCAAGTAGATCTCGTCGACGATTCGCCACGCACCGGCATCGCGGGCGAATTCGCAGATCGACGCCAACTCGTTCAGTGCAACAGAAGTGCCGGTTGGATTCGACGGCGTTGCGATCATGATTCCGCAGGTGGATTCGGTCCAATTCGATTGCACCGCTTGCACGTCCAACTGGTACCGGGTCTCGGCAGGTGCGGGTACGAGATTCACACGGGCGCCGAAGCTCTCCGCAATCTGACGGTTGCACGGGTAAGAAGGATCTCCGATCATCACCTCGTCGTCAGTGTCAACTAGCGCAGCCATGAGCAGCACCAGTGCCGCTGAAGCACCGGCAGTGACGACTACACGGGCGGGGTCGACCTCGACTCCGTGCTGATCTCGATAGAACTGTGCGATCGATTGCCTCAGTGCAGGCAACCCGAGTGACGCGGTATACGGCATTGCTCGGCCGTCCATGATCTCGCGCATCAGTTTCAACACCGGCGGAGGCGCTCCGAAGTCCGGTTCACCGATACTCAACTTCACAACATGGTGTCCCTGGAGTTCCAATCCAGCAGCGCGTTTTCCGAATTCCATCGCGTAGAAGGGTGCAATTGCCTGCGCGCGTGCGGAGATTTTCACGCGATCTCCTCCGCCTGGATTGCCGCCACCAGGGCCAGCACAAAACGGTTGACGGGGACGTCGACACCATGCCGTTCCGCAGTCCTGACGACCGCCCCCGTGAGCGCGTCGTACTCGAGTGGGCGGCCGGCCAGTCGATCCTGGCGCATCGAGGTGGTGCTGCCCTCCGGAACGCTTTGCAACCAGTGCATAGCGCGCTCCGCGTGCTCGTCGGTCAACGCCGCGCCGTCTGCCCTACCGACGACAACGGCCTCGTGCATGATCTGACGCGCGATGTTCCCGATTTCCGGGTCGCGCATTACATCTGCTCTCCGCCCGGTCAACGCAGTCAGCGGATTCGCCGTGATGTTGGTGAGAAGCTTTGACCAGGCGACCGTCTTCAAATCGGTCTCAGTTGATGCCCGCATGAGACCCGCTCGTAACTCGGCCGCCAAGGCCGTGCCCGCCTCGCCTTCGGGTAACGCCAGATCTACATCTCCGACCCGCCGAAGTACCGCTCGTCCAGGTGCCGTTCGTTCGACGTTGAGATAGACGACACTCGGGACGATCTGTGCTGCAGCGATATACGGCGAGATTCGTTCGGAGAGTTCGACACCGTTCTGTGCCACCAACACTCTGGATTCCGAATGGTCCACAGCGCGAAGCCAATCGGCAACGGCTTCGGTGTGATGGGCTTTGACGGCGACGATTGCGATGACGGGCCCCTCGATCTCACCTGGCTCGGTGACATGTCGAACCGGCCATGATTCGGAGATGCCGTTTTCTGCGATCTCGATGCGATCGAAGGGAACCCGCCCGCCGCACACAGTGATCGGATGCCCGGCCCGGGCAAAAGCGGAAGCCAGCGAGAGCCCGATGGCGCCCGCTCCGATGACCGCAACTGGACGAGACTTGCTGTTCGAAGTCAAAGTTCTTCTCCTCGTTGACTATCGATGAATCATGAGGGGGCTCGTAGAGCGACCGATTGATCCTGGTCAGTCACGGTTCCCGGAGATCACTCATGTTCGAGACTGTTGATAGAAGAAGATTAGCCGGACGCGTTTGAGAAATTATCCCGAAATTGGCGCGGATCGATCTGGATTGTGGAAGAAAGTAGGCCAAAGGGTGGATATATGCCAAAATCCTTCCGCACTATTCCTCGATGGCACCGCCGATTGCTCGTAGGTGCTGGCGGAAGGTGAAGTCCTCTCGTTCCTTCCGCGTGGTAAGGAACTCGTCGAACTGTGCCTGCGCACGGAAGGTCGTACCTTGCCGCATGCGCGCAGCCTGGTATCGCTCCGTGTCTCGAATCGTGGTCGCAAGTTCTGCCACATCTGCGGCGCGATTCAAAGGCACGAAAATCACTCCGTCATCGTCACCGACCAGGAAATCGTGAGCGGTCGAGGTGTGCCGACCGCACCGTGCGGAAACGAGGGTTCGAGAATCTGTGCCGTCGAGACGCTGGGGGCCGGTCGGCAATGCGCCCTGGCTGAACAGCGGCAATCTGATAGTTCGCAGTTCACTCGTGTCCCGGTGAAGCCCCCAGATCACAATGCCCGACAAGTCGGCGCGCTGAGCCTCGAGTGCTACCAGGTCTCCGACGCAAGCCTCATCTTCTCGTCCCCCGTTGTCGACCATCAACACGTCGCCGGATTCCGAGCTTTCGATGGCCTCCAGGAACACGTCGACACTGCCGTGATGACGGACCGGTGCTACTCGGCCCACCATATGCATGTTTGCCCACAAGGGCCGAATGCTCGGTGGAGCACAACGCACGGGAACGCCCAATCGCAAACAGGCGTCGGCGATATGTGGCGTGGTGAGATCCAGATAGGTGCGCTGGAGCTGTACGGATTCCATAATCAGTTCTCCTGTGAGTCGCCTGGGCGGGCACCTCGAAGGTCCCGGAGTCGGTAGTTGTACCGGTTGGTCATCGCGAGTGAGTAGCGCCAGCCTCGTCCCACGCGAACAGGAGGCAGCGCGCTCATGGTCTCCGTTGGTGATTCGAGGATGCTGAGGTTCGCCGTCCCTTCCCAAACCGGGCCGGCGATCACGTTCTCGGCCTGAAGTCGGACCAGTTCGAACACAGCGGGTTCGTTGTGTAGACCTTCGAACATCGAGGGAAAATGACGGAGAGCGACGATCGGACGGCTGCCGAAGGTGACGGCGGAATCGTCGGCTTCCGACGTTATTCGGACGTTTCCTTCGGCCAGTCTTCGGTCCTTCACCGCGACGGTCCCGGCAAAGACGTTCCCGGGCGCGAGGCTGGGCGAGGCGATCGACGGGACCCCCATCGATTTGGTGATCCACACGGAGCCTAGCTTTTTCGGATATCCGAGGACCCATCCACGCGCCATCGACGTATCCTGGTCGACCACGATGTATGGGCTGTAGTGCATCGGAATCCCCTCGTACACGACACTGACAAGCATGATGCACTCGCGATACTGCGCCCGAATCGGATCCAGCAATTCCCCGCCGGTGTCGGTACACGCTTGCCAGTCGACGAATGACAACGTCGTCAGTCCCTGCTCGTCCGGGTGAAGGGTCAGCCCAGGAGGCAGCAGGGCCTCCACAGCGGCGGGGTTGGACCAGTACTCCACCGTGACGAAGTCCGCGGCGTAGTGCCACGGTGGAGTCGGTGCGATGCTGGCCGTCCCGTCACGCGAGAATGGGCCCATGTAACCCTGCGAGTCTGCGAATTGTGTCATGTATGGGTGTCCTGGGTATCGAAGTAGAAGAGCGACCGAAGGCCGGATCGACAGATTTTGCCGATTCGGAGAGTTCGAATCTTCTGAGTGTCAGACACACTCATCATTCGAACACGCGACATACTGCGATTCGTATGTCGAATGACACTCTATCGATGGAGGGACGCCGTGCGATTGCGTATATGCTCCGAAATGGGTCGATATTGATATAGATCAGTACAGAATGGCCTGAGGTTGGCAGATTCTGGCTGACTCTGGCTTACCGATCGATCAATCGAGCGTTGGCACTTCGACTTCTTCGTGCTCAGCGACAATGAGGCCGTGGAGACGCTCTTCGATCAGATGCGTTGCATCGGCTGTGATCCGATCGATCAGTGCTGCAACGGTGGGAATGTCGTGGATCAGACCCTGCGCCGTCCCGACCGTCCAAATCCCGGCATCAAGGTCGCCCGTCTCGAAGACCCTGCGTCCTCGAACTCCCGCAACCAGTTCACGAACATCTTCGAATTGACCACCGCGACTAAGGATATCAACGACTTCGCGGCTGACCGTGTTGCTGGCGACTCTGGCAGTGTTACGCAATGGACGGAAAATCAGCTCTGTGTCAGTCTCTTTGGCTGCGACGATCGCTTGCTTCACGGCCCGATGAACGGGTGCCTCTTCCGTGCACAGGAAGCGGGTTCCCATGTTGATCCCGTCGGCGCCGAGTGCGAGCGCAGCGACGAGACCCCGACCGTCGGCAAAGCCTCCGGAAGCGACCATGGGGATGGATATCTGCTCGGCTGCTGCTGCAATGAGGATCAACCCCGGAATATCATCCTCGCCTGGATGGCCGGCACATTCGAATCCGTCGATGCTGACGCCGTCGACGCCGACGTCCTGTGCCTTGACGGCATGGCGCACGCTGGTGCACTTGTGAAGCACCTTGATCCCTGCTGCGTGAAAATCGGGTAGATGTGGAGCAGGATTCGATCCGGCCGTCTCCACGATCGTGATTCCGGATTCTATGATCACCTGCCGGTACTCCTCGTACGGCGGCGGCGTGATCGCCGGAAGAATGGTCAGGTTCACTCCGAACGGTTGGTCGGTCAGCTCCCGCGTACGAGCGATTTCCTTTCTCAAATCCTCCGGTGTGGGCTGTGTCAAAGCGGTCAGCATGCCCAAGGCGCCGGCATTCGCAACTGCAGCAACGAGTTCGGCGCGGCCGACCCACTGCATGCCTCCTTGCACGATCGGATGACGCACGCCGAAGGTTTGGGTAAAAGCGGTAGAAAGCATTGAATCTCCTTCACGATTTTGGTGACCAGCGGTTCGCAGGACGTACCGGAAGTCATGAGAGTGCAACGGGCTCATATTTGTTCGACGCCGACGCCGACGCCGACGCCGACGCCGTTTTCAGGCCCTACGTTCAACGCACGGTATTTGACGGGTATCCGGCGATCCCGGTGCTTTGCTGGCGCATCCTGGGGATGTTTCGCCCGTCAGTACGGGAGTTTGAAAGCGCGGATTGCGTTGCTGCGCAGGAACGCGGCGCGGGTTGTCTCGTCGAGGTCGAGCGCGTCGAGTCCGGCGAGGCAGTCGGATGCCGGCCAAGCCGGGTGATTCGAACCGAACAACACCTTGTGTCGGCCGTGACCGCGCAGGTAGTCCACGATTTCGGTCGGGTAGCGCGTGGACTTGTACGCCGAGGTGTCGATGTAGACGTTCGGGTATTTCGTTGCGAGAGAGATAGCTTCGTTGGTCCACGGCACCCCGATGTGGCCTGCCACTATCCGAAGCTCAGGGAATTCGAGTGCTACGTGATCGAGGTACGGGATGGGGCGACCAGGTTCCGACGGACAGAGTGGTCCGGTGTGGCCGATTTGCGTGCAGAACGTGATGTCGAGGTCACAACACGCCGCGTACAAGGGGTAGTAGCGGCGATCGTCCGGTGGTAGGTCCCATAGCCACGGGATGATCCGTAGACCTACGGCGCCGTATTCGTCGGCGCATCGTCGCAGTTCGTGCACCGCGTCCATCGGTCGACTCAGATCGGCTGATGCGACCATGACGAAGCGGTCCGGATGGCTCTTGACGACGGCGCCGACTTCGTCGTTGCTGATGAGTGCTCCTGACGGTCCATGCCAAGCACTCAGCATGCCGATCTCGACGCCGGCTTCGTCCATACGGTCGAGGGTCCACGAGACCGGTGGTTCGGTATCTGGAATCGTGCCGTGTGACCACCGACGAAGTGAGTCCAGGAAGGGCATGTCCAGCCACCGCTGAGTCGGGTGCTGCATCCATGCATCGATTGTCTTTGCCACAGTTTCGCCTTTCGTCTTTCCCGTTGTCCGTCGAAGCCTCAGGCAGCGAGGACTTTCGACGGGGTCTGGTTCGCAGTGGGGTTTTCCATGACGCGTTGACGCGTCTCGGGGAGGAAAGTGGCGCAGATGAGGCTGAGCGCACCGAAGGCAGCAAGCATCCACCCCACGGCCTCACCACCGAAGCGTCCGGCCAGGATCGGTGCGGTACCACTGCCGATCACTCCTGCGATTGCGTAAGCCATTCCAGTGCCGGTGTAGTGGTACTCGGTTTGGAACATCTCCGGAAGGAGAGCTCCGGCCTTGCCGTGGATGAAGAAGTCGTAGAACTCGATGGTCGTGCCGGTGCAGCTGGCAATGGTGATACGACGCATCGGGGTCGGTGGCGGGGTATTTCCTGGATCGGTTGTACGGGACATCGACACTCCTGCTCGCTTGGCTCACCGGTTCTCCAGCGGCGGGCTGGGGTACGACGAACAGTGTGAGTCCGGTTACAGCACGACCTACACCCCCCAAAGTAGGTCGACGTTCGGCTAACTCCTTTGGGGGGTACGTTCCGAGAATGGGTTGCCGGTGCGATGACGCTCGACATAGGACCCGCGGCAAACGCGGTGAACCCGAGGTCGAATGTTCAGCTGACGATCCCCAATTCACGTGCAGCCAAGACTGCCTGGATCCGGTTGTTTGCGTGCAACTTGCGCATGGTGCTCTTGAGGTAGGACTTGATGGTGTTGGGGAGCAACCCGAGTGTTTCTGCGACCTCACGGTTGCTCAGTCCGCGTGCAACCAACTCGAGAACCTCGATTTCACGAGGCCTGAGCAAGGTGACAGGCGCACTCGGGATCAGCGTCGGCGCGAATCGGTTTCCGACAGCTTCGATTCGCGCACGGAGCGAGGCATCCTCGATGTGGCCTGCGAGATCGGTCAGCTCCTTCGCGATGTCGAACATGTCAGATCGAGTGAGAGGTGATCGCTCCGCTTCTGCGCTCGCGCGCATCAGACTCAATCTCCGACCCACTTCGTCCTCGACTGCGATGTCACGCTCGATTCGTCTCACCAACGGAGCAAAACTGTCGAACCAGCGGTCGCCGAGACGAACGTGGGTTCTCGCAGCAAGGTAGATCAGGATTCTAGGAACACGATCGACAACGATGGGTAGGGCCGCGAGGGTTTCGATTGCTTCTGGCCGGACGGCGTGGTCGTAGACGTGGGTGATGCCTTGCGCTGAAATGTAGTCCGCGACCGAAACCGGTCTGGCCAACATCAGCGCCTTTCCGCCGAGTCCTTCACCGTTGCGCACCACGAGATTGACCGCAGAGCGTGTCCGGACGCCGGCGAGGTCGGTGATCTCCATGGATACGGCGCCCTGCCGTACCGGACCACCGAAAACCATGTCCATAGCCGCCTGTCGGCGGAGGATTTCCATCGAGCGTGCGAGAATCCGTCGTTCGATCGGGGTGCTCGTCTCGAAAGCTGCGGTCATCTGGGCCTCCAACCACTTACCTTTGATTGAGGCTAGTGAGTGCCGTCACAACAACGCAACGCTTACCTACCAAGGTAGGTAGTGGGTGCGTCGCCTACCTTTGGGGGTCCCACCACGACTGTTTTCCAGGTCACATTGCTTCTCAGGAATGAAGGAGCACATATGAACCTCAGACTTAGCCATGCCATCGGCCCCACCGAGCAACCGATGCTCGAGATGACGATCGGCGACAACTTCGACCGGACCGCGGTGAAGTTTCCCGATAACGAGGCCGTGATCGATGTGCCGACCGGCCGCCGGTGGACGTACACCACCTTGCGCGCGGATGTCGATGCGCTGGCTCTGGCACTTATCGCCGACGGCATCGTTGCCGGTGACCGGATCGGCATCTGGGCACCCAACTGCGCGGAATGGACCATCGTCCAGTACGCAGCAGCGAAGGTGGGTGCCGTCCTGGTCAACATCAACCCGGCGTACCGCACACACGAGTTGGAGTACGCACTCAACCATGCCGGAATCCGGATGGTTTTCGCGCTTTCCGCGTTCAGGTCCTCCGACTACACCGCGATGCTTGACGAGGTGGCACCGCGGTCGGAGCACCTTGATCATGTGGTGTTCTTCGGGAGTGACAAGTGGGCCGATCTGCTCAAACGTGGTCAACGGATTTCACCCGAGATACTCAGGGAGCGCCAGGCAACTCTCTCGCCTGATGATCCGATCAACATTCAATACACGTCAGGGACAACAGGTTTCCCGAAAGGGGTTACGCTCTCTCATCGCAACATCCTCAATAACGGGTATTTCGTGGGCAAGTTGCTCGGTTACACGGAGAACGACCGGATTTGTGTTCCGGTGCCGTTCTATCACTGCTTCGGCATGGTGATGGGTAACCTCGGGGCGACCACACACGGTGCGTGCGTGGTGATTCCGGCGCCTGCTTTCGACCCGATTGCGACGCTCCAGGCATGTGAGCAGGAGCGGTGCACTTCTCTGTACGGTGTACCGACGATGTTCATCGGAATGCTCAACGTCCCCGACGTCGCATCGTACGATCTGTCCTCGCTACGCACCGGCGCAATGGCGGGCTCACCTTGCCCTGTCGAGATAATGAAACGAATCACGCAGTGGGCACCCGAAATTGCGATCGCCTACGGGATGACGGAAACGTCCCCCGCGTCCACCCAGACGTGGGTCGACGATTCGCTCGACCGGCGCGTGTCCACTGTGGGGCGCGCGCACCCGCATGTCGAGGTCAAGATCGCCGATCCGGTCACCGGTGACACCCTGGAACGGGGAGAGTCCGGCGAATTGTGCGTCCGCGGCTACTCGGTAATGCTCGGCTACTGGAACGACCCCGAAAAGACTGCCCAAGCTGTCGATGCCGACGGTTGGATTCACAGCGGTGACCTGGCAATGATGGATGAGGACGGATTCGTCGGAATCACCGGGCGTATCAAGGACATGGTGATTCGTGGTGGCGAGAACATCTACCCGCGAGAAATCGAGGAGTTTCTGTACACCCACCCCGATATCCTCGACGCCCAAATCATCGGGGTACCCGACGACAAGTACGGCGAGGAACTCATGGTGTGGTTGCGTTTGCGTGCCGGCGCCGAACACATCGACGCCGAAAGCCTTCGAGCCTTCTGTGCCGGCAAACTCGCCCACTACAAGATTCCTCGCTATGTCCACTGCGTGGACGAATACCCGATGACGGTCAGTGGCAAAGTGCGCAAAGTGGAGATGCGCGAGCAAGCGCTACAGCTTCTCGGGCTTTGACCGCCAAACCATATACACTGGAACACTTTTCAAAATCTCAACCAAGGAGAACCCAATGAGCTGGAACATCGAACGGCGCGGCCGAGTCGCCGTCGTGACCATGAACACCAACCCAGTCAACGCGCAGAACCGCGCATTCTTCGCCGACCTCCACGAGGCGTTCGATCTTCTCGAGCGTGAGCATGGCGACTCTCCGGTTGTTCTAACCGGCATCGGTGCACGCTTTTCTGCGGGACTGGATCTCGACGAACATTTCCGGCTTTTTGCGGGCGATCCCGCGGCGGTCGCGTCATGGTTTCAGGACTACCGCGCGACGAACATGCGGCTGTTCACCTACCCTCGACCGACCGTGGCAGCAGTGAACGGGCACGCTTTCGCCGGCGGCCTGATCACCGCAGCGGTATGTGATCGTACCGTCGCCGCAGCTGGTGAAGCTCGATTCGGGATCAACGAAGTCAACATCGGAATTCCCATGCCTGCGGTGTATCTCCGCATGCTCGCGTACGCATGGGGCCAACCGGTGGCTTCCCGAACGTGCCTACAAGGAGAGATATTCTCCGTCCAGGAAGCTCACGAGATGGGGATTCTGCATGAGGTGGTCGATGCTGACGTGTTGATCGACCGGGCCGTTGCGATCGCCGAACTGACTCCCGAAGACTGTCTCGGCAGTTACGCATACACCAAGCGGGCGTTGCAAGCTGCAGCCTTGCGCGACATCGCCGACCTTTCCGACCCTCTCGACCGCAGCGAACTGGCCGCCGGTATGACCAGCGCACCGTCACGCCACGCACACCGCCGGTACTGGGAGCAGCTCAAAGGCCGCCCCGCCGAGTGGTGACCTGACGGCCGAGGCACGATCGATGCGTGCCATTTCGGCGCCCGTATGGGAGTGCGCCTCCCGTCCGTCGAACATCGGTGACAGTAGGACGGGAGGCGCCCAATGGTTACGGACACCCCAGCATGTTCCCTTCGGCCGGCTCAACCACGTCCTCGGCCTCGACACTCAATGTGTGTTGCCCGGTAACTGAACTAATTGCCCAGCGTCGTCAGATCCGGGTAGTTCGAGACCTCCCAGCCGCCGTCGACGACCAGGCTGGTTCCGGTGATGTACGAGGCGTCGTCGCTGGCGAGATAGAGGCACGGTCCGGCGATCTCGTCGGGAGTTGCCGCTCGGGACAGGGGGATTCGGCTCAGAAACATGTCGCGGGCAGGCTCGTAGCTCATGACCGGTGCGACCAACGGGGTGTCGACCAGGCCGGGCAGAACTGCATTGACCCGAATTTTCGACGCCGCCAGTTCGATCGCGGCATTCTTGCTGAACATCTCGACCCCGGCCTTACCCGTCGCATACGCGCTCCCGTAAGGGCTCGGTACGTGCGCGTTGAGGGAGGAAACGTTGACTATCGCACCGCCGCGCCCGTGCTCTCGGATATGTCGAGCTTCATGTTTGGTACAGAGGAAGACGCCCTTCTGCACCAGGTCGATGGTGAAGTCCCAGTCGGCCTCGTCGAGGTCGACGATCGGACCCACCCTCGACGCCCCGGCAACGTTGAAAGCCAGATCGATACCGCCGAATTCCGCTGCCGCAGCGGCAATAGCCTCGGCGACATCGGATTCCTTGGTGACGTCAGCGGGAACGGCGAGGAAAGACGCGCCGTGTTGGGATGCTATTTCCTTCAAACCCTCTGCCGCGATGTCTATTCCGGCCACCCGCGCGCCTTCGCTGATAAGTCGTAGTGCGATGGCCGCGCCGATCCCCGAGGCTGCGCCAGTGACGACTGCGGTTTTTCCGGCGAATCTGGACGTGTTAATGGGCACCTGCTTTCAAGAACTTTCCGGTCCGGCGGTTGCCGAGAACGGGTGCTGCTTCTCCGTCTCCGAAGACGTACTCGCCGCCGACGAACACTGCGGTGACAGTCTGGTCGTTGCGATTGACCATGCGGGAGAGATTGTCGTACTCCACAACTGGACTCTCCGCGTAGGTCTCGAGTGAATCGTCGAGGTGGGCGGGATCGATCACAACCAGGTCGGCGCGGTCACCTAATCGAAGGTGCCCGGCATCCACGTCGTACCACTCGGCCAGTTCACCGGTGAGACGATGCACGGCTGCCTCGACGGTCATGAACGGCCGCCCGACCTTTTGAGCGTCGTAGACACGTCGGAGTAGTCGTAAGCCGAAGTTGTAGAACGCCATGTTGCGCAAATGTGCTCCGGCGTCGGAGAACCCGAGTTGGACACCGTTGTCCTGGGCGAACTTGTCCAGAATCTCCGGCCGGTGATTGGAGATGGTTGTGCGCCAGCGCACCTTCGTGCCGTGCTCGAGGACCAGATCCAGGAAGGCGTCGACCGGGTGGAGGCCTCCGCGCTCGACGCCGACCTGTCCGAAACTCTTGCCGACCAGGGATTCGTCGGGGCAGGAAACGATTTCGGCGTCGAAGAAATCTCGATGCCAGACTTTGACACCGAACTTTTGGTCGTAGTCCTTGCGGAACTGTCGCCGGTACTCCTCACTCTGCATCAGAACGTTGCGTTCCATCTCGTCGGTCAGATGCAGTGCTGCAGCGCCGGATCCGAACTCCTCGAAGACAACCAGGTCGATGCCGTCGGCGTACACCTCGAAGGGAACCGGTAGGTGCTGCCAGCGCAGGTCGCCGCCGAGTCGATTGACCAGATGCGCCAGCGGACCGAGGATCACCACGGCCAACTTGTTGGACTTGATATCAGCCGCCGAGAGCATGCTCGTCTTGAGTCGCTTGCGCCACAGGCCAGCACTGGAGAACGCCATTGCACCGGTACTCATGGGGTTGGAGAGGTCAGGTCCAGCCTGAAATACCCGTCCCCGACGGCGGAGAATCGCATTGAGTCGACGTCGTTCCTTCGTGGTTGCATACGTCGACGGCAGTGTGCGTGAGCGGCAGGTCTCGCCGTCGAGTTTGTCGAACAACAATTGCTGACTGGACATCCCAACGAATCCGGCGTCAAGCGCCTCGGTCAATTGTGCTTCCATCGACGCGAGTTCGGAGTCGGTGGCGTGCACATCCTTCCGCGTTGCACGGTCCAATCCCATCTCCGCGGCTCGCATGTCGGAGTGCCCGATGAATGCTGCGACGTTGGGTCCCAACGGAAGTGACTCGAGCGCCGCGATGTACTCACGCGCGGAGTTCCAGGTCTTGGCCCGCGTGAGTGCATCGACAACGTGCTTGCGCGGAATCGCCTCGACTCTGCCGAAAAGATCGCCGGCGTCCGACGGGCTGGCGTGAATGGTGGACAGGGAACACGATCCGACAAAGATCGACGTGACTCCGTGTCTGAGAGATTCGCTGAGCGCCGGCCCTTCGAGGATTTCGACGTCGTAGTGAGTGTGGATGTCCACGATGCCCGGGATCACCCACTTGCGTCGCGCATCGATGACACGGGGACAGCCGGTTTCGTCGAGTGGATCGAGCGAGATGGCGGTGACCAACCCGCCTCGGATGCCCAGATTGCGGACAGCTGGTTTCGCCCCGGTGCCGTCGAACCACAGACCGTTGTTGATCACGGCGTCATAGGTCATGAGATAGCCACCTTTGCGCGGATGGTCTTCCCGGTTGCATTGCGGGGTAGAGGAGTTGTGCTCAGTTTCCACTTCACCGGCACCTTGAAGTAGGCCAGTCGTTCGGCGACATAGTCGCGCAGTTCTTCTTCGGTCGCCGCTCCCTCGCTGCGAAGAACGACAACGGCCGCCACTTCCTGGCCGAGGTCTGCCGAATCAATCCCGATCACAGCGCATTCGAGGACTGCGGGATGCTCGTCGATGGTCTGCTCGATTTCGACGGGGTAGACGTTTTCGCCGCCGCGCAGGATCAGGTCGGACCGGCGGCCTGTCAGGCGGAGCCGGCCGTCTTCGACAACTCCGAAGTCGCCGGTTCGGAGCCACCGATCAGGACCGATAGCGGCAGCCGTCGCGGTCTCGTCGTTCCAGTATCCCAACATCACATAGGGGCTTCGCGCACAGATTTCACCCTCCTCCCCGTCGGGGACTGCACTCCCGAAGGGGTCTCGGACCTCCACGCTCACGGCGATGATCGGCCGGCCGAGAGTTCCGGGGAACGCGGCAAGTTCCGGTGGCGTGGCAACCGAAATGCCAGTAGAGGATTCGGTGAGCCCGTAGCTGTCTACCAAAGTGTGCTGCGCAAAAGGCAGGCGTGCACGCAGGCGTTCCTGCAAGGCCGGGGACGACGGCGCTGACGCCAATGCAAAGGCGCTCAGTGAGGTCAAGTCGTACTTCTCGATATCGCCGTGTTCGAGGAGTCGGGTTGCCATGGTGGGGACCACCGCCCAGTTGGTGACCTTCTCGCGTTCGACGAGGGAAAGGACCTCGTCGACGTCGAAGGCGCCCTGGTGGATGACGACGGCTCCGCCCGTTGCGAGTCGTGGGATCGCCAGGTTATGCAGGCTTGCAATGTGAAACAGCGGCGCGGTCAGCAGATACCGCAAGTCGCTTGGTCTGCCATCGCTGGGTTTTCCGGTGAACGCCGCAGCGAGGCGATCGCTGTAGCGGTGGTAGTCGATGACGGCCAACACGTTTCGGTGAGTGTGAACTGCCCCCTTCGGGCGCCCACTGGTTCCGCTCGTATACAGGATCACAGCCGGATCGTCCTCGTCGACCGTGGTTCGGGGGAGTGGCGATCCCGAGTACGTCTCCATCAGAGCCGTTAGATCTTCCTCCATCGTGAGCACGGGAACATCGGTGTTCAGCTCGGAAAGAACTTGTGCGCGTTTGGCGTCGGCGATCACGACAGTAGGAGTGGTGTGATCGATTCCGTACTGCACCTCACGCGCCACCCACCACGAGTTGAACCCTACTGCGATCGCACCCAGCGCCTGAGCCGCCCAGAAGGTCATCACCCATTCCGGCGTATTGGCGGCGAGGATGCCCACCCGATCGCCCTTGCGGACGCCGTACCGCTCGCGCAGTGCCGTGGCCAATGCTGCTACGGCCTCGCCGTGCTCGAGGTAGCTGAAGCGTCGGTCCTTGGTCACCAGGTAGTCGCGTGATCCGTAGTCGAAGGATGCAGCGAGCACGTCGCCGAGTGCCTTGTCACGGTTCTTCATGACGGGCATCGAGCTGCCAAGTACGTCCTCGACTTGCATCTCGAAAGGGCCACCGGGACCGGTCAGCCCGGCCATGACGGACGCGATGAATGCTTGTGTATCAGCGGAAGTGGTCACGTGAAGCGCCTTTCGAAGATTAGGGTACGAGCACTGCGCGTCCGGTGACCTTGCCGTGTTCGAGACGGTCGAGTGCGTCGCGGGCATCAGCGAGGTCGAAGCGGGCTACTTCTACCGTTACCAGACCGGCCTGTGCCAGGGCGATGGAATCGACGAGGTCGTTTCTGGTGCCGCCATAGGACTTCCGGATCGATGCGCCCCACGGCCAGCCCGGTCCACCGGCAGCTTCGGCGGTGATCCCGGGGTTTCCGCCTCCGAGACCCACCATGCGATACGCGCCGTTCGGCGCAACCGCTTGAACGGACATCTGAGCAGTTGCATCGACACCGACGAAGTCGAAGATGACTTCTGCGCCTCTGGCCGAGGTGAGGTCGAGGATCTGCTGCGCGGTGTCCGGTCCCGATTCGAGCGTGATGTCGGCGCCGCAGCGTTTGGCGAGATCGAGTTGATCCTGTCCGACGTCGACAGCGATGATGCGCACGGCACTGATCGCCCGAAGTATCTGTACTGCAACGTGACCGAGTCCGCCGATGCCGATCACCACCGCGGTGGCACCGGGTTGCAGATGTTCGCGGGCGCCGCGAATGGCGTGGTAGCTCGTCAGGGCCGCATCGGCGAGTGGTGCTGCCTGCAGGAAGTCCAGGTCTCCGATGGGAACGAACGAGCGGGCCGGAATTTTCACGTACTCGGCCATACCGCCTTCGGGACCGAGCCCGGGACAGGGTGGCATCGCGGTGCGTCCAGCGGCGAGGCACATGTTCTCGTTGCCGCTCATACATTCTCGGCACTGTCCACACGACCAGCACAGATAGACGACGCCGCGTTCGCCGACCGAGCGACCGTCGACGCCGGTCCCGACCGCTTCGATGGTGCCGGCGATCTCGTGGCCGATGGTCAGCGGCTCTTCGCGCATCTTGTACGGAAAGTGCAGGAGATGGAGATCGGAGTGGCAGATTCCCGCTGCACCAACCCGAATCAGTAGTTCCGACGGACCGATCTCGGGGACCGGCACGTCGTTGATCTCGAGGAGACCAGGCCCCATGAGCTGAGCTGCCTTCATGAGTTGACCTCGCTGATCTCGGAGTTGTATGCGGCACTCAGATACGCGTTGCTGCGATCGGATCCGATCAGACCCGGCGCCATCTTGTTCATGACGTAGGCGAAGGTCATCCGACGGTCGAGATCGTTGACCAGCATCGAGCCGCCGATTCCCGCCCACCAGCAGGCGCGTCCGTCGGGAACCAGGGGTGCGGTATCCGGGTGTGGCAGTCCGTAGCCGATGCCGAACTTGAGTGGAGTCATGATCCCGAGGTCGATACCGTCGGCTTGGATCTCGAAGATCAGGTCGATGGTGCTCTGCGAGAGCAACTTCTGGCCGTCGAGCACACCACCGTTCGAGATCAAGGATTGGACCCGAGCGATCGAACGGGCGTTGCCATGACCGTTGACTCCGCCGATTTCAGCTTCCCGCCAGGGCGCGGTGTTGATCTCGGGATAGTCGAGCAATGGGCAGGTCAGGGTCTTGATGAAGATGCTGTCCTGGTCGAGAGTAGACAGGTCGAATTCCAATGCGGGCGGCGGAACCAGAGTGGCGATTCGGCCGAAGTGCTCTGCGGACGTGCCGATGTGGAAGTCGGCGCCCAGTGGACCGGCGAGCTCTTCGGCAAAGAACCTGCCGAGAGTCCGCCCGTCGATGCGACGAATGACCTCACCGACGAGATGGCCGTAGTTGATCGCGTGATAGCCCGACGCCGTACCGGGGGTCCACCACGGCTTCTGCGCAGCGAGGCGGGTGGTGGACGCCTCGAGGTCGTAGATGTCCTTCAGTTCGATCGGGCGTTCCCAGCCGGAGACTCCGGACGTATGCGAGAGGAGGTGGCGAACTTCGATGTCTTCCTTGCCGTTTACCGCAAATTCGGGCCAGTAATGAGCGACCTTCTGGAACACATCCAATTGGCCGCGTTCGACCAGCAGGAGCGCACACAGAGCTGTCATGGTCTTGGTGATGGAGAACGTGTTGACGATGGTGTCCGGACCCCAAGGAGTGGTACGGGATTCGTCGGCGTACCCGCCCCAGAGATCGACCACGGATTCTCCGGCGACGGTGATGGCGATGGACCCGCCGAGTTCTTCGCCGGATTCGAGTTGAGCCTCGAAGGCGGTGCGGACGGCGTCGAACTCGTTGTTGCAATGACCGTTCACCGTGCTCATGCGCGGTCCGCCTTCTCGAGTTCGTGTGCTGCTGCACGAGCCGCAACAGGGAGCTTGTTTCCGGAGGCCGCTGCGCGCTTGGTGCCCTTGGCGATTTCCTTGTTCATGTTGCGGACGTAGGGATCGAACTCGAGCTGGATGGTGTGTCGCGGTGACTTGTAATAGGGAGCGAGGAAGTACGTCTCGTCGGCCTTGGTGATCTCCTGCATCTCACTGGCGGACGGCAGTTGGTATTTACCGGTGAGGTAGGCCGCGACGAGTTTGCTCTGCTGCTCGGCGAAGTTGACGAGCGTCGGCATGGGCTGCGCCAGTCCCATGAAGAAGAGGTTGTCGATTCCGGGTTTCATCATTCGTTTGAAGAGCGGGAATCGGTTGTCTTTGTCCGGCAGAAGATTCGGATCGCTGAAGAAGGGGAAGCTGATGTTGTAGCCGGTGGCGCAGATGACCACGTCGACGTCCTCGGTAGTGCCGTCCGCGAAGTGAACCTGCTTTCCGTCGAGTTTGCTGATCGCAGGCTTGAAGGTTATGTCGCCGGACCCGGCGCGTCCCAGGAACTCGCCGCTGGCCGACGGGTGGGCCTCGAACGGACGGTGGTCTGGCTTGGGTAGTCCGTAGCCCTCCATGGTTCCCAGGTTCTTGCCGAGGAATCGACGACTCAGGAACAGGCGCAGACCCCGAGGCATCCAGGGCGGGGTGATCAGTTTGTCTCCCGGCACGCCGCCCAGGTATTTCGGCAACACCCACACGCCGCGGCGCGCCGAGACGATGAGCTTGTCGGCGAGGTATCTCTGGCCCAGTTCGGAAGCAATGTCCAAGCCGGAGTTGCCCATTCCGACCACGACAACCTTCTTGCCGCGCATGTCGATCGGATCGAAGGGGTCGTTGTAGCTGTGGCTGTGCATCAGCACGCCGTCGAACTCACCCGGGTAGTCGGGGATGTTGGGATCCCAGTGATGTCCGTTGCAGACCATCAGGACGTCGTAGGTGCGAACTTCGCCGTCGGAGCGCGTGATGGTCCACAGTCCGTCTGCATCACGTTCTGCTGCAACAACACTGGTGTTGAAGATGATCGACTCACGCAGGCCGAAGTGCTCGACGTAGTCCTTGAAGTATTGGAAGAGTTCGGAGTGGTGGGGGAAATCGGGAAGGTCGGCGGAGACCGGGAAGTCCTCGAATGCCAAGCGCCACTTCGACGTGTCGATATGCAGGCTCTGGTAGCAGGCCGACATTCCGTTGGGGTTCTTGTAGTACCAGTTTCCGCCGACCTCGTCGGACGCTTCGTAGCAGTCGAAGGGTATTCCGAATTCCTTCATTCGCTTGGCCGTCGTGATTCCGGTGGGCCCGGCGCCGATGATGCACACGCTCGGCAAGGGGGAGGGACTCATTCGCCATCGCTTTCTGTTCTGTCTCGGGCGTGCGAGAAGAAGAATCGAAGCCCGAGAAGTGACTTGAGTCATAGTGCGCCATTCGCTGACGATGTGTCAATGAATGACGCAATGTTTTTTGATGACGGTGAGTCGGTGATTTGCCAGGAGGTCGAAATGCGAGCAAGGTGGGCGACGTGAGCACGACTACCGATGGCCCGAAGAACAGGCGGGGAACCCTTCGCGACGAGCAGAAACGCGCGACGCGGGCCAAGCTCGTGGACGCCGCACGCACCCTGTTCGAAGAGCGGGGATATGCGGCAGTCACGGTCGACGACATCGCCTCGGTCGTCGGATGCAGTAGAGCCACGTTCTACGTGCATTTCGCCAGCAAGGTGGAGATGCTCAGGACGATCGGCGCGGCCGGGATGGCGGCGAGTGCGTTCGCTTTCTACATCGATCTCGATCGAGTTCTCGACACGAACTCTCGCGTGGAGTTCACCGCATGGCTGGAACGTGCCTTCGACTGGTTCGACGAGAACAAGCGCCTGCTGCCGGCGTGGGACGAGGCCGTTGCACTCGAACCGGAGTTCCGCGAGACAGCTCGGGACGGTATGACCGAACTACCGAACGCCATGCCCAAGTATCTGGGCCGGTGGCCGGTGGAACAGCACGACGAGGCGAGGTTGCGCGTCGAACTGCTCGTGAGTCAGCTGGAGCGATTCTTCACACGCTGGGCCGTGCAGGGGACGATCGACGTGACGCGGGTTCAAGCGGCCGAGGTTCTGACCGATATATGGTTCCCGGCCCTGTCGCCGGAATCGAAGGGCGCCGACTAGCGGTTCAGGGCTACTTCGGATCGATCTCCACGCTGATCGCGCCGACGAGTAGTTCTCTGGCTCGTTCGATGGACATCGAGCCGCTCAGCCAGCGTTCACTCAAACCCTCGACCAGTGCAGTGAGCCGTTCGGCGGCGTCGGCCGGGCTTGCCTTCGGGTCAGCGAGCCCGGAGTTCTGCGCTTGTCGGATCAAGGATTCGACGTCGTCTGCCCATCGTTGCGTCGTGGTGCGCAGCGGCTCGCGCAGCTCGTCGGCGAAGACGGCGCTTGCTCGGAGTTCGCCCCAGGCGATGCTGTTCTCCCGAATCTTCGGGGAATTCTGAAACTCCAGCAGGAGCATCTGCTCGAGCTGCGCACGCGGGTCTGTCTCCGTGAAGGCGCTTTCGGTGTACAGAGCGGCGCGATCGTTGACGTGATCGAGGGCCCGGCGCAGCACACCGGCGCGGTTCTGGAAGTGGTAGTAGATGAGTGCCGTCGACACGCCGGCCTCGGCAGCGAGCGTCTCCACTCTCAGTCCGCGTACGCCGTGCTGAGCGATGACGCGGACTGCTGCTTCCAAGATTTGCGTTTGACGGTTCGACACGAGTCCGAATTCTACGAGGATGGTCGGGGCGGGTTTTCAGTCCACAGGCTCCTGTTGGGTGGTGCAGTGAATACCGCCACCACCGGCGGCGATTGCGTCGATGTTGATCTGCACGACACGACGGTCGGGGAAGAGGCGCTCCAACTCGCCTTTGGCGGCCTGGTCGGCCTCGGGGTCACCGAATTCAGGGGCGATGACCGCTCCGTTGCATACGTAGAAGTTGATGTATCCGGCAGCGAAATCATCTGATTCGAAGTCCGGCCTGATCGAAACAGGCGCCTCGAGGACGACAACATCCAGTTTTCGTCCCTGTGCGTCGGTTGCGTTCTCGAGAATCTCGAGGTGACGTTTGGTCACGTCGTGATCGAACGACTCCGGGTCTGTGTCGAGTCCGGCGACCACCACACCCGGTCGCGCGAAGCGGGCGTAGAAATCCGTGTGGCCGTCCGTGATGTCCTTGCCTGCGATCCCGGGTAGCCAGATGATCTTGTCGAGACCGAGCAGGGGGCCGAGCTCGGCCTCGACGTCCGACTTCGACCATCCCGGGTTGCGGTTGTCGTTGAGGACACAGCTTTCGGTGATGATGGCCGTTCCTTCGCCGTCGACCTCGATGCCGCCGCCTTCGAGGATCAGATCGGTTGGCAGTGATTCGACACCCGCGCGGGCTGCGACAAACGCCGCGACGCGGCCGTCCTGATCGAAATCCTGCTTCTCGCCCCAGCCGTTGAAGTTGAAATCGATACCCGCTTTGGTCCCGTTGCCTTTCACGAATACGGGGCCGGTGTCGCGCATCCAGAGGTCGTCGAGAGGTGCGGCGACAAGTTCGACGGATGGGCCGACGAGGGTGCGTGCCAAGTCCAGCTCCTCGGAACGGACGAGCATCGAGACGGGCTCGAACTGCGCGATAGTTTGCGCGATCGTCGCAAGGTTGCGCTGGACCTCGGGCAGGAGGGCCGCTCCCCAGATCGCTTCGCTGGCGCCGAACGCCATCCAGGTGCGCTTGTGCGGATCACCCTCTTCCGGCATCACCCACTCGCGAAGATCGTCATCTCCATTGCTCCCGCCCGAGGCTGAGTCGGAATCGCCGCAACCTGCCAAAAAGAGGCCACTGAGCGCAGCGGCGCCTGCCTGAATGAACCGACGTCTGTGCATTGCGGTGACTCCTTCTGTTTTTCGCGTGCTCGCTTGGTCGCCGAGGAATCTGTTCATCGCGCGAACGGGCCAACATCCAGCTACTGTTCGATCCCACCAGATTTTTCTGGCGTCGACTTACTTGCACAGAGCATAGACCCTGACTGAAAATTCAGTCAAGAAAGTAGTGAGCATGAATGACGACATTCGGGATACCCGCCAGCCAATGGTGACTTCGCTCGGCATCATCTTGGGGTTCTTGCTGAACTTTCTGGCTCAGTGGGCAATTCGCGACGACGGCAAAGCGCCGGTGGAAACCACGACCGACTGGGTCATCGTGGTCACACTGTTCACAGCCGTCGCTCTGATGCTCATAGTTCTCTTCAGGACACTGAGCAGTTCGTACGAAGTGGAGCAGGCTCGCGAGAGATATCGCGGAATTCTGCGTCTCTACTTGTTTGCCATCTCCGTGGTTTTTGCCGGAATGGCCGCCGCATTGTTCGTGTAGTGGGGCCTGTCGGAATACTCCGACCGAAGGGTCACGAGTCGATGAGACCTTCGGCCGCGCCCCGCCAACCGCGGCGCTGGTAAGCCCGCGGCGACATGCCGTGGGCAGCGACGAAGACCTTGGTGAAGCCGGAGGCGTGCGCGTAGCCGAGTCGGCGGGCAGTCTCTCCGGCCGAGAGACCCTCCTCGAGATGAGCACGGGCGAGGGTCATACGTAATTGGGCACGCCAGCGTGGGTAGCTCTGGCCGGTGGCCTCAGTGAAGCCTTGGTGGAGCAAGTTCTCGTCGACGCCGAGTCGAGCGCTCCACTCCGACAGCGTGCGCGAATCGGTGGGGTCGGCCCGAAGCGCGCCAAGGATCGTCTCGACTGGATCGCTCTGACGACTGCCATGTGGACGAGCCGCCGCAGAGTTGCGGACCAGCCTCGAGATCCGCGCCGGGTCGTGGATCTCGGGGCGCAGGTGGGTGTAATTCGCGACCACCGTGTGCAACAGATACCTCTCCGCTTCGCGCGCGAAGTGCAGCACACGTGGCGGCGGTGCGGCGACCGGAGAGGCGCCCGGCTGGGACCCGAGGGGAAGTAGTAGAGAGCCTTCCGCGATCTCGACACTGTTGCGAACTCCCGCTGGAAGCCACATCGCGTCGCCCCGCCTCAGATTCCACGTTCGGTCGCCGAAAGTAACCCGGGCGGAGCCTCGATATATCCAGACGACGACGTGAAAGTCGTTGACCCTAGCCCATGTTCCGCTTGTGGGGATCGTCGGCGGTATCGGTGCCGAGCGTGGTTGGGTGCCTTCCTCGGACAACAGCGCGACGCTCTGTGCCAACGTTTCGTTCTCATGGATCGGCACCGAACCTCGGTGTGCACGTGCGTAGGCACTTGGTGTCATTCCGGTGTGTTCACGGAAGGCGCGGGTGAATCCCGCGGGCGTCGCGAATCCGACCTGTCCACCCGTCCAACCGATTTCGCGACCGGCATCCAGGTATGCGGTTGCTGCCGCGATCCTGGCCGAGGTACGCCAACGCACGAAAGACAACCCAGTCTCCTCGGTGAATCGGCGCTGCAGGGTGCGGACACCGATCTTGAGTTGCCGGGCAAACTGGGAAAGTTCGGTGTCGTCGGCTGGTGTCCGAAGAAGTGTGCGAGCGATCTCGAGGGTTTCGGCCGAGCGAGGCAATCTCGGCGGGGAGTACGGCACCGAAGCGCCCGACTCTTTGGCATGGGCTCCCGCGACCAGCTCGAGCAGCCCGGCACCCACGGCCGTCCCACCGCGCAGAAATCCCAAGTTGTGTGCGAACTGGTGGACGAGCCAGTCCTGCCAGGCGGCCGGGATCTCGAAGTCGATGATTCGGTTCAACGTGGGAGGCAGGTCGGCAGCGGGCATCGGGATGGGAAATGCGACCGCCTCCGGGTCCACTCGAATGCTGTACGCGATTCCCGCCGGTACCCACACTGCGGCCCCCGCGGGCACGTTGCGGACGCAGTCGCCGATCTGCAGTTCTGCGCGTCCGGTGTGTACCCAGAACAGCAGCGGCTCGCGTTCATTCGCAATCGAGGCGAGTCGAGCGGCAGGGATTTCGGGGATTTCTCCCGCAGAGAACACCAACCGTGGTCCCACGATGCCCCCAATGTAGATGCCTTCTCGCACAGGCGACCGATGAGTGTAAGAAGTCGGCACGCACGGATAACCGTATCCGATTAGGGCAGGCTAGCTTTAATTACTGGCCGTCTCGCCGTGATCGAACGTGGGCCGAACCCCCGTCTGTGCGCTTCCGAGGAGTCTTTCCGTGCCCCGAAACACCCGTCCGACAACGGCGTACCCCGTCACCTTGCGTGAACTCGAGGTATGTCGGGTGGCAGACGTGACGCCGGGCATGAGGAGAGTAACGCTCACCGGCACCCAGCTCGAAACCTTTACCAACGCCGACGGTCACGTCGAGCCTGCCTTCACCAGCACGGGCTTCGATGACGACATTCGGTTGCTGTTCGCCTACCCTGGCGAAACCGACCCCGTCCTACCGGTGATGGTCGACGGCAGTGTGACTTTCGCTGCGGGGCGCCGCCCACTTGCCCGCGCTTACACCGTGCGTCGCTACGATCCGCGAACAAGGGAACTCGAGGTCGATTTCGTCGTTCACGGCAGTGGAGTGGCTACCGCCTGGGCCCGCGGCGCCGGTCCGGGCGACCGAATGCACATCGCGGGTCCCTCTGTATCGCAGGGACTTCCGGAGGATTGCGAGCATCTGCTGGTCGTCGGTGACGAGACGGCGCTACCTGCGATCGCGCGTCTGCTCGAAGGATTGCCCGCCGATGCCAGGGGGCAGGTGTTCGTCGAAATTGCGGACTCAGCTCACATTCAATCGGTGCGCGAGTTGCCCGGGGTGAGTGTCACGTGGTTGCCGCGCGAGGGGGCCGAGCCCGGCACCACTTCTTTGTTACTCGACGCGGTCACTGCCGCCGAATGGTGTGACGCACGCGTATTCGCTTGGCTTGCAGGCGAACAGGCGACGGTTCGATCGCTTCGTCGGTACCTCATTCGTGATCGAGGAATTGCGAAGACCGACATCGACTTCACCGGCTACTGGAAACGCGGCGAGGCCGTACGTGCAGATTCCTGACCTGGCTCCATCGCTCACCCGACATCTGTACTCAGTAAGACCGACAGTGCTCGATAACACCGAAAGGCAGAAATGACAGTCCTGCGCACCAGACGATCACGGATCACCGGACTGATCGGGACCGCGCTCGCCGCAGCGCTCCTCGTAACCGGGTGCTCGGCCCCGGCCGAAGACTCGAAAACGGCATCCTCCCCCAATTCGGAAGGAAGTGCCCTTCCCGCGGCGGAAGGAACGACCACCTACCCGCTGACCCTGGAATCGCCTTACGGTACAAGCGTTCTCGAGAAGCGACCGGAGCGTATCGCCGCGATCGTGCCCAATGCTGTCGACACGGAAATGCTTCTCGCCCTCGGCGTCAAACCGGTCCTCTCCTCGTCGATGGTGAAGGAATCGGCTTCCCAGTCGTACTTGTTGCCTTACGACGCAGAGGATCTCGACACTTTCGAGTTCGCGATGGGCGGAACACTTCCCGTCGAAGCCATCGCCGCGAGCGAGCCTGATCTCATCGTTGCCGTCGGCTGGGCTGACGGCCTGGGTGGTTTGTCCATGGGCGACTACTACGAGCGTTTGTCCTCCATCGCACCGGTGGTGACGAGTCCCGACACGAAATCGCGGATGCTCGTACCGTGGAAGGAATCGATTCGCGTACTCGGCGAGACCCTCGACCTCTCGAAGGCGGCCGAAAAGATCGTGGCCGACCATGACCGGTATTTCGCGAACGTGCGCCAGGAGAACCCGCAACTCGCGGGCTTGACTGCAACCTGGGCGATCTTCTACGGAACCGGCAATGGGCTGCAGTATCTTTCAGCACCCGGTTCGGCTCCGGCAACATTCCTGGGTGAGCTCGGCTTCGCCGAGAACCCGCGCGCAAAGGAATTCGTCACCCAGAGCACCGTCGGCGAGGAACTTCTCGAGAACATCGATGCGGACTTCCTGCTGATCGGCCGCAGCGCTGCCGGCAGCGAAGAGGATTTCGACAAGCTGACCGATGGAAAGCTCTTCCAGGCGCTGGGAGCTGTGTCATCCGGGCATTGGGTCGCTCTGCCTCCTCGTACCGCCGACGGTGGGGACGTTCTGTGGGCGATCACGAGTGGTGGTCCGATCGGAACGATGTGGGCGGCTGAGCATGTCGTTCCGCTCATCAGCGAGAAGCTGTAGGCGGACAACTGGAGAACGGAAAGCGCTCACCCGTCGCCACATGATTGTGTGGCGGCGGGTTGTTCGTACAGCAAGAACCCCGGGTTTCGGGGTTGCCTATGGCACGAAAAAGGTTGCGAAACCTGGAGTGACCGGTCCGGCGGCAGGCAATATGGTGACCGCAACTTGCCCGGCCCCGGTCTGCAGGGTGGTCTCACCCGGGGTTCCTTGGTTGTCGCCCGAAAGCCGACCGGTGCCGGAGGTCCCTGTCGAGAGGTTCAGCCAACGCACTTCGGTCGACAGCATGCATCCCCACCGGGCGTCTGGGGCGCCGGTGATCGTCACTGTGCCAGGTTGTTCGCCGACTACCGCCACGCAGCGGACAGGAGGCGCGTCGAAGCTGCCATTGGGGTTCCCGAACGGTGCCGGGTTGATTTGGAACGGAACTGTGACTGCCGCGGAGGCGATGGCTGCGGGTGCCAGAACCGAAACGGCAACTACGGATGCGCAGGCGGTCAATCGGCGTACGAGACTCATCACGGTAACCTCCGGTAATCGAAGACGGTGTGGTGCTCATACTGTACCCGGAGTGCAATTGCCGCAAGGGGATCCACGTTTCAGATCAGTGACGGTTTGCAAATCACCGAGTGCGCTGCTGTCGGTAGAATCGTTGTCCTGCAACGAGTATCGGTACATGTACCCTGTAATGCGCGGTGAACTGCCCTATCTCATTGGGTTCCACCGAAAGTACTAACTTTTCATGCTTCGGCCGGCCGGCAGGTGGTGTAGCTCGAGCAACTTGGTGCCGCTCGCGAGACGGGTTGAATGTCTCTACAGTGGAGGCGATGGATGCGAATGGTGTACTCGCTTCGCTAGAAGCTGAACGCCCGCAGGTGTTCTCGCAACTTCTGCTGCTTCACATCTACGTGCGGTTGATGCGGCGTGGGCTGCCGTGTGACATTGGGAGGTCGAGTGTCGACTGCCGAATACTTTCGACAGCAGTGGGTTTCGTTGGATGGAATCACGAAGATCAGGCCTGTCGACACCGGGTTGGTCGTCTAGGGGCATGCCCGGACTCGGCGACCTCTGGCCCGCAGGTAAGGGTGGGTGTCAAAATCACGCTTCGCATACCAAGCAAATGCTTGATCGCTAGAGTGTGGACATCCAAACGCCCGACAAAAGCTCGATTTCGAAGGAGTTCGTATGGTTGCACCCCAGGCCTATGTAGTCGATGCAGTCCGCACTCCGGTGGGTAAACGGAACGGCTCGCTCGCCGGGGAACACCCGGCGGACATGGGAGCCCATGTCATCACCTCGATTCTCGACCGCACCCAACTGGACCCGATGGCTGTCGACGACGTGATCTTCGGTTGTGTCGACGCTATCGGGCCGCAATCGGGCAACATCGCCCGTACCGCCTGGCTTGCAGCAGGCTTACCGCTGGATATCCCGGGAACGACAGTCGACAGACAATGCGGGTCTTCACAGCAAGCCATCCACTTCGCAGCACAAGCAGTCATGAGTGGGACCCAAGATGTGGTGCTTGTCGGGGGTGTGCAGAACATGTCTTCGATTCCTATCTCTGCGGCGATGCGTGCCGGCAACGAATACGGATTCGACACACCCTTCAGTAAGTCACGGGGGTGGGCTGCTCGATTCGGCGAGGCCGAAATCTCACAGTTCGTCGGTGCCGACCTGACTGCCAAGAAGTGGGGTATCAGCCGTGAGGACATGGAGGAATGGGCACTGCAATCGCATCAGCGTGCCCGTGCTGCCATCGCCGACGGGCGATTCGAGCGTGAGACCGTGTCACTGGGTCACTGCGTCGTTGACGAATGCCCACGAGAGACATCCTTGGAGCAGATGGCTGCATTGCCCGCGCTGAGGGAAGGCTCGTTACTGACAGCTGCTGTGGCCTCTCAGATCTGTGACGGCGCGTCAGCGGCCTTGATCGTCTCCGAGAAGGCGCTCGAGGTTCATGGATTGAAGCCGAGGGCGCGTATTCATCATATGAGCGTGCGCGGCGACGATCCGATGCTGCAACTGTCGGCACCCATACCAGCGACCAAGTTTGCGCTCGCGAAGTCAGGCATGTCGATCGGCCAGATGGATACCGTAGAGATGAACGAGGCATTCGCTTCGGTAGTTCTGAGCTGGCTGATCGAGACGGGTGCAGATCCCTCCCGAGTAAACCCCAACGGTGGTGGAATCGCATTGGGTCACCCTCTTGGAGCCACCGGAACCAAGCTGTTCGCCACGATGCTGCACGAGCTGGAACGCATTGACGGACGGTATGGACTCCAAACCATGTGTGAGGGTGGCGGAACCGCGAACGTCACTGTCATCGAGCGGCTGAGCTGAAAGGAAGAATCGGGCGGCATTGGAGCCGCTCTGTTGCAGCGCTCCGTCAGGTAGGCGGTGTCAGAGCGTGATCGTGCGGGTCGGCTCCCAGATGGAGGGGTCGCGGTGGGTGACGACGAAGACGGTGGCCGCCAATTCCTGCACAGCGCCGGCGATGCGGCGCTCGGTGCCCTCGTCGAGAGCCGAAGTGGCCTCGTCGAGCACAAGCACGGGTGCGTTTTTGAGGAAGGCGCGAGCGATCGCCACTCGCTGACGTTCGCCACCGGAGAGAGCGGACCCTTGGTGCCCGACGTCCTGATGAATGCCGAGCGTCGAGCGGTCGAGAACGGCGCCGAGAGCAGCGCGCCTGGCGGCGGCCTCGATCTCGGTTTCGGTAGCCCCAGGTCTTCCCAGTCCGATATTTTCCCCGAGGGTGCCGGAGAACACGAGTGGATCCTGCGGCACGTATCCGATGTGCGCGGCCAGGTCGTCGTAGGGCAAGTCGCGCAATGAAACTCCGCCCAGAGTGACGCTGCCTTCGTCCGGGTCGTCGAAGCGCATGAGCAGCCCGAGAAGTGTGCTCTTCCCGGTACCGGAGCGTCCCGCTACGAGCACGCGATCACCAGCGGGGATCTGCGCGTTGATGCCGCGCAGAACTGGCGCGTGATCCACGTCGACGATCTTGATGTCGGTTCCTGCCGGGCGACCTGCGTCCTGGGGTTCAGGCTCGGGCAGCGCGGGAGCCGAAGTCGCGGTGCGGTAGTCGCGAACCGTCGCGCGCAGTTCATTGACTCCGATTCCGGCCAGCGCGAGTTCGTCGAGCGGGGCGGCGGCGCGGGCGGTGAGGACGACGAGCGCGAGAGCGGCTGCAGGATCGTCGAATCCGGTGGCGGCGAGGAAGATTACTGCACCTGCCAGCGGCACGATCGTCGCGATCGCCGAGATGAATGTCGCTGGCGCCGCGGCGAGATTGGTCCGTGCAAGTGCGGTTTCCTGATCCCGCCAGCTTCGCTCGATCCGTTCGACGGAACGAGTGGGACCCGCTGCTGTACGCAGTAATTCGAGATGGTCGGTGAGCTCGAGAGTTGACTGCGTCGCAGCGAGTTCGGCCTCGTGCCGGCGCTCGTCCGCTCGGCTGAGAGCGCGTTGGGCCAGCGTCTGAGCTGCGAGCGACACCGCGAGAAGTCCCCCGACGAGCAGCATGACTCCGGGTCCCGCGACGACCGCGATTCCAGGAAGCAGGAGCAGCGGGATCAGCGGTGCAACGAGGAAGGTCTGAAGTTGGTGTGCGGGAACACTCATCAGCGACGGGATCCCGCGCCCGGCGACGGTGGCGAGCAGAGCCCGGTTGTCGTCGGTGAACCAGGACAGCTTCGCGCGGGCGAAGGCATCGCCGAGCGCGTCGTAGAGATCGCCGACGAGTCGAGCCCCGGTGAAATATCCGCCCCGCGAGACCAGGACGGTCACGAAGAGGGCGATTGCGGCCGTGGCCAGGACGAGAACCGGCGGCCGGTGATCGGCGATCGAGAGCGCGAGAAAGGTGTACGCGATCGCCTCGAGGACCGCGACGGACACCCAACCGAGTCCGATGGTGATCAAGCGTCGACGGGCTGCAGTGGTGCTGTTCATTGTTCGGCTCCAGTCAGGGCAGCATCGGATGCGATGAGACTCCGGAGGTCGAGCCGATCGTCGGCGTCGTCTGCAAGAGCGGGGTCGTGGGTGACGATCACGATCGTCTTTCCTTCGTCGTGTGCGAGATGTCGTAGTTCTTTCAACAGTTCGGCCGCTGTCCGATCGTCGAGTGCGCTGGTCGGCTCGTCGAGCAGCAGTACTGTTGCGGGCGAAAGGAATACCCGAGCAAGCCCGACTCTCTGACGTTCTCCGCCGGAGAGTGAAGCGGCATCGGCATCGAGGCTGACGTCGATCTGTGCCCGGCGAAGAGCTGCGGCGTATTCCGCGTCTGTTGCGTCGGGGGCGGCCAGCGCGATGTTCTCGCGCACCGTGGCAGGCAATACGTCTGCGCCCTGAGGCGTGAGCAGAATGGACCGTGGCCGCAGGTTCTCGTCGATAGTGTCGACGCTCTGGCCCGCGTAGCGGACGGTACCCAGATCCGGGATTTCGAAGCCGGCCAGTGCTTTCAGCAGCGTCGACTTGCCCGCTCCACTCGGTCCCGTGATCGCAGTGATTGCGGACGGGCGGAATGCATGCGTGACGCCGTCGATGACTCTGCGGTCCGCGATCGTGACAGTCAGGCCGAGGATCTCCAGTCGATCGGAGGGACTGGCGGCCGGAACGGTTGATGCTTCACCAGCCGGGAGGGTGGCTTCCTCCAGCGCTGCGGCGAGTCGGACTGCAGCAGAGCGTCCAGCCGCGACGTAGTCGAGGCCGTGCCCGAGCCGCAGGGCCGGTGTCACGATTGCGAGACTGAAGAGAATGGTGGCGGCCAATGTCGGTGCATCCCAGCGAAATCCGATGGCATAGGCGATCGCAAACGTTGCCGTCGCCTGCATGAGGGAAACGGCGACGGCCGCAGGGGTCGCCACGAGTCGAACGCGCTCCTGCATTCCCCGAGTGAACCGTGCTGTCGATTCTGCATAGTCAGCGGCAGCACCGGTCTGCGCGCCGTAGATCCGGCAGACGCGGATGCCGCGGGCATAGTCGTCCACGGCGGTCACGATGTCGCCCATGACATCCGCACGTTCAGCGCTGTACCGCGCAGCCATTCGAGGGATCACGATCAGATAGAACAGTGCTGCCACGATGCCGGGAGCCAGAGCGAGAAGCGCCACCGGGCCGGCTGAGACGGCCAGCGCCGCGATCGTGAGCGCCGGGACCACCACGAGCGTCGCGAACTCGGCAGGTAGGTGCGCAGTCATATGGTGCAGCGCCGAGATGTCGTCGGAGACGAGCCTTCTCAGCGCGTCCCCGCTGTAGCGGGACAGCGTGCTTGCCGGCAACCGGACGAGGTGGGCAGCGAGCTGGCGCCTGAGCCTGGCCTCGAACAGCGCCTCGGCGTGGTGCGAGAGCCACGACGACGTGGCGGCGAGCGTGACGCCGACGAGCCAGAGCCCGCATGCCCATTCGGCCCAACTCATGGACGGTTCACCGATGAGTTGCACGACGCACCAGAGCGCTCCGAGCATCGCGACCCCCGACGCAGCCGCCGCGACCACCCCGGCGGCCAATGCAGGCAGCGCCGGGCGCAAGGCCGGGACCAGCGATGGTTCGACGAGAGGGCGGGGCATGGATAACTCCTTGAATCAGCGTCAGGGTGCGGGCACGACAAGTGACCGAAACCTGAGGTTAGGCTTCGGTTGCCACTCTTGGTTATCGCAGTACGCCGATTTCTTACACTCGATTGGCAGCCGTCGGCGTCAGGATGCGGCCGAAATGGAACTCATGACGTCTTCCCACATGTCCATGACTGCGGGTTCGGCTGGACCTGTTTGGGTGAAGACTGCCACGCATTTTCGGCGGAAGTCGTACATCTCGATCGAGCTGGTCAGTCCGTGAACTCCGTGCGTGCGGGTCAGCCAGCACTCCGCGACGCCGTTCAGGTCGATCATCGTCCGGCAGGTGTCCGAGGCTAGAGTCAGCGTTCCGCCGAACATGGCTGCCGCGTCGAGATCACCGCGATGAATCTGCAGGCAGCCGTTCCCGGCGACAACCGTCGTGACGGGCAGTTGTTGGTAGGACAGGTGCTCCATCCCGGCAGCCATGAGGTGAGGATCGATTCTCCGGTAGCCGAGGGCGCCCAGAGCGACCAAACCGTTGCGGCGTTCGCTGCCCCTGTCCGCGAGGATGAAGTCGAGTTGTGTCAGCTGATCGGCTTCGGCCCAGAATGCGGGCGTATTCGACGTCTGGATGGGAGGGTTGGCTTCCCTCGAAGCGTCGGCCGCGTTTCGTATCGCTTCGAAGGCGAGACGATCCGAGGCCGGGGTCAAATAGGTGGTGTGCGAACTCGATCCGTGAGTGTCGAACATCCGGAGCGTCGGCGGAAGGTGCTGCTCTGCATCAGTGGTCACCACCGAACCGAGGGCGGAAGGGTTCAAACGCAGAGAGACGAGTCCTGGCGTGCAGACCAGCGGATCACCGGGAACGGTGGGAACGGCGTACTTTCCCGAGTCGTTGACAGCCACTGGCCCCGCAACGGTGATCGCGACGACATCGCCCAAGAGGGACAACATTTCGCCGACTACCCCGGGTACCGTGTCGATCAGTCCACCGCGGAATCCTGGACGCGCAAGCAGCGCGTCCAGGTCCGACATGCGCGCCACAGCTGCGCAACGGCATTCACCACGGTGGGGACACATCTCAGTAGACATCCCGTAGGTACCGCTTCGATCGTTTGAGGTTGTTGACGTAGTCCTCGGCGGCATCCGCATCCAACCCGCCGTGCTCGGCGACCACCTCGTGCAATGCGTCGTCGACGTCCTTCGCCATCCGGGTGGCATCGCCGCAGACGTACACGTGCGCGCCCTTCTCGAGCCAGGCGAACAACTCTCGGCCCTGCTCGCGCATACGTGTCTGGACGTAGATCTTCTCGGACTGATCACGAGAGAAGGCGAGGTCGAGACGCGTCAGGACACCGTCACGGGTCAGGCCGTTGAGCTCGTCCTCGTAGATGAAATCGCTCGACTGATGCTGATCGCCGAAGAAGAGCCAATTCTGCCCCGACGCGTTCCGCGCCCGACGCTCGTGCAGGAAAGCGCGGAAGGGTGCGATGCCGGTTCCGGGTCCGATCATCACGACGGGAGCAGCATCATCGGCGGGCAGGCGGAACGAATTGTTCTTGGAGACAAAAACTCCGACCCGGTCTCCCTCGCCTACCCGGTCCGCAAGATACGTCGAGCAGACGCCACCGCGATCCCGCTCGCCCGAGCGGTAGCGCACACTCGCAACCGTCAGATGCACGGTGCCGTCGTGGGCCAGCGGGCTGGACGAGATCGAGTAGACCCGATGCTGAAGGGGGCGCAGAAGAGCAAGCAACTCTTCGGGATTCAGGCGAGCGCTGGTGCCCAGCTGCAGAAGATCGAGCACATCTTTGCCCCACAGCCACGCGTCGAGCGCTTCCCGATCTTCGGTGTCGAGAATATGCTGCAGTTCGGCGTCTCCGCTGCGTCGGGCGATGTCGTCGATCAGATCGCGAGAGGGAATCGAGATCTCGTAATCGCTGGTCAACACCTGGTCCAACGGCACGGAAGAGCCGTCCTTCGCCGTGACGACGCAATCGCCGCTCACCCCGAGTTGACGGATGATGGCGTCGACGAGAGCGGGGTCGTTGATCGGGCGGATTCCCAACCCGTCTCCGGCCTCGTAGTCCAGACCATCCTCGCCGAGTGCAAAGGTGAAGTGGCGGACTTCCTTGGCGGAGCCCTCACCGGACAACAGTCGATTGGCGAGAACAGTCGCAGGATAGGGGTTCTTGCGCGTCCATTGGGATTTGGTCTTCAGTGAACCGGATGCAACCGGCACCACCGCAGCGCCTGTGTCGCCGCCCGGACCGGCATCACCGTCCACGCCGGCCACCGCAGCGACGGCACGAACGATCCACTCGGCCGCGTCATCCTCGTAGTCGACGTCGCAATCGGTGCGGTCGACAACGCGGGTCCCGCCGAGCGCTTCGAAGCGAGCGTCGATGTTCTTGCCGGACTGGCAGTAGCCGTCGTAGCTGGTGTCACCGAGTGCAAGCACTCCGAAGTAAAGACCGTCCAATCTGGGGGCGCTCTCGGATTCGACTGCATCCCAGAACAGTTGCGCGTTGTCAGGCATCTCGCCCTCGCCGTAGGTCGAGGTGATCACGAGTACCCGGCGCATGGCGGAAAGTGCGTTGATATCCACGGTGTCAAGACCCGCGACAAGTGGTTCGAGACCGTGGGCACGAGCAGCAGCGGCCGCGTCTTCGGCCACGGACTCCGCATTTCCGGTCTGGCTCCCGAAGAGGATGTGCACGGCCGCGCCAGCAGTTCTTTCCACAGTTGCTGTTGCAGTACCGGTTTGACCGGGCATGACGGTTCGTGAGTGAAGACCGGCCAGGAAACCGGAAAGCCACGCTCGCTGGTCGCCGGTGAACGGTGCGTATTCGGGAATGTACGGAATTTCCATGATTTGAAGCTCACCTACGTTCGGGGGAGAGGTCAGGACACCAGGTCGGGGATCGCACGTGAAGCGAACAACTCGTCGAAGTTCGGCAGGGATCCGAGTTTGTCCCGGTTCTTGTTGTCTTGAAAAAGAATCCACCCGTACGTCGCGGGACTGTCCATCGCCAGCACGTTGCGCAGACTCAACGCCTGCTTGTAGTCGTCGACCCGCTTGGCTGCAATCAGCGCGGCCAACTGTTCGTCGTCGTAGCCGGCCAGAATCTCTTTCGAGTACTTCACCAGGTGCTGGACGAGGGCGAAGTCCTCGGTCAGCACCAGATTGCGAGCTGCCTTCTGAACTGCTGGATCGTCGGGTCCCGACGCATTCGGGGTGCGGGCCGCGGCGAGTTGTTGGGCGAAGTGAAGCACGGTGTACTCGCTGAGGAGTGCGTACATCGTTGCGGTATCGGTTTCTCCGTAACCGGGGACTGCGCCGCCGAGTGCGGGACGCTCGTCTCGAACCGCGAGTTTGAAGGTGCGTACCTGCCGCGCCGCGATGGCAGAAGCCAACTCTTCGAGAAGTTCTTTGTGCGTTTTGGCGGCAAGGATGGCGTCGCTGTCCTGGTAGAGCATCAGCGCCTTGGGCATCGCGTAGACAAACGAGTGCTGTTCGACTTCCCAGTTCTCGAGCAATCGGGTTCCGAGCGCGGATCCCGTTGCCTCCACATGCAGTTCGAGAAGGAGTTGCACTGCGTGGATGTGGACGGCGGCAAGAGGGTCGGTCGCAGCGGTGATCGACCCCAACAGCACGGAATCGGTGCTCGCTCGCAGTGCAAGCTCGCCGCGAGGGTCGTACTGGTAGAAGAACCCACCACTCATGCCGTTGCCGACGCCTTTGCCGAACTCGCCGAGATTCAGGACGGCACCGTTTGTCATGTACTCCCCGGCGAAGTCGCCGACGCCTTCGACGACAGCGCTGGCTCCGGAGTTGCGAACCGCAAAGCGATCGCCTGCTTCACCTTCGACGAACACTCGCCCACCGGTGGCGCCGAAGAGAGCGAAGTTGCCGATCAACACGTTTCCGCCGGCGTCACTGGAGCCGCCGCCAGGGCTGCGCACGGCGATCACGCCGCCGCTCATGCTCTTTCCCACGCCGTCGTTGCATGTCCCGGTGTGCTCCAGGTGCATGCCGTCGTTGCAGAATGCGCCGAACGACAGGCCCGCAGATCCGGTCGTCAGGACGCGTACGCTGCCCGGAGCGAAGTACCGTCGCCCACGTTCGTCGGTCAGCACTCCCGGAGCGAGAAGCCCGGCCGCTCCGTAGTTGAGTTCGCGTTCGAGGTCGACCGCCAACTGCCCGCCGACGCTCTTGTTCCGGTTCCCCAGGTGCAGTGCACCTTGGGCGAATTCGGGTCCGGACACGGTGACCGAGGCCTCGCCACGGTCGAAGAGTGCCGTGCGAACCTCGTCCATGATCTTCTCGTCGAGCGCGTACTCACGCTCGAGGTACACGGGATTGTCGACGGTGATGTCCGGCGCCGACGCGAACATCGCGCCCAGGTTCAGATTGCCGACGATGGACGGGTGATCGATCAGATGCAGGAGGTCGGTTCGTCCTCGCGCTTCCTGGAGGGATCGCATTCCCAGATTTGCCAACAGTTCCCGAGTTTCGTGAGCGATGTTGAGAAGGTACTGCGCCATGGCACGGGGATCGCCGTCGAACAGTTCCGGGTTGGTGGTCAGTCCTGCGGGGCACTTGATGTTGCAGTTCTTGGCCATGACGCAGCCCATCATCATCAGCGCCGATGTGCCGAACTCGAAGCTGTCTGCGCCGAGTAGTGCCGAGGTGATGATGTCGCTGCCGGTCTGATGTGCGCCCGAGCATCGAAGAACGACCTTCTGACGAAGACCGTTGGCGCACAGAGCTTGATGGACCTCTGCGATACCGACCTCGGCCGCACGGCCCGCGTACTTGAGGCTGGTCACGGAAGCGGCGCCGGTGCCACCGGTGTTTCCGGCGACGTTGATGACGTCAGCGCCGGCCTTGGCGACTCCGACGGCGATGGTGCCGATACCTTCCGAGGACACCAACTTCACGATCACCCGGATACGCGCTGCCTTGCAGTCGTGGATGAGCTGAGCGAGGTCCTCGATGGAGTACGTGTCATGGTGAGGCGGCGGTGAAACCAGTTCGACACCGGGGGTTCCACCGCGGGCCGCAGCGATGTCGACGGTGACCTTGGCTGCCGGAAGCTGGCCGCCCTCACCGGGTTTTGCACCTTGGCCGAGTTTGATCTCGATCTCTTCGAGCATCGGGTCGGCGAGGTATCCCGCCCAGATTCCGAATCGACCGGATGCAAACTGCTTGATACGCGATGCTCGAATTGTGTTGTAACGAGACAGGTGTTCACCACCTTCACCGCTGTTGGACATCGCGCCGACCATGTTCGTGCCATGCGCGACGGCTTCGTGTGCCGGAGCATTGAGCGCGCCGTGGCTCATGGCTCCCGACGCCAACTTCGGAGTGATGTCGCTGGCGCTCTGCACCTCGGAGAGAGGAACACCTGCCGGTGCGACCCGCAACTTGGACAGGAACTGTGCCCCGATACCGGTTGCCTTCAGAACCAGATCCGGTGCGGTGGCTTCGATGGAGATATCGCCCGAGAAGATAGCGGTGAGAGCGTTTCCGAGTGCTACCCGGCGTGCGGCGTCGTCGGCCAGTGGTCCGTCCAGGCGAAGTGTGTACCCGCGGTCTGCGGCGGATTCACACTGGATTCCACGCATCACGATCGTCGTATTGCCGTGTACCGAGAATCGGCTGATCTGCTCGGCGAACTCGGCTTTCGTCACCGCAAACGTGACATCGCCGGGAACGGAGATGACGTCGCGCAGCGCGGCGGGACGACGCGATCGTTCCGCAGCCATGACAGTAGAAAAGTCCCGGTACCCGGCGGTGATGTCGAAGTCGTCGACCTGTTCGGTGGTCAACCGGTCGAAGCTCGTCGCCCGGTATGCCCCGGCGTCGAGGCGGAAGGCGTCGTCGAGCCGTCCGAGGGGAAGGAGACGCAGAGCCTCGAATTGTTCTGTTCCCGAGGGACTGTCGAACGCGATCTTCTCCTCGGTGAGTTCGACGTACTTGCGGACCGCGGTGGTACCGAACGAATGCCCTGCGCCGTCAGCGCGCTCCTTGAACAGACCGAGCAGTGGCAGGTCCTTCTCACCCCCGACTTCGCTCGCCCGCTCGTGCCACTGCTTCGAGGTCGCCGCGACGGTGTCGAAACCGACGCCGCCGACCGGGGATTTCATGTTGGGGAACCACTGACTCAGAACAGGGTCGGACGTATCGAGGAAGTTGGGTTCGAAGAATTCTCCGCCGATGTAGCTCTCGACGGTGCACAGACCGACGCGCCCCATCGTCTTCATGAGGGACTTCTCGGCGGCCTTGGCGAAGCGCCGGAACGCGGCGTCCGGGTCGGCCTCGAACTTCTCCTCGGCGCGAAGTTGCACAGACAACGGGTAGACGGCCGAAGCGCCGAAGCCGAGTGCGGCCGCAACGTGGTGCGAGGACTCGATCTGGCCGCTCTCCACGATGAGAGAGACACGCAATCGCAGGCCTGCGTCGATGAGTCGCTGGTTCAGTGCTCCGACGACCATGATCGCGGGAAGTGTTGCACGCTCGTGAGATACGTGACGGTCGGTCAGGACTGCGATCCCGCCCTGTTCAGCTGCGAAGGCCACAACAGCGTCGCCGAGTGCGGTCATCGCGTCGATCATCGCTTGTGCGTCTCCCCCGGCGGGGTAGAGCATTTCGAAGCGGCGGTGCGGTGTGTGGTTCTGTTCGCGGATCTTGAGCATGTCCAGATGCCCGAGGATCGGCGACGCGATGACGATCTGTTTGCCCTCTCCGGCAGTCGTCTTCGCGCCCAATGCGACCCGGAGAGTCATACCGTCCGCTTCACGGATGCTGTCGAGCGGAGGGTTGGTTACCTGGGCGAATCGCTGTGAGAAGTAGCGTGCCACACCGCCTTCGCGATCGCTGAACGCGTTGATGGCGTTGCCGTAGCCCATGGCGGAGACCTTCTCGGCTCCGTGTGTGAGCATCGGATCCATCAGGAATTTGAAGCTCTCCTGATCCAGGGAGTACGCCATGTAGCGCTGATGAACCTCGAAGGTTCCGTTGTAGCGCGTCGGTGAGCTCACCTTCTCCGCAGGTACGGAGGCAATGTCCTCGATCAGGATTCGTGACTGCTCCACCAGAGACTGGTAATCACGCTGTGCAGCAATCTTTTCCAGGGCCTCGTGGGCAGTGTAGGTGTGGCGATCTCGATGATCGAAGTAGAGCATTCCGCCGGCTTCGACGCGGCCACGGTGAATCACCGTCTCGGGTGGGAACGCGATCTGTCCGGCTTCGGAGAATGCGCATACGTAGTCGTGGGTCTCGATCGTGCGTAGTGGACGCAAGCCGAGGCGATCGAGGCGTGCACCGATGATGGTGCCGTCGCCGAAGACCAGCGCTGCCGGTCCGTCGTTTTTCTCCTCGTACAGCGAGAAGTACTCGAACATCGCTCGCACCGCAGGGGAGAGGGTGGTGTCGTTTTCCCAGGCCGGCGGCATCATCGAGACCACAGCCGTCACCAGGTCGACACTGTCCTCGATGACGCGAGCTTCCAGGGTCTGATCCAGTCGGCAACTGTCGGACTGGCCGGGCGGACGGACGATCGCGCGTCGTTTCGCGCTGGCGACGGCAGCTTCGGAAAGCCGATTCTTCTTGTCCGTGTTCAGTTCTCCGTTGTGAGCCATGAACCGGAACGGCTGCGCCATCGTGGGATGCGGGTCCGTGTTGGTCGAGAACCGCGTGTGGAAGTACATCGTGTGTACGGCGTGATCGGGGTCGACCAGGTCGCGGAAGTACGGGATCACTTCGTCGGAGTTCAAGCGGCCCTTGAGAACCTGTGTTCTCGCGCTGAGCGAGAGTGGGTACAACCCGCGCAGCGCAGGCGTGTTGTACGCGATGGCTTCGATGGCGAGCAGCGCCTCGTGCACGAGGCGATCGACTACCGCGGGCTCGGGACGCGGAGTGGGGACCTCGAAGATCCACTGCCTGATCGGAAGCTGATGCGCGATCGCGGCCGGCCGAATCGACGAGTTGTCGACCGGGATGTCGCGCACTGCGAGGGTGGTGAAGCCTCTGTCGAGAAGTTCGCGTTCCACCAGAGTCGCTGCACGAGCATGCTGGGCGTCGTCGTCGGGAAGGAAGAAGTTGCCGACGCAGAAGCGGCCGGCACGGAGGTCGGAGCGCCCGGTGACCTTGCGGAAGAACCGGAGGGAGAGGTCCACCGAGACGCCGCCACCGTCGCCGACACCCTCGGAGGACATACCGCCGCGGTGCGGGACCGAGCAGAGTGCTTCGCGGCCCTTGATCAGGACATCGTGGGTCTGCACGCCGTCCTTGCGCGTGATGAACCCGACCCCGCAACTGCTCTTGTCATCTGCGGGGTCGTACAAACCGACGATGGACGTGCTCACTGCAGCAACCTTCTCCCTGTCCTGGTTGCCCGGAGATTGTTCGACCGGGCAGATACGACGGCATGTATTCCGTCAGGGCAGGGCGTCGCTGCTTCGATGAAGCGGCACCCGAATGGGATCAGACTACTGAGTAGAGGCTTACCTTAGTCAAGTCTGCTGGGTGTGACTTGGATCTGAGCAGGTCAGAGGGTTGCTTTGTAGGCGAGGGCGTAAGCGATCTTGCCCGGCTTGTCGTCTGTGTACGGCTTCGAGAGCTTTGCGAACTCGCCCTTGGACTCCGCTTTGCCATCGTTCCAGGCCGGCAGGACGCCAAGATCGGTGGCAGTGAATCCGCTGTCGACGACCGCATCGCCCGCCAACGCGGTCTGCGCTTTGGTCACCGACTTCACCGTGCTCAGGTAGCTGGAGAGATCATCGCGATTCCAGTTGGTGAGGTCGACGGGCGCGGTGTCGCGGACCCACGCGCCCCAGTAGAACTCCTGGAACGGGATCGAGCCTGCGGCGAATCCGATGTCGCGGGAGAAATACATCAGGCTGCGGTACTTGTCGTCGGCGAAGTTCGCCAGGCCGACGCTTTTCGGCAGGGACTGGACCGGCACCTGGTTTCCGTCGACGTCACGCGACCAGACCCACTTGTTCTTTTCCATCTCCGTCCAGAAGGCGCCTTCGGTCAGGCCGCTGAGGTTGCCGAGAACTCGGAGTCGCACGTGCAGGTCAGGACCTCCGTCGGCCGTCTCGATGAAGGACGTGAGGGTGTGGTGACCGTCGGTCAGGTAGAGATCGCCGCGGGGGCCGACGACCACGGTCTTCATGGGCGCGATGCTCTCGGCGGTTTCCTGACCCACCGGGATCTGGCAGGTGAAGGACGACGGGTCCTTCAGTGTCGACGCCGCAGTAGCGGTCGCGGCCTGGATCTGGCCGTTCGCCTCGCACCAGTCGTCGAACTTCTTGTTGATCGTGTCTTTTCCGAGCGTGTATCGCCCGAGCTTGTAGTACACCTCGTCGTAGCCGAGGGAAGGTTGTGTCGCGTGAACGTCGCCGATGCGAACGTCCAGAAGGTCACCTTCCTTGGCGCACAGGTACTCCGAGCCGCCGGCGGAGCCTGAGAACGAACCGGTGGAGATGCCGCCACACGCGAGGGGAGCGGCGACGGCGGGTGTGCCCGCCAATGTTCCGGCGCCGAGCAGTGCCAGTGTTGTGAGTGCCGAGATGGCGGAACGACGCATGTGGGGATCTCTCCTGAGGGTGGGTTCGCACGTGAGGAAGCTTGCGTCACAATCGCTCAGGGTGGTTTCGGACTTACTGACAACAGACGTCCGCGCGGTGGCTACCACGTGAATTCACGTCGTAGCCACCGCGCGGTGAGCCGGTTGGTTGATCAGCTCTTGTAGTTGTAGAAGCCCTCGCCGACAGCGACGCCGAGCTTGCCCTCGTCGATGTAGTTCTTCTTGATGTAGTCGGCGAATTCGCGCTGCTTCTCGCCGCCCTGGGAGGAGATGTTGTAGACGGTGGTCAACCCGACGACGTCCATGATCTGGAAGGGGCCGAACGGGGCTCCGGTGCCGATACGCCAAGTCTTGTCGACCATGTCGGGATCGGCGATGCCGTCGATCAGCAGATCGGATGCTGCATTGAGGAGCGGGACCAGTAGCGAGTTGAGTACGTAGCCCGCCTTCTCCTTCTTGAGCTCGATCGGCACCATGCCGATGTTCTTCGCGAACTCGACGACCTCGCGGTACACGGCGGGGTCGGTGGACTCGGTGCCCATCACCTCGGCAGTGTTGTTGACCCACACGTGATTTGCGAAGTGCAGTGCGAGGAACTTCTCGGGTCGACCGGTGAACTCCTTGAGGTCGCTCGGGAGAAGCGTCGACGAGTTGGTTGCGAACACCGTGTGCTCAGGAGCTACCGTGGCAAGCTTCTCGTAGGTGTCGCGCTTGATGGCGATGTCCTCGGGAATTGCCTCGATGACAAGATCGGCCTTGGCGACGGCTTCGGCTAGATCGTACGAGTACGTAATACGTTGCAGTGCTTCGTCGGCCTTGCCTTCCTTGGCACCCTCGACGTTCTCGGCCTTGTAAGCCGCGGCCAACGAGTCGAACCGAGCCTTGGCCTTCTCGATGACCTCGGCGTTGATGTCGTACGCGACGACGTCGAAGCCGTGATAGGCGCTCTGATAGGCGATCTGTGAGCCGAGGACTCCGGTACCCAGAACGGTGATCTGCTTCAATTCAGTCATTTTCGATCCTCAATCCTATTCGGTGGGTAGTCCGGCAAGCGTCAATCGGACCTGTGCTGCAACGATGTTCGTGAGTTCGTCAGCCGTGATCCGGTCCAATGCCGCGCGGGCTATTTCGAAGTGCAGCACGTTGGAAATCGTTCGCGCTGCAGTGGTGGTTTGTGTGGTGTGGTGGGGGTGACCCTCGTGCAGGATTTGTGCAATCCGCGTTTGCAGGCGTTGCGAGAGCTCCAGGCCTTCGGCCCGGAAGCATTCGCTGGGCTCGCCGAACAACACCTCGCGTTGGTAGATGCCGGTGTTCTCGTCGTTTCGGCGACTTGCGATCAGCAGGGGTGAAACCAGCTCGAGCACACGAGCTTCTGTGTCCGTCGACTTGGCCTCACGCTCTTCTCCCAGTTCGATCTGCTTACGGTACTCCGCGTTGTACACCATGAGCAGTAGCTCGGCTTTGCTTGCGGCGTAACGAAAGAGGGTTCCGCCGGCTACATCGGCGCGGTCGGCAATCTCTTGAGTGGTGACCGCGCTGTAGCCCTTTTCCGCGAACAGTTCGGCCGCGGCGTCGAAGATGCGTGTCTGCTTTTCGAGCTTGTTGCGTTCGCGACGGCCCAGCCCTTGGTCCGGCTTCGTCATCCCGCTCACCTCGTCTCATTTCGGATCACGCTCATAAATGAGTCTACTCCGAAATTACGGGAGGATGACGTCTCCTCCGTCACATCACCGCAGTCCGCTGACCCAACCGGCAAACACGTCGGCGAACACGTCGGCTTCGCATGCGTGCACCGATTGGGGGTAGGCGCATTCGGGGTATCCGGCGACAACGGCGGCGAGTTCGACGTTGCAACACTGCGCCAAGAGACCGCGCAGGAGATCTGCAGCCGACCAACCGGCAACGGATACCGCCGGGATTCCCTCTTCCTCGTACACCTTCAGCAGATCGTCATGCCTCCAGGACAATTCCTCGGCCACCAGTGCATCGGGGTTGAAAGACATGGCGCGGTCGAGTGATCCGCGCAGAAGTGAGTGTGGATCGTCCTCGCCGCGCAGCCTGGTCGCGAGGTCGGCCGGTGCCTTCTGCATGACGAACATCCAGGGTTTGCCGTCGGGAAAGACTCCGCCGAAGCCTGCCACGTTGAAGGGGAGGTGGCTACTGAGAAAATCGGTCTCCACGTCGACGTGCTGATCGTCTCCCAGGTGAATGAAGTGACCGGAAGCGATCTCCTCTCCGGTTGCCGGCTCGGCCCACGTGTTGTTCCACAGGTCGGTCATCCGACTGCCGTCGGGAAAATCGAGAACCTCGAAGAGGAAACCCATGTCGTCACCACTCTCCGTCGAAGTGGGTGGTTACTCCACCGGTGAGTCGAGAAACCGTTTGAGCCGAGGTCGCGAGGACGACTCGGCTTGTCTCGAAGGTCATCTCGTCGCGTTCGGTGTCCTCCGATTCGGGATCCTCGGCGAGTGAGAAGTCGAGTTCCACCTCTCGATCGGTGCTGGAACAGACCGAGATCATCAGTCCGAGTCGTTCGTCGGTGAACGCCGGCAGCGATTTCTCGGGATGAAAGTCTGCGGCCGCGTGAAAGAAGAACGCCGCCAGCCGTTCGACAAATCCTTCGTCGGTGTGTCTGCTGAGATACTGATTGAATCGATCGGGGCTGAGCAGGCCTACGTCGAAAACGAGTGTGGGTACGTCGGATTCGAAGACAGCGGCAGGAACCGCATGACTGCGAAGGAAGACCGCGGCGCCGCCGTACCCCGGCAACCTGAACCCGTCACGCATCTGGTGTACTCCCGTCGCAGAGGTGTCCTGTCCACGCTAGGCCATAGCCCGCACGCGTGCTGCTTACCGGACACGTCGGTTGATGGAAGAATTACCGCCTATGGGCGCTGTCCTGTACCCGGCCGTCGAACCATACGAGTCGGGGTTGTTGGAAGTGTCGAATGGTCAGAGCCTCTACTGGGAGACCGTCGGGAATCCGGCCGGTATCCCGGTTCTCTATCTCCACGGTGGCCCTGGTTCCGGATGCACTGTCGGTGCCAGGCGTTTTTTCGATCCCGAAACCTTTCGCGCAGTTCTGTTCGATCAACGAGGCTGTGGGCGCAGCCTTCCTCTCGCGAGTGGCCCGGACGTCGATCTCACCGTGAACACGACGGCGCACATCCTCGACGACATCGAGCGTCTTCGTGAACATCTCGGTATCGAACGATGGCTCGTTTCCGGCCTTTCGTGGGGCGTCAGTTTGGGTCTGGTGTACGCCCAAGCGTTTCCCGGGCGGGTGATCGCTATGGCATTGGGCGCGGTCACCGGCGGGACGAGACTCGAAATCGAGTGGATCACCCGTGCCATGGGCAGAATATTTCCGCGTGAATGGGAGGAGTTCGTCGCGCCGCTTCCGGTGGAAGAGCGTGACGGAAACCTCCCCGCGGCCTACGCGCGACTGCTCGCCGATCCGGATCCTGTTGTGCGGGAAAACGCTGCGTTGCAGTGGTGCCGTTGGGAAGACGTGCATGTGTCGCTGATGCCGGGGTGGACTCCGAGTGTTCGATACCAGAATCCCGACTTCCGCCGAGTGATGACCAGGCTGGTCACGCACTACTGGGCCAACGATTGTTTCCTGGCGCCGAATCAGATCCTGGACGGCATGGACCGTCTTGCCGAGATTCCCGCGATTCTCGTGCACGGACTGTATGACATTTCCGGGCCACTCGACACTGCCTGGGCGATCCACCAGCGGTGGCCGGGCAGTGAATTGGTGGTACTCGACGGCGCCGGGCATGGCGGCGGTGGATTCAACGAGGCAATCGTGGAAGCGCTGAATTCACTGGCTCATTCGGTCTGATCGAGTGCTCCGGCGTGGGCCGCGGCGAGCGCGCCGGCAGCAGCACGATCGGCAACCGACCGGTCGACGGGTAGATCGGCGACCAACAGGCGATAGTAGATGGGCGCGGCTACGGCCGCCAGAAGATCAGCGGCTGAGACCTTCTCGGAGATCTCCCCGCGTTCGACTGCTCGGCGGACCACGATGTCTGCCAGTTCGTAACGTGCGGAGTAGAACTCGCGCTTGAGTCTCGCCACCTCGGGTGTGCGGACTGCGTCCGAGAACAGTGCGGCCACCAATGCGCCGCCCGACTCGCTGGTCACCAGTGCGACTATCGATCTGGCCATCTCGCGCAGGTCGGATTCGATGGAGCCGGTGTCCGGGATGGGAACGGTGGTTGCCGATATTTCGACGGCCGCGTCGGCTACGAGTTGAGACAAGGTGGTCCATCGCCGGTAGATCGTGGTCTTGTGGACTCCGGAACGGGCGGCTATGTCCTCGATGGTCATCGCCGCGAATCCGCGTTCGGACAGTTCGGCCGCGGTGGCCGCCAGAACTGCCTCACGCACCCTGGCGCTGCGCCCTCCGGGCCGTTGTGGTGTCGAGGTCATGGGCCAACCTTATCGCAACAAGGTGTTGTGTTAGTTGTGACCGCATGGTTCACTGGGCTAATGCAACTGATCGTTGCATTAGAGATGAATTGAGGGGTGTTTTCCCATGTCATACGAATTTCCTGTCGATCACCGAGGCCTCTTCGAAGAACGCACAGGTCAGTTTCTGAGCTTCGGGCTCCCCGTCTCGGATCTCGAGGAACTGCGCGCGTCCATCAACTCGACGTGGGCCGACGCGCCGGGTGGTTGGTCGTACGAATGGTCCGCGCTGGCAGCAAAGTACTCCGCCGACGGCAATCATTCACTCGCGGCGATGATCTACGGAATCGCCAAGTTCCCCGTCCTGGCCAACGAGTCGCGACGTCGGGCCCTGCAGAATCAGGTGGACGAATACGTCAAGGCAGCACCGGAATTCGGGCTCGGGTTCGAGCGTCGAATCCTCTCCCTGCCCTACCGATCCGGCGAGATCGAGCTACCGGTACACATCCTCTCCGTGGACGGAAGGTACGAAGACGCACCCGTCCTGTTGCTCAGCGGCGGCGTCGACGGCTGGAAGATGGACATGCATCCGTTGGCCAGTGCGTTCGCGAAGAATTCCGGAGTGACGGTAGTTGCTTTCGATCAGCCGGGAACCGGTGAATCACCCGTTCCTCTCGATGCTTTCGGCGACGAGGTGATCGACGGGCTCGTATCGACGGCTCGCGCTCTCGGTAACGGGCAGGTGGCGCACCTGGGAGTCTCCTTCGGTGGCAACTTCGCCGTGCGGTCGGGACTGACCGGCGCGGTCGATGCGGTGATCAACATCGGTGCACCGGTCAAGGGTGCGTTCGAGACCGCGAACGCGGAGCGCCTGGTCTACGGTATGGGCGACATCGTCGGAAACGCATTGGGTTTCGATGCGCCGGCAACCAAAGAGGCGCTGGTGCAGGGTCTCCGGGCATTCGATCGCAGTGACTTGATGGCCGCCGACGACGGCCGGACCCCGATGCTTGTGGTCAACGGGGCCGACGACGTTCACATTCCGCTCTCGGACACGACACTGTTCGAAGAGCGTCCGAACACGCAGGTACACGTCATCCCGGATGCGGGGCACTGCGCAGTGACCAAGCTGCCCGAGTTGACGCCGATGATGATCGACTGGCTACGAGATGCCCTGTCAGGAACCGCTCCACGAACCGGTCGATGACCCGCCGCCGAAGCCGGCAAACTGATACGTCGCGAGAACGGCCTTGTGATCGGTCGGCCACGGCGTCGGCGAAGCGATGAAGTTGTCCTGGGAGTTCTCTTCCACTCTTTTGTTGTGCACGATCGTCTTTCGTGGACCGACGATTCCGACGGCCCCCAGCTTCAGGTCCGACGCGCGGTCGGCGAAGATGTAGTCGATCCGATCGCGTTCGTCTGCCTCGGGTGCCCAGGTGAGCTGTGAGGTGTCGACGTCGGGATTGTCGGACGGCCAGGTGAAGCCCGGGTGTGTGGCTGGGTTCGGGTACTTACTGCGGTATGCATCGACGAATCCGGCTCGGTCGAGCAGGCGGGTGGATTCCCACGGAATGACGACACCGTTGTGGTCGAACAGATTTCGCGTGCCGTCGGTCCAGTCCAGGGCTGACGGTTCGTTGAAATCGCCGCCGAGTATGACGGATCTGCCCTTGGCCCGTTCTTGTGCTGCATCGTCGATGAACGTCGAAATTGCCTTGGGGCGTCCCGAATTGACGTTCACGCGCTGAACCGTCTCGGGATCCGTGACGGGGCCGGACGGCATCTTGTTCCAGCCGAACTCGGAGAACTCGCCAGGCGTGGGAACGCCCGCGCCGTATCCGCGGGGTAGGTAGGTCGCGTAGGACGTGTACGCCAGATGAGCCGAGTAAGCAGCGATTTGTTTGCCGTCGACCGTCACGACTGCCTTGATCATCGAGTTCAGCTCGGCTGTTTCCTCGATCGGAAACTTGGAGAGAATCCCGACGTCGGAGGACGCCGCTCCGTAGAAGGTTGTTCCTGATTTGGTCAGCATGTCGGCCAATGCAGTTGTAGCAGTGCCGGCTTCCGACAGGAGAACTATCGACGCCTGGGTCGAGATGATCATGTCGGCGATCAGCTGCAAGCCACCGTTGATCTTGGTTCCGCCGTGCCAGGTATTGAGCGAGAGCACTTTGATTTCCTGCGCGGGACTCGCCCCCGCGACGGAAGTATTGGCACCCAATGTAAATGCGCTCGCGGTGACTGTGCCCGCGGCTACCGCCATCGCCTTGACCATTTGGCGGCGCGTCAATCCATTCATCAAATCCCGGCTCTCGTTGTTGTGTGCTCGAACCCCCGGAAGATGATTACCATCGCTACCTAAACGGACAGTTAACCAATTGTAAAATGGCAGATTTCCACAGAACGCCGTGCGGGCAATAGTCTTCTGATCGTGGTACTCAGTGAGCGTTTCCCCGGTAACAAGACCTTTGCGAAGGTTCGTGTCCTGCCGCCGGTGGTGAAACTGCTCCTGCTCTCGATGGTGCTGTTCAACATCGGGTTCTACCTGGTTGTCCCCTTTCTCGCGGTGCATCTTTCGGAGGATCTCGGATTCGCGGCCTGGGTTGTCGGCCTGGTTCTCGGGCTCCGGATGTTCAGCCAACAGGGCATGTTCTTCATCGGTGGAAGCCTCGCCGACAGGTTCGGCAAGCGCCCGATCATCCTGCTGGGCATAGCCGTTCGGGTGGTCGGTTTCCTGATGCTCGGACTGGCCGAGAGTATGGCCGCCGTCATCGTCGGCGTGCTTCTGGTCGGTTTTGCTGCCGCACTCTTCGCGCCCGCGGTGGAGTCGGCCAACGCGGAATACGGACGTGAACTCGAGTCCGCCGGAGTTATGCGTCGTACCGATCTGTTTGCGGTGGAACAGATGTGCAGCCGACTGGGAACCGTGATCGGTCCGGCGTTGGGTGCCGCTCTGTTGATGTTTCCGTTCTCGTGGACGGCGTCGAGTGCGGCGTTGCTCTTCGCGATCATGTGGGTCGGGTTCTTCATCTGGTCCCCCCGGCCCGGTGATGCACACGAGGGTCAGGTCTCGACCTATACGCTGCGTGACGTCTGGCGAAGCGTGCTGACCAACAACAACTTTCTACTCTTCGCGACGCTCTGCAGTTTTCAATTGGTTGCGTACAGCCAGCTGTACCTGATGCTTCCGGAACAGCTCGAGCGCGGCATAGGTTCACAGTCGGCGCTGGGGTGGTTCTACGTGGGTGCAGCGGTCTTGGTGATCGTCGGGCAGGGGCCGACGGTCGCGGTCGCCCACCGCATCGGGCATCGACGCGCGATCACCTTCGGGCTTGTGCTCATTTCGGTGTCGTTCCTGGTTCCGCTGGTCACCGGCGTCGACTCCGCAGTTTCGGCGTCGACGCAGATAGTCGGTCTGGCGGTGTGGATCGGGCTGCTGCACCTGGGACAGATGTTGATGGTGCCGCCGATGCGAGACACCATTGCCATCCTCGGTCGTGAAAGCAACCTCGGAGCGCACTTCGGCATGCTCAACACGATCGGCGGTCTGCTCGCGCTCCTGGGAACCGTGGGAGTCGGATTCGTATACGACCTCGTCGACAACGGCCACACAGCGCCGGCGACACCATGGGTGATCGTTTCGGTCTGCGTGGCCGTGTCGGCTGTGGTGTTGTGGGTGTGGTCCGGTCGAACGAAGGTTATCGACCCGCGATCGTCTGATTGATCTTTGCTACGAAATCTTCCAGCACGAACGGAATGGTGAGCGGATTGGGCATGGACACCGCGTCACTGACGATGGGGTCCAAGCTGATCAGGCCGCCGGTCTTGACCACGTTCAGATTGGTGAACGCCGGCTGCGTCTCCATCTCGGGACGAGCCTTCTCGTAGTTGTCGAAGAGCAGGTAGTCGCACTCGAGGAGGTCGTAGTTCTCGGCGGAGATCTCGTAGTTCAGTTTGCCCGCGAACCGATCCTTCAGTGCGGCAGGCGCCGTGAACCCCAGTTGCGTGAGCAGCTGAGCGCGCGCTGCCTCGGGGCTGAACGCTCGAAGATTCCCGTCACTCCAGCGAATGACGAGAGCTGCTGTCTTACCCTCGAACTGGGGGTTCTCCGCGCGGGTACGAACGATGAGGTCCTCCACTTGCTGGACCTCCTGCCGTGCCTGCGCGGGAACACCCACAGCGGTACCGATGCGGGTCGTGACCTCCTGCCAGGGCAGAACCCAATCCGTCTGATCGGCCGCGTGAAGCACCGTCGGCGCGATGGCGTTGAGCTGCTTGTACAGATCCTCGTCGATCGCATTGTTGACGGCGATGATCAGGTCAGGCGCTGCGGCCACGATCGTTTCGATGTCGAAATCGGTGGTGGCGTTGGCCAACGGCGTCGGCTCGGCGCCTTGAACTGCCGAGTCGGCCCAGACGCCGATTCCGTCGTCGGTCGATCCCTTCCACACCGGGACCAGGACAGGTGTCAGCCCGAGGGAGAGCAGTACGTCTGCGTCGCCGATACCGACCGCGGCGATGCGGCTGGGTGCTTGCTCGACGGTGGTGGAACCGAACTTGTGGTCGATCGTCACCGGGAAGGCGTTGGCCTCGGCGTGACCACCTTCTGTGCCGGGAGTGGATTCGTCTTCCGCGCTGTCGCCGCAGGCAGCAAGGGCAAAACCTGCTGCCGTGGCGAAGGTGACGGACAGCATGGCACGGCGGCTCAACATGGGGTTCACAGCAACCTCGGGTTTCATGGTTATGGGACCCTAACCATAGTGGAGTGGTTGTGTCCGCAGTGTTTGTTAGTCTCCGCTCATGACGGCGGTTCTCGACTACACATCAGCAGGACCGTTCACCCGCGTCGACGGGGTGGATCTGCTCGCCATCGAGCCGCTCTCCGCCGATCCCGTGGACATTTGCCGGGTGGTCCCGTACCTGGTCGTTCAACCCGCCGATGCGCAGTCGCTGAATCTGACCACCGACCGATTCGACGAAAACCAGATCCGGCCGGCAAGTGTTCTGCTCGAAAGGCTGCTCTCGCTCGATCCCGCACCCGTGACCTCCGCGCGAGACCCCGACAAGCGGGTCGTCGGAACCTGTCGGCACTTTGCCGTTTTGAGTTGTGCGTTTCTGCGCTATCGCGGTTTTGCCGCGCGGGTCCGCTGTGGTTTTGCCACCTACTTTCAACCGGGACAGGGCGTCGACCACTGGATCACCGAGTACTGGGACGACGCCGGCAAGCGCTGGATCCGCATCGACTCGGAGATCCTCGGACAGAACGTGCTTCCTCACGCCCACGATCTGCAGCCGGGAGAATTCCTCAGTGGCGGCGAGGCGTGGTTGGCGTATCGACGCGGCGAGATCGACGCCTCCCAGTTCGGGGTGTACGGAACCCAGAACTGGGGAGCCGCCGAGATCCGCGGCAACGCAGTGAAAGACCTTGCCGCGATGAACAAAGTCGAAACCCTGCCATGGGACGAGTGGGGCCGCATGACCGACGCCTACGACGGAAAAACCGGTGCGGAGTACGACGTACTGCTCGACGACATCGCCGACGTCTGCGCCACTGACGATCCCGTGGCCGTGCGAGCGTTGTACGAGCACGAGGATTTACGCGTGCCGGAGAAGCTGCTTACTTTCTGAGAGACTTGCCTGCATGAATCAGGAGCACCGCCAACTCGAGTACGGACTTCGATTCGACTGGGGCCTGCGCGGCGCCGAGGCGATCGCTGCGGAAGTCGATACCGCCGTTGTGATCGACGTCCTCTCGTTCACGACGACGCTGAGCGTCGCGGCCGACGCGGGAATCGACGTACTTCCCTATTCCTGGAACGACGAGAGTGCAGTCGACTACGCGCGTGATGCCGATGCGGTCCTGGCAGTACGACGAAGTGCGGCCAGGAAGGGGCAGATCAGTCTGTCTCCCAAGACGATCCGCGAGGCCGAGGTGCCGAGTCGGCTGGTACTGCCTTCGCCGAACGGGTCGACTATCGCGTTTGCGTTGGCGTCCCAGGTTGCGGTGTGTGTCGGCGCTTCGTTGAGGAATACTTCCGCCGTCGCCGATTGGATTGTGCACGAGCATGGTCCGCGATCCCGAGTGGCTATTGTCGCTTCCGGGGAGAAGTGGCCCGGTGGAGAGTTGCGTCCGGCGGTGGAAGATCTGTGGGGTGCTGGTGCTGTCGTGGCCGCACTGACCGCGGCCGGCTGGAACGGCCACGTATCGCCCGAGGCGCGGATGGCGGCGGATGCCTGGGCGGCGGTGTCGGATTCGTACGAGGACCGCCTGCGGGACTGCGCCTCAGGACGCGAATTGATTGTCCTCGGGTTTCCACACGACGTCGCCATCGCCTCGGAACTCGACGACAGCGACACCGTACCTGTTCTCGAAGATCGTGTGTTTCGAGGTCAGCGCACCGGGCGTCGGTTGAACAAACTCCGCGCCCAGAGGTAGGAGAGGAGAGTGATCGCGACGCACCATCCGATCGCGAGAAGCGCGTTGTTCCCGATCGCTTCGCCGAGAAGCAGTCCTCGAAGGGTCTCGATGATCGGAGTGAACGGCTGATACTCGGCGAACCATCGCAACACGGTCGGCATCGAGTCGGTGGGGACGAATCCGCTTCCCAGGAACGGTAAGAGGATCAACACCATCGGGAGATTGCTTGCCGTCTCGACGCTCTTGCTGACGAGACCGAAGGCAACGGACAACCAGATCATGGCGATGGAGACCAGGACGAGGAGGGCAAACGTCGCGACCCACTCCACGAAGCCTGCCGTAGGCCGGAATCCGACGGCTATCGCCACGGCGATGACGACTACCAGGCTCACGATCGTCTGAAGGAGACTGCCGAGAACATGACCCGTCAGGACGGACGTACGCGTGATCGCCATCGTGCGGAATCGTGCAATGATCCCCGCGGTCATATCGGTTGCGACAGAGATGGCAGTACCCTGTGCCGCTGATGCCACGGTCATCAGAATGATCGCCGGTGCAACGTAGTTGACGTACTCGGCTCGGCCACCACCGCCTGGTCCGAGTCCGTTCCCGAGTGTCCCGCCGAGTACGTAGACGAACAGCAACAGAAAGACGACTGGCATCCCGACAAGCATCACCGTCATCGACGGATATCGAAGGATGTGTCGAATGCTGCGACGCAGCATGGTTTTCGAGTCCTGATAGGCAAGCGTCATGGTGGTCATCGCGCTTCGGTCCTTTCGGTGGCGGTCAGAGTCAGGAACACGTCGTCCAGGTCCGGTGTGTGCACCGAGAGTTCCTTGACGTCGATCGAGTGAGCGTCGAGTTGGTCGAGAAGAGAACGTAGTGAGCGGACACCCCCGTCGCTGGGGACCTGGAGGACATAGGCGGCATCGTCACGTGAAGACTCGTCGAAAACAGTAGCAGCAGAATCGAGTTGGTCTCGATCGAAGAAGTGAAGACGAATGTGGCCGCCAGGGATGCGTCGTTTGAGTTCCGCAGCAGTGCCTTGGGCGACTATCCGTCCCTGGTCGAGGACGGCGATGTGGTCTGCCAGCTGATCGGCTTCCTCGAGATACTGCGTCGTGAGGAAGATGGTGACACCGCCCTTGACCAACTCGCGGATGATCTGCCACATCGTGCGTCGACTCCGGGGGTCGAGGCCGGTGGTGGGTTCGTCCAGGAAGATGATCTCCGGTCGTCCGATCAAGGTCATTGCCAGGTCGAGCCGTCGGCGCATTCCGCCCGAGTAGGTCGAGGCCAGCTTCTCCGCGGATTCGACCAGGTCGAACTTCTTCAGGAGTTCGTCAGTGCGCGTTCGGCGTTCATCCTTGCCGAGATGGTGAAGGTCGGCCATGAGGAGAAGGTTTTCCTCGCCGGACAGGTAGTCGTCGACCGCCGAGAACTGTCCGGTGACGCCGATGCGTGAACGCACCGCGTCGGGATCGTCGGAAGGGTTGTACCCGGCGATGCGAATGTCGCCGCCGTCGGCGGGGACGAGGGTCGAGAGGATTTCCACGATGGTGGTCTTGCCGGCGCCGTTGGGCCCGAGGAGCGCAAAGACGGTTCCGCGGTCGACGGAGATGTCGATTTCGTCCAGTACCCTCTTGTCGTCGTAGGCCTTCTTCAGGCCCGTCGCGGTGATGGCTGGTTTACGGGACATCAGCGTTCCTTTCGCTAGATCTTCTTGTTGGATTCTTCTCGAGGCTCCGAACGTCGAATGACGATGTCGCCGTAGCTGGTTTGTGCCCGGACGTCCACTCGGCGTTCGGACGACGCCGGACCGTGTGTGGCATTCATCTGGTTGTCCACACGACCGAAGGATGTATGAGCGTCGAATCGCGCGGCCGTTCCGGATCGAACACCGATATGGATTCGTCCGGCGGCCGTCTTTGCGGATACGACTCCACTCTCGATGCTCTCGAAACGAATGTCGCCGTTGGCAGTTGCGGCGCTAGCGTCGGACTCTGCGTGCTCCACGGCGACGCTGCCGTTGGCGGTCTTGGCCTTCAGCGCGCCGGTGATCGTACCGATGTTGATGTCGCCGTTGGAGTTCTTGACCTCCGCGTTGCCGTCGACGCGGCCGATGCGGATGCTTCCGGACCCGGTGCTCGTGTCGATGTCACCGGCGACGTGCTCGACGGTGATCGCCCCGGCCCCGGTGCTGACGTTGAGCGGTCCGGTGGTGTCCAGGGTGCAATCGCCGGCCGAGACCTTCACGCGTGAGCGGCCGAGGGTGCCGTCGGTACGCAGGCTGGCAACTGCGGCAGTACCTTCGAGTCCCGAGCCGGAGGGGAGCTGAACGGAGATGTCGACAGATCCGGTCTTCCCGAAAATTCCGAGGCCACGCTGTTTCGGAGTCTTGATCTGCAGCCGGCCACCCGCGAATTCGACGCGCGTCTGTTCGGCGACTCGAATGTCGACCTCGCGAGACGAGTTGCTGGGCAACACTTCCACGACAGTGTCGTTGCGGTCGCTCGCTGCGATCCGGATGTGTCCGACTGCTACGTCGAAGTTCAAGGTGATGGGGTCAGGTGTGCTGTATGTAGGCATGGTGATACTCCCGATGAGGTTGTCTCGGTTGATGAAAGTGGTCGAGCGAAAGTTGGATCCGGTGTCAGTGCACCCAGCCGGTGAAGCTCTCGGAACCTTGGGATGCGCGTTGTCGCGGAGAGCTTCTGTGTGTGCCGCCTTCCAGAGCCGTCGCGGCCGAGCGAACCAGCCACGCGTTGACGGAGATCCCGGCTTCCCGGGCCGCCGCCTCGATCCGGTCTTTGAGGTCTTGCCCCAGCCGCAGGTTGATTCGAGTCATCGAGGCGTCGTCGGACTCCGTGACGGGGCGCGGTGCCGGAGTCGGTTCCTCTTCGACGGGGGCCGGAGCCGGTTCACTGATGGCCGGTGCCACGACGAATTCGGGTTCGCGTCCCCGCAGGCGCAGGTCCACCGAGCCCGGTGCGAGGTCACGCGTGATCTCGGCAGCCGCTGCGGACAATGCGTCGAGGAGGGTGAGGCGCACCGCTGATTCCAACGGTGCGGTCAGACGATCGGCGAGTGCCTTTGCGTCTTCCCCGCCCGCTTCGGCCGCCACCGCGAGTTCGTGGCGAAGGTTGTCTACGTACGGTGTCAAGTCCATGGCACCACTATGGCACCACTTTGGTGCCATGACAATAGTTTGATGGCACATTCGTGTGGATTTGATGAGAAGTGGCAGGTCATCGAGGTCGTTTGCGGATCGATTCTCGGCAGACTGGCACACTTGTAAGGGTGAGTCCTGCCGAAACCAAACGTCGCCGCCGTATCGTGCTTTGGATTGCCGGGGTGCTCGGCTTCGTCATCGTGGTCGGTGCGGTTGCCGTCGCAGTCGCGCCTTCGCGGTATCTGCCCTGGGACACCGCCGAGTTCCCGACGGTCGATGCCGATGCGGTGACTTCGGATCAGGCTCGTGTGCTCGACCTACTCCGATCCGAGCACGAGAATGACCGGCCGGGCACCTTCTATTCCGACGGTATCGACGAAGAGTGGTGCGCAGACTTTGTCAGCTGGATCATGAGGGAAGCGGGTCGACCGTTGTCGAACCCGAACTCCGGAAGCTGGCGCATCCCGGGGGTGTACACGTTGCAGGAGTACTACCAGGGGATCGGCGCGTACGCCGAGAACGGCAGTGGGTACACACCGAACGTGGGTGATGTGGTGATCTACGACAGTTCGAGATGGGTCGGCCAGCACACCAATATCGTTGTGGCAGTGGATGGTGACTCGGCGATCACGGTCGGCGGCAACGAGTTCGGCAAGGTGCGGGTGCATGATCTGGACTGGCAGTCCGACTCTGCCGTCGTGGGATTCGGAAAACTTCACCCCTGATCGTTGCGGTTCGGGGCCAACGTGAACCATCGAGCTGATGCACGTGCCTCGCCGCCGGCGTCGATGTGCAGCGTGTTCGTGCCGGTTTGCACGCTCACCTGCTCTCCCCTCTTGATGGGCTGGGTGTACTCGAGGATCGCGCGAAAGGGTCCGCTTCGTAGTTCGTCGGGCAGCACATCTTCGACGGGTTGCCAGTAGATCGCGTTGTTCACGTGATCGAAGGGGTCGAAATCGCTCGAGCGTAACGGGAATGGCGTCTCCGTCGAAGGTGTCGTTGTGGATTCCGGGTCGATCCACCGACGCCAGTGGAGATGCTGGTCCACGGCCGTCGACGCAAGAGCGGCGGTGAACTTTTCACTGATGGTGGCCGGCATTCCCGTCTTCGGATCGATGTTGATCCAGAATGCCTCCGTTTCGATCAATCCGCCGCCGTCGGACCTGATGCGAACTCGCATCGAACACCACTTGCTCGACAGGCCGGAACACCAACGCTGCAAATGAACTCGATCCGGCCAGACGACCGGTTCGAATACGTCGATCACCGTTCTTCGCACCATCCAGAGCGGATGGGTATCCATGGCGCCACGGTCGACGAGGTTGTCGAAGCCTGCGTCTTGGAGGTAACGCGCGATCGCGTCGAGGCGCAGGCTTCTGTCGGTGTGAATGTCCCCTGTTCGCACCGGCCACGAGACTTGGAAGACGCTGCCGGTTTCCGGCAGTTCCGGCATCGCTGTGTGATCGTCGGCTTTTGTACGGTTCATCGGATGCGGGCTCCCGCTGGTCGAAGTCTGGTCGGTGTCGTTCCAGGCTTGCGTTACCCGATGGCTGGATCTTGAACCATTGGAGTTCACTGTTTTCTGAATACAGATTTCGATGTACTGTCGTTCGTATGGATGTCGAGGGCATGAATGTGGTGACCAATGTGGCGGTGCTTGCGAGGTTCGGGCATGCACTGTCCGACGAGACTCGAACACGGATACTGCTCGAGCTGAAGACCGCGCCCCGGTATCCGTCGGACCTCGCCGACACGCTGGAGGTGACCAGGCAGAAGCTGTCCAACCATCTGGCCTGTCTGCGCGGTTGTGGCTTGGTGGTGGCCGTACCGGAAGGGCCTCGCACGCGATACGAACTCGCCGACGCACATATCGGTCAGGCGCTCGACGACCTACTCGGGGTCGTACTCGCCGTGGATCCGTCGTTCTGCCCGGACAGCGAATCAGAGGGGTGCTGCTGATGGTTGCTCCCGTTGACGGTGTCGGTCTCTCGACTGCCCGACGAGCGCTGTTGTCGAGAAGAATCCGCATCTTCGTGGCGATCACGATCAGCTACAACGTCGTCGAGGCGATCATTGCGCTGGCGGAGGGCACGCGGGTGTCGTCTGCGGCCCTGTTCGGGTTCGGTCTTGATTCCGTGATCGAAGTATCCTCGGCGGCAGCGGTTGCCTGGCAGTTTTCGGCCCCGGATCCTGCGAGCCGGGAGAAGACGGCGCTACGCGTGATCGCATTCTCGTTCTTCGGGCTCGCTGCGTATGTCTCGTTCGACGCGATTCGGTCGCTGTTGGGTCTGGGGGAGGCCCAGCACACCACCGTCGGAATAGTTTTGGCTGCAGTCAGTTTGGCGATCATGCCGGCCCTGTCCTACGCGCAGCGCCGAGCCGGTCGGGAGCTGGGTTCCCTTTCGGCGGTCGCGGACTCGAAGCAGACTCTGCTCTGCACGTACCTCTCTGCGGTCTTGCTGGTCGGTTTGCTGCTCAACTCGGTGCTCGGCTGGTCGTGGGCGGATCCGATTGCGGCACTGGTGATCGCCGTCATCGCGGTGAAAGAAGGCATCAACGCGTGGAAGGGCGATCCGTGCTGCCCGGTCGTGGCTGCGGCCGAGAAAGGTGACGAGTGCGACTGTTGTTGAGTGAGCACGGGTTCTGTTGAGTGAACACACTCTGCGCTGCTTCAGCAGAGGGTTCTCACTCGACAAATGGGGTGTCGGCTTCTGCGCGGGTCTTGATGTGCGCGGCGCGTTGCTCGAGAAGGCGTCGCAGATACGGGCCGACAGCCAACCTCAAAGCCAGGTGTCCGAGCACGCCGAAGGGGGCTGTGACCGTGAAGCGGTCGTGCATCCGCGTCCACCCGCCCGGCTGAATGTCGAAGACGTGCTCGTGCTGCATTGCGGTAAACGGGCCGCGAACCTGCTCGTCGGTGAACGAATACGGGCGGTTGTACTGCGTGATCCGGCTTGTCATCGAGAATCTCCACCCGAAATGCCGAGCGGTGAAGGACACCTCGTCGCCCTCTTCCAGCGCTGGTCTACCCGTACTCGTCACGGCCACCTCGTCCGTTTTTCGGAGCGAGGCCGAGTGTTCGTCCATGTCGAGTTCGAGATCGAAGATCACCGCAGGTGGAGCGTGGATATCGGTGATCACGACTACGGTGTGCTGCACAGTGCCAGTCTGCCAATGTTGGTTTGCGACGCCGGCAAGCGGGTACGGACCGATGACCTGCGGTTCATCCGCGACGGGTGATGCTTTCGCTTTCCAGCCCCTCGAGACTGAGTAAGGGAAGTGCATTCTGTCGAAAGGAACGCTGATGACTGCTCCACCGCGGGAACCCGCGAATCACCCTGTCCGGCAGGGTTTCGCGGTAGGTACGACGTTTGCAGCAGCGATTCTGCTGCTCACCGCAGGCATTGTCGCTCTGCTTCAGGGCATCGCGGCCGTCGCAGACAACAATCTGTTTGTCGTGGGTATCAACTACACGTACAAGTTCGACATCACGACGTGGGGTTGGATCCACATCATCTTGGGCATCATCGGGATCGTGGTGGCTCTGGGCCTCTTCACGGGTGCAGTGTGGGCCAGGGCGGCGGCAATAGTCATTGCGTCGCTCTCGATCATCGCCAACTTCTTGTGGATGCCGTACTACCCGTTGTGGTCGATCCTGGTCATCGCGCTCGATGTCGTTGTGATCTGGGCCGTCGCTACTTGGGATACAGACAGAGTCTAGGCACCGAACAACTCGAGGGCAGTTGGTCCCGACCGAATCGACTCGGTCGGGACCATCGCTCGTGCGCGGAGACGATCCGACGGACGGGCGGCTCGGATCAGTCCGGGAGCCTTCGCAGTTCGGCGACGGTCAACCCGAGGGAATCAAGGCGGGCCATGATGCTTCGCATGGCCGTGTGGTCCGCGACGGGTCCGTACAAACTGGTGAATCCGCCGGCCGCACTGGCAACACTGAGGTCGGGAAATGCGGCCTTGACACGGTCCGACACTTCGCCGTCGATGAGGAATTGATACCGAGTGGGAGCATTCATCAGTGTCCGCTCCATTTCGTAGGGCCGTGAGGTTCGGACCCGCCCCGCGCCGAGTCTCGAAATCAGGTGTCGTCAAGTGCAATCGGCGTCGCTGCTCGATCCAGGACTCCGCATCCGTGAGATCCAGTCTTACTCGCGCATGCTCCTCGGGCTTCATCCCCTACGGGTGAATGTCGCCACGGTTCTGTTCATCCTTTTCGTGTGAGGCTGCGCAGGGCCCCCGCCCCTAGTGTCGACCGGGAGAGAGAAGAGGTCGGCATGGGATCTGTCATCGGGGATCTGTTACCCCTCGCGGTCGGCGTCGCGGTATCGCCGATCCCGATCATCGCTGCAATCTTGATGTTGTTGTCCAAGCGAGCCGGCAGCACGAGCGTCGGGTTCGCTCTGGGCTGGATACTCGGAATCGTTGTCGCCACTGTGATCTTCGTGCTCTTGTCCAGCAAGCTCGGCGACTCCGAAGGTGATCCGTCGGCGACGGTCTCGTGGATCAAGCTGGCGTTGGGAGTGTTGCTTCTTGCGTTCGGAGCGAAGCAATGGCGCGGACGCGGAGGCGAGCACGAAACCCCGAAGTGGATGCAAGCCATCGACGACATGACCGCTGCCAAAGGCCTCGGCTTGGGCTTCGCTCTGGCTGCGATCAATCCGAAGAATCTGATGATGTGTATCGCGGCCGGAATCTCGATCGGATCCGCCTCGCTTGGATCCGGAGAAGTTGTTGTCGCCATTCTGGTTTTCACGATCATCGCGGCCTCGACAGTGTGCGTGCCTGTGATCGGTTACCTCGTTGCCGCGGAGCGACTGCGCGGTCCGCTTGCCAAGCTGAAGGTGTGGTTGCAGGACAACAACGCCACGGTGATGAGTGTGTTGATCCTGGTTATCGGTGTTGTTCTCATCGGTAAGGGCATCGGCGGTCTCTGACAACTGGAGGTAGGTATGGGATCGTTGCTACTGCAACAGATCCCGCTGGCGCTCGGGATCATCATGAGCCCGCTGGCGGTGGTTGCCGTTGTTGCCGTGCTCTTTTCCGAACGAGCGCGGATCAACAGCATCGCGTACCTGATCGGGTGGTATCTCGGAATAGTTGTCGCGCTGGCCGGCGCATACATCATTTTGACGGCCCTTCAAGTGCACCAGCGAACTCACCCCCCGTTGTGGGTGCCCATCCTCCATCTCGTTCTCGGCGCGACTCTGCTGGCGGGAGCCTGGTTCGTGTACACGCGCAGCCGCCGCGGAGTCCAGGCCATGGCGGCCGCCGTCGCACCCGGCGACGTGGTCGCCGCCGCCCCGCAGCTGCCGAAAATGCTCCAGTCGGTAGAGCATTTCCGGCCGATGCGATCAGGGGCGTTAGGTTTCGCGCTGTTCGTCCTCAACCCCATCGACATGTCATGTGCCATCGCCGCCGCCATGAATCTGCGGCTCAGCACTGTGGAACCCACGTCGCAGATCGTCTCGGCCGTGATCTTCTCGCTGGTGTCCGTGACCTCGGTTGCGGTGCCCGTCGCCCTCCTTCTGATCAAGAAGGACGAGGCAACCGAACCGTTGCAGAAGATCCGCACCTGGATAGCCACCAACACGCACTTGCTGAACGTCGGGCTTCTCGCCTTGATCGCGGCGATGCAGATCAGTAAAGGGGTGCAAGGACTATGAGTGCTCCGCACACACGGACGTGGTGGGTCTTCGGATCGCTCTCCGACTACCAGCGCGGCTGGCTCCGCCCCGACATCATTGCCGGCCTCACCGTGTGGGCCGTCCTCGTTCCAGAAGCGCTCGCGTACGCCACCATCGCCGGAGTTCCGCCGGTAGTCGGGCTCTATGCTGCAGTTCCGTCACTGATTCTGTATGCAGCAGCAGGTAGTTCGCGACACCTGATCGTCGGGCCGATGTCGGCGACCGCAGCGTTGTCCGCGGCGATGATCGCGCCACTGGCTTCGGGAAACGACGGCCGATTCATCGCGCTGTCGGCCGCATTGGCAATCGTGACCGGGCTCGTGGGTCTGCTGGCAGGATTCATGCGCCTCGGCTTCATCGCCTCCTTCATCTCCGAGCCGGTTCTGAAGGGATTCATCGTGGGTCTGGCGCTCACGATCATCATCGGTCAAGTACCCAAACTCCTGGGCGTGGAGAAGGGGGAGGGAAACTTCTTCGTCCAGGCGTGGACAGTGGTGAAGGAACTGGGTGAGGTCGACGGACCGACGGTGATCATCGGATTGCTCAGCCTGGCAATGGTCCTGGGCGTCAAGCGATGGCTTCCGCTGGTACCGGGTTCGCTCCTCGTCGTGCTGCTGGGCATTACCGCAGTCGCCTTGTTCGGCCTCGACGATCGCGGCATCGACATCGTCGGGCACATCGACTCGGGACTGCCGTCGATGGGTCTGCCGAGTGGTGTGGGAGCCGAGGACTATCTCGATCTGGTCGGGCCGGCAGTCGGCGTTCTGCTCATCGGATTCGCCGAAGGTCTGGGTGCTGCAAAGACATACGCGGCCAAGGCGGGGTACACGATCGACGCCAATCGTGAACTCGCTGGACTGGGTGCGGCCAATCTCGGATCGGGTCTGTGCTCCGGAATGGTGGTCAACGGCAGCCTCTCGAAGACCGCTGTCAACGGGGGCGCAGGCGCCAAATCTCAGGTCAGCGGACTGGTGGTCGCTGCACTGACACTGTTGACTCTGCTGTTTCTGACCGGCTTGTTCGAGAAGTTGCCGGAGGCGACGCTCTCCGCCGTGGTCATCGCCGCCGTGATCGAGCTGGTCGATTTCTCCTCTCTCGCAGCGCTGTACCGGGTCTGGACGAAGAGGTTGGGCAGCATCTACGGCCACGCCGCGCGGGCCGATTTCGCCGCAGCGATCGCGGCGATGTTCGGAGTTCTCCTGTTCGACACCTTGCCCGGTTTGATCATCGGAATTGCCGTCTCGATGTTGCTGCTCCTCTATCGAGTCTCCAAACCGCATGTGGCAGCTCTGGCCAAGGACGGCACGCGCTGGGTCGACGCCAGCGGTCACCCCGATCTGAGGACACTCGACGGCATCGTGGTGGTCAGGGTGGAATCCGGGCTGTTCTTCGCCAATGCCGATCACGTGCGTGATCAGATCACCGGCCTGGTGACCGCGGGGACCACCATGGTGGTGCTCGACGCCGAAACGTCACCGTTCATCGACGTCAGCGCGGCCCAGATGTTGGCTCAGCTTCGAGACTCGTTGGCTCGCAGGAACGTGAGCTTCCGTGTAGCCCGAGACATCGGACAGTTCCGCGACGTTCTGTCCGGTGCTGACCGGGGCGCGCTGAAGGTCGACGTCTATCCGACGGTGTCGCAGGCGCTTGCCGGTGGAGGCGGCACGTCAGCGTGAGGTTCGCAGCCAGATTCCCAGCGGGCCGGAATCTTTGGCCACCGATCCGACGATCGACGACGCGACAACCACGATGGCCGAGAAGACGAACAGCCAGCCGATGACGGTGAACATCACGCCCAGGAGGCCGAACTCGTCCTGAGAGGTCTTGGTCATACGGGGCAGGAAAAGGGTGCCTGCCACGTGCAGTCCGCTCAGACCCGTCGCGGTGAGCAACCCGGACCCGACGCACATACGAGTGGTCATGCGATTAGCGGTCAACAGCATCGGCACGGCAGTCCAGACGAGCGCCCACACCACGTAGACCGCAACAAATTCCAGGAGTCTGCCCACCCCCGGCACACCGTTCAGTTCTCGGCAGAGGGCCGCCCCGACCACCGATGTCGCCACGACGAACACGACCGCTATCCAACGCCACGCCTGACGAAGCGTCGCAGTCGGCACGCTCCAGATGCGCCCGTACATCCGGCCGAGAGCGCGAGCGTAGGACGTGGAACTGATCAGCAGCATGAGCAAACCGACGATTCCGAACGCGGCCGCAGTGGAGGTGTTGATGATTTGGGCGTCGGGTAGTTGGACCCCGAGGTCGTCCTTGGCGGCGTCGGCCAACGGCTTCAGTTTCTCCAGGGTGGACGCCGCGATCATGACCGGGAGCAAGGACGTGAAGGCTTGAGCTGCCAGAGTCATGGCGCTGTCGACGAGACCGACTTCGAAAACGTCGACGGTTGCATCGGTCGCCAGGCGACGGCTCGGTGTGCGTCTTGCCCACACCATCAAGCGATCGCGCGAGTCGGAGTACAGCTTCGGGAGCATGGAAGCAGTCTTGCTCAGATGAGACCGCCGCGTCGCGCAGCCTTGAGCGCGTCGCGTCGGTTGCTCACTTCCAACTTGCGATAGATCCCGCGAAGGTGCGTCTTGATCGTGTTGACCGAGAGGAACAGCGTGTCGGCGATCGACTCCGTGGTGTCTCCCGAAGCCAGTTCGCGTAGCACGGTGTACTCACCCGGGGTGAGGATCGGCGCACTCACCAGCTCCTGTGGGCGTACTCGATTGCGTACCTGTTCGGCAAAAACTTCCTGATCTCCGAAATGTCCACTGAACTCGTCGAATATCGGCCGCAGGGCTGTTCCGTAGTCGAGGAAGGGCCGCAGGAGGCCACCGGTTTCTGCGGCGTGGAGAGCTTTGTGAAGAGAGCGAAAAGACTTGCGTTCGTGACCTGTTGCGGCGTGGATCCCCGCCTCGAGTGTCCAGGCGTAGACGTGATGCGCAAGCAGCGGCGCTTCGGAGGTTGCGAGAGCTTCGGAGACTTCGGCGAGGGCTTCTGCGAACTTGTTGGCAGAGAACGCGACGGCACCTCGTGCGAGATGTATCTCGGAGGTCTCGCCGAACCGCTCGGCCGCATCGCGTACGAGTCGGCCGGCCCATTCCACTTCGCCGACCGACAAGCAGGCGTTGACGACGGGCGGTAGGAGGGCGAGGGTCGCCATCGCGAAGGTGCGTAGTTCGACAGCACTGAGCATGGCGTCGCGAATGTCGGCGGCAGTCGACCGTCGGTCGGCCGCGTCGTCGAGGCTGTGAAGCCCGAAGGTCACGACGGTATGCCAACCGAACACTGGCGCGCTGGCGCCGAGAACGTCTGTGCTCCGGTAGTTTCCGATGGTGGGGATGCGGTACGGAAGATCACCCGTGGCGCAGAGGTACGCCGCGAAGGCGACCACCGACGCGGACAACTCGTATTCCGCTGTCGTCGTGATTCGGTGTTCGATCGCGTAGTCGAGAGCGTAGGTGGAATGCGCTCTCATCGCCCCGATGTCGCCGCTGAGGGAAGCGACATACCCCAATCCGGTCAGTGACTTCAGGACGAATCGCGACCGGCCCCGTAGCGCCCCGAGGGCTGCGGCCTGGGTGTACTCGACAGTCGCCTTTTCGAACTCGCGCCGGAGCAAGTGCGCCGTCGCCAATTCGAGGTGTACGTACGCCTCGACGTCGGAGTGGGTGCTGTTCGGGCGTCGCTGCAGGCGTGACACCAATGGTTGGTTGTCGGAAGTTGCCGAAACGCAGGAGATTTCCAGGCTCATCGCCAGGAACAGTGGATCGTCTGCAATGGGGGGATGAGTTGCCTCGAGAAGGTCGAGACATGTCGTCGCCGAGGTCACGTCACCGGAATGGAGGGCGGCCGCTGCCAGAATCAGTCGGGTGATCGGGGATTCCGAGACCTGCGTCGGGGCGGATTCGAGGACTCGTACGACGTCACCGCTGTGACCGTCGAGTACGAGCCCCAGCCCGCAGCGTTCGAGAAACGCGAGAATGCGGCACGGGTCGCCGATCGACACCTCGAGTTCGAGCGCCTCGAGTTCGAGATGATGGCTTTCGTACCAGGTTGCTGCGCGCACGTGTGCGCGCTTCCTCTCGACGTGATCGACGCGGCGGAACTCTGCCCGAAGGTGTTCGCGCAGTAGCGGGTGATAGCTGAACCAGGTCGTGTGGTCGGCGGAATCGGTACGGGTCACCGGAAAGTTGAACTGAATCAGAGAGTCGATCTCGGATCGTGCGTTCGAATCGGTCAGAGTTTCCGCCAGTGGAGCGGAGAACGAATCGACTATCGATGTCCGCAGCATGAACGAGGTGATGTGTTCGGGTAAGGACGTCAGCACCTCGTCGACCAGGAAATCGGCGATCGGCCGTGGTGTGTGCGTGAATTCGTCCAGCGCGTCGGCGATGTCATTGCGGCCGGCCAGAAACGCTGCGGTGAGGCGAACGACTGCACCCCACCCCTTGGTGAAGTCTTCGACGATTGCCAACTCGTCTTCGCCCAACATGATGTCGTATTCACCGAACATCGTAGTGATCTCGGACCGGTCGAAAGCGAGATCGGTGGATGCGAAGCGGGTGAGTCGGCCGTCCAGAGCCAAACGATGCCACGTGAGAGGTGGTTCGTATCGTGCGGCGACGATGATCGACAGATTGCCTGGGGTGTGAGTGAGTATCCGATCGAGAAGACTGATCGACAGTGGATCGTGAAGTGTGTGAACGTCGTCGAGGATCAGCGTCGTTCGACGATCGTGCGTTTCGAGAGTTTCGGCGAAATGCGCGAGCCATTGCTCCACCGGTCGCCTGGATCCCGTTTGCGCGGGAAGCCTCCGGCCGGTCGGATCGATAGGCGTGGCGATTGCTTCGGCCAGGGATTCACACAGCACCGACACGTTGTTGTCGCGCTCGGCGAGAGTCAACCACGCCAGGTCCGCATCGGGGGACGCGCGAGAATACTCGCGCGCCCAATCGGCCAGCAGCAAGGTCTTCCCGGCACCGGCCGGGGCGGACAGCAACCCCACGGGTCCAGGGCCGACGCCATCGGCAGCGGTGGACGCAGTGAGTTTGCGATGCAGGCGCGGACGCGGGACCAGTCCTTTGACGGCCGACGGCGGGTGAAAGCGACCGTTGATCGGGGCGCCGGGCACGCGCGCACGCTCACCGCGCGAAGACGCATCGAGCGTCACTGCAGCGGCATCACGAAATGGGCTGCTCATCCGACTCCTGTTCGACTGGCTCCACTGGACGTGACCGCTGGATCGAAATTTTGAACGAGTTAGATGATGTGAAACTACCCAATTCGGACACCAAATAAGCGCCCAAGTAAGAAATTCGGACCAAAGTCCCTGATTTAGCGAGTCTTGAGTTCGATCTCCACGAAGACGGCTTCCGCGCCCGACGCGTTGGTGACGTCGTGCACCGTGCCCGCGGTTCCATGGTACGACTGACCGGGAGTTTGAGTCATCTCGCGGGTGGAACCATCGGCATCGGACACGACGAATCGGCCGCCGGTGACCGGCACGACGATGTAGTCGTACTCGTGTCGATGGCGTCCGGTGGCACTGCCGTCGGCCGGAAAGCGCCACGAGGTGACGCGCACACGATCGTCGTCGAGGCCGATGGTCGGTTCTGCTGCGGTCATGTGTCCTTCTGCTCCTTCGGTGTGACGCCGTGCAGAAGTATGTCCGGCATCCGTTCGACGAGGGGAGCGGAGTCGTTTTCGGGCATCAGCATTCTCAGGACCATCGTGCCGCCGACGATGAACAGCATCGTTGCCTGAGCGTCCCGCATCGCGTCGGCATCACCGCCGCCACGGTTCAGCATCTGCGCGAGCATGGCGATGCCGGGGCCACCGAACTCCGACCACAATGTCGACGGCAGGTCGCCGCGCTCCGCGAATGCGGAAAGCAGGCCGGGCAGTGCAGCCTTCACCTCGGGCTTTGCAAAGAGTTCCAGGGTGTAGTTACACGAGGCCCGTACCCACTCTTCGGGATCTGTGGCGTCTGCTACGGGCGGAGACTCGTCGACCCAACCGAAGACTGCTTCGAAAACCAGGTGAGTCTTGGACGGCCACCGACGGTACAGAGCGGGCTTGCCGACGCCTGCGCGCTCGGAGATCGCCACCATCGTCGTCTTGTCCCAGCCGACCTCGGCGAGCAACTCACGTGCCGCGGCCAGGGCTGAATCACCGATGGCGGGATCGCGGGGCCTTCCGCGTAGCCGTTCGGTGTCCTCGTCCGGGGTGACGTTGTCTGGGGTGACGTTGTCCGGGGTGAGGTTGTCTGGGGCGACTTCTTCGAAATCCATTGTGAATAGCGTAACGCAGTGTTACGTTTCTCCATATTCGTAACACGGCGTTACGTTATCCATCGGGTGCCCTGTGGAGGTGCGCGTCATGACTCAATTGCTCGAAGATTCGACCGTGGTGATTTCCGGCGTCGGAACCGGCCTGGGGCGTGAAATCGCATTGGCTGCAGTCCGTGACGGGGCCAACGTAGTACTCGGCGCGAGAACCGAAGAGAATTTGAAATCCGTCTGCGAGGAGATAGATCCGACCGGTGCTCACGTCGCCTACTCGGTGACGGACATCGCCGATCCGGAGTCGTGCTCACGGTTGATCGCCACCGCCACAGAACGTTTCGGGCGAGTGGACGCGTTGGTCAACGTCGCAGCCAAGGAGGACGTGTTCGGTGGGCTCGAAGGTGCCGATCTGAGTGCCTGGAAGGCCATGTTGGACGTCAACGTCATCGGAACTCTCACTTTGACGCAGGCGGCGCTACCGGAATTGAAGAAGCGTGGCGGCGCCGTCGTCATGATCGGCTCGCAGGCCATGTTTCATCCTCAGTTGCCGCAATCGGCATACGCGACGTCCAAAGGTGCGCTGTATGCAGCGATGTGGTCGCTGGCAAAAGAACTGGGACAGTATCGAATCCGAGTCAACACCGTGGTCCCGACCTGGATGTGGGGACCGCCGGTACAGCTGTACGTCGGGCTCGCGGCCGCCGACCGTCGGGTCCCCGAAGAAGACATCATCGCCGAGATCAGCAAGAACATGCCGCTCGGTGAAATCCCGGCAGACGACGACGTAGCGGACGCCGTGGTCTTCTTCGCCTCCAACCGCGCCCGGATGTTGACCGGGCAGACGCTTTTCGTCAACGGCGGCGAGTTCTTTCGCTGACCGTCTATCGGCTCTGTTCCGGAAAGGACTGCACTGCAATGAAACACAAGGTCATCGTGTGGGGTACGGGCGTCGTGGGTAAGTTGGTCATCCGCGAACTGCTCGATCATCCCGAATTCGAACTGGTCGGCGTGATCGTGCACAACCCCGACAAGGACGGCGTCGACGTCGGCACGCTCATCGGAGTCGAGCCGGTGGGGCTGGCAGCCACGATCGACAGTGAGGCAGCCCTGGCCGTCGATGCCGACGCCGTTGCATACTTCGGTCCGACTGCGGAGTTCGCCGTCGAGAACATCGCGAACATGTCGCGCTCCCTGCTGTCGGGTAAGCACGTGGTGTCGACGTCGATGACGCCGTTGGTCTACCCGAAGGCCTGCCCCGAAGAAATGCTCGTGGACCTCGAAAAGGCGTGTCGCGAAAGCGGAAAGTCGTGCTTCACCACGGGAATCGATCCGGGATTTGCCAACGATCTCTTCCCGCTGACGCTCATGGGGGTGTGTGGCCGCGTAGACAGCGTACGGGTGCAGGAACTGTTGGACTATGCGAACTACGCAGGTGACTACAGTTCGACGATGGGAATCGGCGTCTCGGTGGATACGCCGGCGGTACTCGAGATTCCCGAGGTGCTGATCTTCGCATGGGGTCACACCATTCCGATGATCGCCGACGCCGTCGGGGTCAAGTTGGACCGCATCGACACCGTGTACGAGAAGTGGGCGGCTACCGAACCGATCACGTATCCGTTCGGAGTCATCGAGCCTGGCCAATGTGCCGCAGTCCGATTCGAGATCCGCGGGTGGGTGGGAGACGACGCGAAGATCGTGATCGAGCACGTCAACCGCATCACCAACGACGCAGCAACGCACTGGCCCAGAGCAACTTCCGTGGAGAACGACGTCTATCGCGTCATCATCAAAGGTAGTCCGGACATCACGCAGGAAACGGCGTTCCGTGGAGCGCTCGACGGGGATCCGATCACCGGAGGGTGCCTGGCGACGGGAATGCGAGCGATCAATGCCATTCCGATGCTCGACGGGATCGAGGCCGGGCTCGTTTCGGCGCTGGATCTCCCCCTTGTCGCCGGGCGAGGCACCATCCGATCATGAAGGTGCTCTTGACCGGAGCCTTCGGGAACATCGGTTCGCACGTTCTGGCGGAGCTCGTGCGCCGAGGCCACGATGTTCGTTGTCTTGCGCTGGCAACTCCCGAGGATCGCAAGCGGGCGAGTGCCTTTCGTGCCGTCGAAACGGTCTGGGGAGATATTCGTGACTACCAGACGGTCGAGGCTGCAGTGGCGGGTATCGAGGTCGTAGTTCACTTGGCTGCAGTCATTCCGCCCGCCAGCGAGCTCGATGTTGCTGGTGCGGAGAAGGTCAACGTCGAGGGAACCCGTAACGTCGTCACGGCAGCGCTGTCGCAGAGTGATCCGCCCAAACTTGTCTTTGCATCGACATTCGATGTTCACGGCCGAACGATGCATCGGAAACCTCCTCGTAGAGTGGATGATCCACTCGAGGCGACGGATGGGTACACCGCCCACAAGATCGAGGGTGAACGCATAGTGCGAGAGTCCGGTCTGACGTGGTTCATACCGCGGTTCGCCGACGTTCCGATCATCGGCGCGCGTGGAGCCGATCCCATCATGTTCGAGATCGGTTTGGACAACAGGATCGAAGTGCTGCACCCCGACGACGCTGCTGTCGCACTTGCCAACGCGCTGGAGACGCCGCAGGTATGGGGCCGGGTGCTCTTCGTCGGTGGTGGTGAGTCTTGTCAGGTGACCTATCGCGAATATCTGGCGAGAATGCTGCGGGCAATGGGGTTGGAACCGTTGCCCGATAGTGCCTTCAGTGGCAAGGAGTACGTGACCGACTGGGTGGACACCGAGGAAAGTCAGCGGTTGTTGCGGTATCAGAGCCGAAGTTTTGACGACATCACCGCCGACATCGCAGCCACGCTCGGCTGGAAACGGTGGATCATTCCGGCGGTCAAACCGTTGGTGAGACGATCGATGCTGAAGATGTCGCCCTATCTTTGATCGTCAGTCCATTCGGCCGGCTGTGGAAGACTGGTTCCATGAAGCGGATGTCGAGAACTGTCCTTTCTTGCGGAATCATCGCGGCGTCGGTGACCGGAGCTGTGACGAGCTGCAGTTCTTCCGACACCTCGGTGGCGCCGACTACCTCGTCGTCTGTGACTACCACGGCAGCCGTACCGCCTACGGGTGTACCGCCTACGAGTGCCTTGCCACCATCGACGCCGGAATCCGAACGCGCCCTCTTCGACGCTGTGGACCGCAATGATCCGGCAGCGATCACCGCTGCCTTGGGCGCCGGCGCGAACATCGAAGCTCGCGGCGAAGATGAACGTACTCCGCTCGTCGAGGCCACCAAGAACAACGCCGTCGCCGCGGCGTCGACGTTGATTCTTGCCGGGGCAGACGTGAATGCGAAGGACTCCATGCAGGATTCGGCTTTCCTGTATTCCGGAGCCGAGGGATTGAACGAGATTCTGGCGCTCACGCTCACCCACGGCGCGGACGTCGACAGCGTGAACCGTTACGGCGGTACGGCTCTGATTCCCGCGAGTGAACACGCGCATGTCGAGACGGTCCGGATGCTGATCGCTGCCGGGGTCCCGGTCGATCACGTCAATGATCCAGGGTGGACTGCCCTACTCGAAGCTGTTGTCTACGGTGACGGATCCGCGCGCTATGTCGATGTGATCACTCAGCTACTCGACGCAGGGGCAGATCCCTCGATCCGGGATGCGTCGGGAAAGACGGCGTTGGACAATGCCGAAAGTCGTGGTCAGACAGACGTTGTGGCGCTGCTTCAATCGCGGATCTGACGCCAACGAGTCGGGCTGACTCCGTAAGCCTGCCGAAAGCGTCGGCTGAAGTGGCCGGCGTCGACGAAGCCTGCCCGGTGGGCGATGGCCGCGATCGGCAGGCCGGCGGTGGCCGGTCCACGAAGTTCTTCACGAGCCTTCCGCAGACGCTGGGTGATGATCCACTGTTCGATCCGAAAGTCGTTGTCCGAGCAGATCTTGTACAGCTGTCGCAGTGAGATGTTGTGGGCGTGGGCAATTCGTGCGGGATGCAGCGCCGGATCGTGAAGGTGTTCGCGGATGTATCGACGGATCGAGGTCATGGCGAGTGCCGATCTCGGGGTCGACACGTGCGGATTCGCATGCGCGATCGAGGTGACCAACGCGCGCGCGAGTTCGATCGAAGCCTCACCCAGTTGTTCGGCCGCAGGATCGGTGTCCAGTAGGTCGGCGCCACGGAACAATTCGCGAACGTGCGCAATCATCAAGGGGTACAGGTTGCTGTGATGAGGCCGGGTAGCTGCGTCGCGGACGGTGTCGATCGGCAATCCCAGCCGATCCATCGGAACGTAGAGGCACTGGGAAGCGCCCGTTCCCGACCAGGAGAAATCGTAGGTCGAGGTCAGGTCCGTCATGAGGAGTTCACCGGCCGGGACCCTGCGCTGTGATTGGTACTGGTCGAGATGGCCGATTCCACTCTCCTGCAGAGCAATCGCAAGAACGGGCATCGATGTGGACCGGACGTGGTGTGGGGCACGGGTCAATCGCATCCCGGTCGACTGGGAGCGGAACAGTGATGCGGCGCCCAGATTCCACACGTTCATTCGTGCGCTCACCCGATCCGGGTTCTCCACGTGGATTGCGCACGGAACCGAGGCGCGACCCATCGCGTCGACAAAGGCGTCCGTGCGTTGGTCAGGCTCCAACACGGAGGTATCCAGGAGCAAAGCCATGCAGGCTTGATACCCCGCGATGCGGACGCTCAACCAGAAGCTGTGCAGTGTGAGCCCAGAAGTCTGCACGGACAGTCATGTCCGTCGCACGCGGTGTTTCTAGGATCGAAACGGGCATGTCCCGGCTTACCGCAGTTTCTCGCTTTTCGACGAGAGTGAAGGAAACGCATGAAGATCTCACGTGTATTCACAGCAGTTCTGGCAATGCTCATGACAGTCGCGGCCGGACTGATCTTCGGCTCTGGTGCCGCGGTGGCAAGCCCCAAGCCGACTGTCGTTCTGGTTCACGGCGCCTTTGCCGACGCGACCAGTTGGGACGGCGTCGCCGCCGACTTACGTTCGCGCGGCTATCGAGTCGTGGTACCGGACAATCCTCTGCGTGGGCCTGCCTACGATGCGTCCGTGATCGAGAAGACGGTTGCGGACATCGACGGACCCGTCGTGCTCGTGGGCCACTCGTACGGCGGAGCGGTGATCACCAACGTCCACGATCCGAAGGTGCAGTCGTTGGTGTACATCGCGGCGTTTGCTCCGGTTCAGGGAGAACCGGTACAGATCACGATCGATCCGATTCGATTCCCGGGCAGCCAATTGCTGCCGCCGGCTCTGGGATTGAAGATCGTGGACGATCCTCACGCGATCGGCGGTAAGAACGTCGACGGCTATGTCACGGACGAGTATTTCCATTCCGTCTTCGCTCAGGACGTTTCCGAGGAGACAGCGGCAACGATGTTGGCGCATCAGAAGTCCGCGGCTCTGTGGGCGAACCTCGAGCTCGGCGGGCCTCCGTCGTGGGCGAACACACCGAGTTGGTATCTGGTCGCCGGTGAAGACCGAGTGATCCCTGCGACGGCGCAGCGGTTCATGGCAAATCGGATGGGAGCGAACACGAGCGAACTCCCGACGTCGCATGCATCGCTGGTTTCACAGCCGGGGGCAGTGGCAGACGTGATCGTGGCGGCCGCTCACGGATGAGTGAGCGACCGCCACGAGAGAAGAACAGGGTCAGGCGGAAACGATCACCGAGGAGCCGTGGCCGAACAGGCCCTGGTTGGCGGTGATTCCGATGCGAGCACCTTCGACCTGGCGGCCTTCGGCCTGTCCACGAAGCTGCCAGGTGAGCTCGCAGACCTGCGCAAGTGCCTGTGCGGGAACGGCTTCGCCGAAGCACGCAAGTCCACCGGACGGATTGACCGGGATGCGGCCACCGATGCTGGTGTCACCCGCACGCAGAAGGTGCTCCGCCTCGCCCCGCTTGCACAGGGCGAGGTCTTCGATCCAGTCCAGTTCCACCGAGGTGGCGAGGTCGTAGACCTCGGCGACGTCGACGTCCTCGGGAGAGATCCCGGCTTCCTCGTACGCGGCGTAGCCGATGGATTCCTTGAAGGTGCGCTCCGGAGCGGGGACGGCAGAGCTGGAATCGGTGGAGAAGTTCGGCATGTCCATGATCGTCTGCGGGAACGTCGGCGTGACCGTCGAAATAGCCTTGATGCGAACAGGTTCCGCGATGCCCATCTTGCGGGCGTATTCCATCGACGTCAGCAAGATTGCTGCGCCGCCGTCGGAGGTCGCGCAGATGTCGAGCAAATGCAGAGGATTGGACACCACGGGGGAGGCCAACACGTTCTCGACGGTGACTTCCTTGCGGTAGCGCGCATTCGGATTGCCCAGCCCGTGCTTGGCGTTCTTGACCTTCACGTTGGCGAAGTCCTCCGCGGTGGCGCCGTAGAGGTCGATGCGACGACGCGCGTTGAGCGCGAAGTACGCCGGGTTGGTCATACCCATGAGGCGGAAGCGCAGCCAGTCCGGGTCGTCCCAACGCTCACCGGCGACGGGAGCGAGGAAACCCTTGGGGGTGGTGTCCGCGCCGACGACCAGGGCAACTTCGCTGAGGCCGGCCAGGATTCGTGCGCGAGCTGTGTCGAGTGCCTGGGCTCCCGTCGCGCACGCTGCGTACGACGTGGCGACGCGAGCGCCGTTCCAGCCGAGGGCCTGAGCGAACGTGGCTCCGGCGACGTATCCGCCGTATCCGTTGCGGACAGTTTCGCCGCCGACGATGAAGTCGACGTCCTGCCAGTCAACGCCCGAATCGGCGAGCGCGGCGCGAGCGGCGGCAACACCGTACTTCACGAACGACTGTCCCCACTTGCCCCACGGATGCAAGCCCACACCGAGTACTGCGACGTCCTTGCTCATGACTTCGACTCCTGATCGGCGGCGACAGGCTTCCAGCGCCACGTCGTACGAACTCCGGTTTCGTCCGTGTACAGCGGCTCGACTACCAACTCGACGGTATTGCCGACCTTGAGATCGTCGACGCCGAAGCCGTCGGCCACCTGGCCGAGGATGACGATGCCCTCGGGTAGTTCAACTGCTGCGAGAGCAAAGGGCTCGTACGGATCCGAGCGCGGGATGTACGGCGGCGGGGGCTGGTACTGCGCGTCGGTGTACGACCAGACGGTGCCGCGGCGGGAGAGTTCCACGTCGTCGAACTCCTCGCTGAAGCAGCTCGGGTTCTTGCAGAACGTCGCCTCACGAGGGAAGGAAATGGTGCCGCAGGATTGGCACTTCGTGCCGATCAGTGCAGGTTCGTCGCCGGTGGTGAACCAACCCTCTACTGCAGGTGTCACACTCCCGTTCGGCGTCGGCGTTGCAGTCTCGCTCATGCAATCCTCATCTGGTTGGCGAGCCTGATCCGGGGGATCGGGGCCCGCTGTGCCGCTTACTGGAACAGGTTGCAGTATTACACGATTTCGGCCGATGACGGGCATAAATTTTCGCTGAGTGGGACGCTGCCGGAACGCAGACGGCCCCGCCGGGCAGACGAGTCTGCAGGCGGGGCCGTGTGCGTGAAAGTAGCTGTTTACCTGTGGTGGATCAGCGAGCGCGAACGGGCCGACCGAATCGACGAGTCGGCTTCACCCGGGCCGCAGCGTCGAGGATGGAGGTGATCTCGACCTGATCCAGAACCTTTTCGCGGACGCGATCGTGCGCAGCGCCGCGTTCCAACTCTGCCTTGTCGATGGCGTGCCAGCCCTCACGGTCGACGACGTCGGACTGTCGAGCTCGGACCAGACGATCGACCGCGGAGTCGTCGGCGACAGGGTTGGTCAGGCGGCCGTCGTTGAAGTCGTCGACGAGCGTCCTGATCGTTTCCTGCGCACAAGACTTGTTCGTGCCGATGAATCCACTCGGTCCGCGCTTGATCCAACCGGTCGCGTAGACGCCGGTGGCGGGATCGCCGTTCGGAGCTTCGAGGACGCGGCCGTTCTCATTCGGAATGACCGAAGCCCGCTCGTCGAACGGGACGCCGGGGATGGGCACTCCGCGGTAGCCGATCGAGGTGAGGACCAAACCGGCATCGATGGTCTCGGTATCGCCGGTCGCCTCGATCTGTACGGTTCCGTTGCCGTCGACCAGGGCGTTGCGAGCGAACTCGATTCCACTGACCTGATCGTCGCCGGTGATCGACGTCGGCGTGAGCAGGTAGCGCAACGTGATGCGCTTGTTGCCGACGTCGACGTGATCGCGGTTCTTCAGTGCTTCGAGTAGACGCAACTTCTGCTCGACGGCATGCGGGAGCTCGCCGCGTTTTGCCAGTTCTTCGGTGGCCGAGTCGAGAACCATGTCGTCGGGTCCGACAGAGAGTTCGATGTCCGGCAGTGCCATCAGGCCGGTGAACTCGGGGACTGTGAACGCGGACTGCGCGATTCCGCGTCGACCCACGATGACAACTTCTTCGACGCGACTCTTCCGCAGAGCGGCGAGTGCGTGAGCGGAGATGTCGGTACCCGCCAACTTCTCGGGATCGGCCGTCAGGATGCGAGCGACGTCGAGGGCGACGTTTCCGTTTCCGATGATGACGGCGCGGCGATGCGAGAGGTCGAAGACGTCGTCGGCGTGATCGGGGTGGCCGTTGTACCAGGCCACGAAGTCCGTGGCCGAGGCCGTGCCCGGCAGATCAGCACCGGGGATGCCGAGGCCACGATCGGACGATGCGCCGACCGCGTAGAGCACCGCATGGTGATTCTCGAGCAATTCGCTGTGCGAGATGTGCTTGCCGATCTCGACGTTGAGGTAGAACTCGAAACCCTTTTGTGCGGCGATCTTGTCGAACAAGCGGGTGACCTGCTTGGTCTTCTGATGATCCGGAGCAACTCCGGCTCTGACCAGGCCGTAGGGCACGGGAAGGCGATCGAAAACGTTGACCTGCACGTCGGGCTGCGTCAGCAACTCGTCCGCGGCATACATCGCGGACGGGCCGGAACCGACGATCGCAACTCGCAACGGCGGTCGGCCCTTGTCGACGTGCGCTGCCGGGATGACCTTGGCGAGAAGCGGCCGAGGCCGCTCTTCCTTGTAGAAGTCCGCATTGATGGACAGGAATACCCGCTGAGGATCGGTCAGCTTCGATTCGGGGACGATGGCATCGACCGGGCAGGCCGAGACACATGCGCCGCAGTCGACGCAGGCCTGCGGATCGATATGCAGCATCTCGGCGGTGAGGAAGTCCGGCTCGTCCGGCGTCGGATGGATGCAGTTGACCGGGCAGGCGTAGACGCACGAGGCGTCGCTGCAACAGGACTGCGTGACTACGTGTGGCATGGCGCTATGAGTCCGATCTCGACTGTCCGGGAGCTACGCGGCGGCGTTGTGCGAGCTGCGGTGAGGTTCGCTGCGGAAGCGTGATGCGCGGCCGTCCATCTTGCAGGCCTTCCACACCAGGCGCGAGGCACGGTTCATCAGGCCGGTGTCGGTGGCCAGCATGCGGACGTCACCGAAGTAGTTGCGCAGGGTCTGACGCGATTCGGGCAGATCCCAGAACAGGTCCTTCTTCACGGACTTCGGGATGTCGAACTGCTTCCAGAAGGACTTCGGCGGGATGACGATGGCGTCACAGAGAATGCGCATGACGATCGGGAACAGCAGCGAGAGGACGAACCGGTTCGGGCGTGACATCAGCGGGATGCGACGGCTCAGAAGCTTGTGAGCGAACGAGATGTGACGTGCTTCCTCGGCTACGTGGATGGCCATGACCGACTGCATGATCGGGTGGATCTGGCCGCCGGCGCGCAGGATGCTCTTCTGAATGTGGTCGATCGGCTCTTCACCGGCGAGGACACCGACGAAGAACAGTTCGGGGAACGGACCCGCAGCAAGGGGGATGAAGGGTGCAAGCATCTTCATCGGACGGCTCATGCCGGGAGCGTCGGCACCGATGCGGTTGACCATCTCCTGGAACATCATCGTGTGGTTGCACTCTTCGACGGACTCGTGCGTGCAGTAGCGCGCCTCGGCCGAATCGTTGGGCAGCGAGAAGACGTACTGCATCATGCCGCGGATCAGGATGTTCTCGAACTGGAGACCGACCTTCGCGACGTTGGCCTGGCGCCACATGCCGATTTCGATCTGCTTGGCCTCGGACTGCGACTGGTACCAGGGGTGTGCACCCAACGGGTCAGTCTCGGCCGGGAGGATCCAACGGCGATCGTTCGGGACGACGGCAAACTCGGGGGAGTCCCAGTCGATGTCGAGGTACGGGTCGAAGTGCTTGTGCACCGAGCCCTCGGACAGGAGTCGAAGCGTCTCGTTGTACGAGTCGTCGGATGCTTCTCCGCGCTTGTCGAGCGGCGATGTGAGCGTCATGGCGTCTCCTCTTCGTTTCGGTCACCGCTGGTATTTCTCGCGGTGTTCGGTGGAATCGAGGGCCGGTTGTGTGATCGCTGGCACTCGGTCTGGATTTAATGTAACCCGAGGTATCAGGAAAAGCTAGTGGCAGATACTCCTGGATCTCGACGAATTCTTGACACGGTCGAAACGGCGCCATAACTTACTTTTGAGTAATTTCCGCGGTGCGCTCGAAGTTGGCTGTTCAGGGATGGGTTCGCACCGAAACGCACGCGAAGATCGAACCGAGGCCGATGTGATCAGAACGCTGCTCAGCAATATTGCCTTGAGTCCGCCGACGCGTCTGCGCTCTCTTGTTCCGTCACGCGGTGTCACGCTCTCCGACAAGACGATCGTTCTGACGGGAGCTTCCTCGGGGATCGGCGAGGCGACAGCTCATCTCTTGGCTCGTCGGGGAGCCGAGATGATCCTGGTCGCGCGCGGTGAGGAAAACCTCGAACACGTACGGGACGAGATCCACCGCAGGGGAGGGTGGGCGCACATCGTGCCTGCGGACCTCTCCCGCGGTGAAGCCGTCGACGAACTCGCGGAGACGATCGCGGATCGATTCGGGTCGATCGACATCCTCGTCAACAATGCGGGTCGCTCGATCCGGCGTACTGCGTTGGATTCGGTCGACCGATTCCACGACTACGAGCGCACCATGGCGCTGAATTACTTCGGACCTACACGACTGACGTTGCGTCTGCTGCCCGCGATGCTCGAGGCGAAGGCCGGGCACATCATCAACGTCGGAACCTGGGGAGTCACTGCCGGGGTGATGCCGAGGTTCAGCGCCTACCACGCGTCGAAGTCTGCGCTCAGTGCCTTCGGCCGAAGCCTCGGCGCGGAATGTCACGGCACTGGCGTCGACGTCACCACAGTGCAATTCCCGCTCATACGAACACCGATGATCGCGCCGACGGCGGATTACGTGAGCCAGCCGGCGCTGACGGCCGGTCAAGCTGCATCGTGGATCTTGCGGGCGATCAATACGCGTCCCGTCGAGCTGTATCCGCGGTACGCGGGGCTGTTACGAGCGATCGACGTCGTATCTCCCTCGGCTACAGATTCACTCGTGCGTAGAGCTGGGATTTGAAGGGTTGGGATCTGACCAAAAACGCGCGTCAGTACCGGGGCATGGTTCGTCCCCGGTACTGATGTATTCAATTGTCGCGATTCACGCCGCTGTGGGTGGGCTGTTCCCGCCGATCGGGTGCTGATACGGGTCGATCGACATCGGCGGATAGAACACCGACTTCCGATCCGCTCCGATCTCCACTCTCCATTCCGTGTGGTGCAGTGTCCGGTGATGGTGGCCGCACAACAAGATCAGATTGTCGAGATCTGTTGGGCCACCGTCGTTCCAGTGAACAATATGGTGAGCGTCGCACCACCCCGACGGTGTCCCGCACCCCGGGAACGCGCACCCGCCGTCACGAACCGCCAACGCTCGCCTTTGCGGCACCGTCGCGGTTCTGGCTTCCTTGCCGCAGTCGAGCGGAACACCATTCTCGTCCAGGAGGATTCGGGTGACGGTGCAGTCGCAGGCGAGCATCCGGGCCGTGTCGATACTGATCGGGCCCACCCAATCCGTCCACGCGAACCCCAGTTCCTGAGTCGACGGCAGGAGGTCTTTCAAAGCTTGCAGATCTGTCATGTCTTTGGCGCTGGCGGTGACCGTGATGTGCGGTTTCACCCCACCTTCGATCGGACCCAATCCCGCCCGCTCGTACCGGCGCAGTAGTTCGCAGAACCCGTCGGCCCGGCGTAATGCCGGCGTGCGGGTGTCTTTGACGCCGTCTTTCTCCGGTGTCGGAGCCGACAGACTCGAGAGCAGCGTGATCAACCGGGCCCCGTTCACCGCATCCAAATCACCCTTGACTGTCACCCGCCCGTACAGGCCTTTCGAAGCGTAGAACTCATTGCGCTCCGAGTCTTCCCCGACCGGAACACCGTCCTCACGGTTTCCGTACTGCTTCTCGATCCGCCGAATCGCAGCCCGCACCGCATCACAATCCACGATGTTCTTCGACGCCAACCCCAACAAGATCCCGCGAGCCTTCTCCACATCCGCCAGGGTCATGTTCTTCGGCGGATGCTGACAAAACGACGCCACCTGCCGCGCCTTCAACGCATCCACATCACCGCGATGAAACGCATCGCCCACCACCGGTTCGAGCATCAACAATCGCGCCAACCCGACCAGCAGACTGCACTCACCGATCTCCAGATTCGTCGACCCGTGCAACCACTGCGCGATCGCCCGAAAACCCTTCCCACCGAGAACCTCCCGGGAAAACATCTCCACGATCAGCAACACCAACCGCGACTGCAACTCGTGCCGGACACGCACCAGATCCAGAACCTCACCCTTGAGGTCCTCGCCATCCAGCTGCCACGCTTCCCGACTGTCCATGCAGCAATCATATTCGAACAAAGATTCGAACACAAGAAGAAATTGATCGAAAACTGCTGATGTTAAACCGATTTCGGCATTTCGGACAGTCGGTTCTCGGCGGGCTGCCGGCGCAGTCCGTGTGCGCCGACGAGTGCGAGCGCCATCATCAACCCGGAGCACAACAGCATCACGGCAGTCTCGATGAACTGAAAATGCCAGTACCGGCTCTGCGGGTGATAGACCACGGCATAGTGATCGATTCCCTGTTCTCGAAGGCAGTTGTCGACTTCGAGGGCTTGCTGCTGGCGATCGGAATTGTCTGAGCCCCAGCACATTGTGTAGTCGGCGTCGATCATGTTGCCGTCCGTATCGGCGAAGCCGGCTCCGATGACCCATCTCGAGTCGAGATTTCTATACGGCGACGGTGCGTATTCCGCTGCACGGGCCAGTCCGTCGATGGGTTGGACGTCAATGTCGGGCGCCGTGTAGTGCTCGCGGACCATCGCGCTCAGTGCGACGGGCACGATGAAGAACACGAGAAGAGTCGTGACCATTGAGACGACGGTGTTGCGGATGAGCAATGCGGCTGCGCTGCCGGTACTCATCGCCAGAAAGGCGTAGGCGCCGACGGCGATTCCCGTCGTTTGAAAATTGGGGAACTCCATCAAGGAAAACGAGGTGGCTTCATCTGTTGCCTGTCCCCGGCCCAGTGTATGGGTCCAGCCGAGCACCAGGCCCAGGACTGTCATCGCAAGGGTGATGGGAACGAAGGCCACCAGGACTCGCAGGAAATACCATCGAACAAGGCCGGTGGACTCGCGAAGGTCGAGATTCTCGGGGCCCTGCTCGAAGTCTCGGGAGAAAGTGGTGACACCCACCAGCATTCCTGAGGTAAACGGAAGAAGAAGAACAAGAAGCGCCGTCAAGGTAAGAGCGGTGTCGGCGCGGCAACCGCCACCTCCGTCGTACCAGCGCGAGCAGATGCCCCCGAAGTCCCAACTCTCGCCCGAACGCTGAACGAACCAGCCTGAAACGGCGGCTGTCAAGATCAGGAGGAATATCACCGCCAACGACCATAGGATCTGCCCTCGACATTGCCTCCAGGTCGCGAAGATCATCGGCGAATGCAGCTCGGTGACGTGTGGATGCGTCTCATGATGAAACAATACTGTTCGTTTGGTGATCCACATGGATTTCGAAAGCCGATACCCCGGACCTGCTCCGAGGTATCGGCCCGAGGTCAGAGGCAGAAGAAACTGAGCGAACTGATTGCCGCGTTCTGCTCGAGCTGGCCGGCGTCTCCGACATTGCCGGCTGCGACTGACAGATCTTGAAGCGAGAGAATAGCGTCCATTGTCATTTCCTTTGTTGATCGGCGTTCTTGCCGATGGATGTCATCGATCGAATTGTCTTGCGGTGCTGCTTCCATTTCAGGTTCTTGGCCTGATACTCCTGTGCTCCAATCTGCCGTGGGTGAAAACTGTCGAACAATCAGGTGATGTGGCAGTTCGACGCACACATCAGTGGGAACGACGGTCGGCGAGGTGCCGATCCGGTATCTCGGAGCAATGCGAGAATTCCCGCAGATCCGGTTGCCCAGTCTGTCGAGAGCCTCAAATTCTGCTCGCCTGGAAAGTAAAGGCCTCCTGCGTGATCGAGGCTGTGCAAGCCCAGAAGCTGGAACTGCTGCGCAAGCGTCTGTTCGCAATCGGCGCCGGCATATGGAGTCTTGGAGAGTTCGCCGAGGAAGAGAATCAGCCCGGCTCGCCCGTTGAGCAGTCCGGCTTGGGCAGTGAATTCGACGGCGGCAGCGCGGGCTATGGCATGTAGCGCAGACGCATAGCGCGGTTCGTCGACATGTCGCACAAGTTGTAGAAGCACCAGGCCCACACCGACGGATCCCGATCCCAGATACGGCATTGTCCGGCGCTCTTCTCTCAGTTGCATCGAACCGTCAGGGCACATCTGCATCACGGACAGGTCGATGTCGACAAGCTGTCGTGCGTGTTCCAGTGATCGAGGATCTCCGGTCCGTTCGTAGTGGCGAGTCCAGAACAACGCTTGCCCGCTCGGACCTCTCATCAAGCCGCCTCGACCCGCTGTCGCCCAAGCTATTCCGTCGTCAGAGCGAACATGTGCGCGAGCCTTCGGAAGGCGATCTCGCAGAGTCTCGGTGACGAGAGCGAGCGCTGACGACGCCGCCGGACATGACTCCGATTCCTCGAGCAGAAGGCAGCCGATTCCGGAAAGGCCTTGGAAGAGGCTGGAATCGAGCTCGTCGAGTGGAGCTTTACACAAAGTCTCGACCCATCTGTCGGCAGTCGAGTGTCGTCCTAGTTGCCGAAAGGTGTGCACCGCACCCGCGAGTCCGTCGAAGAATCCGAACTGTGGCTGCGCATCCGAATCAACCTGGTGTTCAGTCCATTCCAGAACTGACTCCAAGGTGTCGGTGGGCAGATCATCGGCGAGCAGGTTTCCGCACGAGCCGTGCGCAATGCCGTAGCCGTTCACTTCGAATTGGGCGATGTCTCCGGGAAAAAGTCGATCAGAGCGGGAGAGATCGAGCGAGGCGAGGATGCCGCAACGCAATCGAGCGTCCGTACGCTGCAGAGATTCCCTCGACGACGTGTCCCAACGATGCCGGCGGTTCTCCGGTTCCGGCGTGTGTACGTCGAGCATCGAGTAGAGCGAGGCCCGGAAGGTGCGAGGTAGATCGAATCGAGACACCGCGTAGTCGATGAGTTCGGGAATCTTGTTGTGATCGAGAGGGAACAATGTAGTAAGTGGGACAAAGAGTCCCAGCTCGATGCATCCCAAGGAGTAGCGGTCCGCATCGACACCTTTCAGCTGTGGCGGTGCGGTGTATCCGGGTGCTCCGGTGGACCGGGGCGGATACTCGTCGATGTTGTGTGCCATCTCGAAGTCGACTACCCGAATACCCGAGGGTGAGCACAGGACGTTGCCGGGGTGAAGGTCGGCATGAACGATTCCGGCGCTGTGGAAGCTCTCGACCGCGGTGGTCAACTGGAGTGCGATGTCGAGCGCCCAGGTCCTGTATTCCGTTCGGGAACTGAGTGTCTGGTCGGCACGGATGAGCGGATAGCGGATCGCGATTTCCTGATTCAGGGGTGTACCGGGAGCGCGCTCGGTGACAAGAAAGTGGTGGCCTTCGCGCTCGAACAGGCTGATCGCGGAAGGTGAGTACGGGTTGTCGGCAAGGTGAGTCAGCTTGTCGTACTCGTTACGAAGGCGGTCGATTGCGTATCGGCCGTTGACGTCCGGGGCGGTAAAGGGTCGGCCTTCTTTGATGACCAGATCGATGCCGGCGTCACCCTGTGCGGTGTAGATCCCTCCGCTGTTGCTGAAGTGCAGGGCTTCACTGATCGAATAGGGGAAGGCGTCGCGTGATTTCAGCTTGTCTTGCTGTGCGCGAACGAAGTCCGGGATTTGTACCCAGTCCGGAGTTCTGAAGGAAGTGCCGCGCACATCGGGTTCGAGCGATCCGTCAGGACGCCGAATTGCCGGGACGCTATCGCCGAATGAATCGTAGGTCTGCATGGGCAGATATGCGCCGTACCGCAAGTAGAGCGGTCCCCGGTTCCATCGCACATCGCTGAGGATGTACGGCCCGTCGGCACCGGTGACAAGCTCGTCCAGTTCGATGATGACACGTTGTGTGGCAACGCCATCCGTCGGATAAATCGTGATGAATTTTCCGCTGGATGTTCGATTGGCCTGCTTGCTGTTGGACAACATGAGGTCTGTTGCCGTCCGAAGAAATTTGAACGGCACATGATTGCGGCCGCAATACGCGGAAACGGTGTCGAGTAGCTCCTGCGCGTTGGCTTGGGTAGCGGAGCAGTGAATCTTCCATCCTTGTTCTGGCAGCAGACCGTCGGTCGGTTGGAAGTAGTTCCACGGCCCGCTTTGGGGGCCGCGCCGCCAGAGCGACCAATCCACCGACTTTGCGGGGATAAAGTGCTGGTCAGTCGATGTATCAGCTCGGGTGACCGTTCTGATTCGGTCGTAGAAATGCGAGTCGGCGCATGTGAAGGCAACGTATCGCAGGTCCACGCTCAACCTCCCGGTCAGTCCCCCTGCGGTTGTCATCGATTGATGCCACGCCCCGAATCCCCTGTGGCTTGGATTGCTTGTGGCGGAAGGTTATCCGATTCCGGACATTTCGGGCGAAGATTGAATACCTATCATTCGAAAGTACTAAGGAAGGGCGTGGGCCAGGCGAGGTCACTGATCGCCCAGCTTCAATCGGCCCACATTTGTTTCGAGTTCGGCGACCTCCTCTTGACGAGGGGATCAACTCAGTGGTAATTGTTTAGCGAGCGCTAAGTCAGGGTGCTCCCTCGATCTCGGTCCGGTGCCCGGCGCCACGAAACTCGGGTGCCGGACCGCCCCAGCAATGCACGTCCTCGAAGGGAACGAAGATGACCAAGGCAGTGATCGTCGATGTAGTCCGGATCGCGTCCGGCAAGGGGAAGCCGGGCGGAGCACTGTCCGGGACGCACCCTGTCGAACTGATGGCCCACGTTCTGCGTTCCATCACTTCCCGAAACGGCCTCAACCCCGCCCTGGTGGACGACGTGATCGGCGGTTGCGTCGGCCAGGCCGGTGAGCAGGCGCTCAACATCACCCGCAGCGCGGTCCTCTCGGCAGGGTTCCCCGAGTCGGTACCCGCCACCACGATCGATCGCCAGTGTGGATCAAGTCAGCAAGCTGCGCACTTTGCGGCACAGGGCGTGATCGCCGGAGCCTACGACATCGTGATCGCGGCGGGCGTCGAATCGATGAGTCGTGTCCCGATGGGCACCACGACGATGGGGAAGGACGCGTCCGGTCCGGGCATCGCGGCTCGCTACCCCGAAGGCCTGGTCAATCAGGGCATCTCCGCGGAGTTGATCACCGCGAAGTGGAAGTTCGACCGCGAGGCTCTCGACGCATTCGCCGCGCAGTCCCACCAGCGGGCAGCGGAGGCAGCGGCGAAGGGACTCTTCGACAAGGAGATCCTGCCGATCTCGGTGACCAACGCCGCCGGTGAGACCGTCTCGCACACCGTCGACGAGACGGTTCGCGCGTCCACCACCGCCGAGGGCCTCGCCGGCTTGAAGCCGTCGTTCTACTCGGAGAAGTACGCGCAGCGCTTCCCCGAGGCGCAATGGTCGATCACTCCCGGCAACTCGTCGCCGCTCACCGACGGCGCATCCGCGGCACTGATCATGAGCGAAGAAATGGCGTCGAAGCTGGGGCTGACCCCGCGAGCACGCTTCCACTCCTTCTCCGTCGCGGGCGACGACCCGATCTTCATGCTCACCGCGCCCATCCCGGCCACCCACAAGGTGCTCGCTCGCGCCGGTCTGAGCATCGACGACATCGATACCTACGAGGTCAACGAGGCATTTGCCCCGGTGCCGCTCGCCTGGGCTCACGAGTTCGGCGCCGACCCGGCAAAGCTCAACCCGTGGGGCGGCGCCATTGCCCTCGGACACGCCCTGGGGTCCTCGGGTACTCGTCTGCTGACCACGATGGTCAACCATCTCGAGGCCACCGGCGGACGCTACGGACTGCAGACCATGTGCGAGGGCGCCGGCATGGCCAACGCCACCATCATCGAACGCATCTGAAACACATAACCTTTCGAAAGGGAACTCTCATGATCGTCAACGACAGCGTCGCCGTCGTCACCGGTGGAGCATCCGGCCTCGGCCTGGCCACCACCAAAGCTCTTCTTGCCGACGGCGCCAGCGTCGTCATCATCGACCTTCCGTCGTCGAACGGTGAAGCCATCGCCAAGGAACTCGGCGACCGAGTCCGCTTCGCGGCGGCAGACGTCACCGACGAGGCCGCGGTCACCGCTGCACTCGACGTGGCCGAGTCACTCGGGCCCCTGCGCGTGGCAGTCAACTGCGCGGGAATCGGCAACGCAGTCAAGACGGTCAGCAAGAAGGGCGCCTTCCCGCTCGACGCGTTCAAGAAGGTCGTCGACGTCAACCTGATCGGCACCTTCAACGTCCTTCGTCTTGCTGCGGAACGTATTTCGAAGACCGAACCCATCGACGGCGAACGCGGCGTCATCATCAACACCGCCTCGGTCGCAGCGTACGACGGTCAGATCGGACAGGCTGCGTACTCCGCATCGAAGGGTGGCGTCGTCGGTATGACGCTCCCCATCGCCCGTGACCTCGCGTCGCTGCTGATCCGCGTCAACACCATTGCTCCCGGCCTGTTCAAGACCCCGTTGCTGGCAGGACTGCCTGAAGCCGCCCAGGCGTCGCTGGGGCAGCAGGTGCCCCACCCCTCTCGTCTGGGCGATCCCAGCGAGTACGGCGCGCTCGCTGCGCACATCGTCTCCAATCCGATGCTCAACGGTGAGACGATTCGCCTCGACGGTGCAATCCGTATGGCACCGCGGTAATTTCGGCCAATACATGACTGGCGAGGTGGAGTCGGTGAATTCGGTGGCCGTGGACTGGAGGTCCTTCCCGCCGCTGGTGATGACCGACATCCTGACGGCTTCGCTCGAGTTGTTCGACGAGAACGGTTACCACGGCACGACGGTGCGGCAGATCGCCAATCGTGTCGGGGTAACCGTTCCCGCGCTCTATTATCACCACGCGAACAAAGAGGCAGTCCTCGTCGCTCTGTTCGAGATCTCGATGAGTGAGCTGAATACCAGAACCGAAGCGGCAGAGGCGGAAGCCGGCGAAAACCTGGTACGACGCTTCGCCTTGGTGGTGGAGGCGATCGTTCTCTACATGACCCACCGATCGCGGCATGCTGCGTTGGACACCGAGATCCGGCATGTCTCACCGGAAAGCCGCAGCCGATACGCCGCCAGTCGTAAGCGGCTCGAGTTGCTCATGCGCAGGATCGTCGACGACGGTGTGGCATCTGGAGATTTCTCGGTCACCCACACCGAAGAGACTGTCCGGGCCATACTCGGCATGGCCCAGTCGCTACCGCGTTGGTTTCAGACCGGTGGCCCGATGTCACCGTCGCAATTGGCGCAGAAGTACGTCGACATCGCATTGCACACGGTCGGGTATCGTCCGTAAAAGTGTCTCGGACTGAACGAAGGTGGGCAACAGGTCGAAAACCTGTTGCCCACCTTCGGTATTCGTACTTCAGAATCCACTCCGTGTCAGAGTCGCGTGACTTCGAGTCCGCCCTCGTGGTAGTCGGCCCTCAAGCGCTTCTTGTCGAACTTGCCGACGCTCGTCTTCGGGACTTCCTGAACCACAGCCCAGTTCTCCGGGAGCTGCCACTTGGCGACCTTGTCCGAAAGGTACTGCTGTAGTTCGGACATCGTGGTCTCGGAACCGGCGCGAAGAACAACCGCGACCAACGGGCGCTCGTCCCACTTCTCGTCCGGCACGCCGATGACGGCAGCTTCGGTGACGTCGGGGTGACCCATCACGGCGTTCTCGAGGTCGACCGATGAGATCCATTCGCCGCCGGACTTGATGATGTCCTTGGAGCGGTCGGACAAGCTCAGGAAGCCGTCGGCCGTGATGGATCCGACGTCGCCGGTCTTGAGCCAGCCGTCGTTGAATTTGTCTTCCGCATCGACGCCGTAGTACGACCCTGTGATCCAGGGTCCGCGCACTTCGAGTTCGCCGACGGAAACACCGTCGTGTGCAACAACTTTACCGTCGTCGTCGATGAGACGTGCCTGGACCGATGCCGGGAAGCGGCCCTGTGAGTAGCGGTACTTCCACATCGCGTCGCCGGTGACACCGGCCGGCGGGCGGGCAACGGATCCGAGCGGGGAGGTTTCGGTCATGCCCCAGGCGTGCAGGACCGAGACGTTGTGATCGGCTTCGAACGCGTGCATGAGTGCGGGCGGTACCGCGGACCCGCCGATCAGAACCTCGCGCATCGAGGAGATGTCCTGCGGGTTCTGCTCGAGGTAGAGGTGCAGCCCCTGCCAGATGGTGGGTACGGCTGCGGCGAACGTCGGCTTCTCGCTGGCGATGATCGCTGCCAACGGGGCAGGCTGGAGGAAGCGGTCGGGCATGATCAGCGAAGCACCGATCATGAATGCGGCGTAGGGAAGTCCCCACGACATGGCGTGGAACTGAGGTACCACGGCGAGTGCACGATCGCCCTGTGCCAGGTTGGGGCCGTCGCTCATGCAGACCTGCATGGAGTGCAGGTAGATCGAACGGTGGGAGTAAACGACGCCCTTGGGGTCGCCCGTGGTGCCGGACGTGTAACACATTGCGGCAGCACTGAGTTCGTCGACCTCTGGCCAGTCGAACTCGGTGGGCTGATCGGCGATCAAGCCCTCGTAGGTGTGAACCTGCACGCCCTCGGGAGCTTCGAGCCCTGCAGTGGAGGAGCCGGTGACGATGATGTGCTTGACGGTCGTCAGTGACGGAAGCTGCGGGGAGAGAAGCGGAATCAGAGACGGATCGACGATGATCACGCGGTCCTCGGCGTGATTGGCGACGTGGATCAACTGCTCCGGGAACAGGCGAATGTTCAGCGTGTGGAGCACGGCGCCCATCGAGGGGATCGCCAGGTACGCCTCGAGGTGCTCGGAGTTGTTCCACATGAACGTGGCGACTCGCTCGTCACCCTCGACCCCGAGTCCGCGCAGGGCGTGTGCGAGCTGTGCGCAGCGCTTGCCGACGTCAGCGTAGGACACACGGCGCGGGCCTGACTCGGTCCACGTGACAACTTCGGAGGCGCCGTGAACGGAGGCGCCGTGGCGGAGAAGTTGAGCAATGGAGAGGGGGGCGTCTTGCATGGTGCTCAGCATGGGCTGCTCCTGTGTGGTGAGTGAGACCGGTGCTTTTGCCCACGGGCCGTCACAAACGATGTGCTGTGGCTGCCAGATTAGTCACAGCTCCGAAGTGCTCGCTAGTGACCCACTGCACTGGCGAAGAACCACGCTATGAGTAGCGCCCCCGGATCGACCACTCCGCGAGCGGCTTCGCCCACATAACTTGCACGTCCGCGGTTCGCGAGCATGGTTTCGGTCGACTCCGCCCCGGCCCTTGCCGCGTCCGCTGCGCTCGCCAGAGCAGTGTCCCGATCCGCTTCTGCGGTCACGGATTGTTCCAACGACTCGACCGCCGGAACTATCGCGTCGACCATCGTCTTGTCGCCGACGCGTGCGCCGCCGAGCGAGGTGATGTTGTCGAGCCCCGCCCGCGCTGCAGCCGCGATCGCACCGAGGCCGAGTTCGGAGTCCGCCGAGTCTGCGGCGACGCGGAAGAAATGCCGGAACCAGATGCCGAACAACGCACCGGACGTACCACCGGCATGGCCGAGGTACGCCTGTGAGACTGCATCGAATATCGTTGCGGTGGAATATGTGTCACGGATCGCCGAGATGTCGAGCTGATCCAGTGCGGCCACCATGTTGGTTCCGAAATCGCCGTCGCCCGCGCGTCGATCGAGATCGGTCAGTGCCGGCTCCTGCTCCAGTACCTTTTCGGCCCAGTCCGCAATCCAGCTGCCGACGAAGCTGCTTTCGGCCGTGCGTGAGGTGTCGGGTGTGAATGTGGGACCGAATGATTCGCGCTTGCCGACACCGGTGTACTCACGCGCCATAGCATTCGGCCAGGCGGGCGCTTTTGTTGGTGCGTCCCATAATTCGAGGATTTCTTTGTCTGTGCGAACAAGGGTGATGGATGCCCCGGCCATGTTCAATGCAGTGACGAACGTTCCGATCAATGTCCGCTCGATGTGAATTCCCTGTTCGTCCAGATATTCTCCGAGTTCGGCGAACAGTATTTGCAACTCCAGCGGGTGGGTTGCACCGAGACCGTTGACGACGGCGATGACGCGATCACCTTCGGCGAGACTCAGGGACTTGATGATCGGGTCCGTCAGCCGCTGCACCAATTCCGGTGCGGGCAGGGCGTCCACGCGTTCTGTGCCGCGTTCGCCGTGGATTCCGATACCGAGTTCCATCTGGCCGTCCGGTAGGTCGAAGGACGGCTCGTCAGCCCCCGGCAAAGTACACGGGCGCAGAGCGACGGCCATGCTTCGTGCGGAGTGCGCGACGTGTTGTCCGATCCGGGTCACCTCGGCCAGGTCGTCGCCGCGGGCGGCGGAAGCGCCGCAGACCTTCTCCACCACGATGGTTGCCGCAGTACCGCGTCGCCCCGGGCCGCTGCCGTCCGCGCGTTCCGTCGCGACGTCGTCGTCCACCAGCACGACGTCTGTGTCGATCTTGTCCTCGCGTAGCAACTCTCGCGCGATGCCGAAGTTCATCACGTCGCCGGTGTAGTTCTTCACGATGTGCAGAACGCCGCCGCCCGCATCGGCAGCCTTGGATCCCTCGTGGATCTGAAGTGCATTGGGTGAACTGAAGACCAAACCGGGGCAGACGGCCGTGAGCATTCCTTCGCCGATGAATCCGGCGTGCATGGGTTCGTGACCGGAACCGCCACCGGAGACGAGTGCGACACGTCCGCGGGGAAGTGGTGTCGCGCGAGTGAGGTATCCCGGGTCGGGATTCCACGCGATGTCGTCGGTGGATGCGATCAACCCGCGGAGTGCGTCGGGAACAAATGTCTTTGCGCTGCGCATGAACATCACTTCAGAGTAGGTCTAACGTCGACTTCGGGCACGGATCACGATCGACGAGAGGTGGACGGCGTGAAATTGGGGTTGGTACTTGCCGGTGGCGGCGTAGCAGGAATTGCCTGGGAAACAGGTTTTCTGTTGGGCGTTCAGGAAAAATCTCCGGACGCTGCCGCAGCGTTGCTGACGGCGGACGTGTTCATCGGCACATCTGCAGGTTCCACGGTGAGCGCTCAGATTGCGGGCGGTGCAACACTGCAGGAACTTTTCGACGCTCAAACAGCGGAGGCGACCGGGGAGCTCGACCCGAAGATCGATGTCGAGATTCTCGGTCAGATGTTCGTCGACGCGATTGCAGGATCGCAGGACCGGGCCGAGCAACTCCGTGCGCTCGGCGAGGCGGCGACGGACGCCGACACCGTCGAACCCGCCGTGCGTCGTGCGGTCATCGAGGCGAGGCTGCGCAATCGCGTGTGGCCCGATCGCGAGTTGCGTATCCCGGCGATCAACACACGGACCGGTGAGTTGAGGGTGTTCGGCAATGCCGACGGCGTAGACCTGGTCGACGCAGTCGGAGCGAGTTGCGCCGTCCCCGGGGTGTGGCCGGTAGTCACGATCGACGGCGAGCGGTACATGGACGGCGGAATGGCAAGTGGCTCGAATGTTCAGTTGGCTGCCGACTGCGATGTGGTCGTGGTTCTTTCACCTGCAGCCGACCCCGCCCCGAATCTTCTCGGCGGCAGTCTACGAGAGGAAATCGATGTGATGGCGCCCAAGCGCGTGCTGCCGATCTTCGCCGACGACGCCGTCGTCGAAGCGATCGGAACCAACTCCCTCTCGCCGACAACCAGACGTCCGGCAGCTGAACTCGGCCGCGAACAGGGCCGTCGAACAGCCGACGAGATCGCCGCGTTTCTGGTGACGGCATGAGCGCCCCACGGATCGCCGTCGTCGTGCGCCCGGAGCAGTCCCCGGAGGATCTGGTTCGGCATGCGAGGTATGCCGACGAAGTGGGTATCGAGGAGGTCTGGCTGTGGGAGGACTGCTTCTTCGGCGGAGGAATTGCCACTGCTGCAACTGTATTGGCTGCAACCGAACGTCTGGGAGTAGCGATCGGTGTGCTGCCGACCCCGATGCGCAACACAGCGATCACGGCGATGGAGGTTTCGGCGCTGGCCAGAGTTCATCCGGATCGACTGCGGGTCGGCTTCGGTCACGGCGTTCAGAGTTGGATGCGGCAGATCGGCGCCAAGGCCGAATCGCCGTTGACCCTCCTCCGGGAGCAGTTCGGAGCAGTCGAGCGGCTACTGCGCGGTGAGTCGGTGACGGTTTCCGGTCGATACGTCAATCTCACGGACGTCGAGCTGGCGTGGCCCCCGGAGAAGGTGCCGCAGTTGCTCGTCGGTGCCACGGGGCCAAAGACTTTGGCGCTCAGTGGCGAGTTGGCTCAGGGCACCGTGCTCTCGGGAGGGACGACCCCGGACGGCGTGCGCCGAGCGATCGCTCACATCGGAACGCAGGATCACGAGGTGGTCGTTTACGTCATCTGTGCGTTTGGTTCTGGCGGTCGTGAGCGCGCCCTTGCCGAAGCCTTGGGGTCCGGGTGCGAGTCGCCGGAGGAAGCGATTGCCGCGGGCACTGCGGCCGACGTTGCGGCAGCAGCGCAGCGATGGACGGACGCGGGTGCGACCACCGTGGTACTCCAACCGACCGTTGACGAGCCGGACGTCCGAGAGTTCATTCGCCTTGTCGCGCAGGAGGTTCAACCGCTTCTGGCGTAGTTCAGGAGGCTATTCGGGACAGAACGGCGTCGATGTCGGCAGTGCTCACGTCTCGATGTGTCACGAACCGAACCTTCCCGGCAACGGTGACCGCGCCGACGTCGACAGCGGCCAGCTGAGCGACGGTGGCCGACGGATCGGCTGTGGCAGCGAGAACGATGTTGGTGGCGGGTTCGTCGACAGCCCAGCCGCGCTCACGAAGGCCCGACGCGAGGCGCTGCGCATTGTCGTGATCGTCCGACAATCGAGCTTGTGAGCGAAGCGCGACTATGCCGGCCGCGGCCAGCACGCCACCCTGGCGAACGCCGCCGCCGAGCATCTTGCGGATCCTTCGGGCTTCGGTGATCAATTCGGGTGATGCGGCCAGTATCGAGCCGACGGGCGCACCGAGTCCCTTGCTCAGGCACACCTGGACGGTATCGGCGCCGGAAGTCAACTCGGTAGGCGAAACGTCCAGTGCAGCAGCGGCATTCCAGAGACGGGCGCCGTCGAGGTGAACCTTCAAGTCGCGTGATCGCGCCGCGTCGACCAGCGTCGTCCATTCGGTTGGATTCATGACGGCGCCACCGGCGAAGTTGTGCGTGTTTTCCAGGCAGAGCAGCGTGGTGTTCAACGTGAAGTACGGGCCGGGGGAGCCTGCCGCCTTCACGACGGTCTCCGGGCTGGGACGTCCCGGTCCGCCGTCGTGCGGCAGCGCCACCGGCATTCCCTGGGCGAGCCAGGCGGCGGTGCCCAACTCGGAACCCAAGACGTGAGAGTGTTCCGGTGCCAGGAACTGATCGCCGCGGCGAAGGTGCAACATCAGCGCGATCAAGTTGCCCATCGATCCGCTCGGCACCCACAGCGCCGCCGGAAACCCCAGAGTGTGCGCCACTTCTTCCTCGAGCGCCGCCATGGTGGGGTCGTGGTCGAGGACGTCGTCACCGACCTCGGCGTCGGCCATGGCCTTGCGCATTTCCGCATCAGGCTTGGTGACGGTGTCCGAACGTAGGTCGATGTACGACGAAGTCATGGCTCATTCGATCAAGTTGCGCGATCCGGCGTCAAACCGCGGTGTTCTCAGGACGACTGTTCCGACATGATAAATCGATACCGCGAAGGGCATCTCCCGTGTGATGATGGGCGCCGGCATTCGCCGGTGAAGCGAACAAGAAGTGGAAGGGGACAGGCATGCGCGACTGGAAGCGAGCGTTGCACCTGCGCGGGCACTCACCCCGCGGCATTTCCCGTCCCGCATTCGGGGAACAGAGTGGCGCTGGATATATACCGTTCCCCAGTTATCGCACTTGCTCCTGACCAGTCTTCGTGTCCAGGAGTTCCACTCCTCGACATGAACTGAGACTTCCCATGCGGAACCCGAACCGCGCATCTACCGGCGCTTCTCACAGCTGGATGAACCGACCCGTCCGTGTACTCAACGCCACGTACGAGTACCTCGGTGAAGTGAGCGCCGATCGTGCGGTGGTCCTCATCGCCACCGGTTCCGCGCAGTCCACCGAAGACGTGATTCCGATATTTCCGGTGCGCTCCAAGCACGTCGAGATCCCACTGCCGCGCACAATCCTGCTCGCCGAGTACGTGTATGTCGCCCACCGGGTCACGGTCACCGATTCCAGCAGGGCGACGTTCGCCGGCATCTTCGACCGGGACGGTCGTCAATGTGCGTACTGCGCCGACCGGGCAACGACCATCGACCACGTCCAGCCGCGAAGCCGCAACGGGCCGAACACGTGGGGAAATCTGGTGGCCTGCTGCAGTTCCTGCAATCAGCACAAAGCGGACCGCACACCGGCTGAGGCCGGTATGCGGCTGCTGTGGGAACCGAAGGCACCTCGACGCATCGAGAAGGTGCAGCAGAAGATCTGGCGTGAACTGAGTCGGACGTGACGGTCGAAGGGAGTAAGGAATGAGCACTGACGAAATCTCGAATCTGGCTGAGCTTCTGCCGATCTCGGACGGACGGACCTGGTGGCAGGCGGAATGCCGAGGTGACCCCGAGCCGGACCGTTGGTTTCCCTTCCCGTCTGAGGGATACGACTACGCGACCGACGTGTGCAACAGATGCCCGATCGCGACTTCGTGTCGTGAATTCGCCTCTGTCACTGGTCAGACCGGAATCTGGGGTGGAGTGAAATTCGAGCAGGGCAGGATCGTCGCGGCGTGAGAGATCAGATTCCGGGCTCCGCGGCGATCGTGCCGGCCGATACCGCCCGACACAGAGCGTCGTGGTCACGTTCGGTCTGATCGGCATAGAGCCGAGCGAACCGGGTGAGGGCGGTATCGACCGCGTCCGAGCTTCCCAGGTAACCGGAAATCAGTGACGCACCACTGGTTCGGGCGTGCCCCTTCGCCAACAGACGACCACAGATCGCGACGTAGTCGGTCAGCGCTGCTGCGTCGATATTGTTCAGGTCCACAGAACCTTTCATGTTCCGGAACTGACGGACGTAGTACTGGCGGTCGTCGACGGTGCACCAACCGAGCAGTGGATCGCTGACCGTCTGGAGAGCCTGCTGATATTCCGCGACGCGTCGTCCTTGGTGATCGTGCCAGGCGGAGTCGCCGTGCACGAAGGGCGCAACCACGGATCGGCGTGCCTGTTTGAGCTGTAAGAAGATGACGTCGTCCGGGATGCTCCCTTCGCACAGTGCGACATAGGCACGCAGAGCGACGCTTCCGACTCCGACGACCCGGTGCGCGACGTCGATGACGTTGTATCCCGAGACCACGCGGCGCCAGTGCGGTGCAAGGGTTTCGAGATACTCGTCCAGGCCTTCCAGGAGGAAGTCGGTGTCCTGCGGTGTGAGTCGTGTTGTGAGCGGCGGGTTCTCGAGTAGTTGGCGTCGCCCGTGATCCTCGATGGTGAACCGTGGCACTGCGTGATCGCTCGTCCGTCGTCGTGCGCGCTCCGCGGCGCGTCGGATCTCCGCCAGCAATCCGGGATCAGTGACGTGGTCGGTGAGTCCGTCGAGATCGACCCGGTCGAAGGAGCGATCGAACAGTGGACGTTCGGACAGCTTTGCCAGGTGGAGGCGATACGCGGACACACACGAGGTTGTTGCTGTTTCGCATTGAGCTTCGGTGAGACCGTTCTGCCGCCCGGCCACCCAGATACTCGCGGCCAGCCTTCGCAGATCCCATTCCCAGGGGCCGGGATGTGCTTCGTCGAAATCGTTGAGGTCTATGACAAGTTCGCGTTCCGGGGATCCGTAGAACCCGAAGTTTCCGACGTGCGCATCCCCACAGATGACGGGTGTGATGCCGGTGGACGGGAGCTGCGCCATGTCCTCGGCCATCAATCCGGCAGTACCGCGCAGAAATCCGTACGGTGAAGCGACCATGCGTCCCACCCGAATCGGAACCAACCAGTCGAGTCTTCCCTCGTGTGCCGTGTTGACCTGATCGACCGGGTCACGTCGGTCGGGTGGGGGCGTCCAGTCACCGAGCGACGAGCGCGCTACTCGCTTACGCAGACCTTTCCCGATCTTGCGACGCTCACTGCGAGGCGTCTGACGCGCCCGCAGCGTCGCCCTGCCGTCCGGTTCGTTCTCGAGAGCCAACTGACCGGCAGGCCTGCTCAGCGGGTCCATGTCGGGCTCTCTTTCGTCGGGCGTGCGAAACTCGCGCTCGATCTTATGCCCGCCGGATTGCGCGCCGCGCGACGAGTTCCTTAACTACCCGCCTGGGCAATCAACTCGACAGCGCGGTCGGCGCACAGTTCCGGATCCGGCATTCTCCCGATACCGAGGCATTCGACAACGGCGAACGACGCATCCGGTGTGGTTTCCACGCCGAGCGCCCACCCGAAGTAGTGGTTCCAGGCGAGTACGGCTCGGTGGCCACTGTGCTGCGGAATCTCGCTGCCCAGAACGAGTACTGCGTCGAACGCGGGGCCGTCGCACCAGATGACCGATTCGGCGAAGGTGGAGCTGGCGACCGCGACTACGTACCTGTGACAAGTCGATTCATTCGGAATGGCGATGTGTGCACGCATGGTCGCTCCTCCGGCTCGGTTGCGATCGGAGGGTTCCCCGTTGCCGGCGCCGAAAAAACGCTTGGCAGATTACGTCCCGGCCACAGATCTACGACGCAGACGGTGCCTGAGATGTTTTTGTGCTGCCCGCGCCACCGAGCGAGCCGAGAGATACTGCTCGGCCGGTATCAACCGGGAACCGAACAAGTAGAACCTTCGAGCTTCGTCTTTGTCATGGGTGGCCGCGGAGATCAGCAGACGTTCGATCGCGGTGAACTTTCGCCCACCGGCGTACCCGCTCATGTAGTCGATATGGCTCGTCATACTCGCTCTGGCACTGCGGTATTCGGTCAAGGCAGCGTTCACGTTCCGATGTGAGTCGAGTGGGTGCGCCGTCGTCTCCGTCAGCATGTGCGCGGTGGCGTCGACCAGCATCTGTGCGGTCTCGAGTGCCCACGAGCATCCGATGCCCCACAGCGGGTCGTTGGTTGCCGCGGCGTCGCCGATGAGTGCGAACCCGTTACCTACCGGTTCCGTGAGAGTTGTGGAGAAGTGCTTGGTACCAACGATCTTCCCGACGATGTGCTCGCGGCGAATCAGTGGAGCGCCGGGTAGTGCATTGGCGTATTCGAGGAAAGCGGTAGACAGGTCGCCGGTGAACGAGCCGAGCTTGTCGAGGGCGGGGAAGACGACCAGCACGCTGATTCCGCCGTCGTTGGGGAGCAGATAGGCGACGTCGGGATCCATGAACCACGACAGCGAAGATTCTCCGTCGGGTCGTTCGAGTCCGGAGAGTTGGGCGAAGTAGCTGAAACGTCCGTTGGATGCAGTCACGGAGTCGCAACGCGCGGATCGTGCGACGGTCGAATCCTTGCCGTCTGCTCCGACGGTCAATCGTGCTTCCACAGTGAAGGCCGAACCCTGTGCGGTTCCGTAGACGCCTGCAGTAGCGCCGTTCTCGGTCAGCAACCCGGAAACACGATGTCCGAGAAGAAGGTCGACGTTCGGGTAGTCGTTCGCGAGTTGGCGCAGGAGGGGATCGAGCGTTTCCCTTCGGACGTTGAACCCAGGTGGCGACGAGTCGTCTGTGGTGTCAGGGGTGATCCATCCCCATGGGGTCCAGAACTTCGGAACGGTTTCCACCATTCCCAGGGCGAGCAGTTTTTCCGTAGCGCCGAGTCGTTGCAGGATCGGCGCACCGCACGGTTGTAGGTGGTGAGTGCACAGGACCTTGTGCGCCCGGACGTCGGAGCGAGCGTCGAGAAGCGCTATCCGCAGACCTTGTTGCGCGTACATGATTGCGGCCGCGCATCCAGCGATGCTCGCGCCGACAATCACGACGTCATATTTTGCTCGTGCCTTCGAAGTCACGCCGACAAGTTTAATGCATAAGGTTATAACTTAAATATGACCGGATTTAGTCATCGTGTTCGGGCGTTAAGTCCCGAACTGCGGCGCGAATGGACTGTTCACGAAGCTCGTTCTCTCTGCGCAGTTCACGACGCCGACGCCCGGCCTCGAATCGCTGCCTCGCGATTGTTTCGGTCGGCCGGAGTTGGGGGACCTCAGCCGGTTTTCCGTCGCTTCCCATTGCGACCATCGTGAAGTAGCAACTATTGGTGTGTCGAGATTTTCCGAGAAGAATGTCTTCGGTTTCGACGCGTATTCCGATTTCCATCGACGTGCGACCGGTGTAATTGACGGAAGCGCTGAACGTGACGAGTTCTCCGACGTGCACCGGTTCACGGAAGACCACACGATCCACCGACAGGGTCACGACGTACGTCTGGGCGTATCGACTCGCGCACGCATAGGCAACCTGGTCGAGAAATTTCAGAATCGTTCCGCCGTGAACGTTGCCCGAGAAGTTGGACATGTCCGGCGTCATGAGGACGGTCATGGACAGGGTGTGTTTCGACGCTCGCTTCGATGCTTGCGTCGATTCGGGCAGGGAGGTCGATTCAGACATCGAGCGGGCCTCTTCGGGTCGTTGGACGGTGAGGAGACCGTATCCGGCAAAGCTGGTTACCCGCGCGTTCGGAATGGTGCGGTATCAGCGTTCGGGACAGTGCCCACGTGGAGGATGTATTCGCTGGTGGCGACGGGGCTGGCCGCGCTCGACCTGAGATAGGGCGCGAGCGTCGAGCGGAGGTGCGCTGACATCGAAGCCCAATTCCCTGCGCGTCGAACGGTCTCGCGAAAGTCCTTCAACGCCGGTGCCTGGTCGCACAGTTCCTCGACGGGGTCCGATCCGGCAGGTAGGTGCCATTCGAGCACGTGAGAGGTCGAACGCACCGATACCAATCCCGCTGCCGCCTTCTCGAATTCGCTCGAGTTCGACCATGTCGTCGGTAGTGGTGTGATGCCATTCCGCGTAGAGGCGGCCTCCCTGCGGAGTGCTGCTGCCCACCCGTTCTCCGACCACGTTGCGACACAAACGCTTCCGCCCGGCCGGGTCACCCGCATCATTTCCGAGAGGGCGATCGCGGGGTCGGGACAGAAGATGATCCCGAAGATGCTGACACAGGCGTCGGCGCTCGAATCCGGCCACGGCAAAGACTGTGCATCGCCGACTGTGAAGGTGGGTTCGGTGGTGCCGGGGTGGGGAATCCAGCGTTCGCGCGCGACCTCGAGCTGGCTGGCGGAGAGATCGAGTGCGTGGACTGCGATGCCGGACCGGGCCGCCGGCAGCGCAAAGTTCCCGGTTCCGGCGCAGACGTCGTACACCGTGCTGACGTGTCCGATCGCACTCAGTGCCTTCATCGACGCCGGTGAGAGTTGTTCGGCAAGCGGGGAATACGTTGCACCGTTCCATTTTCCCCGATTCACGACAAGCTCCTCTCAATTGTGTCGATGACCGTGTCTAGCGCTGCGCCGGCCGCACGCGCCGCCTTGTCTGGGTTGCCTTCCTCGATGGCTGCGATCAAGGCGCGGTGCTCGTCGACGGGGAATCCCGGACCGATGCTCACGGTGGACAGTGAATCCGTGACGGCGGCAAGGACTCCCCGGTAGACGTCGATCAGTGCGGAATTGTGGGACGCCTCGACGATCGAAAGGTGCAGGGCCAGGCCGGCTTCGACAGTGAAGCCGCCGACGTGTCCGGGGTGGGCGTTCCAGGCGGCGTGTATCCGCGCGAGATCTTCGGGGGTGCGGTGCTGCGCTGCGAGGCGCGCGGCTTCGACCTCGAGTCCGCGTCGCAAGCTCAGTACGTCGAGAACGTCGCTTCTGGCGAGTCGGCGCCCGAGTAGTCCTTCGACCGGCGACGCCGCCATGACGTACACGCCGCCGCCGTGACGAACGGACAGAACTCCGGCGTGTGCAAGAGCCCGTACCGCTTCGCGCATGGTGTTTCGGGCAACTCCCAATTCCTCGACCAGTGCGGTCTCCGGCGGGAGTTTTGATCCGACGGGCCATCGACCGGTCGATATCGCCTCCTCGATCGCCGCAGCGACGATGTCTACCTTGCGCCCGGAATCGGACATGTGTGCCACCTCAGGTAAGTGGGTCAATGACTTGACCGAGGTTAGCGCGTCCGACCAAGTGGGTCAATGACTTGGACTTTACCCGCGTACGTCCAGGCTGCGGGCGTAGTGCTCCTTGAACACCTCGAGATGAGCCCAGGATTCCAAGCCGCTGACGCCGTCGATCCCGCGGATTCGTTCGGACAGCGCATGCAGGTCGCTCGAGGAGTTGGCAGCAACCGTCGCGATCACGTCGTATCGTCCCAGTGTCCGGGCGAGGAATTCGATTCCGGGCAGGGATTCGATTTCCGATACCGCGTTGTCGTCCCGTGAGCCCAGATTGACGCCGATGCCCATCGCCAACGTCCGGCCACCGCCTCGCCGCTTGACGACGGCGCCGACGCGCAGCGCCGTGCTCGCGATCAGGTGATTGACCCGGTTGCGTACGGCACTCGGTGACAGTCCGGTGTGTTCGGCCAGTTCGAGAAACGGCATGCGCCCGTTGCGTTCGAGTAGTTCGATCAACGCGACATCAGTCGAGTCGAGGCGGATATCGGCTTGTAAAGCGCTCTCGGGCATGAAGATTCCCTTGATGACGTCGACGTAGACCAGCGTGCTCACCGATCGAACGCCACGTTGTGAGCGGAGTTCGGCGATGGCACGGTACAGATCGTCGTGACTGGGCACCCGAAGTTCCGCAATCACGTTGTACTGCCCGCTGACTGCCGAGATGTAGACGGCGGCCTCGGATTCGATCAACGCGTCCAGCACCGGAGTCATCGGTCCGGACACTGCGATCGAGACGTGCGCAAGCGCCTTCAGTCCGAGAAGTTCGGGGTGTGCGACGGCCACTACGGACACCGTTCCCGAATCGAGTAGCGCCTGCACTCTGGTGGACACCGCCGCTCGTGGTGCGTCGACCGCCACGGACAGTTCGCGGTACGTCGCTCGCCCGTTGCGCTGAAGTGCGGCAATGAGCTTGGAATCGAGATCGACCGTCATGGTTGCCCCAACTTTTCCAGAGATTTTTCTGTATGAGCTTCCTATTAGAACAGTCGCATGTGGCTATGAATGATGCGGATAAGTGCAGAAATGCTCGAAAACTCGCACAAAAAAGTTGTGTACCGCATGGTCTGAAACTTTGATGCATTGCATAGCGCCAGGTCAGGGCGTAGTTTTCGCTCAACACGCAGTGACCTGCACCACCATCTCGACGAAGGACCACCATGCGCAAGTTGCACACGCACGAAGCCTCGCCTCTCGACGCCACCGGCACGATCTTCACCGGTGCCAAGATCCACACCGTTGACGACAACACGGCAGGCGCTGAAGCGTTCCTGGTGTTCGGAAACCGCTTTGCCGCGGTGGGAACACTCGAGGAATGCCGCACCGAGGCGCGTCGGCTGAGCACTCGCACGACCGCGGTGGTCGAACTCGACGGCGCCACCGTCGTCCCCGGCTTCGTCGATCCGCATGCACACCCGTTGATGTACGGGCAGATGCTCAGCTGGGTGGACTGTGGGCCGGAGAAGGCACATTCCATCCCCGGAATCATTGCGCTACTTCAGGAAGCGGCGCTCACGGCTCCTGCGGGTGTCCCGATTCGTGGCTACGGCTACGAGCATCGCAACCTGATCGAAGGGCGCCATCCACTCAAGGAAGAGCTCGATCAGGTGGCCACCGATCGCGAGGTCTACCTCATGAACGCGAGCGGTCACGGCGGCGTCGTCAACTCCTTCACTTTCGACAAGCACGGCATTGACGCGAGCACCGAGAATCCTGCCGGTGGCGAGTTCTTCCGAGATGCAGACGGTGAACTCACCGGTGAGCTCTCCGACGCCGCGTGCAACATCCTCACCGGCGTCAACGGAGTGAAGGTCGGTCATCACGGACCCAACTTCCATCTCGAGGACGAGCCCGAAGAACACCTTCGTCAGCTCTCGGTCGCTCAGGACAAGTTCCTGGCCGGCGGCGTCACCACCATCGGCGACTGCCAGGTGACCCGTCGTGAATTCGACATGTACCTGCGTCTGGCCGAGCAGGATCAGCTCAAGACCCGCATCAGCATGTACATGCTCAGCCACCTCCTCGATCACGTCATCGACACGGGAATGCACGGCGCCTTCGGCAATTCGCGGCTCGCGTTCGGCGGCATCAAGTTCTACGCCGACGGCACTCTCGGCGGCTGGACCGCATACTTCCCCGACGGTTACGTCGGCGACCCGTGCCGCACCGGGCAGCTCTATCACGAGCCGGCGGACTACTCGGATCTGATTGCCAAGGCGCACTCGGTGGGTCTGCAGACCGCCACGCACGCTCAATCTCCGACCGCCATCGACATGGTGCTCGATGCCATCGAAGCTGCGCAGAAGGCTCACCCCGACGCCGACGCTCGTCACCGCATCGAGCACTGCGGTCTCCCGACTGCCGAGCAGATCGCCCGGATGAACCTGGCCGGCGTCTACCCGGTGAACCAGCCGCAGCACTACTACAACTGGGGCGAGGGCGTCACTGCTGCGATCGGTACGCCGGGTGAGCGGTTCAACCCCCTCGGCGAGTTCATCGCTGCCGAGGTTCCGGTGACCATCAGCTCCGACGCCCCCGTCGCCGAGCCCAAGCCGCTCGAAGCAATTCAGGCAGCCGTGACTCGTGTGACGCGTCAGGGCCATCAGCTCGGCTCCGATGCACTCCGCATCACCGCCGACCAGGCATTGCAGGCTCACACGCTCAACGGTGCGCGTGCGCTGGGCCGTGAAGCAGAGCTGGGCAGCATCTCGGTCGGCAAGCGGGCAGACTTCGTCATTCTGGGCGCGGACCCCCTCGAGGTTCCGGCCGACGCGATTGCGCAGATCGAGGTCCGGGAGACCTGGATCGACGGCGAACTCGCACATTCAGGTCATAACCACCTATTGTCGAGCACTTCGACCACCGAGGAAAAGTAATGAACCGAGAGCAACAGATCGTGAAGGCCCGCAAGGCGGGATTTGCAGCCTTCGTCGGTACAACTATCGAGTGGTACGACTTCTACGTATATGCCACGGCAGCCGCCCTGGTGTTCGGTGACATCTTCTTCCCGCCCGGAACCGATCGCCTGACCGGTGTTGCGGCGGCGTTCGCGACGTACGCCGTCGGGTTCTTCGCTCGCCCGCTCGGCGGAATCGTGTTCGGCCATGTCGGTGACAAGATGGGCAGGCGCACCGCACTCGTCGTCACGCTGACGCTGATGGGTGCAGGCACCTTCCTCATCGGCATGTTGCCCACTTACGCGTCGATCGGGTTCTGGGCGCCGCTGCTGCTGGTTCTGCTCCGTTTCGTCCAGGGCTTCGCCGTCGGTGGCGAATGGGGCGGCGCGGTCCTGATGGCCGTCGAGCATGCTCCCGAGGACAAGAAGACTTTCTACGGCGGTTTCGCCCAGCTCGGCAATCCTGCGGGTGCGCTTCTGGCCACCGGTTTCTTCAGCATTCTCTCCACCTTCGGCGACGACGCTCTGCGCGAGTGGGCTTGGCGTCTGCCGTTCCTCTGCTCTGCGCTGCTGATTCTGGTGGGCTTGGTCGTTCGCCTCAAGGTCGAAGAGTCTCCGGTGTTCGAGTCCGAGGTGAAGTCCGCGGACGTACCGGAAATGCTGCCGCTCAAGTACGCGCTGGTGACCAATTGGCGCCCGATCGTCCTGGGCATCGGCATTCTGCCCGTCGCAGTCGGCGGCTACTACCTCGTGACGACGTTCATCACGGCGTACGCAACCGATCCCGATGTCGGTTTGTCCGAGACGTTGATTCTCAACGCGCTCAGTGTTGCTGCCGTGGTCGAGTTGATCGCGACTCTCGGAGTGGCGTGGCTCGGCGACAAGGTGGGACGCGTCCGCGTCGTCATCTGGGGTCTTGCTGCGGTCGCAATACTCGCAGCGCCGCAGTTCCTGGTGCTGAAGTCCGGATCCGTGTTCCTGATCTTCCTGACCTTCGCTGTCATGCGACTGGTGCTGGCGGCCACGTACGGTCCGATCGCCGCCGTACTGTCGCAGATGTTCAAGCCGCAGGCTCGTTACACGAGCATCTCGTTGGCGTACCAGGGTGCAGGCGCGATCTTCGGCGGACTGTCCCCGCTGGTGTCGACGCTGATGTACAAGGCAACCGGCAGCATCTGGCCGGTCATCGCACTGCTGATCGGCATGTGCATCCTGAGCATCGTCTGCCTGCTCTTCGCTCCGCAGCACGTGGACGAAGCGACCGATACCGACGGCGTTCCGCAGAACCCGAACCCGCAGGGCCTGAACAAGGAATCCGCTTCTGCCTGACAACTGAAAACACGAAGCTGGGGCAGTACACGATTTCCGTGTACTGCCCCAGCTGTCGTTTCAGGTCAGTTGTCGTTCAGTGCCTGTTACGCGCCGACGAGATGGCGATGAAAATGATCGCTGCGGCGGTGCGCCTGGCTGAGATTTCTGATCTCACGCAGCCAGAAGTGAGACGCCAGCGCGTTGTTGCTTCCAAAGCCGGTGCCGGACGTGTCCTCGTCGATCAGGGCGACAAGCGCTTTGATCAGGCTGGTGACCTTGAGGTTGTTGGTCTGAGAATGTCGGACCAACAGCTCGGCGGCTTCGTCGGTGCTGCAACGGTAGAGGGTGCAGACGATTTCGATGGCGCGCTCGCGGATCCGGCCCGAAGTAGTCGGGATCCGAAGACCGTTCGTCGAGTTGCCGTTCGCCTGGTTGTTCGTGTCGTTGGGGTGAATCATGGTGTTGATCAAGGTATTCCTTTGAACCGCATGGGTTTTGGGCCCGTGCGGTGTGTAGCGCATGTTGATACTGGTGCAGTCGGTACGCGATTGGCGGCGGACTCCGTCGGAGTCTTCGGCCTGGTCAACAATCTGCGGGACTGATGAAAGTGCGTAGTGATCAAAGGCGCGGGTTTGCACCGAACTGGAAGTCTGCCCCTGGAACGAATACTGGAACTGTTGTCCCGGGCGAAGCGACCGGCTGCCTGACTGACGGCTGCCCTCTGATAACCCCACCGTACGTCATGGAGTTGGTTTCAGCTAATCCTTTTGCGGGCGATCGTGCTCACAGTAGGCGGTTTCACCTGCTCAGGGAGTGTTTACGTGGTCGATTATTGCTTGCTTGGTGATAGCCCAGGCGTCGCTTGTCGGGTTGCCGAATTCGCCGTGGCCGACGCCGGGTAGTTCGATCAGGTCGACCACGTCGCCTGCTGCTCGGGCTGCACGGGCGTAGCGCCGACTCTGTTCGATCGACACGACCTTGTCTCCGAGCCCGTGGATCGCTGTGACAGGGAGTCCGGTGGGGAGGTGTTCGATCGGTGATGCGATGCGGTAGCGATCAGGATGATCGGTAGGCATGCCGCCCAGAAGATTTCGAACAAAACGATCTTTGCCCGCGGTTGCGGCGAGCGTCATGTCGAAGACGCCGGCCATGATCGTCGCCGAGCGAACCGGCACGGTCAGGTCGGGTTCCGGAGCATCTGCACCCTGTTGTGAACGCGACGCCACCCAAGCGGCCAGTTGCCCACCCGCGGAGTATCCGGCGATATGTACACGGCTCAAATCCAGTCGCCCGGAAGCCTTTTCCTGCACGATGTCGGCCAGAGCGTTGGTAGCCGCAACGGTATCGGACAGCGTCGTCGGCCAACCGCCCTGTCCACCCACGCGTCTGTATTCGATGTTCCAGACCGCAATTCCGTAGGGGGTCAGCGTTTTTGCCCACGCACCCGCGTACTCGAGATTGCTCTTCTGCGCCCAGCCGCCGCCGTGGATCAATACGACGACCGGCAGATCGTCCTCCGACCCGGCTGGAAGATACAGATCGCCGAAAGTGTCTGCGGCGGCGGAGTATGCGATGCGCACCGGAGCGACGTTGCGGTCGAGGCCGGTTGCGCTGCTGACGGATGCGAGGAGGGCGAGTACACAGACGAGCACTACGGCGAGATACCCGGCCAAGCGGTCGCGGGAGCGGTGCGCGATGACCTGATTCCTCTCGGCGAGCGACGGATGATTGTTCGGAAATCAGTCTATCGGTGCCAGGTGAATTTATGGTGTGAGCGAACGGGCCGTACTTGCTCGTACGCGTAGTTCACTGCGAGTGTGGCTCTGAACTGCGGGTACGTCGCCGTCGATCAGGGCCAGTAGCGCACTGACAGCCAATGTAGCTTGCTCTTCCGGGAAGAAATCGACCGCAGTGATCGGGGGGTCGGCGGTCAGCAGAGCGGGTTCGTCGCTGTCCTGCGCAATCAAGACATTTCCGGGGATCGACAGCCCGAGGTCGAGTGCTGCCCTCGCGGCTGCGGGGGCGCAACCGAGGATGACCGACAGGATCGCGTCGGGTGGATTTTCGGACGTCAAGGCTTCGTGGGTCAATGCGTACGCCGTGGCGACCATTTTTTCGACGGTATCGACGCCCTCGAACGGCGTCGGTTCATCGGCGGCGCGGGGCGTCACTCCGTGCGTCCGGCACCACTCGAGGTATGCGGTGTTCGTTGCCCGGGTCCATGCCGAACCCATGCCGGGGTTGAGGATGAGTATGTCCGTCGCACCCTGTTCGGTGAGGTGGTTCAAGAGCGTTTCGGTAGTGGCGACGAGATCGGGTGAGATGCTCCATTCGAACTGGTCGGGGTTTCCGGGACCGACTGCGACAGCGGGGATTCCGATTTTCTTCAAGACGTCGACACGTGGGTCGTGCGTCATCGGGTCCACGACCAGCACGCCGTCCATCTCGATGCGGCGTAGTCCATTCGGATCTTTCATCGACGGCAGCAGCAGGAGCGAGTGATCGCCGTGGAATGCGGCCTGGGTCGCGGCGGTAGCCACGCGCCCGTACCAGTCGAAATTGAGGTACTCGGCCGATGACAGTTGGTCGGGAGCGGGGAGCATGAGCCCCAGGGTGGCGGTACGGCCGGTTCGAAGATTCTGTGCCGAGCGATTGGCCCGGTATCCCAGGCGGTCGGCAACCTCTTGAACTCGAGCTCGCGTGGCCGCGTCGACTCGGCCCTTGCCGTTGAGCGCATAGGAGACCGTTGACACCGCGACGCCGGCGGCGCTCGCGACATCGCGAAGCGTCGGAGTGTTCGGCATGGACATCGGGGTCGTTCCTCTACTCGCCGGTCGGTTTCTACCCAAGGGTAACGCTCGAACATCGGGCGCTGCTGCAGTTGGTGGACGGTTGTCTGAAGAAAGGCAATTGCCGAATCGTTTCACCGCAGCTATTGACACTGCTGAAACGATTCGGCACGCTCATGGAACGCCAGTCGAACGCCGAATGAATTTCCTGGACACACATGGCGCCCTCGTTCCAGTCCAAGCGCATAATTGCGATAACGCACGGAGTCACTCCATGACCGACAACACCGCCCCACGAAGGGTGGGCACAGCTCCCGACCCACATCCGCCCGGACATACTCCGGGGCTTCGTAAGGGGACGATCAACAGCAGACACCTGGTCTTCTTCGTCATCGCCGCCGCAGCTCCGCTGACCATTTTGGCCGGCTTCGCGCCGCTCGGACTGATGACCGCTGGCGCTGCACTTCCGGTCGGCTACATCATTCCGGGAATCATCTATCTGCTGTTCGCGGTCGGATTCACCGCTATGAGCAGGCATATCCGAGGCGCAGGCGCCTTCTTCGCCTACATCACCGAAGGGCTCGGCGCGATCGTCGGCGCGGGATCCTCCGTAGTGGCTTACATCGGATACCTCGGTGGCCAGATCGGGTTCGTCGTCGCCTGCGGCATCTTCACGTCGGCCACCTTGGACAGTCTGTTCGACATATCCGTGCCCGTCTACGCATGTGCACTGACAATCGCCGTTCTGGTCGCTGTCGTGGGATACAACCGGGTGGACATCGGTGCCAAGGTTCTCGCAGTGCTGATGGCACTCGAGCTCGGTGTGCTCGCCGTCTTCTGCCTCGCGGTCTTGGTCAAAGGCGGACACGAAGGGCTCTCACTGACCAGTTTCTCGCCGTCGACCTTCCTGACCGCCGGCTTGGCCAGCGTCTTCGTTCTGACATTCACGTCGTTCGTCGGTTTCGAGCAAACGGCGATCTACAGCGAGGAGGTCGTCGATTCCAAGCGCACTGTTTCCCGCGCGACGTACACGGCGGTGATCATCCTGGCAGTTGTCTATTCCTTCTGCGCCTGGGTGATCGTGCAGGCCGTGGGACCGAGTCGGATGGTCGACTTCCTCGGCGGTGATCCTTCGGAACTGATCTTCGACCTCAACAGTGAATTCGCCGGCGAGGCGATGACGAACGTCATGCACCTGCTCATCGTGACAAGCTTTTTCGCGGGGTGCCTGGCACTCCATAACGCGTGTAGTCGCTATCTACTGGCCATGGGCCGAGCGCGAATCTTTCCCGTGGTTCTGGCGAAGGTGTCACCGACGACCGGTACGCCCAGCGTCGCCGGAATCGTCCAGGGCGTTCTGGTGTTCGTAGCGATCGCAGGATTTGCGTTGACCCCGGCAGATCCGTACACGGAGGTTGTTCTGTGGACGAATACCCCCACCATCATCGCCGTACTTGCTCTGCAGATCCTGACCTCGATTGCCGTGGTCCGATTCTTCTCGACAGGAGCTCGGGGAGAAGGGTTGTGGCAGAGGCTGATCGCACCCTCGCTCGCTGCCGTTGCACTCGTCGTGGCTCTCGGATTCCTGCAAGTGAACATGGGCACCATGACTGGATTGACCGCGGGTCAGAATCTGCTGTTCGTGGCGCCACTGATCGCTGCTTTCGCGGTAGGTGCCATTCGGAGCCTGTGGGTTCGTAACCACTCGATCGAGGTGTTGTCAGCATGAGCGAATACGCATGGTCGGTCCCCGGCGGTTTGGTCGAACGGCCGGGATCGGTTCCAGGAGAGCCGGAAATTTGGGTTTACGCCGACAAGTTCTCGTACTTCGCCGGTGAAACCGTCTCTCTTCGAGTTCACACCACAGCAGACGAATACGACCTCGAGGTGGTGCGCGACGGCGCACGTCCACAGAGCATCGTCAAATACCTCGGTTTGCCGGGCAAACAACAGCTCACGCCCGACGACGCCTATGCAGTCGGTTGCGATTGGTCTGAATCCGTTGCCGTCACCGTTGCGCCGAACTGGGCGTCGGGGATGTATTTGGTCCTGGTGCGCATACGCCACGAAGGTGTGGTTGTCGAGCGGGAGGGCTTCTTCGTCGTGAAGGCGCGCGAACCCGAGCCTGCCGACTTCGTTCTCATTCACACCACCAGCACGATGTTGGCCTACAACGACTGGGGTGGGGCCAACCACTACCGGGGCGTTCCGGACGGCTCCGGAGATGTGCCGACACCGATTTCCTCGACGCAACGTCCCGTTGCGCGGGGGATGCTGCGCAAACCCGAGGGTGCAGCGCGCAACATTCACACCGACACACCGGGAATCGGATGGATTCCGCGTCACCCACCGTACGAATGGGCGTGGGTGAACGGCTACTCGCGTCACCATGCGGACGCCTTCTGGGCCACGTACGAACGCCCGTTCACGGTGTGGGCGGAAGAGCAGGCATTCCTCGTCCACCACATCACCCAACACGATCTGCACGAGGATCCTTCAGCGCTGCAGGGATACTCATGTGCGGTCATCGTCGGCCACGACGAGTACTGGTCGTGGGAAATGCGTGATCGTATCGACGCCTTCGTCGAAGAGGGGGGTGGTCTGGCGCGATTCGGCGGTAACTTCCTGTGGCAGGTACGCATCGAAGGTGACGCACAGGTCTGCTACAAGAATCCGTTCGAAGATCCGATGCGAGAAGTCGACCCGACGCGGGTGACGACAGCATGGGATTCGCCCGAGGTCGACCGGCCGGGAGCGTGGACGATGGGTTTGACCGGCATGGCCGGTGTTTACAGTCGTTACGGAGCAACAACTCCCAGGTCGTCCGGTGGGTTCACGGTGTACCGGCCTGACCATTGGGTGCTGAACGGAACGGATCTGTACTACGGAGACAACTTCGGAAGCGCGCCGATGTGTGTGGCCGGTTTCGAGATGGACGGCGTGGACTTCACGTTCCGCAAGGGGCAGCCCTATGCGACCGGAGTCGACGGTGCCCCCGAGGACCTGGAGATCATCGCGATGGCACCGGCGGTGACCGGTTCACGGGACAACTGGAACGGGGCGGTCCCGATCGGTGCGCCCTTTGCCGAGGTGCAGGGAATCATCGAATGCTTTTACGGCAGTGAGACTCCCGAGCATCTTCGTGACCTCGAATACGGATCGGGAATGGTTGCCTGTCACAAGCGAGGTCTCGGGACGGTATTCAACGCTGGTTCCACCGAATGGGTGAACGGATTGATCCATCACGATCCCTTCACCGAGCAAATAACCACGAACGTACTGAATCTGTTTGCTGCACAAATTTCGAGCTCCAACACGAAGGAAAACTGACATGAGTGTCAACGACATTCGAACATTCGGGCCAGGATTGGGGACGCGGTTCGTCCCGGAGTGGGGTGACGATGCGAGCCCGAACTGGTCGGAATCCGAATGGCGGTCGTTCGGGGATTCGAACGGTGAATACTTCGGCGGCGGTTGGGAAGGTGAACCCGGGACGCTCTTGTGTGATCCTTACCCGTACGACGAGGTCTGCATCATGATCAGCGGCCGGGTGGCGCTGATCGACCTCGACGGAAACCGTCGCGAATTCACATCCGGTGATGCGTTTTTCGTTCCGAAGTCGTTCCGCGGAGTCTGGGAAACCGTCGAGCCGTCCAAGAAGTATTTCATCGCACTGCCGGGAGCACGCTCGTGAGTGTTGCCTCGACCATGAGCGTCGAGGTCTTCGGCCACGTCATCGACGGAGTCTGTGAGACACCGGTTGGGCATCAGTCCGAACTGGTGAATCCTGTGACCGGTGACGTGTACGCGCGTGCGGCCGTCGGTGCGGCAGACGTGGTCGATCGGGCTTGTCGGTCCTCGGCGGCGGCTTCGAGGAAGTGGCGTCGTTCGACGCCGGCGCAACGTCAAGAGTTGCTGCTGGCGCTCGCGGACGCACTTGAATCGAACGCGAAGTACTTTCTGGAGGTCGAATGTCGTAGTACGGGAAAACCTTTGGCACAAGTTCGGGACGACGAGATTCCTCAGTGTGTCGACTTCCTGCGGTATTTTGCGGGCATTGCCCGTTCGCTGCCCGGTGCAGCCGCAATGGAGTACGCCGAGGGCGCGACATCGTATGTCAGGCGTGAACCGATCGGCGTGATCGGTTCGATCGCACCGTGGAACTATCCGTTGATGATGGCGGTCTGGAAGATCGCGCCGGCACTCGCAACCGGGAACACTCTCGTGCTCAAGCCGGCCGAGGAGACTCCGGAAACCGCCGTGATGCTGGGAGTGCTTGCTGCGCAGATCTATCCGCCCGGAGTGCTCAACGTGGTGTGCGGTGATCGCGATACGGGCGCCGCGCTTGTTGCTCATCCAGTGCCCCGAATGATTGCACTGACGGGGTCGACGAGGGCGGGTGTTGCGGTGGCCAAAGCTGCGGCGGAGGACACGAAACTGCTGCATCTGGAACTCGGGGGCAAGGCCCCCGCTGTTGTTTTCGCCGACGCGGACCTCGACGGCGCAGTTGCGGGGATCGTTGCCGGCGCCTTTTACAACAGCGGTCAAGACTGCACTGCTGCGACCAGGATTCTGGTGCAAGACCCGATCGTGGAGGAGTTCACCGCGAGGTTGACTGCGGCGGTGGCTGACTTGCGATTGGGAGGTCCTGAGGCGGTTGATCGCCTCGGCCCTCTCGTCAGTCGAGCCCATCGTGACCGGGTGGCGGAAATGGTCAACCGGCGATCGATCAATACGAACGTACGTATTGGCGGAGGGAAACCTGCAGGACCTGGGTTTTTCTACCTACCGACGGTAATCTCCGGGGTCGAGCAGGACGACGAGTTGGTTCAGGAGGAACTCTTCGGGCCGGTCGTCACCGTCCAAGCTTTCTCCACTGAAGCCGAAGCGATCGAGCTTGCGAACGGGACGAAGTATGCGCTGGCCTCGAGCGTATGGACCGCCGACCATGGAACTGCGATGAGAATGACGGCAGAACTGGACTTCGGCTGCGTCTGGGTGGGTACGCACGGAACGCTGACGGCGGAGATGCCCCACGGAGGATTCGGCAGTTCGGGGTACGGCAAGGACCTGTCCGAATTTGCATTGGCGGAGTACACGAGGGTCAAGCACGTCATGCATGTGACGGGAGCCTGACTCCTCGGCAATACGCAGCGTCGTCGTGACTCGGGGATCTGCAAGCTGTTGAATTCTGACTCCAGGAGGCTGCCATGGGTTCATCCGACACCGATCTCAAAGCGCTCGACAGCGTTATCACCGTCGCTGGTGCCTTAGCGGCGATATTCGGCGGAATCGCTGGAGTTGCCGGGCCGGCAACTTTTCTCGGAACCGGCGGAGGTTCTCAGGTTTTCGGCTGACATCACTGACGCTCGGACCGTTCGATTCTGATGATCAGATCCGAGCGTGACCTGACTCCGCTGATCAATTCGGCGTTCGGTTGATCTACCCGTTTCACCCACTCTGCAGCCGCTTCGGAACTCTTTCCGAAGCGGCTGTGGCGTTTCACCAATCGCTTCGTGCGAGTTGCTTCCGGAACGTCGAGATACCAGACCTCGTCGAGTGTTGCTCGCACTTCCGGCCATCCACCACTTTGCAGGAGGAGATAGTTCCCCTCGGTGACTATCAGCGGCGTACGTGGGTCGACGGCCGTTGTGCTGCCTATCGATTCGTCGAACTCGCGATCGAAGACGGGAGCGTAGACCGTCGAGTTCGAGGCTTGGAGTCGGCGTAGTAGAGCCGCGTACCCGCCGACGTCGAAGGTGTCCGGTGCGCCTTTGCGTTCACGCCTGCCGAGTCTGTCGAGTTCCCGATTGGCAAGATGGAAACCGTCCATCTCGACGATGGCGCAACGAGAACCCAATCTCCGCACAATTGCCTGTGATGCCGTCGATTTTCCGGCTCCCGGTGCGCCCGTGATGCCGAGGATTCTCGGGCCGTCGTCGGTGATCAGGGAAGCAGCGCGCGAAGCAAGTTGGTCGAGCGTCAGCGAGACGGTCGGCGGTGAGGTCCTCACTTGTTGCTCCGATCAATCCGAAGGACGGGTGCATCGAGGGTACGCCGGAAGTTTCGACCATTGACAGTCTGAATGGACTGTGAAACTGTGAGCCATGCCACTCGGGAAGTTGGAGGTGAAACCGTGACCCTGCGCGATGCGCAGCGCGAAGCGACGCGCCACCGGATTCTCGATGCGGCAACGGATTTATTGATAGCGGACGGGTATTCGTCGCTGACGACGCAGTCGGTGCAAACCGCTGCCGGAGTCAGTCGGGGCGCTCTGCTGCACCACTTTCCGAACATGCAGGAGCTCACTGCGGCGTTGGTGTCGAATATCGTCGTGCGGAACGAGGCGGCGGTACGAGTTGCCATGTCTCGGCAGGATTCGTCGGTGGACACGATCGAGAACTCGATCTCCGCTCTGTATTCGGCGTTGACTCAGCCGCCGTTTCAAGCGGAACTCGAACTGTGGTCGGCGGCTCGCACGGATCCGGTCTTGGCGGAGGTACTCCGGGAATCGGAGCGAATCGCCGGACGGGATCTACGGCGAGTTGTCCACGACGCTTTCGGTCCCGAAATTGTTGCTTCCGAGAACTATTCCCAGATTGCAGATCTGACGGTGCTGATGCTCCGTGGTTTGGCGCTGTCCCGGGCAGTGCAGAAGAGCGACGCATCTGCGCGTCGTTCGATCAGTCAATGGGCAGGCGTCGTTCGCCTGCTCCTCACCCAGAACTAGCGCAACTCGTTTCGATCGAGGTGCGCTCTGTCGACAGGACCGAAGATGACGGATTTTGCGACTCTGAAATACGAGACCTCGAGCGGTAAGGCATATATCACGCTCAACCGCCCCGACCGGCTCAACGCGATCGACGACCGAATGCCGTCGGACATTCGGCATGCGGTGGCAGCGGCCAATGACGACGACGATGTTCGCGTGATCATCTTGCAAGGTGCGGGTACGGCGTTTTGTGCCGGATACGACCTCAAGAAGTTTGCCGAGGGCGATCTCGACGGAAAGTGGAACCAGGGCCCGGTGTGGGATCCCATCAAGGACTTTCGCGGGATGAAGCAGAATACCGACGACTTCTTCACGCTCTGGCGATCGCTCAAGCCGACGATCTGCAAGGTCCAGGGATACGCGATCGCCGGCGGGAGTGACATCGCGCTGTCCTGCGACATGCTGATCATGGCCGACGACGCCCGCATCGGGTATCCACCCGCGCGTGTCTGGGGTTGCCCGACAACAGCGATGTGGGTGTACCGCCTCGGGGCCCAACGTGCCAAGCGAATGTTGTTGACGGGAGACACCATTGACGGTGTCACCGCCGCCGATTGGGGGTTGGCACTCGAATCGGTGCCCGCCGACGAATTGGACGCTGCGGTGGAGGCCTTGGCGGATCGCATCGCCGGTGTCCCGCTCAATCAATTGGCAATGCAGAAGATGATGATCAATCAGGCGTACGACAACATGGGATTGCAGGGCACCCAGGTGCTGGCAACTCTGTTCGACGGAATCACGCGTCACTCTCCGGAAGGGCGCTGGTTCAAGGATTTTGCCGAACGTGACGGATTCCATGCCGCGGTGCAGTACCGCGATTCCGGCCGCAAGATTCCAGACGGAGGCGGGCCGCTCCCCGCATCCGACACCCCTCCTCGATAGAAAGTGGATGTGAGATGAGCAGTGTTCTCGAAACGTCGTACTTCCCTGCTGACGTGTCGGACCCGATTGCGGAACAAACGGTGGGTGGGCTGCTGCGAGAGTGCGCCGCGGACTCGCCGAACCTGACAGCAATCAGAGAAGTGGTTCCGGCGCAATCGCATTCGCTGTCCGGGGCCGCTGAAACAGATCGCACCTGGACCTTCGGTGAACTTCTGGCGGAAGCGGAGGGATGTGCGCACTACCTCTTGTCGCAGTTCGACCGCGGCGACCGGATCACCGTTTGGGCACCGAATGTTCCGGAATGGATGATTCTGCAATACGGCGCTGCGCTCGCCGGGATGGTTCTGGTGACTGCCAATCCTGCGCTGGGTGCGGAGGAGCTGGCGTACGTCTTGTCACAATCCCAGTCTCGCGGGCTCTTCCACACCGGAAAGTTCCGCGGCGGCGATATGGCGGCCCTTGCATCCGAGGCGATTTCGATTTCGGGAGAGGAAGTTCTCGCAGTCAACTTCGAGGATTGGGATCGTCAGGTTCGAGGTTGGGCGGGCGAACGGGGCGTACTGCCCGAAGTCTCTCCTGACGACAATGCGCAGATCCAGTACACGTCGGGGACCACCGGCGCGCCCAAGGGGGCACTGCTGCACCACCGAGGTTTGGTCAACAATGCCGATTTCGTCAGTCGGCGAGGCAAATTCCCCGAACGCGGTTCGGTGGTTTCGGCCATGCCGCTGTTCCACACCGCCGGGTGCGGCATCCTGGTTCTCGGTGCGGCACAGCGAAGAATGTCCATCGGCCTGATCCAGTACTTCGATCCGACTGCGGTTCTCGATGCGGCGGAACGCTTTCACGCCGACGTGGTCAGTGGAGTGCCGACGATGCTGATCGCCATGATCAACGACGCCTCCTTCGCCGGCCGCGATTTCTCGGCCTGCTCGGTGGTCGTATCCGGTGGATCGTCGGTGCCGCCCGAACTCGTCAGCACGGTGGAGTCGGCCTTCGGTGCGGGATTCAGCATCGTCTACGGACAAACCGAGGCCAGCCCCGTGATCACACAAACCAGTCCGGCGGACACGCCCGAAGACAAGTCGGAGACGGTCGGCCTCGCGTTGCCTCAGGTCGAGGTGAAGATCTCCGACGTCGTGACCGGGGACAGCGTCCCGCTCGGCGAACAGGGCGAGATCTGTGCTCGCGGGTACCTCGTCATGACCGAGTACTTCCGCAATCCGGAGGCCTCGGCCGCCACCGTCGACGAGGACGGTTGGTTGCATACCGGTGACCTGGGAACGATGGATCAACGTGGATACGTCCGGGTGACCGGCCGCCTCAAGGACATGATCATCCGCGGCGGGGAGAACATCTATCCGCGTGAGGTCGAGTCCGTGATCTTCACGCACCCGAAGATTCTGGACGTCGCGGTTGTCGGTGTCCCCGACGAGGTGTGGGGGGAGCGGGTTGTCGCCGTGATCCGGTGGAAGGACGAGTCCGACCAACCGACCGCCGCTGAACTGGTCGAATTCTGCACCGAACGACTGGCTCGCCACAAGGCACCCAAGGAGTGGTTCAGTGCGGAGGCGTTTCCACTGACAGGGTCGGGCAAGATCCAGAAGTATCGGATCGCGAGCTTGGTAGGCGAAGGCGCTTACGGGGTCGTCAGCTGATCTCAGCGCATAGCACGTCGGAGCGATTCTGTCTGGCTTATCCCCGTAAATCGCTTCGACGTGCCCTGTTTATCCTGGTGGCGTGAGTTCATCCCTCGGTGAGACCGGACACAAAGCCAACTCCAACCGCATTCGCGCCACAGCCTTTGCGTCGAAGGTGATGTCCGCGGCCGACGCGGTGAAGTTCATTCATCCGGGTGACACCGTCGCGATCAGTGGTTTCGCCAGTGCCGGTACACCCAAGGTTGTGATCCCGGCTCTCGCCGAGCGCATTCACCAGACCCGCGGCAACGGATCGAACTTCACGATCAATCTCCTCACCGGCGCTTCGGTGTCCACCGAGACCGAGAGACTGCTCGCGGAGGTCGACGGAATCGCGCTGCGCATGCCGTATCAGTCCGAGGCCACCGCACGTCGCCGGATCGACGACGGGCGCATGGACTACGTGGACATCCATCTCTCCCACGTGGCTCAGCAGGTGTGGGAGGGCTACTACGGCAACGTCGACGTCGCTGTGGTCGAGGTCGCGGGTATCACCGAATCGGGTGAACTGATTCCCTCCGCGTCGATCGGCAACAACAAGACGTGGCTCGACGTCGCCGACAGGGTCATCCTCGAAGCCAACTCATGGGTCCCCGAGGCGATGGAAGGTATTCACGACGTCTATTACGGCACCGCGCTGCCTCCGCATCGCAAGCCGCTCGAGATTATTCGTGTCGAGGACCGGATCGGCCAGACCACGTTCCGGGTGGATCCCGCGAAGGTTGTGGCCGTTGTCGAGACCAACTGCCGTGACAGTGCGAGCCCACTCACCGCGCCCGACGCCGTCAGTGAGGCGATCGCCGGCCACGTCCTGGAATTCTTCGACTTCGAGGTTCGTGCCGGACGGATGCCTGCCGATACGTTGCTTCCGCTGCAGGCGGGCATCGGCAATGTCGCCAACGCGGTGCTCGGAGGTCTCGATCGCGGGCCGTACCGAGGGTTGACCTGCTACTCCGAGGTCATCCAGGACGGGATGCTGAAGCTCATCAAAGACGGAACCGTCGCGCATGCGTCGTCGACGGCGTTGGCGCTCACCGAAGAAGGCATCGAGGAACTGACTGCGAACATCGACTTCTATCGCAATCACATCACGCTGCGACCGCAGGAGATCAGCAACCATCCAGAGGTGGTGCGCAGACTCGGAATCATCGCCATGAACGGCATGCTCGAGGCCGACATCTACGGCAATGTGAACTCGACGCACGTCATGGGGACGAAGATCATGAACGGAATCGGCGGCTCGGGAGACTTCGCCCGCAATGGCTACGTGTCCATGTTCCTGAGCCCGTCGACGGCCCGCGGCGGTGAGATCTCGGCGATCGTGCCGATGGTCCCGCACGTCGATCACACCGAGCACGACACCCAGGTGCTTGTCACCGAGCAGGGATTGGCGGATCTGCGAGGTCTGTCTCCGCGGCGACGCGCACGCCTGATCGTCGACAACTGTGCTCACCCGGAGTTCCGGCCGCTGCTCCACGATTACATCGCCCGCGCCGACGCTCAGCCGGGTGCGGGGCAGACTCCGCACCTCCTGGGCGAGGCATTCTCGTTCCATCAGCGGTACATCGACACGGGTTCGATGCGCCTTTCCTGACCTTTCGATCGGTGCTTGTACGATCTTCGGACGCCGAGCAAATCAGGAGTGAAGAGCGACATGGCTCGACCGTCGAAACCGTTGATCAGCCGAACCGCCGCAGTTGCCGCGGCAATCTCGATTATCGATGCCGAGGGCTTGGACGCTTTCAGTCTTCCGCGTCTGGCCAAGTACCTCGACGTCAAAGCTCCGTCGTTGTATCACCATTTCTCCGACAAGAACGAGATTTTGACGGAGGTTGCGCGAGCAATCGTGTTCGAGACCAGGATTCCGCGTCAACCCGCGTCGGGCGATTGGCAAGATTGGGTTGTCGCGTACGGCTTGAACTTTCGGGATGTGATTCTGCGACACCGTAATGCCGCGCCGGTGATGTTGCAGTTTCTTCCGAGAGACCTCGTGACTGACATGTTCGAGGCGGCAGCAGACTACCTCGAGAGTTCGGGAGTTCCTGTGCGGCTGCATGTTCAGATCCTCGACGGCCTCGAGAAGCTGACCTTGGGTGTCACCCTCACGGAGGCGATGAGGCCCGAGGCCAAGCGTTCCGCCGTTTTTGCCAACGTAGATCGAATTGCCCACCCGGTCCTCGACGCCGCACTGAAGTCGAATCAACGTACGCCCAGGCAGTTGTACGAACAGATGATGCGAAGTTTCCTCTACGGGGTTCTTCACGCCGACCAAGTGGACAACTCGATCTGATCAAGCGGCAGGTACAGATACCTTTTCGCCGTCGACGGCAAGGGCGACTGATTCCCTGGTATTGCGAATCTGTGCGTACGCGATCGTTGCGGCGGCGAGCAGGGTCGGTACGACGAAGAGGAAGAAGATGGATTCCGTCGTCCACGAACGGTCGACGAGTAGACCGATCCCCAACGGCGTCACGATACTTCCGATGCGGCCGAGTCCCGCTGCGATTCCGAGAGCGGAGACACGTGCTTCGGGGCGGAAGAGGATCGGCACCATGACGTACAGGCCGGTGTAGGCCGCGGTCATACACAGCCCGAGCAGAGCTGACGCCACCAGCGCGGGGCTGAGTTGAGTCGAGACCAGAGCGAGGACGCCGAACAGTAGCGATCCGGCGAGGATGAAGCCCATCGTGATCCACATCGAGGCGAATCGAAGGGCCAGCCCGGCGAAGACCAGAGTTCCGAGCGCGCCTCCGAGCGAGAACATCAGTCCACCACTGATTCCGGCGTTGTTGGACATGCCGGCAAGCTTGAGAAGTTTCGGTGTCCAGGTATTGCCGAAGAAGTATGCGATGTTGACCAGGCCGAAGACGATGCATGTCGTCGCCAGGGCCCAGGACTTCAGGTGCGCAGATCCGGAGACGTTCGGTGACCGCCGCGCGGGTGTCGTGTGACTACCCGTAGTCGGGACTTCGGTCAGTTTCATCTTGGAGATCAGTTCGTCCAGCTTCTTTCGCGACGACTCGGTTCCCTTGGCTGCGAGGAAGTCCGGTGATTCGGGGATTCCGAAATAGGCCACACCCGCCATTATCGCCGTGACGACCGCGCCGAGCAGGAATGCGGAGTGCCAGCCGTAGGTCGACATCAGCACCGCTGCTCCGGCGCCGCCGAGTACACCCCCGAGGGGAATGCCGATCGCGAACAGTGCGATGAGCGTCGAGCGCTTGCGTGCAGGTGCGTACTCGCCGACGATGATCGGCGAACTCGGGATGATGCCGCCCATACCGACGCCCGCCAGCAGGCGCGCAAGCGCAAGTTGTGTGACGTCCCCGCTGGCTGCGGATAGTAGAAGACCGACTGTGATGACTACCAGCGAACCGATCAGGAGGGGGCGGCGCCCGTATCGGTCTCCGACCGGTCCCAAGGCGATCGAGCCGACTGCCATGCCGATGAGGCCGGCGCTGAAAAGCATGCCGGACTGGGTGCCGGATATCCCCCAGTCGTCCGTGATCGGCAGTATGGCGAGTGACATCGAAAGGATGTCGTATCCCTCGGCCATGTTGACCAGCGTGCACAGAAGGATTACCCGTATTTGGAGTCTGCTGAGCGGAGACGCATCGATCAGTTCGCGTGCTGAAGCCATCGTGCTCCTTAGTCGGAAGGGGTGGTTGCGGGTGTGGCTTGGAATGTGCGCTCGGATGTTGTTCACCAGCAGCAGTTTTCGTGTGGGAACTGAATCGGTGTGCCTCAAGTCACATTGGTTAATCTAACGCAGTTCGGTTAAATGGTCAATGCGTACGCCGTCGGTAAAACTAATGGCGTATGGTTTAGCGTACGAGACGGGGTGATCTGCTGAGCCTGTTTGGCTGTTGGCTGGATTGTGTTGTTGTGCAACGGTTTTGCCATCATTGATGGTTGACAGGTTGGCTGGGGGAGCTTACGTTTCACCGAGATGTAAACAGTTACTGACAACTTCCTGGGACGCTGCGGCCCGCAGGAGGGAAGGAATGGTTTCCCATGGCCCTCTCCGATTTCTTCGACCAAGGGTGGAGCGTCGATCCCGCCGCCATCGCATATCGTCACGGTGACGTCGACTGGACGTTCGAAGAAGCGGGTTCGCTGTCCTGTCGTGTCGCTAACGCGTTGCTGCGAGACGGAATGAAGCCGGAAACCAAGATCGGCGTTCTCGCGCCCAATGATCCCGCAGCGTGGTTGTGCGTCATCGCTGCCTGGCGTGCCGGTGGAACCTGGGTGCCTCTCAATCCGAACAGTCCGATCACGGACAGTATCGGATTCATCAACCAGTTCGATTGCGAGATTCTCTTCTATCACCCTGCGCTCGCCGCAGCTGTAGACGAGATTCACGGTGCAGTCGGTGACCGCATCCAGTACATCTGTCTCGAGGGTGGCTCTGTCGAAGGCACTAGTGGGTACGCCGTTGCGTTGGCGGACTGGCTCGGCGTCGTACCGGCGACGAGGCCGACGGTGGACGTTCCACAGGATTCCGTTGCGATGATTTCACCGACCGGTGGCACGACGGGGGCTCCCAAGGGTGTGATGAACACCCACCGCAGCTTCTCGATGTGTGTTGCGCAGCTGATGCTTGCCATGCACTATCGCGCCGACGAGAAGGTGGTCAACCTCGCGGCCGCTCCCATGACGCACTCCGCCGGAATGCTGACCCTGCCGGCAACTGCCCGCGGCGGCGCCGTCGTCGTGCTGAAGCGGCCGGATCCGGAGACCCTGCTCGATTCGATCGACCGATACAACGTCACCGACCTATTCCTGCCGCCCACCGTGATCTACCGGTTGATCGAACACCCCGACCTTGCGAATTACGACCTCACGTCGCTGCGCTACTTCCTTTACGGTTCTGCCCCGATGTCGGCCGAGAAGCTGCGCAAGTGCTTGAAGGTTCTGGGTCCGGTGATGATCGAATGCTTCGGCCAGACAGAAGCCCCCGGCTCCATCAGCTTCCTGCGCCCCGAGCAGCACTTTGTCGACGGCGAGATCGCTGACGACGCCCGATTGCTGTCTTGCGGTCGGCCGTCGCCGTTGATCAGAGTCGAAATCCGCGACGACGAAGACAATGCGCTTCCGAATGGTGAGCGTGGCGAAATCTGCGTACGCGGCGACTTGGTCATGAAGGGGTACTACGACAACCCCGAGGCGACTGCCGACACCATACGTGACGGTTGGCTCCACACCGGCGACATCGGATACCTCGACAACGAAGGCTTCCTGACGCTCACCGACCGCAAGAAAGACATGATCATCTCAGGCGGATTCAACGTCTTCCCGGCAGAGGTCGAGCAGGTGATCTGGTCGCACCCCGCTGTTCAGGACTGCGCCGTCATCGGCATCCCGGACCCGGAATGGGGCGAGGCCGTCACCGCTGTCGTCGAGCTCAACGAAGGCGCAGAAGTAGGCGCCGACGAACTGATTGCCCTGTGTCGCAACAAGCTCGGAGGCGTCCGCGCTCCGAAGCGAATCGACTTCGTCGAACGACTCCCGCGCAGCGTCAACGGGAAGGTCCTCAAGAAGGATCTCCGGGAACTCTACTGGGCTGATCAGGCTCGACGAGTCTGACGAAAGGACAGACGAATAATGCACCCTTCATTCGACAATGCCGCCCTGCGGTGTGAAGGCACGAGCATCAGACTGCTGGCTTCGCAGTGCAGTCGGTGCGAGAACATCAGCTTCCCCTGCCGTGAGCGTTGCGCCAAGTGCTACGCCCCTGCGTCGCAGATCCAACTGGCAGAGTCCGGGACCGTCTTATCGCATTGCACTGCAGCGTTTCCGATTGCCGGAGTGCAACCTCCCGTGACCATCGCGCAGGTGCGTATCGGTGACGCCGACATCGAAATTCTGGGAGTCAGTACAGGTCCCGTTCGGATCGGCGATGTGGTTTCCGTTGTTCCCCGCACTGCGAGCACGGAAGACGCACTGTTCACGACATACGGTTTCGAAAAGGAGTCGCGCGATGCGTGAGGTATACATCTCGGGTGTCGGAATGACGCCGTTCGTCTCCAAAACGACGACACTGCCGCACGTTCAGGGGGGACAGGCGTTGAACGCGGCCCTCGAGGATTCCGGTTTGGACTGGGCTGAAATCGGCCTGCTCGTGGTCGGTGCAGTCGGTACCGGAATGTCGTCCGCTCCGCTGGTTCTGCACGAAATGGCGTGGACCGGCATTCCAGCTGTTGCGGTGGAGAACGCATCAGCAACTGGCACAGCGGCTTTCGAGCAGGCCCGCGCTGCTGTGGCCTCGGGGCAGGTGGAAACCGCTGCGGTGGTCGGAATCGGAAGCCTCGGTGCTCTCTTGATGAGCCGCGCTGCCGAGGGGGAACGTGCACCGGACTTGATTTCTGTATCCGGAATGGCAGTTCCTGCCGTTCCGTTTGCGTTGATGAAGCAGGCCCGCATGCATCGACACGGCGAATCGGCCGATACCAGCCTCCTGGTGGTGGAGAAGAACCTTTTCAATGCAAGTCGAAATCCCATGGCGCAGCGCAACAAAGCGTTGACGATGGACGAGTTGAAAGCTGCACCGATGCTGGTGGATCCGCTCCGGCGCGTCGAATCCTGCCCGATCGGTGACGGCGCAGCGGCAGTCGTCATCACCAGCAGAAGACTCGCGAACGTCAGTCGGGTCGTCCGAGTGGCTGCCGCCGTAGCGGAGACCGACAAGTGGCACGGGGCTGCCGCGTTCATGCCTGATCTCGGTGTGACCAAGCGGGTCTCCGCCCGTGCCTACGAGCAAGCCGACATTCGCCCCGACAGCGTCGACGTCGTAGAGGTTCACGAGGCCTTCAGCGTCGAAGAACTGCAGTACATCGAGGATCTCGGGTTGGCGGCAGAAGGGAAGGCCTCGTTCGCGATGGCAGACGGCGACTTCCACATCGGAGGCCGTGTCGCGGTCAGTCCCAGTGGTGGACTTATCGGCCGTGGACATCCCGGTGGAGCTACCGGTCTTTCCCAGTTCGTCGAGATCACGCAACAGATTCGTGGGCAGTCCGGGGTCCGTCAGCACGACGGTGCGCGGGTCGGATTCGCGCAGATGATCGGAGCCGGCGGAGTGAGTTACGCGCATATCCTGGTCGGCGAAGACTAGCGGTTCCGGCACGACAGTCCGCCCACTTTCGGCACGTGGTGGAAGAATGCGGGGGTGAACGCAACCGGAGTGCCCACAGAAGTGCTTTCCCGGGTAGCCGCGGCGGGGGCGGACGATGCCGGTGGCCTACCCGTCGAACTGCTGGGTGACTTCCTCGACGTGCTCAGCGACGCGGTTTGTGAAGGAAAACCGCTGCAGCGTCGTCAGCTGCATCGTTTCCGCGCCCGCGGTGAAGAAGCAGCGCAGCAGGGTGTCGCCCTGCGAGCCCTGCTCGATCTGTATCTCTCGTCGGCCTGGCGCCTGTGGCGTGAACTCCCCGCTGTTGTTGCGGCGCAATCGGATCCGACTGCCGTAGTCGCTGCCGGTGAAGTCATGCTGCGCGCCGTCGACGATGCCGTGGCCGAACTGGCCGAAGGATTTCAGTTGGCCAGGCGATCACTGGTCCGCTCGCAGGTATCGGCACGCCGCGAGTTCGTCGACGACCTGTTGACCGGCGGCGCTGACGTCGTCGGATTGTTGGGTCGTGCTTCAGGATTCGGACTTCACCTCAGCGGGCCGCATGCTGTGGCCGTGGTGACCGCTGCCCGCGAATTCACCGACGACAACCCCTTGGTGCGGGCGGTCGAACGTGCCGTCCTGGGCAGCAAAGGCGATGCCGACGCGTTGGTTGCGAGCAAGAGCGGAAAGCTTGTCGTCGTTTTCGCGGCGCCGGATCGCGATGCCGTCGATCACGTGCTGGCGGGCATTCGATCGGCTCTCGGACCCGGAACCGACGACGACGGCCGCGTGCAGTTGCAGCGACGCGCGCTGAACGGCACCTGGCAGATCGCGGTCGGGCGTCCGCGCGCCACTGCTTCCGGCGTGGTGGCGTCGTACCGGGAAGCGCTCGACGCACTCGACCTGGCGCAACGCCTGTCGTTGGACGCGCGGGTCATCGATGCTCGTGACCTGCTGGTCTACCGGGTTCTGGTCAACGACAGGCCGGCGGTCACCGATCTGATCCACACCCTGCTCACACCGCTGCTCGAGGCGCGCGGCGGCGCAGGGCCGATGATCGACACATTGCTCGCGTACTTCTCCGCCGGCGGCAATACCGCGAAGACCGCCCGTGATCTGCATCTGTCGGTCCGCGCGGTGACGTACCGCTTGGACCGTATCCGTGAACTCACCGGCCAGAACGTCAACGACCCCAATGACAGCTTCGCCCTCCACGCAGCGGTACTGGGTGCCAAGCTGCTCGACTGGCCTGCAACCGAGCTGACCTGATCAGCTGGCGCGGGCCCGTTCCTCGTAGGCAGCGCGGGCTGCGGTGTCGACGTCACCGAGAAACTGTGTCTCGACGCCGAACAGTCGACTCAATGCCTCGTACGGCCGCCGGGGGAAGAACCCCTGCGCCTGCACCAGTAGCCCGGACACTCGCGTAATGCGCACGCGTGGTCGGGGTTTGGTCATCAATCCGACTATGGCTTCGGCGATTTCCTCCGGCTGAACCTCGCGGAATCCCTTCATTCCCGAAGTGCCCGAGGTGAGTTGGGTGTTGGTGAGCGTCGGCAGTACGGACGAGACGTGTACACCGGTGCCACGAACTTCCTTGCGAACCGAATCGGTGAATCCCAAGACCGCATGCTTGGCGCCGCAGTACGTCGACAAACCGGGGCACGGGAGTTCGCCTGCAAGCGAAGCGATGTTGATGACGTGCCCGCGCCCCCGCGGCAGCATCCGGCGCAGTGCGAGCTTGGTTCCCGTGATCACGCCGAGGACGTCGATCTCGATGATGCGTCTGGTGACGGTGTCGTCCTCGTCGACGATCCGGCCCACCGGCATGATGCCTGCATTGTTGACCAGTACGTCGATCGGGCCGAGTTCACCTTCGACGGTGTCGAGGAAGTCGAAGAACGAGGCAGGGTCGGTGACGTCGAGACGCCCGAACGTTCGGATGGCCAAATCCTTCGCCGCCTGCGCGAGAGTGGCTTCATCGATATCGCCGATCGCGACTGTCGCGCCCAGGCTGACGAGCCGTTTCGCGGTGGCGAATCCGATGCCCCGGGCACCGCCGGTGATGACCACTACCTGACCGTCGAAAGGCTTGTTCATGTCGCGAAGGTCTCCAGAACTAGGGGGATGGGATTGCAGTGACGTGAAACTGCGGTGACGAAATTGCGGTGACGAAACTGCGGTGAGATGTGATTGTGGACCAGCCGAAACTGGGTTGCTAGGGCTCCTTGGCTGAACCGAAGCGGTAGATTTGTGACAAAGTCACAAATTGGATCCCAGTCGGAAAGGCGCCCATGGACACCTCGGAGTTGGATGGTTGGATTGCGAATCTCGCGCCCATCTATCTCCAACCCGAGGTGATCGACGGTTTCGTCCAACGCATCGACGACGCCATTGCCGCGGCAAATCCCGAGGTGGCGGCTGATCGGGAGCTACGACGCGATGTGGATGCAAGCACCACGGCGCAGCTCCGCGTCATCGTGGCCGCGATCGCGGGCGGTTCCGAGGAGGTCACTCCGCCGGCGGAGTCGATTGCGCTTGCACTCACCGTCGCTCGACGCGGTATGGATCTTCGGGTCCTTCTCAAGATCTACGGTGCCGGACGCCTCGCGATGCTGGGTTTCGTCGACGAGTCGATCGAGGCGCTGCCGATCGGTCCCGAACTCAAACGTGCCCTTCTGGTTCGGGTCTGGGGCTCGGCGATGAGGTGGCTGGAAGTGACCACCGAATTGTTGGTGGCGACGTATGCGCAGGAGCGGGAGAGCCTGGCGCGCGGCGCTTTTGCACGTCGGTCCGAGACGGTGCACGCGATTGTCGCAGGCGAAGCACTTCACTCCGACGAAGCCTCCCGGATTCTGGACTACCCGATGCGGCGGCGCCACACCGCGTTTGTTCTCTGGACGGACGACACCGACCCGGCCGCGGACGTATTGGCCAGGTTGGACTCGTACGCACGTTCCTTCGTGGACGAATCCAAAGGGGAGCGTGTTCTCACTCTGCCTTCGGGCGCACGCGAGCTGTGGTCGTGGGTCGCGCATTTCGACAGCCGTGAGTGGGCGTCGCTCGATCGTGCTCGGATTTCGGATCTTCGTGTCGCAGTGGGGGCCGGCGGGTACGGGATGGAGGGATTCGCTCGCAGTCATCGCGAGGCGCTCGCCGCCCAGCGCGTCGCGGTCCGTTCCACGGGTTCGCCGGGCGTCACCGTCTACGAGGACGTTCAGGTTCCCTGTCTGCTCACCGACGATCTGGACGAACTCCGTGCGCTGGTGGCTCGGGAACTGAAGGGCTTGGCCGGCACGGACGGCGTCACGTCGCGGATCCGGAACACGGTCCGGGTCTACTACGAGAACAATTGCACCGCAGCCGCTACGGCCACAGCCCTCGGTCTGCACAAGAACACCGTGCGGTATCGACTCGATCAGGCCGAAACGCTACTAGGCCGCAGCGTGGACCAGCGTCGACTGCCGACGGAGTTGGCCCTCATCGCTCTGGAGAGCTACGGAGCCGCCGTCCTACCGAACCCCTGACTCGCTACTGCATGTCGTCGAGCCCGGGGAGCGAGTAGCCGGAGTTGTCATCCCAATCGGCGGGGGTGTCGTCGAGTGAAACGTCCCAGTCGGCGTCTGGCACCGCTCGCCGGAGTTCGGTCAGAGCGTTGAACCAGTAGACGAGCGAAGGAATCACCTCGGTCGGATCGCTCGAGATCTTCGTCGAACCGTTGAGCAGAGTGTCGGGGATATCCGACGGGTAGAGGTCGAGGACCTCCGCGTCGAACGGAAATTCGTCGTTGTGGACGGCGATGAGTCGGTCGACTTCGGCCTTCTCGTCGTCGGTCAGCGGTGTGGTGCGGACGGCGGAGTAGTACAACGAGGTGCTCATGCTTGCCAGGCTAGAACAAGATGCCCTCCAAGAGTGGTTTCGGCTGCAAACCGCCCAAACTGCCGGGTTTCGGCAACTTTGTGGTCAAAAGTCGTCGATATTTCGACCGGGATGGAGAGAAGTCGGCAAGGAACACTGGAGAAGACGGCGAGACGGCCGTCCGAACTCAGTGAAGGAGCTCCCCGTGACCGCAGTCATCAGTGCCATTCGGGTAGGTGGTCAGCGATGAACGTTCCCATGTGGGCGTGGGCCGCGTTCGCCGCAGTCATCGTCGTCATGTTGCTCATCGACCTGCTCGCCCACCGCGGCGCGCACGTCATCGGCTTCAAGGAAGCGGCCTGGTGGAGTGCGCTCTGGGTCGGTTTGTCTCTCGTGTTCGCGGTGGTCGTCACCCTGACCTTGGGGGTGAACTCGGGCGTCGAATTCACAACAGCCTGGCTGTTGGAGAAGAGTCTGTCCGTCGACAACCTCTTCGTGTTCGCCCTGATCTTCGGATACTTCAAGGTGCCCCGTGAGTACCAGCACCGCGTGTTGTTCTTCGGTGTCATCGGCGCCCTGATCTTCCGCGGTATCTTCCTCGCCGCGGGCGTTGCAGTGGTCAGCAAGTTCACGGCCGTACTGTTCGTCTTCGCCGCCATCCTGCTCTACAGCGCTTACAAGCTGCTCAAGGACGACGACGAGAGCTTCGATCCGGGAACCTCGCTGGCAGTTCGCCTGCTGCGCAAGATCATGCCGGTCCGCGAGGAATACGCAGGAACCAAGTTCTTCGTCAAGGAAGCCGGAAAGCGCGTCGCAACACCGCTGTTCGCCGTCGTCGTCGCCATCGAAGCCGCCGACCTCGTGTTCGCAGTCGACAGTGTCCCGGCAGTTCTCGCAGTGAGTGACGATCCGTTCATCGTGTACTCCAGCAACGCGTTTGCGATCCTGGGTCTGCGTGCCCTGTACTTCCTGCTCTCGGGTCTGCTCGAGAAGTTCCACTACCTGTCCAAGGGTCTGTCGATCATTCTCGCCTTCATCGGCGTGAAGCTGATCATGCAGGCCAGCCACAAGGTGATCAGCACGTCGATCCCCGAGATCCCCTCGCTGGTCAGCCTCGCAGTGATCATCGTGGTGTTGGCGGGCTCGATCATCCTGAGCCTCAAGAAACCGCTACCGGAGGAACCTGACGCCGAAGAGGTTGCGTCCGGTGACACACCGGTGGAACTCGAGAAGGCCGGTACTGACGCCGACGGCGAGAAATCGGGAATCGAGCTCGCGGCCGGTGAGCGCGACGACGATGACGACAAGGTCGATGCTCGCACTAGGAGCTGACGCCTGATCGGCTGAACCGAATCGAAAGGGAGACCACACAACGAGGTGTGGTCTCCCTTTTCGTTTCTCGCGTCTTCTCGCGACTTCTCACGACCGAACAGACCACTGATCGGGAAGGTGTGTTCTCACTCGACCGCAGGCGACCTACCTTGGCGGATGCCCGATGTCCGAGATCAGGAGTGCACATGACAATTCACGCGGAAGTCATCACGATGCTGGCCACGCTCAACGCTGCTTTCCCGGACGTCACCAGCTTCGAGCCGTCGGAGCTGCGCGCTCTGCTTCGAAATCGACGAGCCCCGCTGGAACGGCTTCCCGATATGCGTGCGGTCGAAGATCTCGCAATCGACGGACCCGGAGGAGATCTGTCGATCCGCGTCTACCGCCCGCACACGTCCTCCGACGCTGTGCCGCTGGTCGTCTTCGCTCATGGCGGAGGCTTCGTGTTCTGTGACCTGGACAGCCATGACGAATTCTGCCGATCCATGGCGGAAGGTGTCGGCGCCGTGGTGGTCTCCGTCGATTATCGTCTGGCCCCTGAGCATCCCGCGCCGGCAGCACACGACGACGTCTATGTCGCATTGGAGTGGGCGGCGAAGCACGCGCAAGAGTACGGCGCAGACCCGAACCGGATCGTGCTTGCCGGCGACAGTGCGGGCGGCAATCTTGCTGCGACAGTTGCGATCGCAGCCCGCGATCGTGGAGGCCCGGCGGTCGCGGCGCAAGTTCTCATCTATCCCGTGATCGACGACGATTTCGACACCGAGTCCTACCGGCGCTACGGGACCGATCACTACAACACGACTACGGCCATGAAGTGGTACTGGGACCAGTATGCCCCCGAACGCCGAGATGACGTGCGGGTAATACCTACTCGGGCAGAGTCATTCGCCGATCTACCAGCGGCCGTCGTTCTGACAGCCGAGCTGGACCCGCCGTGCTCGTCCGGCGACGAGTACGCGAAACTGCTTGCCTCGGCCGGCGTCCCCGTGCAGCATCATCGCTTCGACGGGCTGTTTCACGGATTCCTCACCATTCCGTCGTTGTCACTCACAGAACCGGCACGCCGGAAAGCCTGGGCGATGATCCGTGAGGCGTCAGCCGCCGCGAGGTAGGACTTCGTCGCCCAGTTTGCCGAAGGTGTGGCAGACCCTGTCCCGCACAATGACTTCGGTGCATTCGGGGTCGAACCATCGATCAACGACGCCCCAGTGGATCGGATGGTCGAGGTACTGGGTCTGCAGTGACGCGAGGTCGGTGAATTCCTGCTCCCACACGTGGGTCCACGGTGCTTCGTCGGATGCGTGGCCCTCGTCCGTCACCGCACTCACTCGACTGAGTCGCCAGGCCGCGATCGAGGAGATATGACCGGGCATCTTCAGCAAGTCGCTTTCGAAGCGTTCGATCGTGTCCTCGGGAGTATCGGGCGCGACGCGGATCAGCAGCGCCCGGTACACCCCGTTCGGCCCGGTGGCGCGCGAGCGACCTGCGGTCCCGGACGTGTACTCGGCGCCGTGAACTTGCCCGACGGCGGCGTGGTGAAGCCCGGCGTCAACGGCACTTCGGGAGGCCTGCCACGCAGCTTCGTCCTCGAACTGGAGATGCACGATCAGATCTCCGCCGTTGATGACGCCGGGCAGTGTGGCGGTGACGAGATGGCGAACTGCGCCCGATGATTCCGCCGCTGCTGCAATGGTGTTCATCGCATCGGACCAGCCGTCCGATTCTGTGTCATCGGCAGTGAAGACCACCCGTGTGACGTTATACATCGGCAAGACTCTCGACGTCATCGGCAGTGGCAGCCATGGTGCGCGTTCGTTCGGCAATGAGCGGATTCATTGCGTCCCACCATTGTCCGAGGGCGGAGTCGCCCCGACTGGAACGAGTCATCGCCCACCAACCGGCGGTACCCTCGACGGCCCACGTGATCGTCACGACGTTCGACTCGTCCTCGGACCACAGCGGCGGACTGACAAGTACATTGTCGAGAGTCAGGTTTCGACCGCCGGCGTTGGGCAGGTAGCCCGTGCGCCATTCGTCGACGAACTTCTTCCCGCACCCGGGTTTCGTGACTATCCGATCGACCACGTAGAGCGTCTCACCTGCCATCTGCGCAGGCTACAGTGCGCTTAAGTCTCTGCGGTACTTTCGATCTCACGCAGCGGGAGATTGTTCCGAGGTGGCCGGGGACGGTACGGGGCGCAGACCCAGCCAGCCGACCAAACCGACGAGGGCGAAGGCCACTGCGGCGGTGACGAACGTGACGGTGAAGGCGGACTCGCTGGGCAACGTGGGTGTGCCTTCGGGCAGGTTGGCGATGGTCATCGAGGCGAGAATCGTGGTCACCACGGCACTGCCCATGGCGCTACCGGTGGAACGGGAGATCGAGTTGATTCCGTTGGCTATTCCACTCTGGCGATGCGGAACACTCGACATGATGATGGCGGGCATGGCCGCGTAACCCAGGCTGACGGCGGCGCCGATCACGATGCCCGCACCGATGACGGACGCGGTATGCGTGTGGTCGTATGCGAGCCAGGCGAACGGGACCGCACCACAGATCGCAGTGAGTCCCAGAACGAAGCGTGGTCCGCGCACTCTGATGAGGCGCCCAGCGATCGGTGCGGCGATCAGCGAGGCAATCGCTCCCGGCAGAAGGAATTCCACCGACGCGCGCAGAATGCTCGCGTCGAATCCGTATCCCGTGAGAGAGCGCGGAAGTTGCACGAGGTAGGAGATGCCGAGAAAGTTGGCGAACATCCCGAAGCCCACCATGACACCGGCCAGGTTCGCCATCATCACGGGCCGGTGGACGAACATCCGCATGTCGACCAGCGGTTCGTCGACGATCTCCTCGATCCAGACCCACACTGCGAACATCACGATCGAGGCAAGGAAAACACCGATGGTCAAGGGTGAGAACCAACCCCATTGGTGGCCTTGAGAAATCGACAACAGGAGTAGAAGGAGTGCAGCGCCCAGGCTCAGTGCACCTATGACGTCGACGCGGCCGCCGCTCTTGTGTTTGGTTGCGGGCACCAGCGTGATGACCGCGACGAGGGCAAGCAACGCGAATCCGGTCGCCATCCAGAAGGCGTTGCGGTAGTCGGCATCCGGAGCCGATGTGAGCAGCCCGGTGGCCACGAGGGCGAGGCCGCTGCCGAAGGCAAGGGTTCCGCTGACCAAGGCCATCGCGCCGGGAAGCTTGTGTGGGCGGACCTCTTCGCGCAGTACCGACAGAGCCAGCGGGAAGATGGCGGTGGCCGTTCCTTGCAGGACGCGTCCGAGAACGAGTAGCGGCAGATTGTGTGCCAGCGCGGCGACGACAGAACCGATCACCATGACGATCAGAACGCCCACCAGCGTGCGCTTCTTGCCGTGCTGATCACCGTAGCGGCCGAGCAGGGGAGTGAAGACGGCCGCCGACAGCAGGGTCGCCGTGGTCACCCAGCTGATACCGGCCGAGGATGCGCCCAGATCGGACTGAATGCGTCCCAAAATCGGAACGGGCAACGTCTGCATCATCGAGACGATCATCGCGGCCAGGCTGAGGGCCGCGATGATGACGGCCTCGCGGCGCGGTGATACTACGACTGATGTATCCGGGGTGTCGCAGACGGTTGGCTGCGCAGCACTGTCGGTCGTCACTGAATTCGTCAAGGGGGTCCTTCTCGGGAATTACAAGAGAAAATGCTTAATGTGGCGAAGTAATTTTCTCTGGATGGTAAGTCCGCGAGATCGATCCCGTCAATGCTGGTCAGTGAGCCCCTGAAGCGTGCTTGGTGTAGTTCGGGCCAGTTCGGTGAGTCTCGGACTAGAAGGGGTAGACCGGGAGTGCGCTCTGCGCGGTCACCCACTGTGTTTCGGTGAAGGCATCGAGGTTTGCGCCGATGCCGCCGACGCGGCCACCGTTACCCGAAGACGCCATGCCGCCGAACGGGATGACGGCTTCGTCGCCGACAGTCTGGTCGTTGATGTGTACCAGGCCGGTGGGGATCTGTTGAGCGAGCTCGAGTCCGCGCATGGCATCGGAGGTGAGAATGCCCAGCGACAATCCGTACTCGGAATCGTTGGCTATGGCGACGGCTTGTTCGACGGTGGCGAACGAGGTCACCGGCGCGACCGGCCCGAAGACCTCGTCGGCGAAGGCCGGCGCGGTGAGCGGGGTGTCGGCCAGCACGGTGGGCCGGTAGAAGAGATCCTCGTAGGTGCCACCGGCAGCCAGTTTCGCTCCGGCCGCGATGCTTCCGGTGACCAGCGAGTGGATGTGGTCGCGTTGCTTGGCGTCGATGATGGGACCGAGTGCCACCTGACCGGTGAACGGGTCACCTACCGGAAGCTTGTCGGCGTGTTCGGCAAGGAGTGCGGTGTAGTCGGCGGCAATACTTTCGTGCACCAGTTGACGGCCGGTGGTCATGCAGATCTGCCCCTGGTGCATGAACGAGCCGAAAGCGCCGACAGAGGCGGCTTTTTCGAGGTCGACGTCATCCATGACGATCAGCGCGTTGTTGCCGCCGAGTTCCAGGTGCGCGCGCTTGAGGTGGCGACCTGCCAGTTCGCCGACAGCGCGTCCTGCGCGTGTCGACCCGGTGAATGCGATGACGCGAACGCTCGGATGAACCACGAGCGCCTCACCGGCGTCAGCGCCACCCGGGAGCATGCTGAACACTCCGGCGGGCAAGCCGGCTTCTTCGAAGATGCGGGCAAGAACCACACCGCCACAGATCGCCGTCCGCGGATCAGGCTTGAGGATTACCGAATTGCCCAGCGCCAGTGCGGGAGCGACTGCACGAATCGACAGGATGATCGGGAAGTTGAACGGTGCGATGACGCCGACGGTTCCGACCGGCACGCGACGAGAGAAGCTCAGCCGAGGTTGCTCCGAGCGCAGTACCTCACCGACGGGGTGTGCGGCCAATGCCGCAGCGTTGTAGCACTCTTCGGCAGCGGTATGTGTTTCCAGCCCGGCCTTGGCGGGGATGCTGCCCGCCTCGCGGATCACCCATTCGCCGATTTCGTCGGCGTACTGCTCGAACAGTTGACCGGCCCGGCGTAGAACGGCGGCCCGTTCGGTGTAGGGGCGTGCCGCCCAATCTTTCTGAGCTGCAGTAGCTTTTGTTGCAGCGGCGGCCACGTCTTCGGGAGTTGCCATGCCGACCGTCGTCAACTGCTTGCCGGTGGCCGGTTCGACGACCAAACGATCTTCGGCGCTGCCCGGGACCCATTCGCCGTCGAAGATCTTCGATTCCCACACCGGTTCGTTCAGCAAACTCGTCATCGCCGCTCCTCGATAAAGGGATGCAACTGCTCGCCGCATCACATGGTTGCCCACCACGTTGCTCGGTGAGGAGGCTGACCGCCATTACACTTTCACTCAGTGAAAGACGGGTTCATGGCGTCCTTGAGTGCTTGAATCAGATCGGCGAACTCGGTGGAGTGAGTAGCGCCGCTGCGGGTCACTCCCGAGACGGGAATTCGCAAGCGGCCGTGCGATTCTCGCATGAAGCTGATTCCGGCGCGTGGAGATTCGCCGGCGGTGATCGAATACAGCAGGGTCCAGGCGCGAGGGTTGGTGATCACGTCGAGCGTGGCGGTGTGATCGCTCGGAATTGCCGGGCCCAGTTGTACGCGTCGATCGATCTCGCGGAACGCGTCCTCGACCACCTTGTGAATGAGCACCTGGCTTTGGCGCGGCGGCAGGAGCAGGGGATAGGCGGCCAGGTCGTTGAGGTCGACGCTCTGCTGGCCGGCGAGGGGGTGCCGGCTCGACATGACGACCAGCAGGTCCTCGACGCCGAGGTCCAGTGGTTCGAGCCCCGGGCGGTCGACGCCGCCGCGAATCAGTGCGATGTCCGCGTCGCCGGAGGCCACGGCGTCCATGCGGTGGGCAAAACTCTTGATGACGAACTCGACGTCCAGGTCGGGGTGACGTTCGCGCACGTGTGCGATGGCGTCCAGCGTCTGAGCGGCGAAGCTCATGTTTCCGGTGATCCGGATCCGGGCGCGCGGGTCGCGGGCGACCGAGTACGCCATCGTTTCGAGGCTGAGGACTTGCTGCGCGATGGGCACCAGACGCGATCCTGCCGGGGCCAGGCGGACGGCTCGGGTCGAGCGTTCGAAGAGCGTCGCCCCGAGCTCCTTCTCCAGCCGTGCAACCTGATGGCTGATCGCCGACTGCGAGATGAAGCAGCGCTCGGCGGCGCGACTGAAGCTCAGTTCCTCGCTCACGACGAGGAAGTACTTGAGTTGGCGGAAGTCCATGAAGACAGCTTACTTATGAGCAATCGAGATAACAGTCTTGCGAATACTCCAGCTAGCTGGACCCGACCCATGATCAGTCCATACCGTAATAGTCATACTTTCAATTTGGTTGAGGAGTTTGTTGTGGATAGAACAGCTGCGGGTCGCGCCGACATCGACGCGACTGGACACGAGAAGACTCAGGTAGTGATCGTCGGTTCGGGCTTCGGAGCCCTCGCCGCGGCCAAGACCCTCGCGAAGTCCAAGACGCCGTTCGTTCTCATCTCCGCCACCACCGAGCACCTCTTCCAGCCGCTGCTCTACCAGGTGGCGACGGGTGTTCTGTCGGCAGGCGAGGTGGCTCCGCCCATCCGCACGATCCTGCAGAAGTACCCCAACGCCGACGTACGCCTCGGCCGCGTCGTCGAGGTCAACGCCGAAGAGAACACCGTCGTCTACGAAGCCTCGGGTACCCGCCATACGCTCGGGTACCGCTCGCTCATCGCAGCCACCGGTGCCACGCAGGCGTACTTCGGTCATGACGAGTTCGAGAAGGTCACCTACAAGCTCAAGACCGTCGAGGATGCCGAGGTCCTGCGTAAGCAGATCCTGCGTTGCTTCGAAGAGGCCCACACCACCAACGACGCGCTGGTTCGTCGCAACCTGCTCAGCTTCGTTGTCGTCGGTGCCGGCGCAACCGGCGTCGAGCTCGCCGGACAGATCAAGGAACTGGCGCGTCGCTACTTCGCCAAGTCCATCAACAACATCAGCGCCGACGAGGTCACGGTCACCATGGTCGAAGGCGCCGGCGTCGCCCTTCCGGCCTTCGGTGGAAAGCTCAGTGAGTACACGCAGGCTTCGCTCGAGAAGTCGGGTGTCGAGGTTGTCCTCAACACCATGGTCACCGCCATCGACGAGCACGGTGTCACCGTGTCCTCGGCAAAGACCAAGGAAGAGAAGCGCATCGACGCCGAGACCGTCATCTGGTCGGCCGGTGTTCGCGCCAACGACTTCGCCGCGGTGCTCGGCGAGGCAACCGGTTGCGACACCGACCGCGCGGGTCGTCTTCTCATCAATCCGGACTTGACTGTCGGCGGATTCGCCAACGTCTTTGCCATCGGTGACATGACGTCGCTGAACGGTCTGCCGGGTCAGTCGCCCGTTGCGATGCAGGGTGGCCGTCACGCCGCGAAGATCGTGAACGGAAAGGTCAAGGCCGGAACGCCTTTCAAGTACTTCGACAAGGGCAGCATGTCGATCATCAGCCGATTCAGCGCTGTGTGTCGCGTCCGCAAGGTCGAGTTCAAGGGCACGATCGCCTGGTTCATGTGGTTGGCCGTGCACGTGATGTATCTGGTGGGCTTCCGCAACCGGTACGTCGCTGTGATGTCGTGGTTCGGTTCGTTCATCGGTCACCGTCGTCCGCACTTCCACTACGCGCAGGAGCCGATGAAGATCGAGGCCGCGCCGCCGGCTGTCGAACGCGAACCGGAATTGGCGCACTCTGCGTAGCTCCGCACCGCCTGAACACGTTTCGCCTGATGTCAGTCACAGTGGATTCTTGGTGGCACTGCCCTGTCACACTGTGTGAATGGCATCAGGCGACCGTTCGTTGATCGGCCGGGCATTCATCGTGCTCGGTGCCTTCGACGCGACGTCGCCGCGGTTGACGCAATCGGAGATCAGTCGTCGTACCGATCTGCCACTGCCCACCGTCCATCGACTGTGTGGGCAGTTGGTGGCTGAGGGCGCACTCGAGCGTCGGAGTGACGGCAAGTACCAGGTGGGAGTGCGGTTGTGGGAGATCGGCGCTCTTGCGCCCGGGGCGCATGGGCTCAGGCAGGTGGCGTTGCCGTTTCTCGAAGATCTCTACGAAGTCACCCGAGAGAACGTGCAGTTGGTCGTTCGTGAAGGTACCGAGGCTCTGTACCTAGAGCGCTTGTCCTCGCGTAGCGCTGTCACCGTTGTAGGTCGCGCCGGCGGAAGATTGCCGCTGCACGCGTCGAGCGGTGGATTGATTCTCCTCGCACACGGCGGAACCGAGCTTCTCGACGACGTCCTCCGTGCCGGTCTCGAGTCGTTCACTCCCAAAACCATTACTTCCGAGCGAATCTTGCGAGCAACTCTCGACGAGATCAGACGCACCGGATTCGTGGTCTGTCGTGAGTATCTGAACGTCGGGACCCTTGCTGTTGCCGCTCCGGTCCGCGAATCCGGCGGCAATGTCGTCGCAGCGGTCTCGACAGTTGTTCCGGTGGAGCAGGATCCGGCCCCTTTACTGCCGGCTTTGGTCGCGGCCGCCCGTGGAATATCACGCGGGCTTGGCGGCGGCGGACTTGGATAGCTCGTATTCGGTCTTTCACTGAGTGAAATTGCAGCTGTTCAGAGGAGTGGTCGTGGTCGAGGGTGGTCTCAATCGTCACTCACCTCAGGAGTTCTCTGTATGTCTTCTTCGCGCACCCAGGTCGGAATCGTCGGTGGTGGTCCCGCCGGGTTGATGCTCTCGCATCTGTTGCATCTGAAGGGAATCGATTCGGTAGTCCTGGAATGCCGCACTCGCGAAGAGGTAGAGGGCACCATTCGTGCCGGTGTGCTCGAACAGAACACCGTTGATCTCATGGTCGAGACAGGACTCGGTGACCGACTGAAGCGGGAGGGCCTCGAACATCACGGAATCGAGTTGCGATTCGGTGGGCGAGGGCACCGCATCGCCTTCGACGAACTGACCGACGGGCGCGCAGTCACGGTGTATCCGCAACACGAGGTGCTCAAGGATCTGATTGCGCGACGCCTCGCTGACGGCGGGGACATTCGATTCGGAGTGTCCGGCGCACAAGTACACGATCACGAATCGGATCGCCCGAGTATTACTTTCGTCGACTCGGACGGAGCCGAGCAGAAGCTCGAGTGCGCCCTGGTGGCCGGTTGCGACGGATCACGTACCGAAACGCGAAAGCTGATTCCCGAACCGTCGATCCGCACGGATCATTTCCGGCAGTACCCCTTTGCATGGTTCGGCATCCTGGCCGAGGCGCCGCCGTCATCGGAAGAATTGATCTACGCCAACCACGAGCGTGGCTTTGCGCTGATCAGCACGCGGACACCCCAGGTGCAGCGTCACTACCTCCAGGTCGATCCGAACGACTCCGTGGACAACTGGTCCGACGATCGGATCTGGGACGAGCTGCACATGCGCGTCGACGGTGAGGGGGCGGAGATCAAGGACGGCAGGATCTTTCAGAAGTCGATCCTCCAGTTCCGCAGCTTCGTGTGCGAGCCGATGCAGCACGGCAACCTGTTTCTTGCAGGCGATGCGGCGCACACCGTGCCGCCGACCGGCGCGAAGGGTATGAATCTCGCGATCGCCGACGTCTACGCGCTGTCGAACGCCATGGACAAATTCTTCACCTCGTCCGACCGAAAGATGTTGGACCGGTATACCGAAACGGTGTTGCCGCGCGTGTGGCGGACGCAGCACTTTTCGTGGTGGATGTCGTCGATGCTCCATCGCTTGCCAGACGACACCGGTTTCGGGCATCGCCGTCAGCTGGCCGAACTGGACATGGTCACGCGTTCGGGCGCCGGGCGAACGTTGATCGCCGAGAACTACGTCGGAACGCCCTTGGCGTAGAGGGGTGTTCGCAGGTCGAGTTGGATGAAATCAGGGGAGCGGGGTGCCTTGATGATGTACCAATTGCCATCCGATCGGTGTTCGACGCCACAAAGATGTTCGCCGCGCGCGACGCCTACCTCGGACTGAATCCCACTGGGTGAGGACGTAGCCGTCGTCGATGATTCGACCGGTCAGATTATGAACTTCGATGCCCTCGTCTATGGGTTCGTTCCGCAGTGATTCAACTGTGGACGCGACATTCCAGACGCTACCCGACGCGCCTATCTCGACGAAGTCCTCGGCAAGCAATGCAAGTACACGTGCACTGCTGCGCCTGCATTCGACAGTTTGCAATTCCCGCTCCAGGGCGAGGACCTCCCCGACGTCGGTTCCTGGGGTCATGAATGCTCCTCTGCGTATACACATGTCGGGGACGATGTCGATCGTGATCATCGCAGAGGTGGACGTCGAGTTCCCAACATTCGTTCTCGAAGGCTGTCGTAGATAGGAGCCGAACCTGCCAAGGTGGCTACGAAAACCGCTGCTGCAGTGGCCGCGAGCATCGGAACCAGCGTCGACGTCACCGCAGTCATCTCGACCACGATCACGATTCCGGTGAACGGAGCGCGTACTACGGCGCCGAAGAAGGCAGCCATGCCGACGGTAGCCATGGTGATCGTGAGTCCGGCGTCCACTCCGGGCACGAAGCTCGACAGCCCGGTGAAGATCGACCCCCAGAGTGCACCGAGTGCGAGTAGAGGAGCGAACAGTCCACCGGGAGTCCCGGCGGCGTACGACAGCGGGCCGGTGAAGAACCGAACCACCAAGTACAGCAGCAGAATCGGCAGAACGAAGGTCCTTCCGCCGACGATCATCTGTGCAAGGACGTCGCCGCCTCCACTGGCCAGCGGGTCGAGGAACAGCGTCAGGCCGATGACCGCGCCGATCGTTGCGGCGGTGACGGTCGGCGGGATCCTGTCGAGTCGCGCTACGACGTCGAGTAGTCCCAGAATCAAGCGGTTGTACGCGATGCCCAGCAACCCCGTCAGTATTCCGAAGACGACGAACAGCGGCAGTAGTGCGAGTTGAGGTGTGGGCACGGTGCCGACCTCGAAATCAGGCTGATCGCCGATGACGATTCGTGCACAGCCCACCGCGACCGAAACACCGAAAAGCGTTGGCAGCACGGTGCGTAGCCGGAACGAGTGCGTCACTTCCTCGCAGACGAACAGTGCGCCGGCGATCGGCGCGTTGAATGCGACAGCGAGTCCTGCTCCGGCCGCGGATGTTTGCAACATGGCGACATCCGGTTCGGAAAGGCGGGCCCGTCGTCCCGCTTCTGCACCGATCGCCGCGCCCATGTGGACGGTGGGGCCTTCACGGCCGAGAACCAGACCGGAGCCGATCGCCAAGAGACCGCCGATGAATCTTGCAGGCACGAGATTGATACCCGGAGGTTTCGCTTCGCCACGGGACACCGCCTCGACATGCTGGATACCGCTTCCCTTCGCGAGGGGAACTCGTCTGACGATCAGTACGGCAAGTACGGTGCACAGGGCCACCAGGAGTACCGGCACGAGCCACCCGACGTACGGAACGTGATGCGCCCAGTCGACGATCGTCCGACGGAGTTCGTCGGCCCTGATCAGGCACCAACGGAACGCGCCGCCGACAAATCCGACCCCGACACCGGCGACCGCAGCGAGTAGACACAGCAATCCCAGTCCGCGGTTGGAGTCGCGCGGTTCGGTGCCGACATCGTCCTCGGTCATCGTGATCAGCCCTACCTGATGGTCACAACTCTCGACAGGTGAATTGAGCCTCCCTCACGTTGGACGGTAACCCATCCCGCTACCCGCAGTGTCGGATCGAGGTTGTGCAGCCGAGTCACAATTCGATAAGCAGGCTGATTCCGAGAACTGCCATCATCACGGCGATCAGAGCATCGAGAATCCGCCAGGCGTTGGGTTTCGCAAAGAGCGGCGTGAGTAGACGTGCGCCGTAACCGAGGGCGCCGAACCAGACCACACTTGCCGTGATGGCACCGGCCGCAAACCACCAACGTCCGATTTCGCCGCGACCGTTGGCAATTGAACCCATGAGCACCACGGTGTCCAGGTACACGTGTGGATTGAGCCAGGTGAGGGCCAATGCCATCGTGACGGCGGTAAGCCTCGACCCGTTTCCATGTTGATCCGGTGCCAACGTCTGGGGTCGAAGCGCCCGTTTGGCGGCGAAGATCGCATAGCTCAGGAGGAAAACGGCGCCGGCGATACGAACGAACGTGATCAGCGACGGTGCGTGTTCGAGGAGGGTCCCGATTCCGCTGATGCCTGCAAGAATCAGAATTGCGTCTGACAACGCGCACACTGCGACGATCGGGAGTACATGCGATCGAGTCAGGCCTTGGCGAAGAACAAACGCATTCTGGGCGCCGATTGCGACGATCAAGGACAGTCCGACCACGAAACCGACGAGGGCCGACGCAGGGTCGTTGGTGCTGAGCATGGTGTCGAGCCTGCCGCTCAGATTTCAATCAGTCCAGCTAATGATTCTTAGGATGCATCAGAGTAGCTTCAGATTATGTTGGATTTCGAGCAGTTGAGGGCATTGCACGCTGCGGTCGACGAGGGAACCTTCGAGGCGGCGGCGCGGAAGTTACACATCACGCCTTCGGCGGTCAGTCAACGAATCAAAGCTCTCGAGACCTCGGTTGGCCGGATCCTGGTGCAGCGCACCAAACCCATCCAGGTCACAGATTCAGGGAGAGAAGTCCTGCGTCTTGCCCGTCAGATAGACGCCCTGTCGCGTGACACCGTGCGAGAACTCGGTTTGGAAAACGGTTCGAACAGCTTCGCCCGCGTCTCGATCGCGGTCAATGCCGATTCGCTGTCCACGTGGGTTCTCGGGGCCCTCGCGGAGTTCACGCAAGAAGTCAGTTTCGATTTTCATCTCGACGATCAAGACCACACCACCGAACTGCTACGCGACGGTTCGGTCATGGCTGCCGTCACGTCTGTCGCGTCACCGATTCAAGGGTGTACCTCCAGTCGGTTGGGCATCATGCGGTATCGGCCGATGGCGAGCGCAGAGTTCTGCCGTCGTTGGTTCGCAGATGGTGTTACGGCCGAATCCCTTTCGGAGGCACCGCTGGTTGTGTTCAATCGCAAGGATCTGCTGCAGGATCGGTACCTCGATCAAAAGATCGGCCACCCGGCAGATCCGCCTCGCCATCTTGTTCCGTCATCGGCAGACTTCGCGGACGCCGTCAGGCGGGGATACGGCTGGGGATTGATACCGGACCTGCAGCGCGGCGACGACGATCGATCCGGGGTGCTGATCGGATTCGATCCGGACTTCGTGGACGACGTTCCGCTGTACTGGCAGCAGTGGAAACTGTCGTCACCGGTCTTGCGCCGGATCTCCGAGGTGGTGACCCGCCGCGCCCACGAGGTGTTGCATCAGCCCTCGAGCTGATGAGCACCGCACCTGCCGTGTTGTGCTCGGGGAACAAAGAACCTGGATAAGTTGATCCCCTGGGACCGTTTCTTCGGCCACAGGACGCCGATAGTGTTTTGAGTCACACACGAATGAAAGGTGCTGACTCTCGTGGCGGACATCGGATATCTGGCTTGGGATCTTGCAGAGAAGTACGGGAAGAAGCCGTGCCTGCGGGACGACCACGTCGAACTCACGTATGAGGAGTTCGCAGATCGCACGGAAGCTGTTGCTGCGCAATTGGCCGGACTCGGAATCGGACTCGGCGACGTGGTGGCGGTCATGCTGCCCAATCGCGTCGAGTTGCTGATCGCGATCATGGCTGCCTGGCGTATCGGTGCTGCCGCTACCCCCATCAATCCGATGTTCACCGCGAACGAAGCGGATTACCAGATCGCGGACTCCGGGGCCGAGTTGGTCATCACCGCCACTGCCGACGCGCCCTCGGGTGGCCGTGCGGTGTTGGTCGTCGACGATCTTGCGACAGCGCCGCCGACGGACCCTCGGCCCGGAATCGATGTTGCGGCAGACGATCTGGCCCTCCTCATCTACACCAGCGGCTCCACCGGACGGCCCAAGGGAGTGATGCTCACGCACGCCAACCTGCAGTTCATGGCTTCGTCGATGGGCAAGAACATCGGAGTCACGGGCGCGGATCACTGTCTGTTGATTCTGCCGCTGTTCCACGTCAACGCGATCTGCGTCAGCGTCTTGACGCCCTTGCTTGTCGGCGGACAGGTCAGTGTCACCGGGAAGTTCTCGGTTTCGAGATTCTTCGACGACGTTGCGCGGCTTCGCCCCACGTATTTCTCGGCAGTGCCGGCAATCTACGCGATGCTGACCTCACAGCCGGAAGACTCCTCCATCGACACGTCATCCTTGAGGTTTGCCGTGTGCGGTGCGGCGCCGATCAGCAAGGAACTCCTCGACCGCGCGGAGCAGCGCTTCGGTTTCGTGATCGTGGAGGGTTACGGACTTACCGAGGGGACTTGCGCGTCGGCCTGCAATCCTGTGGACGGCGTGCGCAAACTCGGTACGGTCGGACCGGCGTTGCCGGGCCAGCAGATTGCCATTCTTGCCGAGGACGGAACCTTTGCTCCCGTCGGTACTGCCGGAGAGGTGGTCATCAAGGGCGACAACGTGATGCGTGGTTACCTCGGCAAGCCGGAGGAGACCGCGAAGACAGTCAGGGGCGGTTGGTTGCACACCGGTGACGTCGGAGTCCTCGACGAGGACGGCTACCTGACCCTCGTCGACCGCATCAAGGACATGATCATCCGTGGGGGAGAGAACATCTACCCGAAGGAGATTGAAAACTCGCTCGCTACACATCCTTCCGTGCTCGAGGCCGCCGTCATCGGTGCTCCGCACCAGGTCTACGGAGAGGTGCCAGTTGCCTATGTCGTTGCCTACCCCGATGCGCCCGTCACCGAAGACGAACTGCTCGAACATGTCACGGCCTTGCTCACCCGAGTAAAGGTGCCAGTGGCGATCTACGTCGTCGATGCGCTTCCCCGAAACCCGGTGGGCAAGATCGACAAACCCGGAATGAGACGAGCTTTGAGCGCAACTCCCGCTCACTAGTCACTTCCCCGTAATACCAGCACAACTCGACGACGTCCGTCGAGTCGATCCGTCATGCCCACATTCCGTATTTCAGGAGCACATCATGGGATTCAAAGAAGGAAACTTCCCTCCCGTCGATCCGGCAACATTCATGGACAAGCCGTTTCTCGAGCGTCTGCGTGACATGTCCACGCACTGGGTGGATTACGGCTTCGGTACGCCGAAAATGGTCCACACCGTCTACATCATGAAATTGTTGTTCCTCTACCTGGCAGCTGGAACAGCCGTTGCCACTTTGACTTCCGGCCTCTCGTGGTTCGACGTCGGTTCGTGGTGGAACCAGCCGATCGTCTACCAGAAACTCATCATCTGGACGATGATGCTCGAGATGCTGGGCTTGGCAGGATCCTGGGGACCGCTCGCCGGCCACTTCAAGCCGATGACCGGTGGAGTTCTCTACTGGATTCGCCCCGGCACGATTCGCCTGCCACCGTGGCCGGGCAAAGTGCCGCTCACCTCGGGTGACTCCCGCTCGGTGTTCGACGTTTTCATCTATGTCGCCGCAGTCGCCAATCTACTTGTTGCAGAGGTTCTTCCGGGAGTTCACACCACAGGACTCGATTCGGCCTTCGCTGACAGTGCCGGACTCGTACGTCCGACGGTCTTGTACTCCTTCCTGGTGCTCATGGTGATTCTCGGGTTGCGTGACAAGGTGCCCTTCATCGCTGCACGTAGCGAGCAGTACCTGCCGGCAATCTTCTTCTTCACGTTCCTGCCTTTCGTCGACATGATCCTGGCGCTCAAACTGCTGATCGTCATGGTGTGGATCGGAGCCGGTGTCTCGAAGTTCGGTCGCCATTTCTCGCTGGTGGTTCCCCCGATGCTCAGCAATACGCCGTGGATCCCGTCGAAGAAGATCAAGCGCGCGCATTACCGGAACTTCCCGGAAGATCTTCGGCCCTCGCACCTGGGCGGCGGCGTCGCACACGTGGCCGGAACGATGGTCGAAATCGTCACCCCGTTGATACTGCTGTTCTCGACGAACAAGACTCTCACCATTCTTGCCGTGATCCTCATGGTCGGATTCCACCTGTTCATCGCGTCGACCTTCCCGTTGGCCGTTCCGCTCGAATGGAATCTTCTGTTCGCCTACGCCTCGGTCTTCCTGTTCCTGGGCTTCCCGGCGTGGGACGGCTACGGCCTCGGCGCTATGTCCTCTCCGTGGATCACCGCGGGAATCATTGCAGCCCTTGCCTTCTTCCCGATCCTCGGAAACCTCCGACCAGATCTGGTGTCGTTCCTGCCGTCGATGCGTCAGTACGCCGGCAACTGGGCATCCGCGACGTGGGCATTCGCGCCGGGCGCCGAAGCCAAGATCGACCAGTACATCAAGCGTCCGTCGCCGGACACGCGCAATCAGTTGATGACGATGTACCCCGAGGACGTGTCCGACGTCGTTCTGCATCAGCTGTTGGGCTGGCGTTCCATGCACAGCCAAGGGCGTGCGCTGTTCTCTCTGATGATCAGGCACCTAGGCGACGACATCAACACGTATTCGCTTCGCGAAGCCGAGTTCATGTGCAACTCCATCGTCGCCTTCAACTTCGGTGACGGCCACTTGCACGACGCGAAACTGATCGCCGCTATTCAGCGTCGCTGCAATTTCGCACCCGGTGAGTTCCTGGTGACCTGGATCGAATCGCAGCCCATCCACAAGGGAACGCAGGAGTACCAGGTGATCGATGCGGCTCTCGGTGTCATCGAACGGGGTACTTTCAAGGTCGCCGACGCAGTTGCCGAACAGCCGTGGTTGCCGAACGGGCCCATTCCGTTCGACGTTCAGTGGACACTGGACGTACGGGCCGACCGCGCGGCAACAGATCCGCAGGTCGTCTCCGAGCCGAAGATGCGTACGAGGGTCAGCGGTAGCGAGCAAGAGGTGAGTAAGTGACAAAGGCCGTAGTCGTCGGCAGCGGGCCCAATGGGCTCGCTGCCGCGGTACACCTTGCACGTAGTGGTGTTGACGTGCAGGTACTCGAGGCCGCCGACCAGATCGGCGGAGGCACCCGATCCGGTCCGCTCGACGTGCCGGGGTTGATCCACGATCACTGCTCGGCGTTTCACCCGATGGGTATCGGCTCGCCGTACCTGTCCAAACTGGACCTCGAGCGGTACGGGCTGATCTGGCGCTGGGCAGAGGTGGACTGTGCGCATCCGCTCGACAACGGCGATGCCGGCGTTCTGTACCGCTCGCTGGAGCAGACGGCGGCGGGACTCGGCGCGGACGGACCCCGATGGCAACGCATGTTCGAGGATTTGTCGACGGGGTTCGACGCTCTGGCGTCCGACCTGATGCGTCCGATCGTCAACGTTCCACGCCATCCGCTGCGGCTTGCGGCTTTCGGTCCGCGAGCGCTGCTTCCGGCCACGGTGACCGCGAAGTTGTGGAAGACCGACAAAGGAAAGGCTCTCTTCGGCGGGGTTGCCGCGCACGCCTTCTATCCGCTCAACCGTCCGGCTACATCGGCGGTGGGATTGATGATCACCGCGGCTGGTCACCGCTACGGTTGGCCGGTTGCCGAGGGAGGTTCGCGTTCGATCACCGACGCCATGGCCGCGATGCTCCTCGATCACGGCGGCAAGATCGACACCGGCGTTCGGATACGTACGGCCTCCGAGATTCCTGACGCCGATGTTGTTCTGCTGGATGTCAATCCGGGGGGTGCGCTCGAAATCCTGGGCGATCGACTCCCGGGCCGAGTGGCGAAGGCCTATCGAAGGTTCAAGCAGGCTCCCGGAGCATTCAAGGTCGATTTTGCGATCGAAGGTCATGTACCGTGGACCAATCAGGATTGCGCTCGGGCCGGAACTGTCCATCTGGCAGGTGGTTTCGACGAAATCGTGGCAGCTGAGCGTGAGACGAATTCAGGCCGTATGCCGGACCGACCGTTCGTGCTCCTCGGTCAGCAATACCTGGCTGATCCCACCCGCTCGGCCGGGAACGTCCATCCGTTGTACGCCTATGCGCACGTGCCTCACGGCTACAGCGGCGACGCGACGGAGGCGGTCATTCGTCAGATCGAGAGGTTTGCGCCAGGATTCCGGGATCAGATCGTCGCGACGTCGAGCAGTGGTACAGCTGATCTGGCACAAGACAATCCGAATCAGGTAGGAGGCGACATCATCGGAGGTGCGAACACCGAACTGCAGGTTGTCTTGCGTCCGCGCGTCGCAGTCGATCCGTACAGCACTGGGATCGAGGGCACTTACCTGTGCTCGGCCTCGACCCCGCCGGGTGCCGGAGCACATGGAATGTGCGGGTACAACGCGGCAGAATCGGCACTGAAGTACCTGCGGCGGAAGGGTGCAGAGGTTCTGTGAGTAGTCCATCGCACAAGGAGCGAGGCGCCGGAGCAATGCGGCGTCTCGCCCGAGTGCCTGCAGCTGCAGAGCCGGAAGTGCTTGCCGTGGTTGCCGAGTTGGCGCGACGACTCGACGAGCGCAGCGCCGATATCGCGCGTGAGATGGCCTTCATGATGGCTCACGAAATCGACCAATTGGATGCAGACGCCAAATTGCTCGAAATGCTCGAGGCCAGCGTGCAGGGAAACATCACGACGATCATCCACGTATTGGCCAACGACATTCCGATCGATCATCTCCAACCGACTACTGCCGCAGTAGAATACGCTTTGCGTCTGGCGCAGCGAGACGTTCCGTCCAACTCTCTCGTTCGGGCCTATCACATGGGCCAAGGCGATCTGATGCGGATCTGTCACGACGAGATCAGCACACTGGATATTCCGGCGCGACTGACTTTGGCTGTCCTGAAACACACTTCGGACGTGGTCTACAGCTACATCGACTGGATCACGCTCTACGTCTTCGACGCGTACGAGCGGGAGCGCAGTCGATGGATGGCAGCGCAGGGAAACCTCCATTCGGCCGCGATCCATGCCCTTCTGTCCGGAACCAACGCAGATACCGCTGCTTTCGAAGCGGAGACCGGATACCGCCTTGGTCAAAACCACGTCGCCCTGGTGGTCTGGTCGACGTGGGATGCGGACGTCATGGGCATCAACACGCTGGATCGACTCGTGCGTGATCTCGGCGCAGCGGCGGGAGCGGACAAGCCGCCGATCATCACCGCCATCGATCGACGCACGGTGTGGGCGTGGCTGCCCTTCGGTCGCCGGATTCCAGCGCCGGATGCGGACGTTCTCGCGGCCGCAGTGCCGTTGGACGGCGGAGCACGGGTGGCCATCGGACTGCCGGGGTCGGGGGTCGACGGTTTCAAACGATCTCACGAACAAGCCACTGCCGCCTATTCAGTTGCTGCCGTCCCGGATACGCCACAGCGACCCGTGGTGAGTTTCGGGGACCGCGGCGTCGCCGTGGTTTCGCTTCTGTCCGAGAACATCGATTCTACGAAGTCATGGGTCTGGGAGGTGCTTGGCCCGTTGGCGGACGATACGCCTTCTGCTGCGTCCTTGAGGACGACGTTGAGTGTGTACTTCGCCCACGGAGAAAGCCATCTGCACACTGCCAATCATATGAATCTGCACCGGAATACGGTGAAGTATCGCATCAACAAGGCGCTGGGCGATCCGGTCGCTGCGGGCCGAGACAAGTTGGATCTTGCTCTGGCCCTGCAGGTTTGTGAGTTGTTGGGCAGATCGGTCTTGCGCCCCGCGCGAACGTCGTGAGTTGTGGACGCTCCACGGCCTCTGGGCTCCGTATCGGGTTTTGATGTCCGATGCGGAGCCTGGCCGTGTTCTGTTGTGCCCGAGTTATTCTCAGGTTTTGAAGGTGGTGTTCGCCGGCCTGGGGTGCTGCTGCGGGTCGATCGAGGGCGGTGGGATGAACCAGGGCTTGTTGTCGACCCCGATCCGGATCTCCCACTTTCCGACAAACCCGGATTTTCGGTGCATCAGCCGGTGATGTGAACGGCACAGCAAAACAAGGTTGTTCATCACCGTCGGGCCGCCATTGGCCCAGTGCCGGATATGGTGCGCATCCGTCCACGCCGGCACACACGTACAGCCGGGGAACGCGCAGCCTTTATCTCTCGCGATCAGCGCGACGCGTTGTTCGGCGGTGACCAACCGTTTCCCGGGTTTCGCATCCAACGGCGCGCCGTGATCGTCCAGCAGAACAGTGGACAGGAAACAATCACACCCGAGAAGCCTGGTCTGCGACACCGACAGTGGTCCGAGCCAGGGCATGTGCCCGACATCGAGATCCGACACAGACCCACCATCAGTGGGTGTCGTGGCGCAGTCGCGGTGCTCGGCGAGATCCCGGGCGTTGATGTGCACGTTCACGTGCGGGCGCTGACCACCATCCATACCGGTGTTGGCGCAGTCCAGATACCGGCGGATCAGTTCGGTGAACCCGTCCGCGGTCCGCTTCGCCGCCGACCGAGCATCGGGGGTTCCATCGGGTGCCGGGGTGGGCATCGTCAGATTCGACAACGCCGACAGCAGCATTTCGCCGGTGAGGGCGTCGAAATCCCCACGCACCACCACCCGACCGTTCAACGTCGACGCGATGCGGAGTTCGTTGCGGTCGACGTCTTCGGCTGGCGGAATCTCATCGGATTCGAAGATTCGCTCCAACGTCGCGATGACGTTCCGCACCTTCGTGGTCGTTGCTTCCACACCCGACGCTGCAGCCAACAACAAATCGATACAGCGAGGCATCGCCTCGTCCGGCATCCCCTTCGGCGGCGACTCACAAAACGAGACGATCAAGACAGCATGATCGAACGAACAATCCCCGCAATCGAACCGAGCTGCCACCGCCGGAAACGGCCGCAGCGCCGCACCGAGGGCGGCGATCTTCTTCCCGTCCCGGACCTGGAGCATCGTGTTCGCCGCCAACCACGCGCCGACTCCGCGGCTGGCGATCACCTGATCATCCGGGCGCAACGACAGCTCGTCGACGACCGCCACCCGAATGGCCTCGAGGCGGAGAATCTCCGCGCTCGCGGACACGGCAGCCTCGCGTAGCTCCGCAGCAGACAACTGCCACAGACGTCCGCGTAACCCCACCGCAGAACCCGACACCACGTCCGACAACAAGACACTCATTGAATCCCCCGATCCCCTACACAAAGAGTACTCGAACATGCGTTCGAGTCAAGGGCTAATTCGAGAATGAATCGGCCTGACTCTGCGATGTCAGCGGGTTGTCATACTGTGGTCGAGTGACTTCGCCGTGGACAGCTGGGCAAGTGGCATCGGTAGCACCCGACGCCGCATCGCTGGCCGCTGCGCGCAAGTTGGCTGGTTCGTGGAGCCACGCCGGCAACAAGGGTCTCGCGCTTTGGGGGCTGTGTCAGGGCAGCGGCTCGAAGCCGTATCAAGCAGTAGTTGACCTGCGGGGCCCTGCTTACAAGTGCTCGTGCCCGAGTCGAAAGTTTCCGTGCAAACACGCTCTGGGGCTGTTGGTGGAATGGTCGGAGGGGCGTGTTCCGTCGGCGGCCGAGCCGGCCGACTTCGCTGCCGAATGGTTACTGCGCCGCGAGGAGAAGGCCGAGGGCACCGGCGAAGGCGGTGACGAGGCGCCCAAGAAGGCTCCCGACCCGGCGACAGCGCAGAAGCGCGCCGACCGAGTGGCGAGCGGACTCGCCGAATTGGATCTGTGGATCACCGATCAGATCCGCAGTGGTCTTGCCGCGATGGACACGTCCTGGGCGGGCTTCGATGCGATAGCCGCTCGCATGGTGGATGCCCAGGCGCCCGGTATCGCCGGCACGCTTCGAGCATTGGCGGGAACCGTTGCATCTACCGAGAACTGGCCCGAGAAACTCCTCGACGAGTTAGCTCGGTTGCACCTGCTGGTCACTGCGCATCAGAAGCTGTCCGAACTGCCGGAAGATCTTGTCCATTCGGTGAAAGCGCACGTCGGCTATCCCGTTACCACCGACAGCGTGATGGAATCGACTCCGGTGCACGAGAACTGGATGGTGCTCGGTTCCGGGATCACCGAGGAGAAGCGGCTGTTCACCCGAACGGTGTGGATGCGCGGTCGGACGTCGAGACGCTGGGCCATGCTGCTCGACTTCTCCCATGGGGCACCCAACTTTTCCACCGAAGCGCCGCCAGTAGGGTTTTTGGTCGACGCCGATCTTCATTTCTACCCCGGTGCGGCGGCGTTGCGGGCGCGGCTGGGGGCAACGCATAGTGAACCTCAACCGTTCACAACCCTGCCGTCCGGAAGCATCGATGCTGCGCTGCAAGAATTCACCGATGCCCTCGCAGCAGATCCATGGTTGCGGTCGTGGCCGGCAGTGATCAGTTCGGTGGTCCCGTCGTTCGTCGACGGTGCCTGGTTTCTCGTCGACGAATCGGGCGCAGCGCTTCGGGCAGAGGGTGATTCGGACCTTTTATGGAAGTTGCTCGGCATTTCCGGCGGTTACCCGGTCGCAGTCTGCGGAACGTGGAATGCGCAGGCTCTTGCCCCGATCTCGGTTTTCACGGGAGGGCAGGTGATCGTGCTGTGAGCGCATTGATTTCTGCGGCACTTCTCGGGATCGCCAGAACAGCAATAACGTTCGAGGAACTTCCGACCACGGTGCGTTCCAGCACTCGCGAACTCGACGGCGATCCTGCCGAGTTGCTGCTCGCAGCAGCAGCGTTGGAGAAGGCGTACCGCCGTGGCGGTGCGGGCGCCATCACGGCTACGGTGCCGACACTTGCCCCAGACGATGTGCGGTTCACCCTGCCGGAATCGTCATCCGCACATCTGCTGTCGATGCTCGCGGCCAAGGCGACCTTGCTCGACGAATGGTTTGCCGTTGCGTTGTCGCGCAACTACCGTGCCCCCGATCATCTTGTTGCCGAGCTGCTTTCCTTCGCTCGGGCGAGTGAGACTCACCGCGAGAGTATTCTCCAGCTGGTCGGCGAGCGTGGTCGCTGGCTTGCCGCGCAAAACCCTGAGTGGAGCAAGCTCGTCCGAACCCAGGATGCAAACCCGGATGTCTGGCGCCACGGAAGTTCGGCCCAGCGCGCGCAGTGGCTGATGGACACTCGCCGAACAGATCCCACGTTGGCGCTGGCCGAACTCCGAAAGTCCTGGGGAACCGAGCGTGGCGAACAGAAGGCCGCATTCGTCTCGGCGCTGGCCATCGGATTGAGCACGGACGATCAAGCATTGTTGGAGGAAGCCCTCGACGACCGTCGCAAGGACGTGCGGCGCGCAGCAGCGGACGTGCTCGGACGACTTCCCGAATCGGAGTTCGGGGAGCGAATGGCCGCCCGGGTCCAGGAATGGGTGCGGGTGGAACGGAAACTGCTTCGGTCCACGATGGTCGTCCTGCCGCCTGAAGAAGTCGATGGACCGGCGAGGCGCGACGGTATCGAAGACCGGCCGAATCCGCACACCGACTATCGGGCCGAGTATGTCCGTCAAGTGATCAGTGCTACTCCGTTGTCCTTGTGGAACAAAATGATCGGTGGAGCCAAGAAGACGTTGGGGATGAGCGTCGACGAAGGTTGGGAGCCGATACTTCACGACGCTTGGTCCAATGCTGCAGCGGCACAGAACAATGCGGAATGGGCACTGGAACTCTTCCACGCGCGCGGCGTGGTCACCGATAGGCGACTGCTCCCGTTGGTGCCCGCCAAGGCGCTGGCAGATCTGCTGAGGGCCGGAAACGGTGATGCCAATGTTCTGCACCCGGGCCGGGCAGCGATCTACGACGCCCTGCGAGGTCCATGGCCCGAGGACATCACCCGGGCAGTCGTGGCTCAATGGGAACGAGCTGCGGCCAGACGTGCCGATGGTGGCGCCAAGGCAGGCGAATTCTCGCGCTACAAGTACGTAGCCTCCTTGCGCCTTGCCGAGACTCGATTCCCCTACAGCGCAGTAACTTTGCTGGATCGGGCAGCCGAGCGCGCCCGTGACCCGGACTGGCGGCAAACCTTCGCCAGAACTGCCAGTGCCATCACCCACCGTAAGACCCTGCTCGAGGAGCTCACATGACTGACAGCGTCACCGTGCCCATCACGGAACCGGCAAAGCTGATGCGTCCCCACGCAGAGCAGGAGTACGCGCTCGAACTCGAAGCGCTGGCCGCGCAAGATTCGCGCCCGCGCCCGCCGTCGTGGAACTTGTCGCCCTGGGCTGTTGTGACGTATCTGTTGGGTGGCACTCTCGACGACGGGACGGTCATTTCGCCGAAGTACGTCGGTCCACGGCGGTTGATGGAAGTAGCCGTCGCAACTCTTGCCACCGACCGCGCGCTTCTACTGTTGGGCGTGCCGGGTACAGCCAAGACCTGGGTCTCCGAACACCTTTCGGCTGCAATCTCGGGTGCGTCGACGCTCCTGGTCCAAGGCACGTCGGGTACGCCCGAGGAAGCTATCCGCTACGGCTGGAACTACGCACGCCTGCTCTCGGAGGGGCCGACCGCCGGTGCACTGGTGCCTTCTCCCGTGATGACGGCGATGGAAACCGGGAAGATCGCTCGCGTCGAAGAGTTGACGCGTATTCCGGCCGACGTGCAGGACGCGCTCATCACCATTCTCTCCGAGAAGACGTTGCCGGTGCCGGAACTGGGCATCGAGGTGCAGGCAGCCAAAGGCTTCAATCTGATCGCTACCGCCAACGATCGGGATCGTGGTGTCAACGATCTGTCGTCCGCATTGCGTCGACGGTTCAATACCGTTGTCCTCCCGCTGCCGGCAAGCGAGGAGGACGAGGTGGCTATCGTGGCGCGCCGAGTCGAACAGCTGGGCGCAGCATTGGAATTGCCGACAACCCCCGCAGCAGCCGAGGAAATACGTCGGGTCGTCACCGTGTTCCGAGAACTACGATCAGGCACGACCACGGACGGCCGCACCAAGTTGAAGTCCCCGTCCGGAACTCTGTCGACGGCGGAGGCGATCTCGGTGGTCACCAACGGTTTGGCGCTGTCCGCGCATTTCGGGGACGGCGTACTGCGGGCATCCGATGTCGCTGCCGGAATCCTGGGTTCGGTGATCAAGGATCCGGTCGCAGACAAGGTTGTGTGGAACGAGTACCTCGAGGCAGTAGTGCGTGAACGCGGAGAGTGGTCCGACTTCTATCGGGCTTGCCGCGAGGTCACCGGGTGACCATCGCCATTCCGGACCTGCGTGTCCGGGTCTTCGGAATCCGTCACCACGGCCCGGGATCTGCTCGTTCGGTTCGGCAAGGCCTGGAAGAGTTCTCGCCTGACGTCGTCCTGATCGAAGGGCCTTCGGATGCAGACCCGTTGGTGATGCTGGCGGCATCGGAGTCGATGGAACCGCCGATTGCGCTGCTGGCGTATGCCACTGGCGAACCGTCGAAGGCGGCATTCTGGCCGTTTGCGGTGTTCTCGCCCGAATGGCAAGCGCTGAAGTGGGCCGCGAGCAACGGTGTGCAGGCACGGTTCTGCGACCTGCCCGCGTTCAACGTGTTGGCGGATCAAGGGATTCGTACTACACGCGAGGGTGATCCTCTGGCTGAACTGGCGTCGGCCGCGGGGTTCGACGACACCGAACGCTGGTGGGATTCGGTGATCGAATCGAGCTCGGGCGCAGATTCTTTCGATGCGATCACCGAGGCGATGGAGGCGCTGCGTGAAACAGTGCCGATCGACGAGGAGACAGCGCATCGCGAAGCGTACATGCGTCAGGTGCTGCGAAAGACGTTGAAAGGAGGCGCTGAGCGGGTTGCCGTCGTCTGCGGGGCGTGGCACGCGCCGGCGTTGGTCGGAGCCTTGGGGCCAGCGGCTCCCGATGCTCGCATCCTCAAAGGAATGTCCAAGGTCAAGACCTCGCTGACCTGGGTTCCCTGGACGCATTCGCGCCTTTCGTCGGCATCGGGCTACGGCGCCGGAATTACCTCGCCGGGCTGGTATCACCACCTGTTCACCGCGAACGACAAGACGATCACTCGGTGGCTCACCAAAGTTGCCCGGGTGCTGCGCGACGAGGATCTTCCGATCTCGAGTGCTCACGTCATCGAAGCTGTCCGATTGGCAGATACGTTGGCGGCACTGCGTTCTCGCCCGCTGGCCGGATTGTCAGAAGTTACCGAGGCTACGAGGTCGGTGATGTGCGATGGAAACGACGTTCTTCTGGATCTGATCACGCGAAGACTCGTCGTAGGCGAAGCCCTGGGTTCGGTGCCCGAGGAGACGCCGACGGTTCCACTCGAAGCGGATTTGCGCGCACGCTCGAAGACCCTGCGGCTCAAACAACAAGCGGGAGCCAAGAACCTCGATCTGGACCTGCGACGCGACATTGACGTCGAGCGTTCCCAGTTCCTGCACCGACTGGGGATCCTCGAGATCGACTGGGGGACGCCGGCCGACAGTGAGGTCCGTTCCACCGGAACTTTCCGAGAGACATGGGCTTTGCAGTGGAAGCCCGAATTCTCGGTCTCGGTGATCGAGGCGTCACTGTGGGGTACGACGGTGGCCGAAGCGGCGGCCTCGCGGGTCGTGTCGAAGATTCACGAGCCGGACATCACTCTGGCCTCACTGATCGGACTACTGGAGAACTCGCTCCTGGCAAACCTTCCGGCAGCCTTGTCCGCTGTGCTGGAAAGTGTGAAAATGGTTGCGGCACTGGATCATGACGTGTCGCACTTGATGGCGGCGCTGCCCACGCTGACCCGAACGCTGCGATACGGCGACGTGCGCGGTACCGACGTGTCGGCCTTGATCGACGTCGCCGACAGCTTGTTGATCCGCATTTGCACCGGCCTCGCAGTCGCTGTCACCGGCCTGGACGACCCCAGTGCCGAGGAGTTTCGCGATCACCTCGACAAGGTGCACGCGGCAGTCATGGTCCGTGACGACCGCGACGCGAGCGCACGGTGGTTGCAGGCGATGGCCGGCGTGATCGACCGCGACGACGTCAACGGTTTGCTCGTCGGCCGGATGGTGCGGCTACTGCGCGACAGTGGTTCGATCACGGAAACCGCTGCAGCCCAGCGATTGTCTCGGGCCCTGTCCGTGGGCAGCGTGCCGACCGCCAAGGCCGGGTGGGTCGACGGGTTTCTCGGCGGAGGAGGGCTTGTGCTCGTTCACGACCGAGCGCTGCTCACACTGATCGACACCTGGGTCCGTCACCTTCGCGAGCAGGATTTCATCGACACGCTTCCGTTGCTTCGGCGCACGTTCGGAGCTTTCGAATCCGGGGAACGTCGGGCGATCGGTCAGGCAGTCAGGGGCGGCCGACGCGTCGAAACGACGGTGGAGACCGATGCTCGACGTGGCAGCGCGGCAATGGTGGTCGTTGCGCAGATACTGGGAGTGCGCGCATGAGTGACGACGATCAGCGCCTGCGACGCTGGAGATTGATGCTCGGCGAATCCGCCGAAGAGTCGACGGGTGGGCTGGGTCAACCGGGCGACAGTCGAATGGATGCAGCTCTTGCAGCGTTATACGACTCGTCCGGCCCGACCAAGGGGCGTCGGCGCTCAGCCGGTTTGGGGGCGTCGGCGCCGTCCGTCGCCAGGTGGCTCGGTGATATCCGCACGTACTTTCCCAGCACGGTGGTGCAGGTGATGCAGAAGGACGCTATCGACCGACTCGGCTTGGCGCAGTTGCTTCTCGAGCCGGAACTGCTCGATGCCGTCGAGCCCGATGTGCATCTGGTCGGGACGCTTCTGAGCCTGAACCAGGTCATGCCGGAGGCCAGCAAGGCAACTGCTCGAATGGTCGTCGGCAAGGTGGTTCGTGAGGTCGAAGAGCGGATCGCTCAGAAAACGAAGGCCGCGGTGACCGGAGCACTCAATCGCGCCGCCAGAACGTCGAATCCGAAGTTGCGTGACATCGACTGGGATCGAACCATCCGAGCAAATCTGTCGCACTACCTGCCGGAGTATCGAACGGTCGTCCCCGAGCGGCTCGTCGGATACGGCCGTAAGTCGAAATCCGTGCAGCGCGACGTGGTCCTGGCGATCGATCAATCGGGTTCGATGGCGTCGAGCGTCGTTTACGCATCCGTGTTCGGCGCGGTGTTGGCGTCGATGCAGGCACTGAAGACTTCGCTCGTCGTTTTCGACACCGCCGTCGTCGATCTGACAGACAAACTGTCCGACCCTGTCGACGTCCTGTTCGGAACCCAACTTGGTGGGGGCACCGACATCAACCGTGCGATCGCATACAGTCAGTCGCTGATCTCGCGGCCTGCCGAGTCGATGTTCGTGCTTATCTCCGACCTCTACGAGGGTGGTATCCGCAACGAGATGCTGCGCCGCATGGCCGCCATGAAGAACTCCGGTGTACAAGTCGTTGTTCTGCTGGCGCTCTCGGACGACGGGGCGCCGTCGTTCGATCACGACAATGCGGCGGCGCTGAGTGCTCTCGGGATTCCCGCGTTTGCGTGCACGCCGGACAAATTTCCGGAACTGCTGGCCGTGGCTCTCGAACGCGGCGACGTGTCGGCCTGGGCGGATCAACTCACGCTCGAACAGCACTGACTCGAACAGCACTGACCGGTCTGCTTCGGAGAGCGGAGCACCGGGTACACCCGCACGATGGGTGACGGACAAGTTGCTGGTTCGACTACGCAGGCGGGTTCGGGACTGGTTCTCACGGTGTTGGCATCCAGCCAATTCCTGATGACCCTGGACAGCTCGGTCATGAACGTTTCGATGGCAACCGTCGCCGAGGACGTCGGCACGAGCATCACCGGCATTCAAACCGCGATCACGCTGTACACCCTCGTCATGGCGACGCTGATGATCACGGGAAGCAAGGTCGGTTCGATGATGGGCCGTCGCCGAGCCTTCGCACTGGGTTTGGTCATCTACGGCGCAGGTTCTCTGACAACGGCGCTCGCCCCCAATCTCGCGGTACTGCTGATCGGATGGTCGTTCCTCGAAGGCGTCGGCGCGGCGCTCATCATGCCGGCGATCGTCGCGCTCGTCGCCACCAACTTTCCGGCGCAGAAGCGGCCGGCCGCGTACGGTCTCGTTGCTGCAGCCGGCGCGATGGCTGTGGCAGTCGGACCGCTGATCGGCGGCGCCGCGACGACATTCGCATCCTGGCGTTACGTGTTCGTCGGCGAAGTCGTGATCGTTGTCCTCATCCTGCTGGTGCTCAGCAAGGTGGTCGACGTCCCACCGTCGAAGTCGCGTCTCGATTACGTCGGATCGATCCTGTCCGTGGTGGGACTGGGCATGATTGTTTTCGGTGTATTGCGTTCGAGCGAGTGGGGATGGGTGCAGGCCAAACCCGATGGACCGCAGTTGGTCGGATTGTCCCCGGTGGTGTGGCTTCTGATCGTCGGTCTCCTGGTCGTCTACGGGTTCCTGCGCTGGGAGGGGCGCCTGGCCGCTGCGGGGAAGGAGCCGTTGCTCGATCCGGCCATGCTGCGGAACCGCGAGCTCAGTGGCGGACTTTCCATGTTCTTCGCGCAGTTTCTGGTGCAGGCGGGCGTGTTCTTCGCGGTCCCGTTGTTCTTGTCCGTCGTTCTCGAGCTCAGCGCCCTCGAGACAGGAGTGCGCATCCTGCCGCTGTCGGCGGCGCTCGTGTTGGCTGCGATCGGTATTCCGAAGCTGCTGCCTACAGCGAACCCGCGGCGGGTTGTTCGAGTCGGTTTGTTGGTCATGATCTTCGGCATCTTGATGCTCGTGGCGGGCATGGATCCCGGCGCCAACGCGGCGGTCGTGATGATTCCCATGCTGTTCATGGGATTCGGCTTGGGATGTCTGTCCTCACAGCTCGGCGCGGTCACGGTGTCGGCGGTTCCGGACGATCGCAGCACCGAGGTCGGCGGGTTGCAGAACACCGCCACTAACCTGGGCGCATCCTTGGGGACCGCGCTCATCGGATCGGTTCTCATCGCCACCCTCACGACGTCTGCGATTGCCGGAATCGAGAACAATCCGGCAGTTCCGGTATCGGTGCAGCAGCAAGCGAGCACCGACATGGCTTCGGGTGTGCCGTTCCTGTCGACGACGCAACTTCGATCTGCTCTCAGTGATGCCGGCGTCGACGAATCCACGGCGGATGCGATCGTGAATGTGAACGAAGATGCCAGGCTGGACGCTCTCCGTGTCGCCTTTGCCGTGGCAGCGCTGCTCGCAATCGCCGCGTTGTTCCCGACCGCTCGCATCCCCCGGGTAGCCGTCGGCGACAATCGTGCGACGAGCTAAGAATCAGCAATCGCAGATCGACCTGGAGGATCGAGAGATCGACCTCTGGATATAGTGATCTGCGCACAATCGATTCGTCAGATGGCTACCGTTGTGAAGGAAACAAGCAGCGAGTCTGAAACACTGACGTTTCACCGGATAAGGGTTCGGTGGGGAGCCAGGGGAGGTTCGGATGGCCAGGCGAGCGGATTCGACGCCCGCTGATGGAGCCTGCGCAGATGCCGGGATGCCTCGCCGATGAACCGTCTGAGTCGATTGAGTCGATTGAGTCGCCAGGATCCTGCTTCGGAGGCCGACTGTAACAGCCTGTTTCGTCGTCAGATCGACGAAGCTGCGGCCGTTGCACCATTCGCCAACCTCGCATACATGGCGAGTTTGGTCGTGATTTTGGCTTACACCGTCCCACCGGGACGTCAAACCCTCAGGTGGCTGGGTGGTGCCCTGATCTTTCTTGTCCTCGCGAATTCGATTCGAGTGTGGATACCGCTGCGCTGGCGACCGTCGAAGCACACACCGCGCTACGACTACGTGGGTCTGGTTCTCGAAGTGATCGTGGTCGCGAGCCTCGACGTCATATTGTTCGCTCTGCTCTTTCACGACATGGACGTCTTCCGCGACTTGGTTCTGATTGCGACGATGGCCGGGATCATGGGGGCCGGAACAGTGACGTTCTCGAGCCTGAGATCGGTGAGCTTGACCTGGATCTACATTCACGGACTCGGCGTGTTCACGGTTCTCGTGGTCCACTCCGAACCACACTTTCGAATACTCGCAATTCAGCTGTGCATCTATATGTTTGCGCTCACTGTAGGGGCGGTCTATCTGTCGGCTTCGTTCCAGAGACGTTGTCTCGCAGAGTTTCAAGCGGAATCCGAGCGTCAGACTGTGGCATTGTTGCTCGACGGTTTCGAGGGCGGTTCGCGCGACTGGCTGTGGGAGTGCGACACCAACGGCCGGTTCTCACACACCTCGGCACGTCTCGCCGAGGTCGCCGGTATGACGGTGGACGAGTTGCAACAACTCACCTTCGGGCAACTCCTCACCAGACTCCAGATCGCATCGAGTCCGGAGGGTCGTACTGCCGCGGCCCAGATGATCGACAAACTCGAATCGAGTGCCCCTTTCCGGGACACCGTCGTTCCGGTGCACGTCGACGGTAAGCGGCGCTGGTGGTCCCTTTCCGGTAATCCCCGGGTCCTCGAATCCGGCGTGATTCTGGGTTGGCGCGGTGTCGGTTCCGACATCACGGAGAGGTATGTCCACGAACAGGAGATCCTTCGGCTTGCCGCGACCGACTCGTTGACCGGATTACCGAACCGTCGAGCGTTCGGTGAGGCGCTCGAGGAAGCGATCAATTCTCGGGCGCCGGAGAAGCAGGTCCTCGTCGGGATTCTCGACCTCGACAACTTCAAATCGGTGAACGACACCCTTGGACATCCGATCGGGGACCAACTACTTCTCGAAGTCACGAAACGCCTGCGCGAGGTCGTAGGTTCGGACATGTGCTCGCGGATGGGCGGCGACGAATTCGGGCTGATCGTCTGCACGTCGTCGCGCGACGATCCCGGCGCTATTTTCGATCGGTACCTTGAAGTGCTGCATGAGCCGTTCTTCGTCGAAGGTAATCGGATCGAAGTGCGGGCCACGATCGGTTACTCCAGTGCGCCGGAGGATTCCACCGACGCCGACGGATTGGTGATGCTGGCGGATCTGGCTCTCTACGAAGCGAAGTCGACGGGGCGCAATCGCGTCGGCAAGTTCTCGCCGCTGCTGCGAGCGCGGGCATCGGCGCGTGCGACGGCGCTGCACGAACTCGACAGAGGCATCGAGGAAGGGCAGTTCGACCTCCACTATCAACCCCAGGTCGACACTCAGACCGGTGAAGTGGTTGCCTTCGAAGCGCTTCTTCGGTGGAACCATCCGAGTCGCGGTCTCATCGGGCCGAGTCAGTTCATCTCGGTGGCAGAGGAAACCGGAATGATCATCCCCCTCGGTGCGCAGGCAATGGCGATGGCGACCGCTGCCGCCGCGAGATGGCCGAGCGGAATCGGTGTCTCGGTCAACGTTTCACCCGTGCAATTGGTGTCGCGCGAGTTCGGTGCGATGGTGACGAAGGCTCTGACTGAATCGGGCCTGCCTCCGCAACTGCTGCAACTCGAAATCACCGAGACGGGGGTTGTGGACGATCGCGCGATCCGCGATCTCTACAAGTTGCGTGAACTCGGTGTCACCGTCGCACTCGACGATTTCGGCACCGGCTATTCGTCTTTCGCCACGCTCCAGAGACTTCCGATCGACGTCCTCAAGATCGATCGCATGCTGGTCACCGACTCGGATGATCCGAAGATGTCCGTCGTGAAGTCCATTGTCGAATTGGCTGCGGCCCTGGGTATGAAGTCGTTGGCCGAGGGCGTCGAGACCATCGAGCAGTTCCGCCGCGTTCAGTGGGTCGGGTGTGACCTTGTCCAGGGTTACCACATCAGCAAGGCTCTGACCGCTGAGCGCGTCGATGTGTATCTTGCCGCGACGGACACGGAAACCGGGCGTAGCGTCCACCCACTGACCTGGCTGTGAATCAGATCTGAGCCGAGCGGATCGTATTACCGCCTGCCGCTTTCGCTTGATACATCATCGAATCCGCGACGTTCGTCGCTGCCAGGATCGCGGAAGTACCGCCGCTCCACGCCTTCGATTCGGCGGTCATCATCACCGCTCCGACGCTCACCGTTGTTGGGATGGCATCGGAACAATCCGACAGTGCCGCGTTTATCCCTTCGATCAGCAGGGTCGTCGATTCGGGATCGCCGGCAATGACGGCCAGATATTCTTCTCCGCCCGTGCGAGCGATGACTCCGCGTTCGCCGAGATGTGTGCTCAATCGGTTCGCTGTTCTTCTGATGACATGATCGCCTTCGGCGTGGCCGTGAAGATCATTCACCGTCTTGAATTTGTCGATATCGACGACGATGAAAGCGAGAGACGAAGAATCGTCTCGGGCGCTCTCGAAGAGATCGCCGACCGCGCCTTCGAGTCCGCGACGGTTGAACAGCCCGGTAAGAGGATCACGATCCGAATACTGGGCATCGCGGTACAGAGTGCGCCAAGTCAGGTGCGCAAAAATGGGAACAAGGGTGACAGCTCCGAAAAGAACTGTGCCCCGGGCGAGAAGCGTCGTGATATCGACTTCGCCTTGAAAGTAGGCAAGAACAAATACAACTGTCGTGGCAGTCGTCGACCAGACGACATGAGCGACAAGCCATCGTGCGCTGACAAACAGCGTCGCAAAGGTTCCGGTGACCGCGAAAACGATGCAACCGAACGTCCCGGACGAGCGATCCGGCACCAGGAGGACTGCGGCCGCGATCCCGAGATCTGCGAATATTCCGAATGCGAGCAGGCCCCGGCGTCCGGGAAACGGTTGCGTGAACCAACACGCGGCGATTGCCACACACATGCAGATCATGAAAACCGAAAGTGCTTTGCCGGGTGTCGTCGGCGGTGTATCCGGCCCGATCAATTTGTAGAACGCGGACAGCCCGAAGATGACTGTCATCAAACCGAGCAAGGTTCGGAAGATCGGAATGATTGCTCGTCCGGATCTCTGGTGCTTAATCCACTCGTAGTCGTGCGGTTCGTTGAACCATTCGTGAAGTGTTTGCCAAGAACTGTGCCCTTCGGAGGCGATGACAGGGCTCGGCATGCTGTCCATTTTGCCTTGAAATCGAACAAAGAGAAAATCTTTGCTCGATCGGTTTCACCGTATTGAATGTTTTCGGGGAGAAAGTGCAACCGATCGAGCAGAGAGTTCACTCGATGCTTGTTTCAGACGGTGTCCGCAGCGCTGTGCGCGTTCTCCGAGGCAGTGGCGAACGATCCGGTTTTTCGCGTACGAGACTTTCTCACGCCGTAAGCGACGAGGATGACGCCGAGGGCGACCAGGCTTTGGACGAATTCCGCGCGCGTGGGTTCGTTGAGACCCATTCCCACCAGGATCACGAGAATCAGGCCGGTGACCACTATCGGTAGGCCGGGATACAGCCAGACACGGAATTTCAGAATCTCGGGGCTTTCGCGTTCCCATCGGCGACGGAGGCGTAGTTCGGATACACAGATCAGGATGTAAACGAACAAACAGATTGCGCCGGAAGAATTCACGAGGAACAAGAAGATCGTGTCCGGCCAGATGTAGCCGGCCGCGATACAGAAGTAGCCGGCCACGGTGCACGCGAGTACACCCTTCACCGGCACGCCGCGGCTGTTGGTCCGCGTCATCCAGGCCGGCGCGTCGTTGTAGACCGAGAGCGCGAAGAGCATCCGCGACGCCGTGTACAGGCCGGAGTTGAGGCAGGACAGCACTGCGACCAGAACTACGAGGTTCAGAATGTCAGCAGCGCCGGGAATTCCGAGCAGGTCGAGGGCGGAGATGAACGGAGAATCGCCGACGACGAACGAATCCCACGGCAGCATCGTCACGAGGAGGAAGGTGGCGACAACGAAGAAGGCGAGAATACGGAAGACGACGGTGTTCGTGGCTCGTCTGATCGCTCCGGCCGGTTCGGCGGATTCCGCTGCGGCGATCGTGACTAGCTCGGCTCCGGTCATGGAGAAGATCACGGCGACGACGCCCACCAGTACGGGGGTGAAGCCGTTCGGCAGAAATCCTCCGTGGCCGGTCAGGTTGCTGAAATCGACTTCACTGCCAGGCCAGATGCCGAACACGAACAGACTGCCGAGCACGATGAAGCCGATGATGACGGCGACCTTGATACCCGCAAACCAGTATTCGGCCTCGCCGAAGTTGCTGACGGAGAGAAGGTTGACTCCGGTCATCACCAACAGGAGTACCGCTGACATGAGCCAGAGCGGGACGCCATGGATCCACCGGGAGAGCAGGGTAGCTCCGACGACGGATTCGATGCCGACGACGATCACCCAGAAGTACCAGTAGAGCCAGCCAGTGGTGAAGCCCGCCCAGTCGCCCAACGCCATTCGCGCGTACTCGGTGAACGATCCCGTACACGGCTTGGCCACCGCCATTTCACCGAGCATGCGCATCACCAGGAACACGATGATGCCGCAGATCGCACACGTGATGACGGCGCCGGGGCCGGCCTGGTTGATGATTCCGCTCAGACCGACGAAGAAACCGGCGCCGATGACACCGCCCATGGAAAGCATGGTCAAGTGGCGCTTCTTCAGGCCGGTCTTGAGCGTCGAGTGGACGCTGGCGGCTTCGGCTGTTTCGGTGCTGCTGTCGGGCATCTGGGCTCAGCTCCTATTGCATGACGCGATCAGTTCTTTCGGAGAGACGCTAAGCTCATCGTGTGATCCAGAACATGGACCTGATGTACAAAACGCAACCGGAAACTGTCAGTTCTGTCCACTGCCTTCGGAGGTTCCGGTTATGCCGATGACTGTTCGGCGGCTGGCGGCCACCACCTCGCTCGGCCTCACGATCGTTGCAGGTCACGACAACGTGGACCTGCCGATCAGCTGGGCGCACGCAATCGAATTACAGGATCCGAGTCGGTGGCTCGCCGGTGGCGAGCTTGTCATGACGACGGGGCTGCACCTTTCGCGTTCGGCGACAAAGCAGTTCGAGTACGTCGAGCGCATTGCGCGGACCGGTGCGGTGGCACTGGCATTCGACACCGGCACCGTGCACGAGAAGGTTCCGGACGCGATCATCAGGGCCGGCGACGAACTGGGCTTTGCCGTGCTTTCCGTCGCCAAGGAGACGCCGTTCATCGCCATCTCGCGGGCCGTGATCGACGAGCTGACCGCCGACCAGATACGAACGGTGCAGGCGGTGGTCGACGCGCAGGAGAAGTTGGCGCGTGCCTTGCTCGACGGGGTGCCGGCCTTGATCACTGCTCTGGGGCGTGCCGTACAAGCAGCAGTGTGTGTTCTCGATCGGGACGGAGCGGTGCTGGCTCTGACGGAAGGTGCGAGTTCGTCTCTGCCCGAACGCATCAGGGAGCGATCAGGCAAGGAGCGCAGCCGGGTCGTGGTGGACGACGACGGCCACCTGGCCATTCACCGGCTTGCCGTGAGTGGCACTCTCGCCGTGGCGTCCGACGCCGCCTTGGATCAGTCCGAACGACTGTTGGTCGGGCACACGGTATCGCTGTTGACCATCGAGCTTGCCAAGCCGTCACGGGTTGTCGATGCCGAACGGCGGCTGAGGTTGGCGGTCGCGACGATGGTGCGCCAGGCCGGCGGCGACGTCGACGAAAGTCTGTTGCGGTACTTCGGATTCGAATCCGAATCACCGGTGGTTGCAACTGCCTTGACCGATGTCGGACCATTACTGGCGGCAACCGACATCACGTCAGCGGCCCTCGAAGAAGAGGCGGTGCCGTACCTCTTGGCTCCGCTGAATGACGGCACCGGCGTGTGGTTCGTCGTGAAAAGTGAAGTTGCGGAGAAGGTCACGCGCAGTGTGTATGCGAGAGTTCGGGAGAATTCACGCCGGAGCATCAACGGCGGAATCGGAAGCGTCCGGCCGATGAGCGGTGTGGCGGCCAGTCTGCGCGAGGCCGTCTCTGCTGCCAAAGTGGGACAGGTCGACGGTCACATGCTCGTTTCGTTCTCGGAACTCGGGACTTTCAGCCTCCTGTTGAGCGTGCAGTCGAACGATGTTCTGCAGTCGATCGCGGCCGGCGGTCTCGGTGTGTTGGAAGACTACGACGCCGAGAACGGTTCCCGTCTGGTGGACTCGATCGAAGCGTTCCTGCACCACAATGGTCAATGGGAGTCCGCTGCAGCGCAGTTGGGTGTTCACCGGCACACGCTGCGCAATCGCATGGACAAGGCTGCCGAGTTGATCGGCCGAGATCTCGATTCCGCCCACACTCGATCCGAGTTGTGGATCGCGCTCAAAGCTCGTGAACTGCTGCAGGCGGAATCGAATTCAGATCACGCTCGGCCGCCCCTGAGATAGACGGTGGTGGTGTGAGTGAAGAACTCTCGTGCTGCGTCGCCTTGTTCCTTGGGCCCGTATCCACTCTTCTTCGCGCCGCCGAAAGGTACGTGAGGATCAGCGCCTGCCGATTCCGAATTGACGTGCAGGATCCCCACGTCCAGGTCGTCGATACCGGCAAGGGCGTTGGTCAGGTCCTGAGTGAACAACGCTGCGGACAAACCGAATTCGCCCTCGTTTGCCAAGCGGAAGGCGTCTGCAGTTGTTGCTGCCCGCTGCACCGCCAGCACCGGGCCGAAAAGCTCCTCGAACCACAGTTCGGTGCTCGCCGGTAGTTCCAGCACCGTCGGCTGGACGTAGTGGCCTGACTCCGGCGCTTCGGCGGTCGCTACGACTCTGGCGCCGCCGCCGACGGCTCGATCGATCCCGTTGACGATCGACTTCTGTGCGGATGCGCTGACCACGGGACCTGTGGTGACGTCGGGATCGAGTGGATCTCCGACTCTCAGTTCCTGGACCTCGACTGTCAGCCTCGCCAGAAACTCCTCGGCGATGGATTCGTGGAGCACCAGACGGGAAGTGGCCGTGCATTTCTGGCCGGTCGACCGGAATGCGCCCAGCATGACCTGCTCGACTGCAAGCTCGAGATCTGCGTCGGCAAGGACGATTGCTGCGTTCTTTCCGCCCATCTCCGCCTGGACCGGAACTCCGCGCGCCGCAGCAGATCCCGCGATCTTTCGGCCGACGCCGGTGGAACCGGTGAAGGTGACGGCGTCGAGGTCCGGGTGATCCACCAGTGCTTCACCGGCCGCGCTGTCGGCGAGGATCATGTTCAGGACGCCGTCGGGTAGGCCTGCTTCCGTCAATGCCTGTGCGAGACGGAAGGCCAGAAGAGGCACCGCGGCAGCCGGTTTCCAGACGACGGTGTTTCCGTATACCAAGGCAGGCGCAATCTTCCATGCCGGGATCGCGATCGGGAAGTTGAACGGCGTGACGACGCCTACCACTCCGAGAGGCTTGCGAGTGACGAGAATCTGCTCGCCGCTGCGAGGGGAGGAATACACCGTTCCGGACTCGCGGTCGGCGGCATTGCCGTAGTAACGCAGAATCTGCGCAGCCCGGCGTACTTCTCCGATACCCTCGGCCAGCGTTTTCCCTTCTTCACGGGTAAGTTCTTCACCCCAGCCCTCGGCGTTGGATTCGATTATTTCCGCTGCGCGAGTGAGGAATGCGCCGCGTGCGGACATCGGCAGGCGCGCCCAGCCGCTCGTGGCAATGCGGGCGACGCGAACGCCGGTCGCCATTTCGGAGGCACCGGCACGGCCTCCGGTGGCGACAACTTCGTCGGGACGCGCCGGGTTGGTGTCTGTCAGTGTGCCTTCGCATCCCGTGACCCAAGCTCCGCCGATCAAGCTGCGCACTGCGACGCTCATCGGACTGCGTCCACAGCGTCGCGAAGGATGTCGAGGCCTTCGGCCAGCAATTCGTCGGAGATGCTCAGCGGCGGGAGGAATCGGACGACGTTTCCGTAGGTGCCGGCGGTGAGGAGAAGGAGACCGTGCGCGTGGGCGTAGCTGACGATCTGGGCGACGGCCTCGCGATTCGGAGCCTTGTCGTCGTGGTGGACGAGTTCGATCGCAATCATGGCGCCGCGTCCACGGATATCGCCGATGATGGTTGTGTTCGAAGCGATTTCGGACAGTCCTGCGGTCAGGATCTCACCGATGTCCTTGGCGCGATCGAGGAGGCCTTCCGCCTCGATCGTCTCGAAAACTGCCAAGGCGGCCTCGCAGGCAACGGGATTGCCGCTGTACGTACCGCCGATACCACCGGGATGCGCGGTGTCCATGACGTCGGCACGGCCGGTCACGGCGGCGAGTGGCATTCCACCGGCGAGACCTTTTGCAGTTGTGATGATGTCGGGGACGAAGTTCTCACTCTCGCTGGCGAACCAGGCGCCGGTTCGAGCGATACCGGTCTGGACCTCGTCCGCGACGACGAGAATGCCGCGCTCACGGCAGAATTCGGCGACGCGCTTCAAGAATCCCGGAGCCGGAACGATGAAACCTCCCTCGCCCTGAATCGGTTCCACGACCACGGCGGCTACCGATTCGGCACCGATCTGAGTGTCGATCGCAAGACGGAACTGTGCGAATGCCTCGTCGGCCGCGTTATCGGGGCCGCTCGGCCAACGGTAGGAGTAGGCCATCGGAACCCGATAGACCTCGGGAGCGAACGGGCCGAATGTGGCCTTGTACGGCTGGTTCTTGGCGGTCATCGTCATGGTCATCAACGTGCGACCGTGGAATGCGTGGTCGAAGACGACAACTGCCGGGCGACCGGTGGCGGCACGTGCGTATTTCACGGCGTTCTCGAGCGCCTCGCTTCCGGTGTTGAACAGCGCTGTTCGTTTGTCGTGGTCGCCCGGGGTCAGACGGTTGAGCGCTTCGCAGACCTCGACGTATCCCTCGTAGGGGTTTGCGAGGAAACACGTGTGGGTGAACTGACCGAGTTGACGGGTCGTCCGTTCGACCACGCGCGGCGCGCTGTTTCCGACGGTGGTCACAGCGATGCCGCTGCCGAAGTCGATGAACGAGTTGCCGTCGACGTCGACGACTACTCCTCCGCCCGCTGCCGCAACGTAGATGCTGGATCCGCTGGTCAGTCCGGCCGGCAGTGCGGCGCTCCGGCGCTCGGCCAAAGCGCGCGAGTTGGGGCCAGGCACTTCGGTGACGAGGCGTCGTACCTGGGGAAGGGTCGGTCCACCGATGCACGTTTCCGTGCCGTGCTCGAGAATGGTCATCGCAGTGCCTCCAGTCGTTTTCCGAACTGTAGGACGGCGACAAACAATCCGGACATGGCCGAACCGTCGATAGACTTCTACCTCATTGGACGTCGCGTCCAGCGGGTTACTTCGCGAAATTGCCGAGGAATCGTCGCAACAGTGGGTTGTACACCTCAGGGGCTTGCCAGAACGCTGCATGTCCGACTCCGGGGATGAGGTGATACGTGCCCTCCCACAGGTTCGCGAAGGTCAACGACGCGACATACGACGTGTTCACGAACGGGTCCTCGGCGCCGTCGATCACCGCGAGCGGCACCGACGCCGTTGCAACCAAAGCCTTCTGATCGGATTCGCGGCCCGCGCCGAATGCGTCGAACATGATCTTGCGAGCGCGCCCGTCCGTGCGTATCGCGGCGTCGAGGGCAGACTGCTCGAAGGGAACGGCGGTCATCCGTGCGTAGAGTTCGGCTTCCTGCGCGGTGATGACCTCGGTACCGCCGATGGACAAACCGTCGCCGGCATTGAATGCGTCGCCGAGCGTCTCGGGATTTGCCGGCGGTGTACCGGTGACGACGATTCCGGTGAGCCCGGGGAACTTCGCGATCAACTCGAGTGCGATGTGTCCACCGAGAGACCATCCGACGACAACCGCTCGTTCGACGCCGAGTTCGGTCAGAACATCGACGATGGCGTCGGCGTAACCGTTCTGCGTGTACGCGGCTTCGGGATCTCTCGCGTCCTCGGAGTCGCCGTGACCGAGTAGGTCCAGAGTGATCATGCGGTAGTCGCCGGCCCAGTCGGCGTCGACCTGATGACGGAAGATGGAGCGGCTGGCCGAGTTTCCGTGGATGAAGACAACCGGGAAACCGTCGGTGGCACTGTCGTCGACTGCCATGACGCCATGCCGGGTTTCGATCTTGGTAATTGTCATCGGAATCCTCGTCGTTCGAAGTGCACGGTCAGCGGGTATCCACGCTACCGGGCATTTGCGGCATAGAGTTCACCCGTGGACTTCGCATTGCGCTCGTGCAGTTGGCATGGTCACGAGACCTACGCTCCGGACGAACCTGAGCTGCGGGATCGACTACAGGTGGACACTGCGGTGGGCCAGGCATGGCGGTGCCTACGTTGCGGCAACTTCGTCCCGGGAGCGCCGCAAGCGTCCGGGCCGGCGGACGCCGCCCCCGAGGTTCCGCGGGGACGGCTGCTTCGCGACCGATTGATCATGCGACTTCTTGCCACCGAGAGAATGTTCCGCGCTCTGGGGTTGGTTCTTTTGGCGATCGGCGTGTTCAAACTCAGATCGTCGAAGGGGCGCGTCGAGGACGCCTTCGAGAACGAATTGCCGTTGATCAGACCACTGGCCCGTCAGCTGGGGTGGAACATCGACGACTCGAAACTGGTCCATCACATCGAGCAGGCCTTCTCCTTGTCCGCGACGACGCTCACCTGGATCGCGGTCGGTTTGTTGGTTTACGCCGGCCTTCAAGTGATCGAGGCCGTCGGGCTGTGGATGGTCAAACGCTGGGGCGAGTACTTCGCGGTGGTGGCGACCAGCTTGTTCCTGCCCCTCGAAATCTACGAATTGACCGAGAAGATCACGTGGTTGAGGGCCGGGCTGCTGCTGGTGAACATCGCTGCCGTCGTGTGGCTGATCTGGAGCAAGCGGCTATTCGGTGTCCGCGGCGGCGGCGCGGCGTATCACGCCGAACATTCGGAGGAGAGCTTGCTGACGGTGGAGCGGGCGGCGGTCAAACAGGCTTCGTGAGACCGGCTTTCGACGCGGCAGCACCGGCCAGTGTTGCCGCTCCGATCGTGATCATCGCGGCGAGGAGGATGGCTGCGGGCTCACCATCGCCCATCACCCCCAATTGAGTGCCCACCGTCACTGCGGCAACCGGTACACCCAGTTGCGCGGCGGACAGCACGCCGAGGGGTAGCGGGAGACCGAGGACGCGTATCGCGGCGTGAACCACGAGAGTTGCTCCGCCCAAGACCAATCCGAGCCAGATGGCGGACGGATGGGTCACGAGGTCGCGCAGATTGATCGCCGCTCCCAGCCAGACGAAGAAGAGGGGCGCGAAGAAGCCGTCGGTGATCGCGAAGAGTTGTTTGGCGAGGCGACGGGGTTCACCGATCGCGGCCAGGACAAGTCCGAAGGCGAAGCCGGCGAGCATGATCGACACGTGAGTGCTCGAGGCCAGCGCCGCCAGCGAGAACAGGATCACCAGATTGATCCGGAGTTCGAGTGCGAACTTTCGTTTCTCGGAGAATTTGTGGAGCTTTCGCCAATGCCCGGAACGGTGGAAGGCCCGCAGCACGAAGAACAGGGCAACTGCAGACACCGCCACCGCCAGTGCGCCGATACCGGCACGAGGGGCATTGTCCGGATCGATCACCAACGGCAGCGCGACAATGCAGACGGTGTCCGCGATCGCGACCTGGGCAGTCATCTGCAGGACCGAGGTTCCACCGAGCGCCAGCGAATCGACGATAGGGAGAATCAACGCCGCGGATGACGACGCGATCAGGACCGCGTACAGCGCGGCGTGACCGGTACCGAATGCAGTCGCCGCACCGTAGCCGGCAACAACCGACAGGAGTCCGACCACAACCGAGCGAGAGGCACCCTTACCTATTGCCGCACGAACTGCCGGATCGCGGACCGGGACGTGCGAGCCGGCCACCATCATCGTGAGCGCGAACCCGATATCGGCCAGGAACCTGAAAGTCTGGTCGGACGAGTCGAGTAGCCCGAAACCGGTGACACCGAAGACGACGCCCGCGGCAAGCTCGCCGACCACCACAGGGACATGCCAGCTGACACGAGCGCCGAGCAGCGGACCGAGGATTCCGGCCAGTGCGACGAGGGCAAGTATGCCGAAGGTCATCGACGACCTACGACGTCACTGTCGAGGGAGCGATCTTTGCCGGGATGCCGGTGTTCTCGTCCACGTGGTAGCTCGCACAGACCCGGTGGTAGCCGTCGGCGATCTGGGCCGGTACTCCGGCGCGGAAGTCTCCCTGCACCAGCAGGATCGGTGACAGTGCGATCCCCTTGCGGATCTTCTTCAGATCGGCAGCAACGTGCGGGTTGTCGACCGGGAGCAGGGGTAACCCGGCAGCACGCAGAATGTCCTTGGCTTTCTTCGAGACCAGCGTCGCCGTCTTGAGCGCGTAGACGAGAGCTTGGACCTGGACCGGTGTCGCGCCCAACTGCAGGTAATCGCGGGCCGCCGGGTAGTCGTGCTCGTCCGGCAGGTCCTTCCAGAGAACGGCAGGAGCCTTCTCGGTTACCTTCGGCTGGGCTGTCTTCGGAGCCTTCGGCTGGGCCGCCTCAGACGTTTTGATCTTGGCCATCTGTGCTGTTTCCTTCAGTGTCGGTCCGCGAGTGGAGCTGGTGCAGAAATCGTGCACTATCAGCGCCGCAGGCACCACATCGGAGCTGTTTGGGCCTTTAGGCGGCGGGTAATCAGCAGACTGCGGGGGAACGAGCAGGAGGCGAAGCAATGAAGCGGATTCTCGCGGTGCTCGCAGCGCTGATCCTGGCGGTGTTCGCACTGACCGCGTGCAGTGACAACAGCGATTCGTCGGACAACGATTCGGCAGATCACGACGGCATGGCAATGACCAGTATGTCGATGCCGAGCAAGCCGACCAGTATGTCGATGCCGAGCATGCCTCTGGGTATGTCGACGCCGGGAGCGTCGTCGATGGGAATCGTGATCAGCGGCTTCGAATATTCGACGCCGGAGTCGGTGATGCCTGGACAGGTACTGACCATTCAGAACAACGACACCGTCGAGCACTCGGTCACGTCCGATACCGCAGGGCTGTTCAACGAGGACATCGAAGCTGGTGAGACGGAAACCATCACGGTGCCGAACGAGCCGGGAACGTACACGTTCCACTGCACCTACCACCCGAGCATGCGCGGCACCTTGACGGTCAAGTAGACGTCGACCGGGCCTGGCCTGACTTTCGCTCAGAATATTTTGGCGGCACGCATCCGATTGAACTGGTAGAGAACAGATCCGGGTGTACGGTTTTCAGGTGCGCCGGAGAACAGCGATCAGTGTCGTCACGCTCGTGGTTTGTGCCCTCGGCTTTTCGCCGCCGGCGCTCGCGGATTCACCGAACGGCTCGTATTCTTCACAGCTGCTGTATTTCTCGGTCGATGTGGGGCCGGATCTTTCGACGCCGTGCACCGTGGTCGGTGAGCTCTTCGTTCCCGACGGCGTCGATGCGGACAACCCCGCGCCCGCGATCCTGACCACGAACGGGTTCGGCGGTTCGTACAAGGATCAGATTCCGGCTCTGCAGAACTTCGCCGAGAACGGGTATGTCGGACTGACGTATTCGGGATTGGGTTTCGGCGGCACGAGTTGCAAGATCACACTCGACTCTCCCGCGTACGACGGCGTCGCCGCTTCCCAGTTGGTCAGCTTCCTCGGCGGCCAAGAGGGGATTGCCTACACGGATCAGGCTCTGACGCAGCCCTATCCGGCGCTAACCGCGGTGGTACAGGACTCCGTCGACCACTCGGGTGCACCGTCGACGAACGACCCGCGGGTCGGCATGACGGGCGGCTCCTACGGCGGCGGCATTCAATTCGCCGCCGCGAGTGTCGATCCCCGCATCGACACGATCATCCCCATGATCACCTGGAACGATCTTTCGTATTCCTTGGCACCCAACAGCACGGGAATCATTTCCGGAGTGTCCACCGCCGAGCCCGGAGCGGCGAAGGTGCTCTTTGCGTCGCTCCTCTTCGGTGCCGGCGTCGCAAACCCCGGAGTGGACGGCTACCTCACCGACCCCTCTCGACTTCCCGGCTGCCCGAATTACGTGCCGTACATGTGCAACGCGATCGCCGAGGCGGTAGTGACCGGGGACATCGGACCGCAAGTGGTGAGTGAACTCCGAGCGTCGTCGGTGTCGTCGTTCGTCGACCGGATCAACATTCCGGTACTGCTTGCTCAGGGGCAACAGGACACTCTGTTCGATCTGAACGAGGCAACCGCGACCTACGACGCGCTGAATGCGCGTGGCGTCGACGCCAAGATGATCTGGCATTCGTGGGGGCACAGCCACTTGGCCGCTGCGCCGGGCGAATTCAGCTTCTCCGCACCCGACGAGGATGCCCAGTACGAAACCGGTCGCTTCATGGATTGGTTCGATCACTACCTCAAGGACGAGAACACGGAGACCGGACCGGAATTCGCGTACTTCCGTAACTGGATCGACTACGAGGGAAACGCGGCACCGGCCTACGCCACGTCCGACACTGTCGATGTCGGAACCGCCCGCGGCTTCCAGCTGTCCGCTGACGGGGGACTGCTGCCGGACGGCGCGCCGGTTGTGCCCGGCTCGAAGACGATTGTCACCGCACCGGGTGGGCTGCCGACGGGAGTCGAGCCGCTCAACATCAATCCGGCCGGGAACATTCCGAATGCACAGATTCCGGGAACCGAGGCTCTGTGGACCACTGCGCCGATGACCGAGGCGATGGACGTGGTGGGAGCTCCCACTGTGACGCTGCGTGTTGCGGCGCCCGGACAGCCGGTGGTGTTCGCGAAACTCTACGACGTGGCCCCGGACGGAACTTCCTCGCTGATCAACGGACTGATTGCGCCCATACGTATCAGTGATCCGTCCCAACCGGTCCCGGTGACGATGCCGGCGATAGTGCATCGATTCGAGCCAGGCCATTCCGTCCGACTGGCAATCACCGGCGGCGACATCAGTTTCCGTGGGGGACTGCAAGGTATGCCGGTGACGATCTTTGCCGACGGTTCCGGCCCCCTCGAACTTCCCGTCGTGAGCTGAAACACCGTGGGCTGAACTTCAGCGGGTGATGGTTCGGCTGTCGCCGCGGAACTCGGCGACGACGACACCGCCACTGCGAACGGTCACGTCGTAGATCCCGCTTCGGCCCCCTCGCGCCTTCTCGGTGGCGATCGCGGTCAAGGTGTCGCCCAGACGGGTCGGACGTAGAAATCGGATGTCCGCGCGCGCTGCAACGGCTGAATCCTCGTAGCCGTTGCAGGCGAGCGCAAACGCGGTGTCCGCGAGCAGGAAAACATAGCCGCCATGTGTGATTCCGTGACCGTTCACCATGGTCTCGCCGACAGTGACGGTCACGGTTGCGCTACCGGGCGCCAGCTCGGAAATCTCGATACCGAGTGCCTGCGACGCCTGGTCCGCGTCGAACATCTCTCTGGCGGTGATGCTTCCTGTACTCACGAGACAACTCCTGTGGTATCGGAGATTGCAGGGTCTAGAGGACCGAGACAACTTCCTGGACATACATGTCGACCGTGCCGGTGGCAAAGTTCGCGACATCTTTTCCAGCGGCGCCCATCTCCGGGGACTTCAGGCCGCGCTGCATCGTCTCGAGATCGGGAAACACCAGGTTGGCGACGGCGTAGAAGACTGGATCGGAGCCGTCCAGCGTCGAGCACTTGCTGAACGTGAAGTCCGACAACCCTGGCACCGCGCTGGCGAGCGGGACGTGGATCTCGTTGTAGTACTTGTCGAAAGCCTCCGGATCGGTGGGGCGTCCGTAACACACTGCTACTCGATAGGTCATGTGCTTTCAATTCCCTTCGGGGCGAGTCTTGGCTACCAGAGTCAGTACGTCGTATGTCGCGACCGGATCGTTGTCCTGGTTCGTCACCACGGCATCCCAACGAACCTCACCGTAGTCGGCGCTGCTGCGAGGTGTGATGGTCTTGGCTGTGAGGGTGACCGTCAGGCTGTCTTCGGCTTTCACCGGAGTCAGGAACCTGAGGCTGTCCACGCCGAAGTTCGCGAGAACCGGGCCGGGGGCCGGGTCGACGAACAGGCCCGCAGCGAGTGAGACAACCAGATAGCCGTGTGCGACGATGCCGCCGAAAAGCGGATTCGCCGCTGCCGCCACCGGATCGGTATGTGCGTAGAAGGTGTCACCGGTGAACTCTGCAAAATGATCGATGTCTGCGAGTGTGACCTGGCGCGGACCGCCGACAACAGTGTCGCCGATCTTCAACTCGGCGAGACTCTTTCGGAATGGATGCTCGGATCCGGTAGTGCGCTGTGACCCGGTGAACCAGCGCTCACCGACCGCGGTGAGGACGTCGGGTGTGCCCTGTACGGCGGTGCGCTGCATGTGATGCAGAACTCCGCGGATGCCACCCAACTCCTCACCGCCGCCGGCGCGACCGGGACCGCCGTGGACGAGAACTGGAAGGGGAGAGCCGTGGCCGGTTGATTCCTTGGCGTCGTCGCGGTTGAGGACGAGCACTCGACCGTGAAAAGCTGCGAGGCCCAGTACCAATCGACGTGCTGTATCGGTGTCGGCAGTGACCACCGAGGCGACGAGGCTTCCCTCGCCACGGGCCGCAAGTTCGATCGCATGATCGATGCCGTCGTAACCGATGACGGTACTGACGGGCCCGAATGCTTCCACCTCGTGTACCTCGAGCGCGTTGTCCTCGGCCCGGAGGAGAATCGGTGAAAGAAAGGCACCGGACCGGGCGTCGGCGCCGACCACGTCGACGTTGTCCGGATCTCCGAACACGATTGTTGCCGACTTCGTCAGGCCGCGAATGGATTTCAAGACTTCGTCACGCTGTTCGAGGCTGGCGAGCGCTCCCATCGTGACGCCGTCGGCATCGGGGTGTCCCACGACCACTTTGTTCAGTCGCTCGGTTGCGGCGTCGACAACGGCGTCGACCAGCGAGTCCGGGACCAGGGCGCGCCGGATAGCGGTGCATTTCTGTCCCGCCTTGACCGTCATTTCGGTGACGAGTTGTTTGACGTACAAGTCGAATTCGGGCGTTCCTGGTACGGCGTCCTCGCCGAGGATCGACGCGTTGAGTGAATCGGCCTCGGCATTGAAATGGACGCCCTTGCCGACGACGTTCGGGTGGGCACGCAGCGTTGCGGCGGTGTCGGCGGATCCGGTGAAGGCCACCGAATCCTGTCCGTCGAGGTGATCGAGGAGTCCACGTGCACTACCGGAAAGCAGTTGGACGGAACCCTCCGGGAGCAAGCCTGATTCGATGATGCGCCGGAAGACGAGTTCGGTGAGATACGCCGTGGAACTGGCAGGTTTGACGATGGACGGGACACCCGCGATGAAGGCCGGTGCCAGTTTCTCCAAAAATCCCCAAACCGGGAAGTTGAACGCGTTGATCTGCACGGCGACGCCACGACGTGATGTATAGATGTGTTGCCCGAGGAAAGTTCCGCCCTTGCCGAGAGGCTCGACGTTTCCGTCCAGAAAGACTGTGCTGTCGGGTAATTCGCGCCGAGCCTTGCTCGCGTAACTCAGCAGGGTTCCGAATCCGCCGTCTATGTCCACCCCGGAATCTCGCGTCGTCGCCCCGGTGGCAGTGGAGAGTGTGTAGAACTCGGCTTTTCCTGCCATCAACGTGAGGGCGAGGGCCTTGAGCGCGCCGGCACGTTCGTGGAAGGTCATCGCAGACAGTGCAGGCCCGCCGACCTCGCGTGCGTACGTAACCATCTCGGCGAGGTCGACGCCGGTTGCGGAGATCCGGGCCACCTCCGATCCGTCCACTGCGCTGGGCAACGGGGTACCTGCGTCCGGTGCGGCGTACCACTGACCGGCTACATAGCTTTCCAACAGTCTGCTCACGACAACTCCATCTCACCGTACGTTCGGTCGGTAATTACGATCGCTCGGTGACGCCGCGTTGTCAAGGATTCGGCAGAACTGCCTGGAATCAGGCCCTGCGAAGTCCGTCGAAAGTGACGGCGACGACCGCGTCGGCAATGTCGGAGACGGACTCACCCGCTCGGGGTTTGTACCACTCGATCAGTGAGTTGACGGTGCCGAACATCAGCTTGCTGGCGAGGGCTGGTTCGATGTCCGGGCGCAAGTCTCCCTCCGCTGCGGCGGACGAGACGAGGCCTCCGACGAAGTTGTCGAATTCGCGTCGACGGGCGAGTGCAGCACGCTCGACCGTCGTGTTGCCACGGACGCGCAGGAGCAGGGTGACGTACGGAAGCTCTGCGACCAGCACCTCTACACTGCGCCGGACTAGGTATTCGAGCCGGTCGATGTACGGACCGGTGGTGGCGCCTTCTTCGGTCGTGACCGCGAACAGGGCGTTGAGTGCACGCGAAAGTGCGAGTTCGAGAAGTTCTGACTTTCCGGACACGTGGTGGTAGATCGAGGACTTCGTGATGCCGAGTTTCTTGGCAAGCACCTCCATGCTGGCGCCGTCGTAGCCCTTGTCGTTGAACACCTTGACGGCTACGGCGAGGAGTGAATCGAGGTCGTAGCCGGGACGTCCGGGGAGGCCGGTGCGTCGAGTGGGGCGTGCCGTAGTCATGTCCCCATCTTCTCAGTTCGGGCAAAGCTGTGCACCATCCTCGTCTCCACCCTTGCCAAACTACCGAATGTTCGGTTACTAATGGAGGAGAGTGAGAAGGAGTGAATGTGAACACCCTGCACGTGGACGAGCGCGAGGATCGCGTCGTGGTCACCCTCGACAGGCCCGCGCAACGCAACGCGATCAACGCGCAAATGATCGACGAACTGCATCAGGTTTGTGGACGCCTCGAACGGGATCCGAAGCTGCTCCTGCTTGCCGGGCGAGGAGACCACTTCGCGGGCGGCGCTGACATCGCGGAGCTCCGAGAGCGCGGACGAGACGAAGCGTTCGCGGGTATCAACCGCACGCTGTTCGACCGCATCGGAAAGCTCCCGCTGCCCACCGTCGCCGCAGTGAGCGGCTACGCGCTCGGTGGCGGGGCGGAGTTGACGTACGCCTGCGACATTCGCATCGCGACCACGACGGCGGTCTTCGGTAATCCCGAGCCCAATCTCGGGATAATGGCAGCCGCGGGTGCGAGCTATCGGCTGCCGAAGCTCGTCGGCGTCTCGATCGCGAAGCAAGTGCTCCTCGGTGCCAGGAACCTCGACGCCGAGCAGGCGCTACGAGCAGGTCTGGTTGTCGAGGTGACCGAACCGAACTGCCACGTCGACGCAGCGCATCGGCTGCTCGACCGTATTTCCCGACTGTCCCCGCTGGCACTGCGATTGACCAAGATCATCGTCGACGCGCCGGGATCGCATCCGTTTGCCGACGACATCGCCCAAGCCGTCCTGTTCGAGAGTTCGGACAAGCACGATCGCATGACGGCTTTCCTGGAGAAGAAATCATGACTGAATCAGTTGCACCGAAGGCCGTCGGAGTTATCGGCGGTGGACGCATGGGTGCAGGTATCGCCCAGGTGTTCGCCGCTCTGGGCGGGGCGGTCACCATCGCGGAGAGCGGCGACGCCGAGGCCGCGTTACAGCGTGTTTCCACCGGCCTCGACCGCGCCCACGAACGAGGGAAACTCGGCGACCAGGACCCCGCGACGGTCCTCGCGCGCGTGAGCGTCGTAGGCGCAGTGAGCTCCCTACCCCCGTCGCTCGGCCTGATCGTCGAGGCGGTCCCGGAAATCGCGGCCCTCAAGGTCGAGGTTCTCGCGGCTGCCGAAATCGTTGCCGGAGAACGCACCGTGATCGCCAGCAATACCAGTTCCATGTCGATCGCCGAACTCGGTGCAGCGCTGACGGATCCGAGCCGGTTCATCGGTATGCACTTCTTCAATCCAGTCCCGGCGTCGCTGTTGGTCGAGATCGTCCGGGCGCCTCAGACCCGCCCCGAGGTTGTCGACTCGGTACGAGCATGGGTGTCGATGCTCGGCAAAGCCGAGGTTCTCGTCAACGACTCACCTGGTTTTGCGACCAGCCGGCTTGGCGTCGGTCTCGGGCTCGAAGCCATCCGAATGCTCGAAGAAGGTGTGGCGGACGCGGAATCGATCGACCGGGCCATGGAATTGGGGTACCGGCATCCGATGGGGCCGCTGCGTTCGACGGATCTGGTCGGGTTGGATGTGCGCCTGGCTATCGCCGAACACCTCGCGAGCACTCTCGGTGATCGATTTACTCCTCCTGCACTGCTGCGAGAGAAGGTCGCCCGCGGAGAGTTGGGGCGCAAGACAGGACAGGGTTTTCACACATGGAGCTGAACCGAACTGCCCGCGAAAGGAACATCGATGACTGACGTGATCCGCTTGGAGATCGAGCGCGGTTTGGCGACAATCACTCTCGACCGGCCCAAGGCCGCCAATGCCGTCAACGGCGAAATGAAGTCTCAGCTGCTCGAGGCGTTGCTGCAGGTCCACGCGGACGCAGACGTTCGAGCGGTGTTGATTCTCGCCGAAGGCAAGAATTTCTGCGTCGGTCAGGATCTGGGCGAGCACGCGGCAGCGTTGGATGCCGATCCGGCGCACGCGATGGACACCGTCGCCGCGCACTACAACCCCATTGTGACGGCGCTGTCGACGCTGTCGGTCCCGGTGGTGGTGGGTATCGGCGGCGCCTGTGTCGGGGCGGGGTTGGGAATCGCGTTGGCCGGAGACATCCGTGTCGTGGGTGCTCGCGCGAGCTTTGCGACGGCATTCACCGGCATCGGTCTGGCCAGTGACTCGGGGCTCAGTCATGCGCTCGTGCACGCGCTCGGACCTAGCCGTGCCAGTGGCCTGATGTTGCTCGGCGACAGGTTCGACGCGCAGAGCGCACTGGAGTGGGGATTGGTTCATCGAGTGGTGGCCGACGAGGATGTCGCAGCTGAGGCTCGGGTACTCGCCCGCCGACTTGCCGACGGACCCACCGCGGCCTTCGCCCACGTGAAATCGCTGATCCGTGCAGTTGCTCCTGGGCTTTCCCAGGCACTGGATGCCGAGGCGAACGCGCAGGTGGAGCTGGGTTCCACGGCAGATCATCGAGGCGCAGTCATGGCTTTCCTGTCGAAGCAGAAGCCGGTCTTCGAGGGCCGCTGATTTCTGTTCCGTCGAAAGATTCTCTTGTGCGCCGGGACACCGCGGTGCATACTAGTTACCAACCGATCATTCGGTAATAAAAGGTAGGTACGATGACCAACGTGGAAGCTCCACAAGACCTGCAGAACCTGTTCGACGAGACGATCGCGGCGGACCAGCGCATCGAGCCTCGCGACTGGATGCCGGACGGCTACCGCAAGACGCTGATTCGTCAGGTTGCCCAGCATGCGCACTCCGAGATCATCGGAATGCAGCCAGAGGGAAACTGGCTCACCCGTGCACCTTCGTTGCGACGCAAGGCGATTCTCATGGCGAAGGTCCAGGACGAGGCGGGGCACGGTTTGTATCTCTACTCCGCGGCCGAGACCCTCGGTGCCGACCGCGGCGATCTGACCACCAAACTGATCGAGGGAAAGCAGAAGTACTCCTCGATCTTCAACTACCCGACGCTGACCTACGCCGACGTGGGAGTGATCGGTTGGCTGGTCGACGGAGCCGCTATCTGCAATCAGGTTCCGCTGTGCCGCAGCTCCTTCGGGCCGTATGCACGCGCGATGATCCGTGTATGCAAGGAGGAGTCCTTCCATCAGCGGCAGGGTTTCGAGTTGCTGGCGACGATGATGCGCGGCACGGAAGCCCAACGTGCGATGGTGCAGGAAGCCGTCAACCGATGGTGGTGGCCTGCTCTGATGATGTTCGGACCGCCGGACGACGAGTCGCCGAACACCGAACAGTCGATGAAGTGGCGCATCAAGCGGCACACGAACGACGAACTGCGGCAGCGATTTGTGGACATGTCGATACCGCAGGCCGAGGTACTGGGTGTGACCTTCCCCGATCCCGACCTGCGCTGGAACCCTGAGCGTGGCGCTCACGATTTCGGCGAGCCGGACTGGAGCGAATTCATGGATGTGGTCCGCGGTAACGGGGCGGCGAGCGTCGAGCGGATCACCAATCGGAAAGCCGCACACGACAACGGGGCTTGGGTCCGTGACGCCGCCTACGCCTTTGCACAGCGCGAGAGACTCGCGCACGATCGCACGACTGGGGAAACAGCATGAGCGAGAACGATCAGGTACAGGGCGATCAGGTACGGGGCGAATGGCCTTTGTACGAGGTATTTCTGAGGGGAAAGCGCGGACTGAACCATGTCCATGTCGGATCACTGCGCGCGGCAGACGACCAGATGGCCCTACGCCACGCGCGTGACGTCTACACCAGACGTAACGAAGGCGTGAGCATCTGGGTCGTACCGTCCGCGAACATCGTGGCTTCGAGTCCGGCAGAAAAGGATCCGTTCTTCGCGCCGAGCGGCGACAAGGTCTACCGGCACCCGACCTTCTACGACATCCCGGACTCCGTTCCCCACATGTGAGAATCACTTCGACTTCGAGGACCAACAGATGAACGATCACGACAGTGCCTACGACGGCCTGGTCGACGGTGACGGCCACGGTCAGTGGGCGTTCGGAACCAGCTTCGACGACCCCCTCGCCGGAGTCGACACCACGGTGCCAGGCGACGTCGATCTCGGAGCCCTGGCGCGCTACTGCCTCATGCTCGGTGACGACGCGCTCGTCAGTTCGCAGCGACTCGCCGAATGGTCCACGCGAGCACCGGAACTCGAAGAAGAGGTAGCTCTCGCGAACGTCGGTCTGGATCTGATCGGGCAGGCCAGGCTGCTGCTTGCGCGCGCGGCAGCAGCCGATTCCACCGTGGTTCCGTTCATCTCGGATACGTCACCGGTGCCGGCCGAAGATGCGCTCGCCTTCTTTCGTGATCAGTTCGGTTTCCGCAACGTGAGACTGGTGGAGCTCGCCAATGGCGACTTCGCACACACGGTCGTTCGGCTACTCGTGTTCTCGACCTGGCGGCTGGCGCTGTTCGATCGGCTCCGCACATCGCGGGATCCGGTTCTCGCTGCTGTGGCGAACAAAGGTGTCAAGGAACTGACCTATCACCGCGACTACGCGGCAAGATGGGTCGTCACCTTGGGTGCCGGCACGGCAGAATCAAAGCGCCGGACGGCCGACGCCCTGCTCGAGATCTTCCCGTTCGTGGACGAACTCTTTGTTCCCACCCAGGACGAACTCGTTTTGGCAGAAGTTGGCGTCGGAGTGGATCCGCGTACTGTTCGGCCGGAGTTCGACGCTGTTCTTGCCCAGGTCCTCCATGCGGCCGAAATGGAAGAGCCCCCTGCACGTTTCTCCGGTTTCGTCGGCGGCCGCGGTGGACGTGCTGGATTGCATACCGGGGCACTGGGACTGCTTCTCGCCGAAATGCAGAGCGTCGCTCGGGAGCACCCTGAAGGGGTGTGGTGACCGTGGCTGCCACCACCGTCTCTTCCGCGCAGGAGATCGTCGCCTCGGTGATGGATCCGGAGATGCCGTTGCTTACACTGGCCGACCTCGGCGTCATCCGATCGGTCGACGTCGAAGCGAACTTCGTCTGTGTGACAATCACTCCCACCTATTCCGGGTGTCCAGCGATGGCGACGATGCGAGACGACATCGAGCACAAGCTGAACGATGCGGGGTACGGCAGCGTCCAGATCAAGACTCAACTGTCGCCGCCTTGGAGTTCGGATTGGATCAGCGAAGAAGGGCTCGCGAAACTTCGGACGGCTGGGTACTCGGTGCCGGGGGCAGCGCCGCGCCGCGCCTCGGGGCCGATCGCATTGACCTTGACGGCCAAGCCCCGCGACATCCTCTGCCCCCAGTGCGGTTCGGCAAACACCAGACTGAGTTCGGAATTCGGTGCGACCCTGTGCAAAGCGCTGTATCGCTGCCTCGACTGCCTCGAGCCGTTCGATCACGTGAAGGAGATCTGAACAGATGAGTACCGCAACGACGAACCGGAACAAACCCTTTCACCCGTTGACGGTCGCCGGTGTCGAGTCACTGTGCGACGACGCAGTTGCCGTCACCTTCGACGTGCCTGCCGATATCGCCGATCAATTCGACTTCGGCGCCGGGCAGTCACTGACACTGCGGCGGATGATCGACGGCGTCGAACACCGTCGTTCCTACTCGATCTGTGCACCGGTAGGGGCGTCTCCACGGGTGGGTGTTCGCGAAGTAGCAGACGGACTCTTCTCCACCTGGTTGGTGCGCGACGTCAAGGCCGGGGATCAAATCGACGTCCAAGGCCCTTCGGGCAATTTCGTCGCCGATCCGGCATCGGGTGGACGGCACGTTCTGATCGCGGCGGGCTCTGGCATCACCCCCATGCTTTCCATCGCTGCAACACTTTTGGCGAACCCCGAGGCCGATGTCACCCTGCTGTACGGGAACAGGCGTACTCGTTCGGTGATGTTCGCCGAAGAAATCGCCGACCTGAAGGACCGGTACGGTGCGCGCCTGGACGTCATTCACGTTCTCTCACGCGAGCCGAGAGAGGTCGAGTTGTTCTCGGGCCGTCTCGACGCCGGCCGGTTGCGTGAGATCTTCACCTCTCTCGTACCGTGCGACCAAGTCGACGGCTTCTGGCTCTGTGGTCCCTTCGGGATGGTCAACGACGCCCAGGAAGTGCTGGCCGGCTTGGGAATTGCCAAGGATCGCATCCATCACGAGCTGTTCTACGTCGACGACGTCGCTCCACCCGTCGCAGTGCATCGTGAGCGCGGAATTGTCGGACCGAGCAGCGAGGTGACGATTACTCTCGACGGTCGATCGACCACCGCGACGTTGCCACGCGACCAGTCGATTCTCGATGCGGCCGAACAGTACCGCTCGGATCTGCCCTTCGCCTGCAAGGGCGGAGTGTGCGGAACGTGCCGCGCCAAGGTCACCTGCGGTGATGTGGAGATGCGCAGGAACTACGCACTCGAAGACTACGAAGTCGACGCGGGTTTCGTGCTGACCTGCCAGACCTTTCCTGTCGGTGACCAGATAACAGTCGATTTCGACGCCTGACCGCCCGCACAGCGCCCTCACTGAGCCCACCGGAGACAATCATGACCGAACTCGCCACTGCTACTTCGCAAGAAATCGAATTTGCCGGCCGGGACCGCATTTCGACGCTCCAACTGGAGCGGATGCAATGGTCCCTGATGCACGCGTACACCAATGTTCCGCACTACCGCAAAGCTTTCGACGACGCCGGCGTCCACCCGAGCGACTTGAAGGATCTGAGCGATCTCGCGAAGTTCCCCTTCACCACCAAAGCGGATCTGCGCGAGAACTATCCGTTCAAGATGTTCGCGGTACCCCAGGACAAGGTTTCGCGAATTCACGCGTCCTCGGGGACGACCGGGCGCCCGACGGTGGTGGGGTACACGAGCAACGACCTGAACAACTGGGCCGATCTCATCGCGCGCAGTCTCTCGGCCGGCGGCGTGCGGTCTTCGGACAAGGTTCACGTGGCTTACGGGTACGGCCTGTTCACCGGTGGGTTGGGAGCACATTACGGTGCTGAACGATTGGGCTGCACGGTCATTCCGATGTCCGGTGGCATGACCGAGCGGCAGATTCAGCTGATCGAGGACTTCGAGCCCGATGCCATCATGGTGACTCCGTCGTACATGTTGACCATCGTGGATGCGATGATCAAGAAGGGGATCGATCCCTCGAAGACCTCGCTGAGGGTGGGAGTTTTCGGAGCGGAGCCGTGGACCGAACAGATGCGGACCGAGTTGGAACAGCAACTCGACATGCATGCGGTGGACATTTACGGACTCTCCGAGATCATGGGCCCGGGCGTGGCAATGGAATGTGTGGAAACCAAAGACGGACTCCATATCTGGGAAGACCACTTCTACCCGGAGATCATCGATCCGGTCACGGGCGAGGTGCTCCCGGACGGTGAGGAAGGGGAGCTGGTTTTCACCTCGCTCACCAAGGAGGCGCTGCCCATCATTCGCTATCGCACCAGGGACCTGACCCGTCTGTTGCCCGGTACGGCGCGCACGATGCGACGGATGCAGAAGGTGACCGGCCGGACCGACGACATGATCATCCTGCGTGGGGTCAATCTGTTCCCCACGCAGATCGAAGAACTGATCCTGACCGTCCCCGCCCTCGCGCCTCAATTCCAGTGTGTGCTGGAGCGTCCTGGCCGAATGGACACCCTGACGGTGCGCGTCGAGGCTCGCCCCGATGCGGCATTATCGGACCATGCGGCGGCATCGTCTGCATTGCAGAAGCTGGTGAAGAACAAGATCGGTGTCACGGTCGAGGTGAACGTTCTCGAACCGGGCGGACTCGAACGCTCGATCGGTAAAGCGCGTCGTCTGATCGACCAACGTCCGAAGGGCTGAAACTACTCCAGGGCCATGCGGGTGGCGAAGATTCCGAGAATGCCACCAGCTAGCCACTTCTGAGCCCGCATCCACACCGGACGTGCCATCAGGAAAGCTGACACGGCTGCCGCACAGCACACGATCAACGCGTTGACGGTGACTGCGACAAGGATCTGCACGCCGCCGAGTACGAGCGCCTGTTGCCAGACCGGACCCGCAGTGGGATCGACGAACTGGGGGATCAGTGCCGCGTACATCAGAGCGATCTTGGGATTGAGCAGATTCGTGGTCAGACCCATCCCGAACAGTCGACCGCTGCCGTGGCGGTCGACGGCGCCCACCTCGAAGGCGGACTTCCCGCCTGGTCGGAGCGTCGACCAGGCGAGATAGGCCAGATACAGGGCGCCGCCGATTTTCACCGCGGTGAACACCGTGGGTACGGCGAAGAGAACCGCCGTCAGCCCGGCACACGTGGCGGCGAGGTAGACCAGGAAACCGGTTGCGACTCCGGCGAGCGAGATCAAACCTGCCCGGCGGCCCTGGCTGATGCTGCGGGACACCAGGTAAATCATGTTGGGGCCCGGTGTCAGGACCATCGCCAGGGCGATCAGCGCGACTCCCGTCATCGACGCTGACGTGATCATGTCGGTCTCCCACTACTCGATCTGGATGTTCCGTCGAGTACACAAGGGGTTACCGTGGCAGGCCAAGGTCCAGTTCGCAGACAGTGGTCCGCTCAGGTATTGGCCCAGCTGTCGGGACCGAAGACCTCGTAGTGGATATTCTGCGCCGGGACGTCGCGTTCGAGCAACGATGCGCGCATCGCCAACATGAACGGCATCGGCCCGCAGAGGAACGCCTGGGTATCCGGCTCTACGGTGATGTCACGCAGATCGGCTCGGCCTTCGTGAACCGATCCGAAGGGCACATGCGTGCCGAGGTCCTCGTACCAGCGGTGCAGGGTTGCTGCGGGAATCTTGTCGACGAGCGTGCTGAGTTCTGCTCGGTGAGCATGATCTGCGATGGATCGATCAGCATGAATGACGGAGACGGGACGCTGTGCGCCGGTATCGGCAAGATGGTTGAGCATGCCGATCATCGGTGTGCAACCGATTCCGGCCGATGCGAGTAGCAGTGGCGAGTCGTCGTCGGGCATGGTGAGATCACCGAACGGGGTGGTGACGGAGAGTTCTTGTCCTTCGAATACGTTGTTGTAGAGGAAGTTCGACACTTCACCGTCGGGAGTGCCCGAGATTCGCTTCACACTGATCCGCCAGTCCGCGCTACTCGGTATCGAACACAGGCTGTACTGACGGATCTGGCGGGCGCCGTCCGGAAGGACGACACCGACCGAAAGATACTGTCCGGGAGCGAAGGTGGGTAGAGCGCTGCCGTCGACCGAGGAGAGTGTCAGGGAGACAGTGTCGGCGGATTGAAGGACGCGCTCGCTGACTCTGACCGTTCGCCACACGTCGCCGGTCTCGACACCGGCGAGCTGGTAGAGACCCCGTTCCATCGTGATGAGGGTTTCCGCCATCAACCAGTAGACCTCGTCCCAGGCTGCGGCGACTTCGGGAGTGACTGCATCTCCGAGTATTTCGACGATCGCGGCGAAGAGGTGTTCGTGAACGATCGCGTACTGATCGGGGGTGATTCCCAACGACGCATGCTTGTGAGCGATACGCGAAAGGATGAGATCGACCTTGGCGCTGTCGGGTTCGAGCTGCAGCGTAGCGAATGCCGCGATAGCGCCCGCGAGTGCCTTCTGCTGTTCGCCCTGCTTCTGATTGCCGCGATTGAACAGGTCGCGTTCGAGTTCGGGATGTGCGTCGAACATCTTGCGGTAGAACAGGGTTGTGATATCGCCGATGGCGGCGCCGACCACGGGGAGTGTGGCGCGAATGACCTCGGTTGACTGTGGGGAAAGCATGAGCTGCTCCGTTCGGTCGAGATTCGGTTGATCAGCCTGCTTCGTCGCTACGAGTGGTGAGGCGAAGCAGAACAGTTTTGGACGGCTGTCGGATGACGTCCTCGATCGTGACGGCGTCGAGCGAGACGAAAAACGCTTCCTGAGCGTCGCGCAGTGCACTCCGAAGGAGGCAGCCACCGCGCAGTGGGCACGGTTTGTCGCCTTCGCAGTCGACGACTTCACCCGGGCCTTCGAGGCGTCTGGCCAGCCAGCCGATGGTGGCGGTGCGGCCGAGTTCGGTGATTGAAAGTCCGCCGCCGCGGCCGCGCCTGGTTGTGACGATGCCCAACTCGCCGAGCCGTGTAACCACTTTGGTGGTATGGGAGTACGACACGTTGAGCTGCTGCGCAACATCCCGAGTGCTGGGGGAGGCATCCGCGTCGAGTACGGCCAACCGCATGACGACGCGCAATCCCAGATCGGTGAACTGCGTCAGTTGCATGATCTGAACCTACATAATTCGCATCTGAGATGACTATTTATGTGAGGGGGATCTCGAGGGCCCCAACCGGAGCGAACGTACCGTTCGCTCACAATCGGGTGGCCGAACCTCCGGCAGTTGCGCTGAGAAAGTGGGGTGCTCGCCACTGCCGCGCCGCAAACTCGCGGCTCACCGACGCGATGACCTCCGCACTGCTTCCTTCCGGAACCAACGCGATGGCCGAGCCTCCGAAGCCGCCGCCGGTCATCCGTGCGCCGATCGCACCCCCGCGTCGTGCTGCGGCAACGGCGACCTCGAGTTCTTCGCACGAGACCTCGAAGTCGTCACGCAATGAAGCGTGAGAGTTGTCGAACAGCTCTCCGATGTCACTGAATCTGTTGCTGCGTAGGAGTTCTGCGACCCTTCGGGTTCGTTCGATCTCGGTCACCACGTGCCGTGCCCGCGCTCGGAGGATCGGGTCTCGCACTGCCTCGGCCTGGTTTGCAGTAGCCTCTCGCAAACTGTCGACGCCGAGAGCTGTAGCTGCATCGAGACATTGAGATCGTCGTAACCCGTACTGTCCGTCCGCGAGCGAGTGCTTGACCCGAGTATCGACGACGATCAATTCGAAACCCGCACCGTGGAGGTCGAACGGGATGGGTTCGGTGGACCCGTCCTGGCAGTCCAGCAGGAGCGCGGTCGACGGCTGAGCAAAGAGGGCAATTGTTTGATCCATGCCGCCGGTCGGTGCCCCGACGCCCTCGTTCTCGGCTCGGATACAAGCTTGCACGAGCTGGTCACGGTTGAACGGTGAATCGTGAAGTTCATTGACGGCCAACGCAACCGAGCAGGTGAGGGCAGCGGAACTCGACAGCCCGGCTCCGACGGGTACCGACGAGTCGACTGCCAGATCGATTCCTCCGAGTGGGAGGCCTTCGAGCGCAAGAGACCGCAGAACGGCTGTGGGGTAGGCGGCCCATCCTGCTGCGATGTCGCCGACGGACCCGGTGTATGTCTCGTCGGATTGCCGGCTGTGAACGCGGACGACGCCGTCGCTACGCAGTGCGACAGCAACCAGTGTTCGCTGCTCGAGAGCGACCGGAAGGCACAATCCACCGTTGTAGTCCGTGTGTTCACCGATAAGGTTGACTCGACCAGGTGCCGCCCAAACTCCGGTTGCCGTATACCCGCAGGCGTCGATGAACTGTTGGAGCACAGATTCTTTCGAGACGGCATCCACTATTTCAACTCCCGTAATCGGGCCGCCACTGCCTCGGGAATGGCGTCGTTCACCCAGGCGCCCATGGCGGACTCGGACCCGGCGAGGTATTTGAGTTTGCCCGGCGCGCGCAAGATCGAGAACAGCTGAAGATGCAGTCGACTCAGAGGTCGGTCGATGCGGACGGGAGCTTGGTGCCAGGCAGCGATGTACGGTACCCGGTCGACGCCCGGATAGAAGCGATCGACACGGCGCAGGAGATCTTGGTAAACGACCGCAAGTTCCTCGCGCTCTTCGTCGTTCAGCGAGGGAAGGTCCGGGATGTCGCGATGCGGTGCCAGGTGAATCTCGATGGGCCATCGTGCGGCGATCGGGACGTAGGCGCTCCAGTGATCGCCGTCGTAGATCAACCGGGTTCCGTCCTCGCGCTCGGACGCCAGAACATCGGCGAGTAGTGAGCGCCCGGTGCGCTCGAAGTGTTTGTCCGCTTGCGTCAGCATCGATCGGGTGCGTGGCGTGACATACGGGTACGCGTAGATCTGTCCGTGCGGGTGGGTGAGTGTTACCCCGATTTCTTCGCCGCGGTTCTCGAAGCAGAAGACTTGTTCCACAACCGGATCCGCTGACAACTCTTCGGTCCGAGAAATCCAGGCACCCACAATCGTGCGCATGCGTTCGAGCGGAAGTTCGGCGACGGACGCCGTGTGATCGCTCGAGAAACACATCACTTCGCAGTGGCCGAGGGCTGGGCGATCCCCCGGGCCGTCTCCGGTGTTGGGGGCGCCATCCTGCGGTGCCGACGCAAAGCTCGGAAACCGATTCTCGAACACCGCGACGTCGTAGTTCGCGTCGGGTATTTCTGTAGGCGTGCGTGTTTCGTTGGTCGGGCACAGCGGGCATTCGGCAGTGGAGGGGAGATGGGTCCGTGTCATGCGATGGGAGGCCACGGTGATCCACTCGCCAGTGAGCACGTCGTACCTCATCCGAGACGAGTGGTCGAGTGTCGGCAGTTCGCGGGTATCTCGCGCAGTGTGGTCGCGGGTACGGCCGGCATCGTCGAAGTAGAAGATCTGACGCCCGTCGGCAAGGGTGCGGCGGGTCGGGTTCCGCTCCGACATCATGCGTCGACTTCCCATTCCAGAACACCCTTGCTGACAACGGGTTTCCAGACTCCGATCGTGGACCCTGTCTCCAACGCAGCGGCATGGGCGGCCAGCATGACCGAGATGGACGCCCAGATCGGCCCGCCGTTGTCGGTGGCGTCCGACGCGTACTCCGTCACACAATGATGGAGTGCGCCGCTGCGCGTGTCCACGAAGTAGTGGTACTCGTCCAGTCCGGCAAAGGGAATGAACGAAGGGATGAACATGGTTGCGGCAGTGCCTGCGTCGCGTCGATCGTGTCGATCCATCTCGTCCTCGGCATAGAGGTCGGGATTCTCGTAGATCGTCTCGTCCCACGTTTCGAGGAGAGTGAGACGAACTTCGGTTGCGACGTCGATGGGGTAGAAGAACTTGTCGGGGAGCACGCTGCCGAGGAAGAGTCCCGTCCGGTCGTCGTGGGTCAGGCTGCCGTTGTGCACCCGGTACAGGTCGCGAAGTTCCTGGGGCCACGTGACGCCGGTCGAGGCTTCGAATTCCTCGACGACGGCGTCACCGAGCCCTGGTTGAAACGCTGCAGCCGTCACCGGTGCGTGAGTACGGCACCACGCTTCGATTCGGCTCCATTCGTTTGCAACGCTCATGGGCTTTACGATACGTCCGAGTCAGGACCCGTGAATCAGGTACTGGAGCGTGTTCACCAGCTTTCGGTCCGAAGCCTCGGACTTTCGGCCGGTGATTCCCGAGCGGAGAACGGCGGAACCCTCGAGCAGGCTCACGATGGTCTGGGCCGTTGCGCTGAGGTCCACCGCATCCAGATCCGGTTGTGCACACGCAACAGCGCGCTCCACGTGTGCGATGTACTGCGCGTAGAAGTCTCGAACCACCACAGCCACTTCCTCGTCTGCCGCAGCAATCGCCCATACTTCGACGTACAAGCGCACTGTTGCCTCGTCGTCCTGTTCTCCGAGCAGGACTGCGATGAAGTGTTCGGATTCCTCGCGGGACAAGCTCTGATCCGTATCGGTGACGACGGCAAGGCGATCCAGTGAACGGGTCAATGCACGTGACATCACTGCGCGTATCAGATCTGCGCGGGTGGGGTAGTAATGCTGCAGGTGCCCCACCCGCACGCCGGCCGCGGCTGCGAAATCGCGCATTGCCGAGTTGGCATTGCCCTGCGTGGTGAGGACCTGTTCTGCTGCGTCGAGAAGTGCTGCCGCGCGGGCGGCACCCTTGGAGGGGGTCATGCCCGCAATACTGCCACCCCGAAGTTCTCCAACTCGGAGACGGTGCTGCGCGGGTTCGGAAGCGACTCGGGGAAAGCAACTCCCGGCCGAGCATCGCCGCTCGAGGCGCGTCTGACGGCGAGCGCGCCGCCCACCGCGGTGAGGTGAGCTTGTCCCTGCGGATCTACGATCGTTGCGCTCGTCGTGCCCCTCGGACCGGTGACGTCGATGCGTACTTGCGCACTCCCGCCCTTGCCGGGCGAGTACAGGAGTCCACGTCGTAGGGGCGTGAAGCGGTCGCCGCGACCCCAACGAAACAGGCCCACCTTCTTTGCGGCAAGTAGGGCGGTGGTGGATGCATTCGAACTGAAACCGATTCGAGTACTGGCAGTTTCGGTTCCCAATGTCATGGGAAATGTGAATTGTTCCGGAGTGTCGATTCTTCCGACCTTGGTACGCGAACCGGGAAAGTCGATCCAGCGTGTATCGGTCAACGGGCTGACGGTGATCGGGTTGCCGTTCTGCATCACCTCGAAATCCTGGCCGAGGCGATCGATGAAGTCGACGGAGTCGAGCCCGGCAATATCGTTCACGTCGTAGCGAATCGAGACGTCGACGGTGGTTGCGCCACCGAGTTCCTCGGCCAATGCTGCGGTGACGATGTTGGTGACGCCGCCCATCCATCCGGACGAGAGGTACACCGGTGCCTTCGGCGACATCTGGCCGGCCAGAGTGGCGGCGCGAGCGACGCGGGATGTCCAGCGGGTGATGTCCACGTAGGGAATTCCGGCCTCGACGGCGGCGGACAACACACGATCGTGGGGATCGTTGACCGTCGACACGACCGCGCGTACCGACGCGTCGAAGGGCGTCGGGTCGAGGAGGTCCCAACGACGAACGGAGGCGCCGTGACGGCGAGCCAGTTCGTTGCCGCGCTCGGGGGTGCGCCCGGTGAGGAGCAGCGGGAAGTCTGCGGCGAGCAGGGCGGTCAGAGCGCTGCCCACGGTTCCGTATCCGCCGGCCACGAGGATCGGGCCGTCGGCTGAGTACTGCAATGAATCGGTCATGCACTCAACTCTAGGTCAAATGACCTAAAACGTCGAATGGCATTTTCGAGTGCTCAGTCCCGGTGTCGCACGATGTTGACGACGTTGCCGTCGGGTGCCCGGACGAGGAATCGGCGAACACCCCACTCTTCGGTCGTGATGGGGTGCACGATTTCGTAGCCGAGCTTTCGCGCCTCTTCGTAGGCGCCGTCGACGTCATCCGTGTGGACGGAGATGACCGAGTCTTCGGCCGCAGTGGCGTCGTGCGTGACGAGCTGTACGTGCGCGCCGGTGTCGGGGGAGGTATAGCGAGCGACCCATCCCAAGTTGAACTCTTCGGTGCTCAGGCCGAGATAGTCGGAGTAGAAGCTACTGGCGGTTCCGACATCGGCGACTTTGAGATTGGCGGTGATGCGTCGTGTACGCATGTGGTTCTCCTACCTTCGGCAACAGATGTGCTCGATGATCGTCCGAATGCGGAGTCGTGTCGACTGTGTAGTCCGAAGATGCGGGTTACCTGCTTGATTCGATCTGTCACTGCGGATCGAACGAGCTCACAGTTCCCCACCGTGAGAAGGGAAGGACGATCAGTTGAACCTTGCCGATGACATTGTCGATCGGCACCGTTCCTCTGTGTTCGTCATCGAGATGGAAACGTGAATCCTTCGAATGGGCACGGTTGTCGCCCATTACCCACAGGTTCCCGTCGGGAACGGTGATCGGGCCGAAATATATTCCCTGACAAGGGATGCCGTTGCCCGAGGTGCGATTGTCGATGTACGGCTCCGTCAGCGGCTCGCCGTTCACTCTGAGCCCCTCTTCTTCGGACAGGCACTGTACGGTTTGGCCTCCGACCGCGACAACCCGCTTCACGAGGTCGTTTTCGTCCGGGGGGACCAAGCCGACGACGGACCCGAGTCCCTGAAACGCTCGAACCACCGAATTGTCGGATCGAATGGATCGATACTCGTCGTTCCAGGATTCGGGCCCTTTGAACACGATTACATCCCCAGGCTGCGGATCCCCGAATCGATAGCTGATCCTGTCGACGAGGATCTTGTCGCCCGTGCATCCGGTGCATCCGTGCAGCGTCGGTTCCATGGACTCGGACGGGATCAGAAAAATGCGTCCGACGAAGTTCTGAATGACGACACTCAGAACCAGGGCGACGACAACGAGAATGAGAATCTCACGCCACAGTGGACGTTTTCTCGGATGAGCAGCCTTCGTCGATTCAGTCGAGCCTTCGTGGGCGTCGGATTCCGTCACACTTCCGACAATAGATGGCGCCACCAGTCGCCGACCCGATACGCACCTTCTCGGTTCGTGAAACTACCTGTAGGCCGCCATGCTTCAGAATTTGATCACGCCCCCCACGAATATCCGGTCGGGATCGGCGATCCAGGCATTGGCAGCCCAAACATCCTGCCAACGAAAACCTTTCGCAGAGGCCAGATTGGACAACGTATCGCCCGCGGACACGGTCACCGCGTCGCCCGCTGCTGTATCGCATGCTCCCGCCGATTTCAGGAAGCCGACAGGATCGACAGCGTCGCCGTTGTGAATGCGGAGATGAAGATGCGGGCCGGTCGAACTCCCGGTGTTGCCCGTAGCGCCGATCTTGTCACCGACCTCGACATGATCGCCTTCGCTCACCCAGGTTTCGGAGAGGTGTCCCATCTGGATCTGTTCGCCGGTGTTCGCTTCCATCTGGATGTAAGTTCCGTATCCGCCGGGATCGTACGGTCCGGCAACTGAGATCGAGCCCGAGGTCGGGGCATGGAGCACGGTCCCCACATCGACCGCGAAATCCGTACCGTCGTGCCCAGGATGGAATCCCTGGGAGATGATCCCGTCGACCGGCCATTCCCACCTGCATATGTTGTCGGCCTGCGGTGCCGCCGGTGCCATCTGGAGAGCCTCGGCGGACTCTTCGGTCGATGGAGTCCGAGTGGACGAATCCGGGGTGGTGCCACCCCAGCCGAGGTAGGCGCCACACACCGGCCATGCACCGATGCCCTGAGCTGAGAGGGTTGTCTCCGCAGCCGCGACTTGATCGGCAACCGACGCCATGTCGGCGCGAGCCGGTGCACCCTCCGGTTTGTATGCGTCCCACGTCGACTGTGTGAACTGGAGCCCTCTGTAGAAGCCGTTGCCGGTGTTGATGTTCCAGTCTCCGGAACTCTCGCACATGGCCACTTGTGACCAATCGTGTGCGCTGGCTACGCCCGTGTCGACGATTGCGCCGGCAACTGTGAGAGCGCCTGCTCCCGCGGCTATCGCGACGAACCGTGCGGTGTGAGAACGATAGTTTCTCCGGTGATTTCCCATGATTGTTTTCCTTCATCGGTCTGACGGACAGCGATTGCGGTTCGACGTGCGGCCGGTGTGTTGCGCAACGCGTTTCGCGAAATGGTCAGTGCTGACATGTGATTGAGGCGGAGGGTGTGTGAAGGTCCTGGTCTCGACCTCATGATTTCGAGGCATGGCAAGATTGGCCGCTCTTCGCGATCGCCGACAACGGCTCAATGGCCCGGTGGCATACCTGTTTTACGGACCGACGCAGTACGGATACCGACGCAGTACGACCACCGACGCGGTCGGCGCCGATTGGTGCCGCTTGAAGGCAACTGGCTGCCATGTCCCGGTCGTCGGCGATTCGATACCGGGCGGATACAGGTAGCCGAACAGGCCATTCGGCCCGTGTGCAGCCGAGCGCAGATTGCCATGCTGAAGCAACACCGAAACAGGATCGCTGTCGATCCCCGAGCTTGCGGCACGCCGGCGCCACATTGAACGAATGGCGCACCCTTTTGAGGGAGATGTGTCGCGCCCCAAGGGTCGCGTTCTGCGCCCGGGGATGAGCCCTCCTGCGGTATCCGGAGAGTTGGATACTGCAGGAGGGCATTCTCTTGCCGTAGTGGACGCCGAAGGCAGCGTCTCGTCCGCCGCCTGTCTTTCGCCGTCTGTCGACAAGGGTGCGTGGTGACCAGGGCGCATTGTCAGCACGGCCGTCGCGACGACATAGCGGGTGGCCGTCGAACCAGCCGGGTGCGATCAATGGTTCGAGCCGAAACACTCACAGCAGACTTGCCGAACAGGTGCCGTCAGCCTGTGCCCGATCGAGGTATTCAGCCAAGGGATCGGTGCCCGACTTGTCTGTTAATGCAGGTGAATGGGAGTGTAGGGGTGCTCATTACCCGAAAGTAAGGAACCCGTGAACGATGTTTGACTCGACGTGGCGACGGTGGTCATGGCGCGCCGGAACGGCATCGGCCCTGGCAGTGGCCTTGTTTGCGGTGGGGTCGCCGGCTGGTGCGCAGGAGACCGTCGACCTGGCCGACGTGTTCAACCCGTTGGTCGTGAAGGCACTTCAGGGCGCCGACATCTCGACCGAATTGACTCCACTCGGGCTCTCGTCCGACGATCCGTGGTTCGACGAGCCTGAAATCGAGCCCGGCACCGCCCCAGGGACTCTTCTCAAGGCGCGTCCGGTGAGCGTTCAGGTTTACCAGGTCCGCCCGGACGTCGTTTCGGCTCACCAGCTCATGTACACAACCACTGATCATTTCGGTCGGCAGGTGATCAGCACCGGGATTCTGATGATCCCCGAGGACGGCACTGCACCAGGTGAACGCAAGATCATCGGATACGCCGAGGCGAACGACAGCCTGGGCGCGAACTGCGCGCCCAGTCATCAGTGGACCGGTGGAAACCAGAGCGACCCCGCGATGTTCTCGGCGCTCGGCCCGGTGGCGCAGATGTTCGGTCACGGCTGGGCAGTGATGATGAGCGACGTCGGCAACGACGGCGACACGGCTCCTCACCCGTTCTCGGTCGGACAGTTCTCGGGCAAGGCGACGCTCGACGGTGTGCGGGCAGCGCTCGCGCTTCCTGAAGCCGGCCTCGAATCGGATACACCTGTGGGTATCTACGGCGTCGCCGGAGGCGGTGTCGCAGCAGGTTTTGCCGCGGAACAGGCGCACGACTACGCGCCGGAACTGAACGTCCAGGCCAGTGCCATCCAGGCGATGATGATCGATCCGGCAACGTTCGAGGAGACGGCGGCCGGAGGGATCGGTTCGGGATTCGTCTTCTCGAGCATTCTCGGATTCGACGCGGGTTACCCCGACATCCGTCTCGATGATCACCTCACTCCGATCGGGCACAACGTGGCCGGCGCCTTCCGCGCTTCGTGCCAGGCGCTGTACCTCGGGCTCCCGTTCGTTCCCTTCGACGTCCTGCTCACCAACCCGGCTCCCCGAACGATCCCGGCCCTGGCGGCGGCGTACGCGGACAACACGTTGGGAAAGCAGGCGCCGGCTTCCAAGCTTCTGATCTCCTCCTGTGAGGACGATTTTCTCGTCCCCTTCAGCGAGGCGGAACAATTGGCGCAGACGTATCGCACAGGCGGTGCAGACGTGGACCTGATCCCCTCGCAGTGCGGGCCGCTCGATTACGTGACCAATCTCTACAAGACGGTGACCGATCAGTTGGGTATGCAGGACATTGCCTGGTTGGCAAAGACCTTCGACGAAGCCGAAGGGTGATGAGCATGCGGAAGTCTCTGACGCGCAGGGATTTTGCGCGCGCAGTTCTCGTCGCTTCGGCAGGTATCGGAGGTGCGGTCGTACTGGGAAGCCGGGCGTCCGCGGGCACTGGTGACCTGGACAGGTACCTCGACCTCGAAGCAGTGAACGCAAACGCCGAAGCAGCGGGCGGTCTGCATCCGCTACTCCCGTCGGATTCCGCGACGCTGCGGAGTCTGGTCGATGCTGCCCGAGCGTCGGGTGTAGACCCGTACCGCTATCAGACCCTCCTCAAGCAGTACTGGCTCGCAGTGGGAACTGAATCCGCAGGTATCGATCTCGCGTCGTGGACGCCGTTCGACGGGGTACACGCGAATCTCGGAAACCTGACCAACACTTTCCAGTTCTACGAGCGACTCCAACTCGAGCATCGAGAACTGCAGTGGGCAGGTATGGGCGGAATGGTCGGGCCCGCTTTCGCCGGTGGCCTGCTCGACTTGGACTACGGGCGAGTGGTGTTGGAAGTCCAGGCGATCAGCGAAGCGATGGCACTGGTGTGGCGAGAGGTCGACCGCGTCGGATCGCCGATCACGACGTCGATGGGAGCGCCCGAGGACATCGCGGCGCTTCTCCAGGTCGGCCACGAGATTCGTCCCGAGGACGTGATGTGGTTCCAGGGCAAGGTGATCGCGATGAGCAAACACATCTTCTCGGATCTGATTCCGATGCACATGGCGTGGGTTCACGACGGCGTCGACGGCATTGCCGAACTCGATCGTGCGGGGCTGCTCGACGAGAACGCCCGTACCGCGTGGACCAACATCGCTTCGGGGACACCGGAGGCCGTGTTCGACGGCAACGTGCGTCTGCTGCGGCGGGAGCAGTACCAGTCGGTGGGTGATCAGTGGGACGAGGCAAAGGCCTACCGTGGCAGCGTCGGTCGCTCGTTGACTTACCTGACCACCTTCGCCGCATCACCGTCCATGCCGGGCGTCGTGCCGCCGCGTGAGTCGAACCCACTCTCGTTCGCGGTGGGCAATGCCGTTGTGAAAACACCGCTTCCGGACTTCAACTGGGCTGACCGGGGCGGTCGTTGGACCTACATCAACGATCAGTTGCTCCCGGTCTACAACAACTTGATGAAGAATCAGCCGGAACTGTGGCGATCGACGCTGGCGGCGCCGGTGTCCGTTCGAATTACCGAGCAGCGAATGATCGCTCGCTTGCCGGACATGCTGCGGTCCGTGCTGTCGACTCTTGCGATCACGGTGAACTGACTTCGGTGGCGGGGCTTCGGGAGCCCCGCCACCGCCGTGAGCTAGTTGATCAGGCCTGGCTCAGTTCTGCTTGCATGCGCGCGGAGTCCTTGCCGACGGTGCGCGTGGCCAGGTAGATGAATACCGCGGTGAGTGCCAACATGATCGGCACGAGATACATTGCCGAGTTCAGCCCGTCGCCGGCGTACTGAGTCAATTTTCCGGTACCGGCGTCGGCAAGCGCACGCTTGGCGAACCAGTCCGAAATCGCGCCTACAGCAACAGGTCCCGAGAATCCGCCGAGAAGATACATGGCAGCGAAGAACAGCGCCGTCGCAGTGCCGCGAAGCCTGGGAACCACGACGTCGTGAATTGCAGGGTAGACGCTGATGTAGAAGCCGTAGGCCAGAAGCCAACCGGCCGAGAACAAGAGCGTGAACATCACGACGCTCCCGCCGTGTTGCAGCAGTGCCAACGCCGTCAAAGGCGCTGCCAATGCCGAGGTTCCCACGCCGATCATCAAGCGTGCTCGCGGTGAGCGTGCGCTGGCCTTGTCTGCGTACTTGGCGCCGAGAACCAATCCGATCAGGCCGGTGATACCGACGATGATGCCGGTGACCGACGCTGCAGCAGTCAGTTTCAGGTGGTACTGGCGCATCAGAAGCGGGACGACGAACGAATTGACCGCGTAGGCAGCGAAGTTGAAGGTCAGTCCGGCAAGGATGAGCCAGCGGAGCGTGGGAATTGCAAGCAGGCGACGGATCGGTCGCGTGATCGGTGCCTGTGAAACAGCGGCTGCGCGGGCCTCCGGACTTTCGGAACCACCACGAACCGGATCTGCCATGCGGTAGAGGACAACTGCCAGAAGGACACCGGGAATCGCGGCGAGGAAGAACGGTGCCCGCCAGCTGTCGAAGGCCTCGGCGATCTTGCCGACGGTGAAGTACGCGAGCATCAGACCGATCGGCAAGCCGAGCATGAAGACGCCGAGAGCACGCGAGCGTCGTTCCGCCGGGTACATATCGCCGATCATGGAGTTTGCCGCAGGTGTGAACGTCGCTTCTCCGACGCCGACACCCAGACGCGCAAGGATGAACAGCACGTAGCTGCCGGCGGCACCGGTTGCTGCCGTCAGGCCGCTCCACACCAGGAGGCCGATGCCGATGATCTTGGGCCGGTTCTTCGTGTCGGCCAACCGGCCCAGCGGCAGCCCGGCGATCGCGTAGACGAGGGTGAAGGCAGAGGTGATCAATCCCAATTGCAGGTCGCTGAGCGAGAACTCGTTCTTGATCGGCTCGGCGACGACCGAGGGGATCGCCCGATCGAAGAAGTTGAGCATGTTTGCGAGAAACAGTGCGACGAGTGTGCCGCCGAGCAGTTTGTCACGGGTTCCGACGGGGGCGCCGTCGACGGACGGCAGCGGTGGAGCGTCTCGTTGAATTGACATGGTTGTTCCACCCTTTTCGCGAGTGCTGAATGAATTGTGCTGGGGAGGGGCTCAGGACAGAGCGTCGGCGACGGCGTTGCCGATGGCTTGCATTCCGGCTGCGGTGGGATGCAGTGGAACCGCCGGCTGGGTCGGGACGATTCCGGTGTAGAACGCGGTTGCCGGATCCGTGCAGATGTCATGTCCGGCAGTGGCTTCGGTGATGTCGATGTACTCGACGTCGTGACGGGCAGCGGTCGCTGCCATGACAGTGTTGCCGTAGTCGATCACACTCTGGAGATAGTCGGCGTCGCGCGGCCAGAACGGTTGGGTGCCGGGGCATCCGCCGGTGGCGATGTATGTCCCGTATCCGATCACGACGATGCGTGCCGATGGCGCACGGTCGCGAACCGATTCGATCATGGAACCCCAACCCGCGGAGGCATTTTCGATCATGTGTCGCTGCTGATCTACGCCACCCGCGGTGAACTTGTCACGGCAGGAGGTTCCGGTGGGTTCGGGAAGTGGATTGACACAGCTCAGAACTGTCGGGAACAACGAGATGTCGTTGGCGCCGATGGTGATGGTGACGAGGTCGGTGTCAGGACCCAATGCTGTTGCCTGCGGCGGTACTTGACCGGAGAACGTCGGTTGTGCGGTGTCCGTGACGTTGGCGGATCGCGCCGACGAGCAGGTCACGTCCGTGAGTTGAGCGCCGAGTCTTTGCGCCACTACGGAAGGGTAGTTGTCGAGTGATCGTAGGCAGCCCGGCGACGACGAGTCCTGTGCGTTTACCAGTGGGCCGGCCGCCGCGGAATCGCCGAGTGCGACGTACTGGACAACACTGTCCGACGTCTCGGCGCTCGACACACCGGTCCCGATGGCGGCGATCGAACCGGCAGCGACGACGCCTGCCAGAATGGCTGCGCTGCGCGTCTTCCACGTCACTCGAGGCTCCTATTGGTCGATAGTGAGACTTCCAGTTACGCCACCGATTGTGAATTCGAGAGTGGCGTGGGTTACATAGTGATAGGAAAAAGGCAGGTCGGCCTTGTGATGGCAATTCAATTCTGTGGAGGGTTTTGTGTCTGTGAACAAAGAACTGCCGTTCGAGCCGATATTGGTTGGCGGCAGATCTCTGGCCGATCGCTTGGCGCAACGCACCCATCCGCTGGTCATGGCGACGGTCGATCTGGTTCACCGCAACGTCACCTTCTACCGGTTGCTCCCGGACGAGGCGTTGCGTAACGACGTCACCACTATCGTGAGGCGAAACCTGGAACTGTTCATCTCGATGCTCCGGACGGGCGCAGATCTGGCGCCCGAGTTGCTCGCCGACATCAGTGAATCGGCTCGTCAACGGGCGCAGGAATTGGTTCCGCTCGGTGAGGTGCTGCGCGCATATCACCTGGCCGCAGGGTTGTGGTGGGAGACGATCAGCGAATGGGCGGTTCCGGAAGACGGTGTTGCACTTGCGCGCACCGGACGACTCTTGAATGCATACACCGCGGCCTCCACGTCCGCGGTTCTGGCCGGCTACGGTTCCGACCACGCTACCCAGACGGACGAGGATTCGGCGCGAAGGTCGCTGTTCGTAGCACTTTCGACGGGTGTCGATGTGGATCGAGTCTCCGACGAGGTGGGGATCAGGTTGGCGCGCCTGTACTGGGTGGTGGCGCTGCACGTCGAGCGGAACGACGACGAGTCCTCGACCGAGGTGGATACTGCCGTCGCGGAGCGGAGAAAGGTGCGCCACCTGCAACGCGAACTGGATCAGGTGGGGCGGGACAAAGCCCTCGGAGTGCTCGGGAGCAGTGGCGGAGCCGTGCTGATCCCTATCGTGGAATCGGAACCTGCAGAGGGAAACTGGGCGTCGAGCCCGCAGTATCTGACGCTGTGTCGACGGTTGGGGGATCTCGAAAAGGTGATCGGTGCGTCCACAGTGGCCGCCGTACATATCGCCGCACCGGTCGCAGTTCCTGCAGCCGTGACTCAGGCGCGCGAGGTGCTGAACGTCGCCCGAAAGTACGGACGCACCAGTGGCGTAGTCCGTCTCGAAGATCTTGCAGTCGAGTACCAACTGACGCGGCCCAGCGCTGCCCTACCGATACTGGCAGATGTGTTGTTGCCGTTGGAGTCCGATAGTGCGGTACTCGAGACGCTCGAATCTTTCATCGACTCCGGATTCGATCGAGCCGCCACCGCCCGGCAGCTACACGTACATCCGAACACAGTGGTGTACCGCCTGCGGAAGGCGAGTTCCCTGACGGGACTTGACCTGTCGTCGCCGAAGGATCTCGTGCGCGTCACCATGGCGCTGGGAGCGCGCCGCGCACTCGGCATCGAGGCGGACGCTTCCCGAACATGACGCGTCTGTGGTTCTCGGTGAACGAGCCGGAGGGCTGGAGATCCGGCCGGGAGACATGGCCAGGGGGATCGGGCGACCAGGAACACCTGGATGCAACATCGTGATCTGGGACAACCAATTGTTGCCGTTCAGCGTTGTCGACCTTCTCGGTGACGCTGCTGCTCAGATAGGTAATGAGGCGGGCGCGTCGATTCGAGATGCTGGTAGATGACGGTTTCGAATCCGAATTGTTGCCCAATATTTATGTTTAGTCTGTGTGACGGTCAGTGAACAGTAAATTTGAGTCAAATGATGCAATCGCGGCCAAATATTCGTTACCGTGGGCTGGACAATCGACAATCTGGGGGTTCGGCTACATGGCAAATGTTCGCAGGTCTGTGACGAAGGGTTTGATCGCTGCTTCGGTAATCGCCGCAGCTGGGGTGGGTCTTTCGCCGGCGACGGCGAGCGCCGACATCACACCGACAACGGTCGTCAACGGGATCTTGTCGACGGTGGGTGGGTGCCAAACACCGGTGCGGTCCCTCATTCTTGCCTGCACGAGCGCTGAGACGCTGACGCGCCAGTCGCCCGTCCTGCTCGACCTGAACCCGGTGGGCACCAACATCGTCGTCTTGGGCGCCGGCCTCTTCGATGACGGCACGATGCGTCCCATGCTGGTCGACCGACTTCAGGCGGCGTTACAGCTGGCTCGTCAGTACCCGCGTTCTCCAATCATCACGAGCGGTGGGGCTCCGAAGGCCGGAGTGACCGAAGCCAGGGCGATGCGTGAGTGGCTGGTTGCCAACGGCGTCGACCCGGGCCGGATCACCGAAGAAGGAACGTCGTGGTCGACGGTGGAGAACGCGCTCAACTCTGCGCGGATTCTCGCCGATCGAGGCGCGACCGGCGTGGTTGTGGTCTCGAGCGCCAATCACGTGGAACGTGCGATGGTGGATTTCCGCGTTGCGGTTCTCGGCCGGATTCCGGTCGCCGGTGTAATCGCTGCGACCTGACGTCAGTGATTGTGGGAGTTGGATTTTCGCCAGTTCAACGGCGAGGCGTCGAATCGTCGACGGAAGGCGCGGCTGAACGCGGCATCGGATTCGTAGCCGACAGTTACCGCAATGGTTCCGACCGGCTCGGTAGTTTGTACGAGTAGTTCGGCCGCGCGGTCGAGTCGGCGTTCGGTGATGTAAGCGCCGGGCGTCTGACCGACCAGTCGCGAGAATCGCTCCGCGAAAGACGATCTCGACAGCGTGGACAGCGTCGCCAATTCGTCGATGCTCCAGTTGCGAGAGGGGTCGTTGTGGACGGCCTCGAGTGCCTGCCCGATTCGTGGATCCATTGCGGCGGTCAGCCATCCGCCGTTCGAGCCGTCCGCCCGTGCCCATGCTCTGAGTATCTGGACGAAGAGAAGGTCGAGAATTCGGGAAACCATCACGGAGGAACCGGGTCTCGGATCGTTCACCTCCTCACTCAACAGACGACTGCTCACCTCCAGCCACTCGACCGGGGTCGACTGTGTCGGACGCAGTTCGACGAAGTCCGGTAGAACCGAGAGCAGTCGCTGAGCCGCAACGTCATCGAGTGTGAAAGTTCCGAAAAGCCACCGTGTTTCGGTTCTCGGGAGGACCGGAACCGCATTCTCGATCGTATGTGCGTGCCCATGGGGTAACAGTACGAGTTCCCCTGGACCGAGTTCGATCGGTTCCTTTCCCTGCGTTCTGATCACTATGTCACCGCGCTCGGCGATGTGAAGTGCTCGTACTCCCGCCGGCACCTCCACGGTGAAGTTCTCACTGTGGACGCAGCGATGAATCTGATCGCCGCGAAGGTGAACGACTTCGAGAACATGCGAGAGGGTGTCCCGGGTTCGGGTCTCGTCGGTGGTGGGTACGTACCGCTGTGAGGATGTCGTCGTCATGGGTCGGCCACTCCGGAGGTCTCGAACATTTCGGTGTTTCTGCATAAAAACTTGGCAATCTGGTCATGGTTATTGATCCAGGATCCCCTTAACGTGGGTAACAGGCAAGGCGAGTTTTCGGAGGCTTGCCGATTGTCGGAGTGCTCGTTCCCACTGCGTATCTGAAGGAGTTGGTCATGGCAGAGAAGGTAAACATCGTTCTGGTGCATGGAGCGTGGGGAGACGGTTCTCATTGGCGTCACGTCATACCGACTCTCCATAACGCCGGGCATCGGGTGATCGCGGTTCAGAATCCACTTACTTCGCTGGCCGCCGACGTGGACCGCACCAGGAAGTTGGCCGAATCCATGGACGGCCCGACGCTACTGGTCGGGCATTCGTACGGCGGTGCGGTGATCACAGGCGCGGGTCATGCGGAAAATGTTGTGGGACTGGTGTATATCGCTGCCTTCGCACCGGACGAGGGGGACAGTCTGGGGAGCATCTTCGCTCGCACTGATCAGCCTGCGGGAGCGGCGAACATTGCGCCGGACGCCGAGGGCTTCCTGTGGATCACCCCGGACAAGTTTCAGGAGAGTTTCAGTCAGGACCTCGACGATACCGAGGCATTGGTCATGGCGCTGACGCAGAAACCCATTGCGGGTCAGTGCTTCTCGGATCCATCAGGGCCGCCGGCGTGGCGTGGGAAGCCGAGTTGGTATCAGGTTTCCGGGCAGGACCGAATGATTCCTCCCGAGACCGAGCGTTGGATGGCAGAGCGCATCGGTGCGCGCGAGATCGAGGAACTCGACGCGGGTCATGCATCGTTGGCGTCACACCCGCACGAGGTAACCCAGTTGATTCTGCGTGCTGCGGCACAAGTGTCGTGACGGGGTAATGCGTCCGGCCATTCGAGTCGGCTGTTCTGCGCTGCTGCTCCGGTGTCAGTCTTTGGCCTGAGCGAGGCGACGCAGGAGAGCGGTCAGCGTGATGACGTCGTCGGTGTCCCATTTGGCCAAGCGAGCACGCCAACGGTCGATCTGCTGGTTGCGGTAAGTCGTGAGCTTCGTTCGTGCTTCGGGTGTCAGCGCGACCAACTTTGCGCGGGCATCGTCGGGATCGGGGATGCGTTCGACCAGACCAAGTCTGGCCGCCGCATCGATCTGCCTGGTCAGCGTCGACTTCTCGATGTTGAGTATCGAGATCAGGTCTGCCATCCGAACGGCGTCGGACCGGCTCAGGAGCACCAGAACGTGGTACAGAGCGGGGTCGAGTTTGGGATGAATCGCCCGCGCATCGTCTCGCGAGCGCGCACGTCCCTTCTGCCACATGTCGGTAAGTTCCATCTCCAGGCCGGTGATCGGATCTGAAACCACAGGTTTTCCTCCCCTTGGTGCAATTTGTTCCGATGTTCATCAAACCAGAACTGGAGGGTGTGTGAATTCGGTGGACTTGCGCTGAGCGAACGGTACGTTCGGCGCACTGACGGCGCTGAACGTACCTTTCGCTCGGGAAGTGAGTGGATCAGGCCACGGCATACGCCCGCACGCACGTGTTCAGGTCGCGGGTGAGATCGGCCGCTGTACTGGTCGGAGAACCGAACTTCACGACTGACCCGTCGCTTCCGTGGAACAACAGTGTCGGAAACGACGTGGCGCCGAGCGTGCGTGCACGGACGAAATCGGCGCGGGCGGCGTCCTTCGACGCGGGGGTGAACAGGGAGGACATTGCGGCAGACGGGTCGAGTCCGAGTGACTGCGCGATGGCTCGGTAGGTCTCGGGATCGGAGAGGCTGTGGCCGTCTCGGTAGAAAGCGATCTGCATGGCCTCCGCGACGTCGAGTGCGCGTGTCGGGTCCTGTGCGCGCAGCGCGGCGAGTCCGATCGCAGCATCCGTCGAATCCATGACGAACCGTCCGTCAGACACCAGTTGTGAATATCCGTCACCGAAGACGGCGCCGGTCTGGGCTGCGATGGCGGCGTTGGCTGCTTTCAGGTACGGAGCCGAAGACATGGGTGCGACGCGCTCACCGGTGAACAGTCCGCCGCTGACCACGGACACGTCGACGGCGTCGGCATTTTGACGGACGAACTCCGTCAAAGCAGGACCGAAGCCGAAACACCACCCGCAATAGGCGTCGAAGACGTAGGTGAGTTGCGTCTTGCCTGCTGTTCTCGAGCGTGATGTCTGCACTGGAGGATTCCTGTCCGAGCGTGAACTGATTGATACTCTGACGGTATGTCGCATTCGGGTATTCGGTCACGGTGAAGATGAGTCCCGAACTAGTGAAAAACAGACAAGTGCCCGTCCGGGACGTCGGGTACGCATCTTCGGTGGCGGATGCGACCGAGATCGAAGTTCTCAGCCTGGACACCATTCGCGTCAACGGGGGAAGCGCAGAGTTCGTCGGCCCCCAACGTCCGCAGTTTCACTTGCTCGCGCTGGTGACCGAGGGTTCGGCGCTCCACACCATCGACTTCGTGAACTACGCGGTGAGTCCGGGGACTGTGTTCTGGGTCAGGCCGGGGCAGGTGCAACAGTGGGGTCGAATCCAGGATTTCGAGGCGACGGTCGTTCTGTTCACGCCCTCCTCGCTCGACGCCGCCAGTCAGCAACTGTTGGACGGAAACTTTCGTAGTAGGCAGGCAGCGTGGCAGTTGTCCGGCGAGAACCTCGAGACCATCAGCACGGGTATGAAACACCTGAACCTGAACTACGCGTGTCCGGATACTTCCGCGCCGGCCGTTCGCGCGGCGATTCTGCGGCACACGCTGACGGCAATTCTGTTGAAACTGACCCATCTCGGCGGGCAGGAGCAGAGTTCGGTGCTGGCACACAATGACGTGTTCGAAAGGTTTCATGCCGCTGTCGAACGTGACTTCGCCACGGTACGTTCGGTTTCGGAGTACGCCAACACGATCGGGTACTCCGAGAAGACCGTATTGCGAGCTACCCGATCCGCTGCCGGGATGACCGCGAAGCAGTACATCGATCAGCGAGTGGTGCTCGAAGCGAAACGATTACTGTCTTTCGGTACGGACACGGTCACCCAGGTGGCGTCGAAGCTGGGGTTCGACGATTCTGCGAACTTCACCAAATTTTTCGCCACCCGGGTGGGTGTTTCTCCGCTGACCTTCCGTCAGGACGTCAGAGCGCGCTGAACGCCGCCCATCGCGCGTCGGCGCTGTCGAGCGTTCCGATACCGCTCTGCCCCTTGCCATGTGCGATGCCGTCCAGATCCTGGATGATCCAGTAGATGGCAAAAGGATGGCTGCCGAACCAGAGATCACCGCTGACGTCCAGAGCGTGCGCAGGATCGGGTGTCAGGTTGTCGAACAGCGGAGTGTTTCGCACGACGGACGCGTCGTACTGCTGCCCGGAAAGTACGGCGACGGTCTGCGCCGCATGTTCGGGCAGGAGTTCCGGTGAGACGGGTGAAATCGTGCCGGTGTCTTGATTGTTGGTGGCGTTGACTTCCGATACGGGCCTGGTGAATCCTGCCTCGGTGACGAGGGTGGAGATGGGAGTGGTCGGTGGCACGGTGAACAGGTTCCCGCTGTAACCGAGCAGTATCGCAAGGCTCTGGCCTCCCGCCGCGGTCTTGACGTCGTCGAGACCGGATTCCAGCTTTCCGATCATGGCGGTTGCTTCGCTGCCTCGATCGAGCTGTGCCCCAGCTTGTTCGAGCACGTCGCGCCACGGTGCCGAGTAGGGGAGGACGAGGGTTGGTGCCACGGCGTTGATCTGAGCGAACAGACTCGGCAGTGGACCGGCATTGCTCATCAAGATCTCGTCGGGCTCGACCGACGCGATCTCCTCGACGGCCGGGTTGGCGAAGAAGGTCGGCTTGTCGAGAACTTCGACGCCCTGCTCGCGCAGAATCGATTTGGCGACGTCCGATCGCAGGGTGCTGTAGACGACGGTGGGCTTGACGCCGAGTGCGAGTGCACTCAGACCTGCATACTCGTCGAGAGCGAGAATGCGCTGCGGTGATGCGGGGACCTCGACGGTGCCGAGTTCGTGTGTGACGGAGCGAGTTGCGGAAGGGGCGTCGGACTCGGCGGAGCTGCTGCACGCGCTGGCGCCGGCAACGGTGAGGAGTAGCGCCGAGACGATGCCGAATGCGGTTCGGGTGGTGAACATCTGAGGTCAACGATCCATTCGTGGGAAGAAGAAGGACAGGAGGGTGCCGGCCAGCAGGAGGCCGGAGCAGACGAAAAGGGCTTGGGAGTATCCGGAAACCAGTGCTTCGGTCGGCGCACTGCCCGAGCGTGCCGTCGAGGAAGCAGCGACGCTCACGAGAACGGCCAGTCCGAGTGAACCGCCGATCTGACGCGACGTGCTCAGTAGCCCTGATGCCATGCCGACCTCTTCGGGAGGAGCGTCGGCGGTGGCGACGTTACTGAGCGGCATGAACGACAGGCCGATGCCGATACTTGCCAGAAGCGAAGGCACCAGGATGACGGCCCAGAAGGGACTGTCGAGGTTCATGGTCGAGAAGATGAACGTCCCGACTGCTGCGACTGCTGTTCCGACGACGAGCAGTGGCCGGACTCCGTAGCGCGGAAGGAGTTTGGTGGAGGCGAGGATGCCGATCACCAGGCCGAAACAGAAGGGCAGGAAAGCCAGGCCGGTGGTGGTCGGTGAATAGCCCAGTCCACGTTGCAGGAAGAGCGAGACGAAGAAAAACGCGCTGAATTGTGCCGCACACACCAGGCACATGATGGCGTTGGCCAGACCGATTCGGGGGCGAAGCAGGGTGGACAGTCGTACCAGTGGTGTGGCGCAGCGGCTTTCGACCACAACGAAGGCCGTCAGCAGAGCGATCGTCAGCGCGAATCCGCCCAGCACGTAACTCGAAGTCCAGGAATGTGATTCAGTGGCGATGACGGTGCCGACAAGGGCGGTGATTCCGGCCGTCGCCAAGATGGCGCCGGGGAGATCGAGGGAGCCGCCTCTGGCGGCCTGGCCGGCCGGCAGGCCACGGGCACCGGCAACTGCGGCGATCAGTGCGACCGGTGCGCCGGCGAACATCACCCATCGCCAACTGAGTCCTTCGGTCAAAATGCCACTCAGAACGACGCCCAGTGCGCCGCCAAGTGCTGACGACATTGCGCCGATGCCGAATGCCTTGGCCCTGGCACGTCCGGTGGGAAAGGCCTGACTGAGGGCGGCGAGTCCGGCCGGTGCGATCATCGCGGCACCGACGCCTTGAAGCGCCCGAGCTCCGACAAGCATTTCGGCGGACCCCGAGAAGGTCCCGATGATGCTGACGAGCGCAAACAGCAGCAGCCCGGAAACCAGAACGCGACGAGTGCCCATCACGTCGCACAGACGGCCGCCGAGAAGCAGCAGCCCGCCGAAGGCCAGGGCGTACGCGTTGACGACCCAGGACAACCCGGCGTCGGAGAAGTTCAGCGATTCCTGGATGTCCGGCAATGCGACGTTGATGACCGACATGTCGAAGGCCACCAGGAACTGCGCTGCCGCGGCGGCGGTGAGGACCAGAGCAGGCGCGGCTACCGCCCTCGTTGTTGTTGTCATTGCAGGTACCTAATTTGTATACGCGTTCTCATAAGTAGTTAGGTTTACCTTGCTGACGATCGAGATGCAAGGGGTTCCCCGGGGGGAGAGCGTCGTAGCGGGAACGCGCACAATCGACGAATGGCCGAAAAGATGGAACCGAGATCCCCGCGGCTCGGACGTCCCCCGACTATCACGTCGGAGCAGATAGTCGAAGAAGCGAAACGGCAACTTCAGTCCGGCGGCGCCGACGCGCTGAGCATGCGAGCGCTGGCGAAGTCGCTCGGCACCACGCCGATGGCGCTGTACCGGCACGTGGGCGACAAGGAACAGCTGATCAGCGCGGTTCTCGACGTGTACTCACAAGACCTCGGCTCTCTGGTCCTGCCCCAGGATCAGGTCGAGCGACTTCGCACGATCTTCACCGCGATCTTCGAAACACTCGCATCGGAGCGTTGGATCATCGAGCTGCTTCAGCGCGGTGGGCGTGGTGGGAGCGGTGCCGTGGTTTTGGTTGACCGGGCCATGGCCGCGTGTGTCGAACTCGGCATGTCGCCCCGTCGCGCTCTGCTGGTCTATCGAGCGCTGTGGAACTACACACTCGGCGCACTGCTCAACATCTACGACACCGCCGCGCGACCGGAAGGCAGTGTGTCACCTCTCGCGGTCAAGATCCGAGAAATCGGGCCCGAGAAGCTGCCGGTACTCAGTGAGGTGCTCGAGGACTGGCCGGGAGGGACGACGACCGAGAGTTACCTGGAAGGTCTCGAAGTCTTGATCAGCGGATACGTGAATTCCGACTGAGTGGGCTTACAGCAGTCCGTGCCTCGGTGGGACCGTGCCCGACAGCGTCCAGCGGCCGATATGTTGGACCTTCCACCTCGTCGGATCGTGCAGGGTGTGCGTGCGTGCGTCACGCCAGAATCGCGAGAGGTTCGCTGATTCACCCGCGCTTCTGGTGCCACCGATCTCGAACAGGGTGCTCGTAGCCGCCAACGACGCTCGCGCTCCGACCACCTTGGCAGTTGCAGCGTCGATGGATGCTCGGGCCGTGGAGTCCTCGGTGGGATCTCGCCTCGCCACGTCGATCGATCGCGCCGCTTCCGCCAACAGGGATCGGGCAGCGCGAACCTCGATGGCTGCTTCGCCGGCGAGTTGAACGAGCAGTGGATCCTCCACTGCTGTATCGACTTTCGCCTCGAAGAACGGACGCGCTTTTGCGGCGAGTTCTACGGATTCACGCAGCGCAGCTGATGCAATGCCGGTGTCGATCGCGGCGTGCAGAATCTGGGCCTGTGCCCCGTAGGTGGTCGGGTGAGTGAACAGCGACGTGAAGGGGACGACATTGAACCGCGGCACCGACACGGATTCGAGGATCACGGTTCCGCTTGCAGTTGTCTTCTGCCCCATGCCGTCCCAGTCGTCGACGATCGACAGTCCGGGAGTATTCCGGGGCAGGTAGACCGCAGACTTCACTTGAGCGCCGGTCTCCGTGAACTGATCGGCATTAGCCGCGCGCACGACGATCCAGTCCGCGAAAAGTGCTCCTGTGCAATAGAACTTGCGACCTTCGAGCACGAAGTCGTCCCCGTCGGGGGTCAGGGTGGTGCCGTCGATGTCGATGGTCTTGTTGCCGCGTTCGCTCTGCGCGTTGGCGAACTGCTTACCCGACAACGCCTCGGCGTAGAAGAACTGTTTCTGCTCGTTCGACCCCTGGTACCGGAGCGCTTCCAGGAAAGTGAAGTGGCTGTGCGGAATCTGCGCGATGCTGGGATCGCCTTCGGCGAGCAAACGGAAGACCTCGGCCAACGTCTCGGTGCTCGCGTCGATGCCGCCGAACTCCGTCGGCACGGATAGTCCGAGCAGGCCGGACTGCGCCAGGGTGCGGACCTCGTCTTCGGGAAGGAGGCGCTGCGCATCGCGGACACCGGCGCCTGCCGCGAACTCGGCGGACAGCTGCGACGCTACCGAGAGTGCCTCGTCTTCGCTGGTGATGCGGTGCGCGATCTCCTGAATGTCCACAGCAGTCATGCTGCCACCGTTTCACAGTCGCAGCACCCACCCAACACTTACAACCTGTGTGATCGCTACCCTGGAAACCCCTGGGAACTGCATGTTTGCTGGGTTTCATGTCTACTGAACGTATCGCCGACGAGATCAAGTTCGCCTACTGGGTGCCCAATGTCAGTGGTGGTCTGGTCACCTCCGACATCGAGCAGCGGACCAGCTGGGACTACGAGTACAACAAGAAGCTGGCGCAGACCGCGGAGAACAACGGCTTCGAGTACGCCCTGAGTCAGGTTCGCTACGAGGCGAGCTACGGGGCCGAGTTCCAGCACGAATCCACGAGCTTCAGTCTTGCGCTGCTCTTGGCCACCGAGAAGCTCAAGGTCATCGCCGCGGTGCACCCCGGACTCTGGCAGCCGGCCGTGTTGGCGAAACTGGGCGCTACCGCTGACCACCTGTCGAATGGACGATTTGCCGTCAACGTCGTCAGCGGTTGGTTCAAGGACGAGTTCACCCATCTCGGCGAGCCGTGGCTCGAGCACGACGAGCGCTATCGTCGCAGCGCCGAGTTCCTTCAGGTTCTTCGTAAGATCTGGACCGAGGACGACGTCGATTTCCGCGGTGACTTCTACCGCATTCACGACTTCACGTTGAAGCCGAAGCCGCTGAACACTCCGGATCGCCCCAATCCCGAACTGTTCCAAGGTGGTAACTCGGCGGCTGCCCGTGAGAACGCCGGTCGCTATTCGGATTGGTACTTCAGTAACGGCAAGGACTACGACGGAGTCACCGAACAATTGGTCGACGTCCGCCGTGTTGCTCGTGAGAACGATCGGGAGGTCAAGTTCGGGCTCAACGGGTTCATCATCGCCCGCGATACCGAGGCCGAGGCGAAAGACACGCTGCGCGAGATCATCGCCAAGGCGAACCGTCCTGCAGTCGAGGGATTCAAGAATGCAGTCCAACAGGCCGGCGCGTCGACCGCGTCCAAGGACGGGATGTGGGCGGATTCGACATTCGAGGACTTGGTCCAGTACAACGACGGCTTCCGCTCACAACTGATCGGCACGCCGGAACAGATCGCCCATCGGATCGTCGAATATCGCCGCCGCGGTGTCGATCTGATTCTCGGCGGATTCCTGCACTTCCAGGAAGAGATCGAGTACTTCGGGGCCAAGGTGCTCCCGCTGGTTCGCGAACTCGAAGCAGCCGACAGTGACGAGCAGGTGCTCGTCACCGCCGGCTGATCACCGCGGGCGCTGGTGATTCAGGACTTTGCGTGGCGCTTCGCCAGCATCCAACGAGAGATCTTCATGTCCTGAGCTTTTCGCTCGATGGTCAGCAGGTCCAGCGGAGCGCTGAACTTCTGAACGGCCAGTGATTTCACGCTGCTGAACTCACGCAGTCCGTCGGCTCCGTGGATTCGACCGAATCCGGAATCGCCGACCCCGCCGAATGGCAGGGCGGCGATTCCGGCGAATCCGAGAACCGAATTGACCGTGACTACACCACATTCGAGCTTCTCGGCAATCGCTCGCCCCTTCGACGAACTCTTGGTGAACACCGAGGCGCCCAAGCCGTACTTCGACGCGTTGGCGCGCTCGATCCCCTCGTTCATGTCGGCCACCTTGTTCACCACGACGCTCGGGCCGAAGGTTTCCTCGGTGATCGCGGTGGAATCCTCCGGAACATCCGTCAGGATGATCGGATCGATGAACGGGCCGTTGAACGAATCAAGTCCGCCGAGTACAGCTTTCGCGCCGCGACCGAGAGCGTCTTCGATCTGGCCCCGAACTATCGCGGTTTGCTTTCCCAGCGTCATCGGCCCGTAGGTCGAGCTGTCGGTGGCACCGGCGTGGGCGTCCCGTAACGCGGTTGTGAGTTTGGACAGGAAGGCGTCGTACACGGGCGCTGCGACGTAGATTCGCTCGACGCCGGCGCAGGTCTGTCCGCCGTTGCCCACTGCTCCGAACGCGGCGAAGCTCACGGCCGCATCGAGGTTGGCGTCGGAGTCCACCAGCATGGCGTCCTTGCCGCCACATTCGGCGACCAGGGGAGTGAGGGTGTCCGCGCAGGCGGCCATCACGCGCTTCGCGGTAGCGGTCGAACCGGTGAAGGCGATCTTGTCGACACCGGACGAACACAGAAGTGCGCCGGTTTTGCCGTCACCGGTAATGGTCTGCAGGACAGGGTGTCCGGGTGCGGCGATGTTCCACAACCGCGCCAATTCGACGCCGACACCTGGTGAGAGTTCGCTCGGTTTGAAGACGACGGCATTACCGGCGGCCAATGCGTAGCCGATCGACCCCATCGGTGTGTACAGCGGATAGTTCCAGGGGCCGATCACGCCGACGACACCCATCGGCCGGTAGCCGACCGATGCCGACTGGTTGGCGCTGATCAGTCCTGCGCCGACGCGTCTGCGGCGCAACACTTTCTGGGCGTTGCGTGCCGCCCAGTCGAGATGTTCGACGGCCAGCATGACTTCGAGTAGTGCGTCGTCGCTGGGCTTTCCCGTCTCGGCGGAGATGATCGCTGCCATCGATTCGGCGTGAGTGGCGATCGCGGCGCGGAAATTGCCGAGCACCTTCCGGCGCCCTTGGAATCCGAGTTGATCCCACCACTTCGACGCGGTTCGCGCCGCGGCGACCGCCTTCTCGATCGCCTGCTGATCGGCGATGGGGTGCTGCGCGACCACGGAGTCGTTGCGAGGGTCGAGGCTCGCGAAGGTGTGATCGTCCGATTTCAGATCTGTAGACGTGCTCTGGCGGCCGAGCTGTTCTGTCATGTTCTTCAGATCCTCCACATGTCGGTGCATCACATATATGTGATGTGATTTACTGTGCTGGTAGTCACAGTATGCGTCGGACGGAGCTCCGACAAGCCTCCAGCCTCATCTCACTCGGGAGTTTTCGATGTACATGGATTTCACGCAGGAGCAGTCTGATTTCGCCAAATCGGTAGCGGCGTTCTGTAAGAAGGAAAGTGGCACTCGTGAGCAGCGAGATCTGCTGACCGATCATGGCGCCCACAATCACAACCAGGCGTTCTACGAGAAGATGGCGGAATTGGGATGGCTCGGACTGACTGTCCCGGAGGAGTACGGCGGATCGGCCGGAAGCACGGTTGACCTGTGCATCTTCCTGGAGGAAGCAGCCAAGGGGATGGCGCCGATCGGTGGACTCGGCCCGACTGTCATCACGGGAGCCGCGTACGAGAAGTTCGGTAGTCCGGCGCAAAAGGAAGCAGTGCTCGGCGGGATCGTTCGTGGCGCTTCGCAGTCGATCTCGATGTCCGAACCCGAAGCGGGCTCCGACGTGGGCAACCTGAGTTGCCGCGCCGAGAAGGTCGACGGTGGGTGGCTGATCAACGGACAGAAGACGTGGTGCTCCAACGCTCACTTCGCCGAGAACATCCTCCTCGTGGCTCGTACATCAAGGGGCGAGGGCAAGCACGAGGGCCTGACGATGTTCCACGTCCCGGCCGACATCTCCGGATTGAAGATCAGCGGAATCGACACCATGGGCGGCAAGGAGGTCAACGATCTCTACTTCACCGACACGTTCCTGCCCGAGGACGCGGTGGTCGGGGACGTCGGCAACGGCTGGCGTCAGCTCATGGCCGGGCTCAACATCGAACGCCTCATCCTTGCCGCGATGATGCTCGGGACCGCGCAGCGGGCCTTCGACGACACCCTCGAATTCGTCACTACGCGTAAGCAGTTCGGCCGTCCGGTCGGATCGTTTCAGGCACTTCGCCACCGGATCGCGGATCTCGCCACCGAGATCGAATGTGGCCGTCTACTGGTCTACAGCGTTGCCCGCATGGTCGACGCCGACCCGACCAAGATGTTCCCGAGGGAAGCATCGATGGCCAAGCTCAAGCTGACCGAGACCGCCAAGAAGGTCGCGCTCGAAGGCATGCAGATGATGGGTGGGTACGGTTACGCCACTGAGTTCGACATGGAGCATCATGTGCGAAAGACTCTTGTGTCCTCCATTTATGGTGGTACCAACGAGATTCAGCGAGACATCATCGGCAAAACGTACGGACTGTGAGGATCGGTTGTGGCAACGTCTGCACGCACTCGGAGGGCGACATCTGAGCTGAGGAGGCGGCCACAGTTGTCGGAGGACGTGGCCAACCACGTTCGCAACCTGATCATGTCCGGCTCGGTCCGCCCGGGCGAGTTCGTCAGGCTGGACGAAACCGCGGCCGACCTCGGGGTCAGCGTCACGCCGGTGCGAGAAGCCCTCGTCGCATTACGCGGCGAGGGGATGGTCGAGTTGGTTCCACATCGCGGCTATCTCGTCTCGCCGCTGAGTCGCCAGGACATCGAAGACATCTTTTGGTTGCAGGGGCAGATCGCGGTCAAGCTGGCGTTGCGGGCGATGGACAGCATCACTGCTGATCAACTGGTGGAACTTACGGAACTCAATGCCGATTTGCGAGCGGCGGTCGACGCCTCGGATGCTGCTGCGATCGAGCAGTGCGAATTCGAGTTCCATCGCCTGATCAATCGCGCTGCGGGTGGTGCGAAACTGGCGTGGTTCCTGTTCGGCGCGATTCGGTACACCCCTGCTCGTCTCTACGCGACGGATCCAGGCTGGGGTGAGCTTGCGGTGTCGAGCCACGACGCGTTGATCGAGGCGTTCGAGAAGCACGATCGAGAACAGGTGGACGCGCAGATGAGTCTGCAGTTCTCCGACGGCGCTGCTCGACTTCTCGCTCACCTCGACAACATCGGGATCTGGGACTGAATTCAGTCAGGCTCTCGAGACGGAGGTAGGGCGGGAGCGAGCAGGATCGCTGCGCATTCGGCGACCAGTTCTTCTTCCGTCACGTCGATGTAGCCGTCGAGCCATGCACTGAGGGTCTGCGCCAGACCGCCGACCAGGAAGGTTGCCGTCAGCGTCAGGTGGCCGCTGTCATCCAAACGGTAGAAGGTCTTGGCGTTGGCGGCCAGGAGACCGATGAAAATCGTCGTCGACGCTCGTCGTTTCTCGGCCAGGACAGGGCTCGTCAGGGCGCTGGAGAACAGTAGACGTCCGCGACGGGGATCGTTCGCGATAGTGCGGACGATGTTCGCGATTCCGGCGAGCGCCTTGCCGCGTTCGGTCTCGGCGGCGTCCACCGCGGCCTGGGTCGAAACGGCGATGTCCGTGATGACGGTGTCGTAGACGGCGGACATCAGAGCATCACGATCGGTGAAGCTCTCGTAGAAGTACCTCGCCGCGACACCGGCCTTCTTGCACACTCCGCGGACCGTCAGTTCGGGCTCGGTCGAACCCATGAGTTCTAGACCGGCCTCGATCAGCGTCTCTCGTCGTTGGGCTACGCGGAGCGCGCCGTCGACGCCACCGTACGAACGCGGTTGGTCATTCATGAAGACCATCTTTGCATCCCGAGATTGCTTGACATCTCGGCATTTCAGCGTTTCACTCATCTGAGAACGTGCGTTCGCAGATATGACTTCGAAGGGGTTCTGCCATGACGGCGAGTAGGGATTCGATGGACGGGCGCGGGGAGGCGGTGGCGGATGGCAGTCGAGAGGGCGATGTCCGGGCTCGGACTGTTGGCTGCCGGCGCGAATGTCATCATGCAGTTGGCGCGTCCGGCGGTGGGGTACGGCGTGTACGAGAGCAAGGTCGAGACCGGACGGTTGGATCGGCATCCGGTGAAGCGAACCCGGACGACGTTGACCTATCTCGCTGTCGCGAGCCTGGCGACTGACGAAGAGAAGAAGCTGTACCGACATGCCGTCAACGGCTCGCACAAACACGTTCGCTCCGATGAGAACAGTGCGGTCGAGTACAACGCTTTCGATCCGGAACTTCAGTTGTGGGTAGCCGCCTGTCTGTATCGAGGCTTCGAGGATGTCTACACAATCTTGTACGGGGATCTCGATCCAGTTACTCAGGATGCGTTCTATCAGCGAAGCGCCACGTTCGGCACGACCCTCCAGATGCGACGCGACATGTGGCCGGCGGACCGGGATGCGTTCGAGGTCTACTGGAACGAGAACCTCGACAAGGTGGCGATCGACGAGACGATTCGTGAGCATCTGTACGGGATCGCGTCGGCGACCTTCACGCCGAAGTTGTTGCATCCGGTGGTCGGCCCACTCAACCGGTTTGTCACCACCGGGTTCCTGCCCCAGACCTTCCGTGACGAAATGCGGCTCCCGTGGTCAGCGCGTCGGCAGCGTAATTTCGACCGATCCATGCGTGTCGCCGCGCTGGTCAATCGGTTCAGCCCGAAGATTCTGCGGATGTTCCCCTACAACTTCTACCTCTGGGATCTACGTCGGCGCATTGCCAAGGGAATCCCGTTGGTCTGAGCCGACTCTCGAACTTGAAGTGATTGACACCACAGGTAAATCGGACACATACTCAACTTAGTTGAAGTTGACGTCAAGTTTCATCATTCCTGTGGAGGCTGTCAGTGGCGAACATCGAAGGCGTATGTGACCAGCGGTTCTCTGGCTTGAAGGAGGCGCTGGCACGCAATCTCGATTCCGGCGAGGATGTCGGGGCGGCGATCGCACTGACGATCGACGGCGAACCCGTCGTCGACATGTGGGGCGGGTGGATCGACGCAGAACACACTGCACCGTGGGCCCGCGACACCGTCACCAACGTCTGGTCCTGCAGCAAGACCGTGACCGCACTGGCCGCGCTCATGCTCGTCGACCGTGGGTTGCTCGATCTGGATGCCCCCGTCGCGCAGTACTGGCCCGAGTTCGCAGCAGCCGGGAAGGACCGCATCCAGGTCCGGCAACTGTTGTCGCATACGTCGGGTGTGTCGGGGTGGGATCAACCGTTCACCTTGGAGAACATCTGCGACGACGAATATGGCACCGCACGGTTGGCCACTCAGGCTCCCTGGTGGGAACCGGGAACCGCGTCCGGATATCACGCTCTCAACTACGGCCACCTGATCGGCGAGGTCGTCAGGCGCATCGACGGGCGAACCCTCGGCCGCTTCATCGACGAGGAGATCGCGGGTCCGCTCGATGCAGATTTCCGCCTGGGGCTGCCGAAGTCGGAGTACGGCCGAGTCTCGAATGTCATTGCGCCCCCGCCGTTGCCGATCGACGTCGCGGCACTCGGGATGGACAACATCATGGTGAAGACGTTCACTGCGCCGCCGGCCGATGCAACAGGTTCGTGGACCGACGGGTGGCGCGCTGCCGAGATCGGTGCGGCCAACGGACATTCGAATGCGAGGGCGCTCGCACGTATTCAATCGGTGATCGCGTGCGGCGGCAAGGTCGGTGACGTCCGTCTGTTGTCGGAGGAAACGATCGACAAGATCTTCGAGGAGCAGTCGTACGGGGTCGACCTCGTCCTGGGTGTGCCGGTCCGTTTCGGCGTCGGATTCGGCCTGCCGACGCCCGAGTCCGTGCCGTTCATTCCGGAGGGACGAATCTGTTTCTGGGGCGGTTGGGGTGGGTCGCAGATCATCATCGACACCGACAAGCGCATGACCTTCTCCTACGTGATGAACAAGATGGGGCCGGGCCTGCTCGGTTCGGAACGATCGGCGCAGTACGTATCGGCTGCCTACAGCGCTCTGAGCTGATCGGACGTGCAGTGTTGATCGACGGAACAGAGGCGTCGGCGTTACTCGAATCCTTGCCGAGTAATAGCTCACCGGTGTTCGGTTAAGCGTCCTCGGTAATCCGGCAGAACGGTTGGTTTGCCCGACCGGAGCTGACTATGCTGCCGGATATGCCAGTGTGCTCCGGGGGGAAATCAGCGTGTCCGCAACGTCGAAGTGTGCCGAAAGGTTGCACAAGCGTCTCGGCGGTTCGTCGATGAGTGGTTTGATCGAAGTCGTCGGACGCTGGTGGCAGACGCCCGACCAGTTTCACACGTTCAGTCGCTATCTCGAAGATCGCGGTTTCTTCACTGCCTGCCGGGTGTTGGTCGGCGGAACGGCGTTCTGGATGGGATTGGTGTTGCTGTCGGCCCGATTCAGTGACGTCGGTCCGCAAGGGACGTTCTGGCGGGCGGTCAATCTGACGGTCATCGTGTTGTGCCTCGGCGCGGCTCTTGTCTGGTGGGTGTTCCCGCCGACGCCGCTGTGGTCGTACACCTTCGTCGTGGGTTCCGACATCGCGATTGCGGCAGCAGCGGCAACCGATTCGGAACCGCTGGGCCGACTGATCGCGTGTGTCGTGTTTGCGTCGATCGGCGGCTATATTGCGTTCTTTCACAATCCGAAACTCCAAGTCGGTCACCTGGTCTTCGCCTCGATGGTCACGGTGCTTTCGGGGTGGACTTTGTTGTTCGGGCCAGCAGCGGACGTCGGCTTGGGGTTGGCGAAAATCGCGGTCGTGATGGCCACCATCATCGTGATTCCCGTTGTGTCGCAAATCGTTCTGGCGGTCCTCGGTTCGGATGCCACCACCTCCGACATCGACCCGTTGACCGGACTGCTCAATCGTCGCGGACTGGCGCGTCGGGTGAACGACCTCATGGATGCTCCGATCACCGAGTCCGACGCGCTGCTCGTGGTGGTGATCGACCTCGACCGATTCAAGACGATCAACGACGTTCACGGCCACGACGTGGGAGACAGCACGATCATGCGAACTGCACTGCGTATTCGTCTGTGGACAACCAAATCCGCGCTGACGGCCAGGATGGGAGGCGACGAGTTCGTCGTGGTGGAGCGCGTGCCCGTCAATGCGATCGCCAGGCTGGAAGGACAGATCCGCTCGGCCATGGACGGAGCAACCGACGATCCGCGGACGAGTGCCAGCGTCGGAATGGCGGTCCGGACCGCGCCACGGCATCCGGACGAGTCGGTGGACGATGCTTTCGCCGAACTCTTCCGTGTTGCGGATTCGGCGATGTACGAAGCAAAGCGGGAAGGCGGCAACCAGGTTCGCGCGAGCCTGGTCTGATGTGAGATCTCAGTCGGCGAAGCTCAGACCGCGTTCGGAGAGTGCTTCACGCAGAATCCTCAGTGCCTTCGGCCCCATCCCGTGCAAAGCGCCCAGTTCTTTCTCGGATACGGACGTCAGCTGTGCGAGTCGGGTGTAACCCGCCCCGATCAGCGCGCGCTGCGCGGGAGCCCCTGTTTTCGGGAAGTCGGTGTCCGGATCTGGTTCTGTCACTGGTCAACTCCTCGTGTGGGGTTTTCCACAGTCTAGCGAGTGTCGTGAACGATGTCGGGTCGGTCGAGTGCGCTTTCGGATCGGTCGATCTTGTCGAGCCGTCGCGGAAGTGCGCGGACTGCTACGGCAATGCCGACGATCGCTATCGCGGCGAATGTGACGAGAAGCAGCTGCGCAGAACGTAGCGTCGACGGTTCTCCGATGTTCACCAGAACTCCGGCCAGGGCTGCGCCGAAGGCATTGGCGATCAGCTGCACGGTGTTGATGGCAGCCGAGGCACGCGCCCCTTCGCCGGGATCGGTTACCGACGTCATCGCACCGACTGCAAGATGAGGCCAGGCGATGCCGATTCCGACGCCGGCGACCAACAGTCCGATCACCCACGCGACGATCGCACCGGCGCCGGCATGTTCGGTGAGGAATGCCGCCATGATGCCCAAACCGATCGCGACGAGGATCGGACCGCTGACAACGATTCGCCGCACCATTCGAGGGGCCGTCGCCGAGGCGCTCGGGATCTCGCCGAGAGTCCAGCCCAGAGCCAGTGCGGCGCCGAGGAATCCGGCTGCGAGCGGCGCCATCCCGGCAAGTCGTTGGCCGAAGAGGGGGATGAACGTCTCGACGGTCGACGCTACCGCGAGGACCACGATTGTCAGGTACACCCACTTGAGGGATGACGCGTTGAACGTCGACGGTGGTAGTACGCCGTGGCGCGAGCGGCGGTCTGCTGCGACAAAAGCGACCAGTAGCAGCACGGCGGCGAGAACCATCGCTGCAGTCACCGCGATATTGGACAGGATCCCCGCCACGCTGACCAACAAAGCCGCCGCAGTCAGCAGTGCCAGTGAGAGGACCGGCACCGGACTGCTGGTGGTGCTGCCCGGTTCGTGCGCGGGCAGAGCACCGGGAACGAGAGCTGCGACTGCGATCGTCGCGATGACCAGAACGCCGAAAGCCCACCGCCAGGCGCCGAATTGAGCAAACACTCCGCCGATGGCGGGCCCGGCGAAGGTGCCGACTCCCCACATCGCCGAGACCAACGCGGCCCCGCGGGTCCACAGATGTCTGGGGAGCGCGGCATTGATGACGGCGTAGCCGAGACCAGCCAGCAGGCCACCTCCCGAACCCTGGATCGTGCGGCCGACCAACAGCAATTCCATGGTCGGGCTGACCGCACAGACGACGGTGCCGAGTGCGAAGATTGCGAGGCCGATCAGGTAGGCCCCGCGCGGGCCCCTGGCGGCGAGGACGTTGGTGACCAGCATCGAAGAGATGACGGAAGCGATCAGGAAGACCGTCGCGGTCCAGGCGTAATACTGCTGACCGCCGATGTCGTCGATGGCAGTCGGAAGCAGGCTGGTCGTCAGGTAGACGTTGGTCGCGTACAGCGCGACTCCGCCTGCGAGGACGGTTGCGGTGCCGAGGTATCGACCGCTCAGGAGCTGCCGCCAGGTTCCGGCGGGAGCATCGGTGGGGGAGTGCATGTTGTCGAAGGTAGAATCTCAAGTGCGCTTCAGGTCAATGTCGCGCAGCCATTGGGAGGCAGAATGATCCGTAAGAGTGACGAACTTCTCTCGATCGGTGAGGTATCGGCGCGAACCGGCGTCGCCGTGTCGGCGGTGCGCTACTACGAAACACTCGGTTTGGTTCCTGCGGAGCGGACGGCGGGAAACATGAGGAAGTTCCCGCGGCACTCGATCCGGCGGGTGTCGCTCATCCAGTTGGCAGTCCGGTTCGGGATACCTCTGGCCGAAGTTGCCGAAGTGTTCGGGTCGTTGCCGCAGGGGCGGACCCCGACGAAGAAGGACTGGCGCAAGATTTCGACGGAGTGGAATCGGCGACTCGAGGATCGTAAGCAGGCCATCGCCCGGATGCAGGACGAACTGACGGGGTGCATCGGCTGCGGGTGTCTGTCACTCAAGACCTGCAACCTGCTCAACCCGGGAGACGAACTGGGCCGGGAGGGGCCCGGCGCCAGACGCCTCTGAAAATCCTGTCGGTCAGACTCTTTCGCGCGGTCTGGATTGTGCATTCCACCGACCACCGCGACGCTCGATCTCGATGGGATGCGAGAAGCACTCGCTGATGTTCTGGGTGGTGATCACATTCTCGGCGAGCCCGCTGGCGGTCACGACTCCATCCTTGATCAGCAGAGCGTGCGTGGTGGTGCTCGGAATCTCTTCGATGTGATGCGTCACCAGAATGCTGGCAAGTGACGGGTTCTGATTGCGGAGGTCGTCCAAAGCCGTCAAGAGTTGTTCGCGCGCAGCCAGATCCAGCCCGGTCGCCGGCTCGTCGAGCAGGAGCAGGCGTGGTTCGACCATGAGCGCGCGGGCGATCAGGGCTCGTCCTCGTTCGCCCTGGGACAGGTTGGGCCACAGTGCGTCCGAGCGCGGTCTCATCCCCAGTAAATCGATCAGTGCGTCGGCGTGAGCCTCTTGTTCCGGAGTCGGTGACCACCGGGGCATCACCTCGGTGGTGTTGGTGAGGCCGGTGATCACGACGTTGCGGACGGTGATCGGAATTCCGATCGTGTGACGCGGGTTCACGTGCCCGATGTCCATCCGCAGTTCCCTCATGTCGACTCGGCCCAGCTTGTGTCCGAGGACGTAGACGGAACCGCGAGTCGGGTGGGCTGTTGCTCCGAGCAGGCTCAGGAGGGTGCTCTTGCCTGCGCCGTTCGCGCCGAGAAGGACCCAGTGTTGTCCGGGTTCGATCGAAATGTTGATGTCTTTCAACAAGTATCGGCCGTCGCGGACGAGATCCACGTGTTCGGTCGACAGAACTGTGCCGGTGGGGTGTTGCACGAGAACTAACCTCTCTTAGGCGTCGAGCACACGCAACCGCCGTAGGACGGTGTCGATGTTCGCTCGTGTTGCCGCTACCGCGGCTTCGGGGTCGGCATCTTGAAGTGCTTCGACCAACTGATCATGGGCATGTGAGGTGTCGGGGACGCCGGCCTCGTGGGCCATCATCTCGACGAGGGATTCACGAAGGAGTGGACGCACCGACGTGAAGAGCGAGAGCAGCACTGCGTTTCCCGACAGCCGAACGACCTCGGTGTGAAAATCGAGATCGACGTCCACGAACTTCTCGACATCACCCTCGAAATGACTGTGTCGCATGGTCAGTCGCCGCCGTAGGCCGTCGAGATCCTCGGGTTGTACCCGCTCCGCGGCCAGCCTGGCGGCCTCGATCTCGAGTGCGCGCCGCACTTCGAAGACCTCGAGGATCCGCGAGCGTCGAAGAAGTTTGGTGAATTCGTCGACGTGCTCGAGTTCGGACGCGGCAGCCACGAAGGTTCCGACGCCGTGTCGGACTTCGAGTAGTCCGTCGCGAGCGAGGAGGCGGATGGCCTCGCGAATCGAGGAACGCCCGACGCCGAGTTCGACGGCGAGGGCCGCCTCGCTCGGTATGCGCTCGGACGGCGCCCACGTTCCTTGCATGATTCGCCCGCGCAGCAACTGTTCGAGTTGCGGTACCAGCGGACCACTGCGAAGGGTGAATCCTGTGTGGTCGTCGGACACGGTTTGCCTCTCGTGGGGGTACCGACAGGGTAGCAACTCGTCAGACGTCTGAGGACTCGGGTTGACGGTGTGTCGGAAGTCGACCGATGCGATTGCACGCGCGCGTGGCGTCATGCTCCGTGTCGGACAAGAGAGGGCCGTTCGACGGTTGTCAGGAGTCGAGTTGGTCCAGCCTTGTAAGCGCTTCGACCGGAACAGGTTTCACAGGGAGATGCGCGGTGAAGTGCCCGGCCTCGGCCAGATTCGTCCCGCGGGCATTCGCGACGAGCGCGCCGACCGTGCCCTCGCAGTAGCGTCCCTGGCATGGTCCCATGCCACTTCGGCATTGCAGCTTGACTGCGCTGGCGGTGGACACGAACGGGTTGTCCTCGAGCGTCGCATCCACCGATGTGCGTGTGACGAGTTCGCAGCGGCAGATGATGGTGTCGGGCGTGGCGAGCGTCGCCAGGGCCTCGCGTTTCGGTTCGAACATCGTCTGGACGACGGTGGAGAACTGCTCCGCCCGGCTGACGCCCTTGTCGGCTGCGGCGAATGTTGCGCCCGATGGTGTGCGGGGGGCTGACAGTTCACGCGCGATCGACAGTCCAGCGAGGTGCCCCTCGGCACGGGCTTGGTCTGCTCCGGCAACCCCGGTCGGCTCACCGGCGACAAAAATTCCGGGAGCGCTGCTCTCCATCCGCTCGTCGTGTGCGACAACCCAACCGCCCTTGGGCGAACTCCAGACCATGCGGCAGTCTGCTTGTCTGGCGAGTTCGGTCGACGGTGAGAATCCGTATCCGAGTACGAGCGTCGACGCCTCACGACGACGTCGACGGTTCGAGACCTTCCAATCTCGGTCCACTCGCGCAAGTTCGACCGATTCGACCGCTCGGTCACCGAAGGCTCCGGTGACTATCGTTCGGGTGCTGACCTTGACACCGCGTGAGACGAGTCGTGCTACAGCCAGCGCGGATTCGGCGAGGAGATCGGTGTGACCGGGAATCGCGCGGCGGGCAGCGACAAGTTCACGTGGGCCGGGAATTCCCCGCGCGAATGCGAGTTCGGAGACGCGAGCACCCTTGGCGACAAGTTGGTCGGCCACGACGACGAGCAGCGGGTGTGATCCGGCGAGTACAAGATCCTCCCCGGCAAGGACATGCTGACTCTTGAGAAGGCTTTGCACAGCGCCTGCGGTCATGACGCCGGGCAACGTCCAGCCAGGGAAGGTGACCGGCATATCGTAGGCACCGGTGGCGATCAGGAGGCGTCGCGCGGAGATCACGCCGCTGACCGTTGGGCCGGAAACTGCGAGTTTCAACGAGATCTCGTCGTTGTCACGGTCGCGAAGAATTCCGTATGCCGTTGTGGAGGTCAGGTGTTCGATGTCTTCGTGGTTTTCGAAGCGCTCCAAGAGTTCGATCGCCCAGCCGTACCCCGCGGTGGGTTTCAGTGCCGCATCCGGAAATTCGACTGGTGGCTGACGAAATATCTGACCACCCGCGCGAATTTGTTCGTCCACGACGACGACATTCAATCCTGCGTCGGCAGCCGCCAGGGCTGCGGCCATGCCTGCAGGTCCGGCACCGATCACGGCGAGGTCGTACATTCAATATCCCTTCGTGGAGGTGACGTCCATCCCGTTGCGGACCGGCGTGATGCAGGCGCGAATCAGAGGGCGACCGTCGATGGTGACCGCGCAGTCGAAGCACGTCCCCATGTTGCAGAACGGCTGCCGCGGGTCCCCGTCCCTGGTGGTGCCGAATTCGTGGATTCCGGCGATAAGAAGCGCGGCGGCGACTGTGTCACCTTCGTGGCAGGGCACGACTCGGCCGTCGAAAGTGATGTCGAGGTCTTTTCCTCGTCGGGTTGGCAGCTTTCGGCTAGGAGACACCGACTCCCCTTTCGTATCGACTCGGATCGTATGGCGTGAGGTCGATTCCGGGCTTTCGCCCGAGCGCCAGTTCTGCGAGTACCTGGGCGAAGCTCGGCCCGAGAGTGAAGGCAGATCCGCCCGTCGCGACAAATGCTCCGGGCGCGCCGGGAACGGGACCGACCAGGGGCAGCTGATCCGGTGTGACCGTCGTGGTGCCCACCCAGGTACGCAGAGCCGGTAGTGGGCCGACGCGTGGAACGACTGCCGTTGCAGCTCTGGCGTTTCCGGCAACGGAGGCACGAAGCAGCTCCGGACGGACCGAGAAGTCCGGAGTCCCGTCGGCATGGGTGACCAGTCGTGCCGGCCAACCCCCGCCGATCAACACGTTGCCGTCGAGGGACTGCTTGAGCGAGAGCCGGGCACCGGCGTGCTGGACGAGGTGGGGAATGAACTTCTCGGTCTTCGCAGTGACCGTCATGGTCAAGGCCAAAGGGATGGTGGGCAGATAGCCGCCGAGCATGTTGCCCAGTTCTGTCGTCCACACACCGGCGGTCAAGATGACCGACTCCGCCGTGACTGTCTGCGCCCGAGGGCTCTCCCCACTGTTCCGGTCCGACAGCGTCACGGACCAGGACGAGCTGTTGCGGTGAAGATCGGTGACTGCGGTCCGGGTACGGACGGTCGCGCCCAGACGGATTGCTGCCCTTGCCATGGTGGGGCCTGCGGTGCGAGTATCTGCCTTACCTTCGATAGGGCAGTACGACGCTGCCACAACGGATTCCGACAGGTACGGTGCGATGGTCCGCACCTCGTTGCCGTCGAGTACGTCGACGTCGAGTCCCCAGGATCGCTCGATCTCGGCCTTGGTCTCGAGCAACGAGGCCTGGGCGGCGTTCTCGGCGAGCATCAGTCCACCGCGCTGCACCAACCCGAGAGGCTCGCCGACTTCTTCTGCGAGTCCTGCCCACAAGCGCGCAGCCTCGAGGTGGAGGGGCATGGCTTCGGCAGCTTGTTTGGCTGCCTCGATTCCCTTTTCGATCATCCGATACTCGAGTTGGAAGTGGAGACTGCCCGCATTCTGCCCGGAAGCGTGCTGGTTGACCTGGTCGCGTTCGACGAGCAGGACGTCGGCGCCTTCTCGGGCGAGCATCCACGCCACCGCACAACCGAGAAGACCGCCGCCGACGATCACGACATCGAATGAGCTTTTCACGGCAACGGTGTCGTCTCGATGTCCAGAGATTCCAGAGTGGTGGCGATGATCTTGACTTCCTCCGCCGTCAGTTCGAGTAGGGGATCACGGACGTAGCCGGCTGGTATGCCCTGCAGACGCAATGCGGTCTTCATGATGGCCTGCTGGTTACCGAACTGGACGCCGTAGTCCGGGGTGAACCAGCTTTCCATGACCACGCGATCACGCGCACCCAACTCGAGTGCTCGTTCGCGGTCACCATCGGCGATGGCACGCCAGAAGTCGGGGTGATCGGATCCGAGCACGCCACCGGACCCCATCAGCCCGTCACCGTGACCGAGAAGAGCGAGATCCGCGCCGAGTGCACTTGTCGGCATCCCGAAGTACCTGACGGAATCTTCGAGTGCGTACATGCCGGCGAGAAAGCCTGCGAAGTTGCCCGTCGAGTTCTTGATCGCCACGACATTCTCGATCTCGGCCAGTTCGGTGAGGATATCGGTGTCGAGGTCGACGATGCATCCACGCGGCCAGTTGTACACGCAGATCGGTAGATCCGTGGCATCGGAGATGTCGGTGTAGAACTTGACGATCTCACGACGGTTCGGCACCACGTAAGGGGGCGGGGTGACGAGGATTCCGTCCAGACCTGCGTCCTCGGCGGCGCGGGCGTGCACTATCGCTTCCTGCTGGGTGAAAGCGTTGCAGGCTCCGATGACGACGAGGTTGTCGCTGCGATGTCTGCCGCCCTCGACGAAGAGTTGCCTACGCTCGTCGGCATTCATCGAAAACCATTCGCCACTGGTGCCGGCCAGGATCACGCCGTGCATTCTCTGTTGAGTGAGCCACCCCATCTGCTCGCCGAACCCATCGAGATCGAGGGCGCCTTCTCGGGTGAAAGGAGTGGTGATCGCGGGAATGTAGCCGGTCCAGCCGACTGTGTTTCTGTTCATGACCGACCTTCGGCATCGGAGCGAAATATTGTGTGGAAACTGATCTGGCGTTCGATCGTGCGTCACGCGACTTGGTTGGCGGCGAGGTACGCGTGATCGGGATCCTTGACGGCGACACCGTCCGCGCCCTCGAAGCGGCGGTGCCAGCCGGTTCCAACGGCGACGAACATGACGACGGTCATCACCAGGGGATAGAGCATCGCCAGGAATATCTGTGTGGTGGACAGCGCCGGTGCAGTGTCGTATCCACTGGTGAGAAGTGCACCGATGAACAGGTACGCACTCAGGACCGGCACGATGCAGGCGATACCCATCGCGAAGCAATCCATGACGACCGCCCTGCGGTACGGGTGCAACCCGACACGAGATCCGATCTCGTCCGCGACCGGGCCGAAGGTCAGCATCGCAGCGGAATTGACGCCGCCGAACAGAAGCGTCGTGACCGAGACTCCCAGGCCGATAGCGATTTCCGCTCCGCGTGGGGTGTCGGACAACCGGCCGCGGCTGATTGCTTCGACAAGACGTTCCAGTACTCCGGCTTCAGTGAGAACTCCCATGATTCCGAAGACCGCGAAGACGAGGGCCACGGTGCCCAGCATGTTCGTCACTCCGGCGGCGAGGAAGCCGGTCGGTACACCGTCGGTTACACCGACGATGTCGGTGGGAACGATGAGGCCGGCGGCCAACCCGGTGAGGATGCCGGTGATGAGCCCGACGGTGACCGCTTTGAAAATGTTTCTCGTTCGCAGCGCGACGACCAACATTATTGCGACCGGAATGAGCATGACCAGCGACTTCACTGACATGGTGCTCTCCAGCAGTTCCTCGGCGCCGTCCGCGGAGTCGTGCTTGTTGACCGAGGCGAGAACGAGAAAGCCTACGGCGCTCAGAGCCGCGGCTGTCAATGCGAAGCGCGCGCGGCTGGCGACAACTCCGCCGATGTCGGCCGACCCTTCCTTGCGGCGGAATCGCTGCGTCGACGCCGAAATGATCGTCGTGTCGGAGATCGGCGCGATGTTGTCGCCGAAGATTGCGCCCGAAACGATTGCGCCGGCCAGGATGGCGGGGTCCGCGCCCAGAAGCACGCCGGCCGGGTAGAAGATCGGGAACGCCGTGAACATGGTGCCGATCGATGATCCCGTCGACATGGAGATGATGCCGACGGAGATGAATGCAAACAGCGTGAACGTTCCACCGCCGATGCCGAGAGTGTCGGCGATCCAGACGAAGCCACCCGAGACGTTGGTGGCCTTGATCAGGGAGGACATCATGCCGACGGTGAAGAGGATGAGCACGATCGACACCGATGTCGGGCTGCCGACGCCCTTCATGACGGCGTCCCAATAGCTGCCGTACGGCTTCGCGAACAGGGCACCGATCAGAAGAGAGACAAACCCACCCATCGCCAAGGCTGTCATGTCGAATGCTTTGAACACGACGAAGAACAGGACGCAGAACGCGAGGAAGGCGACGATGGGAACGAACGCCATCATCCAGCCTCCTCGGAATTGCAGGCGGGTGTCGTTCTCCATGAGGTTCCCTCTCGTCGCGGCTTCGCCGACTGGATCTTGCATGACGCTGGAGTGTGCAAATAAATGTACAAATAGGACAGAGATCAGGAGTTCTTCGGCAGTGTGGCCGCACAAAATTATTCGACACTATGGCGAGAAATTTGAGTCAGCGAACTCTTTTTGCCTGAGTATGCGCTGATTTTGTGAGCGTGACGGCTGCAAAATGGAGGGTAGTCACGCTGTGACCGAATCGTCAAGATGTGCAGTAAAAATGCACAAGAAATCTTTACCGATCCGCTGGGATAGGGTGCGGAGGTGATTGGCGGGAAGCTGCGGGAACTCAGAACCGAGCACGGCATGACTCTGCGCGGCTTGGCTGCCGAGACGGGGTTGTCTCCAACGCTGCTCAGTCAAGTGGAGCGTGGGGTCACCGAGCCGAGCCTGAAGACTCTCCGTGCCCTGGCCCCGGTATTCGGCCAGTCGATTTCCGCGTTGTTCGAAGACCCGGTGGCGGGTCTGGTGCACATCAGCAAGCCGGGGCAGCGATCCAGAATAAGTACGCCGGCCGGTCGCATCCAGTACGAACGTCTGACATCAGGCAACGGGCAGCTCGAAATGCTGAAGGCCAAGCTGAAGCCAGGAGAACGTTCCAGCGATGAGCCGTGGTCACATCCGGCAGTCGAATGTGCCTACGTCCTCACGGGCACACTTACCGTCACTGTTGGTGTCGGAACGTATGAGGTGCTCAGCGGTGAAGCGATCACACTCGATTCGAATCAACCTCACATGTACGCCAACAACTCGGACGCGTTGGTGGAGTTCGTCTTGTCGGCAAGCCCACCCACTCCCTGAGTTTGTTGCAGGCGGGTTCCGCGGTCGGGTGTTGTTCAGTGTGCCTGCTGGGTGCGGGAGACAATCACAGACTCGGCGAACCCGCTGACGGTCACGGTAGCTGAGGATTCGGCACTCATCTTCTCATCAAACATGCCAGGTAGAGGGAAATTGCCGTTCCTGATTCGCTGAGAGGGCGCCCCACCGCGCGAGCGATTTTGTCGAGTCGATAGTTCAGTGTGTTCCGGTGAATGTGCAGACTTGCGGCCGCCGTGCTCGAGTTGAAACCGGAATCGCCCCACGCGATCATCGTGTCCCGCAGCGCGGGCCAGTCCGATTGTTTGGGCAACTTGCCGAGAACTGCCTGAGTGAGACGCTGCCTACTGTCATCCGGTATCACTGAAAGTGCCTGGTGTACACGAAAATTCTCGATGTCGTACAACTGGCCTCTGGGGTCGAGATGGGTGCCCAGTTGAATGGCGTCATATGCATCGCGGGCGGAACAGTTGAGCCCTTCGACACCAGAGGCCCGCGATCCCAGGCCGATTCTGATATTCCATGCCCTCGTTCTGGAGTCGGCCGTGAAAGTGCGGCATCTGGAGATGACTGTCGAATCCCGTGTAGTTGATTCGGCCTCGACTTCCGTGGAGACAGCAATCATCGATCGAGCCAGCGGAGCGATCATGTCAGCAGGTGAACTGAAGGTGGAGGCCAACACGTTCACCACCTTGTCCGGTCCGACATTCGAAGGTAGCGAGTCGATTTCGGACGGGATGTAGCTGACGAGAATTACGGCGCGTGGCCGCTGGAGGTCGAACCCCAACATTTGCGCGCGACGTTCGACTGGTTGGACACCAAGCGTCGAGCGGTGCCATTCGACGATGTCACGCAGCAACTCCTCGATTGACCGTTCCCGCGTTCGGCGTGATCCGATTCGTTCTGCTTCTTGCATGAGGATCTCTGTCTGGCGCTTGACGACCAACCCGAATTGCTCAACCTTGTCTGGTGAACCAGAGAGGCCGACAGTTCCGACGACATCGCCGTCGATCACCAGGGGGATTGTGACCCCAGGGAGACTGCCCACGAGATCACGAACATCCTCAGCAGTGTGTGTAATCGGCTTTCGGTTGCGAATCACTTCGACTGACGCTTCGTGGAACTGACCAACGCGTTGTTGATCACCGCTGCCGAGAACGACCCCCGCTCCGTCCGTGATCAGGACGTTGTGACCGATCACGTCGGTGATGTCGTTTGCGATCTGCTGGGCGAGAGCGTTGCTTAACATGTCTTGAGTCTCTCTCGAGCCTGATCTACTCGGAAGAGAATCGTCTGTGCAATGTGCCTGAAAAACTGTGCAATTCGACGGCGATCTTAGGGCTGATTGCCAGTGACTTGCGTCATATCCCGTTCATAAGATTGGCCAATCCTCAACTAGGAGTTCACATGGCCATCCTCGATTGGATCCTCCTCGGCGTGTATTTCGGGCTGCTTGTCCTCATCGGAGTGCAGACGATGCGTCGAGTCAAATCACCAGACGATTTTGCAGTTGCCGGTAACCGGATCGTCTGGCCCGTCTTCTTCGGAAGCCTCGCTGCCGCCTTTCTGGGCGGCGGCGCTTCGCTCGGCATGGCAGGCGCTGCTATGCGCGACGGGTACGTCTACATGTTCGCCTTCTGTGCCTTCGGCGTTCAGACCGTGCTGGTCGGCTACTTCGTTGCACCGAAACTCAAAAACTACATCGGCGCCCACACCCTCGGCGACGTCATGGAAACCCACTACGGCAAGCCCGCACGCTTGGTCACCGGAGTCCTTTCGGTCGTCCTGTGCGCAGGCATCCTCGGTGCTCAGGCATTGGCGATCGGTACGGTGGTCAATGCGACCTTGGACGTGCCGGTCGTTCCATCCGTGATCATCGGTATGGGCGTCGTGGTGCTGTATTCGTCTTTCGGTGGCGCGTGGGCGGTCATTCAGACGGACATGTTGCAGTTCGTCTTCCTCGGTGTGCTGCTCCCAGTAGCGCTCCTGATCGGTCTTGACGCTGTCGGTGGCCCATCTGCCCTCGTCGAGTTGGTGCCGAGCGATCATCTGACTTTCATGGGTGACTACACCCCAGTTCAGTTCCTCACCTTGTTTGCTGCGCTCCTGTTGGGGGAGACCCTCGTACCCCCGTACGCGCAACGAACCTTCTCGACTCCGGATTCCCGTCACGCAAGAAAGGGCTACGCGCTGGCCGGCTTCTTTTCCTTCTTTTTCTTCTTCACTGCGGCGTCCATCGGATTGATCGCCATGGTGCTGTATCCCGATATCGAGTCGGATCAGGCGCTGCCCACCGTGGTCATGAACTTGATGCCCGTTGGTGTGCTCGGATTGGTCGTTGCAGCGCTGCTGGCGGTTGTGATGTCCACGGCTAGTTCATATCTCAATTCGACGGCAGTAGTGCTGACCAAAGATATCTATCAGCCGTTGACCGAATCCGAACTACCTGCCAAGAAACGATTGACCGTCGAGCGTATTACCAGCGTCGTCGTCGGGGCAGGAGCCACGATCTTCGCACTCAGCGTCCCATCCATCGTGGATGCCTTGCTCTACAGCTACACACTGTGGGCTCCCACAGTGATCGTCCCACTGTTCGGTGCGGTTCTCTTCGGAGTCCGATCGACACCCGCTGCGCTTTCGGCGATCGGAGCCGGCGCTGTTGTCACCGCAATGTGGCAGTGGGTGCTCGAATCACCCTTCGGCTTGGACGGGCTGATCCCTGGCGTCATTGCCAACCTGCTCGTATTTGTTGTTGTCGCGGTGTCGACCAATACCAAGTATCCACGCCGTCCACATCCGGTAGCACCTGTCCTGCAAGGAGATCCGGCATGATTCTCGAACTGCTTCTCTATGGTGTCCCGGTGGCAGTCATCGTGGTGACTCTCTGGGTGGGATTCCTCGGCTGGAAGTTCTATGTTCAAGAGGTTCTGCATGACGAGGAGAACGACAATGCGTGAGACTTTCGATGTTGCCGGAATTACGACTTTGTCGTCGGTCTATCCGTCTGCAGTTGCGGCCGGCGAACTCGTGTATGTTTCCGGCCAGGTTTCGTTCGACGACGACGGCGCCGTCGTTCACGAAGGCGATGTGACCGCGCAGACAGCGCAATGTATTTCGCGGTTGGCGGACGTTCTGGTCGGGGTCGGTTCAGTGCTTGCAGACGTAGTGCAGGCAACGGTCTATCTGGCAGACGCAGCCTACGCGGACGACTTCAATCGAGAGTGGTCCCACTGGTTTGCCGACATCAGGCCGGCGCGTGCCACTGTTGTCGCGCAGTTGTTGGATTCGCGACTGCTGGTCGAAATTTCGGCCACCGCGGTTCGCGGAAGTGGTGGTATCCGATGAAGATCGCAATTATCGGCGCGGGGGTGGTCGGGGTCGCGTCAGCCTACTCGCTGGCGCAGCGCGGACATGAAGTGCACGTCTATGATCGACGGAGTGGGGTGGCATCCGATACATCCTCCAGCACAGCAGGTTTGATTGCACCGGGGCACTCGTATGCATGGGCGTCGCCATCCGCCCCGCTTATGCTCGTTCGATCTATGGCAGGCGCACAAACATCGATCCGAGTTGTTCCCCGAGTGGACATCCCGTTGTTGCGGTGGGGCACGCGTTTCCTGCGTGAATGTACTCCGTCGCGGTCTCGTTCGAATACGCTCTCCAAGCTCGCGCTCGCGAAGTACAGCCAGCAACTCATGGAACAGATCGCCGTTCGAGAGGAACTTCAGTATTGGAAAACTGACGGTGGTGTCCTCTATCTGTATCGCGACGAGAAAGAGCTTGGAAAGGCGGTCGGGAACTCCAGGCTTCTGGCAGATCACGGACGAGTTCAGGAAGTGTTGAGTAGCTCCGAGATTCCGCTTGTGGAACCAGCTCTCGCTTCCAGCCGAGCCGAGTTCGCAGGAGCGATTCACGACCGCTCAGATGGAACTGGTGATCCACATCGCTTTTCGCTGGGTTTGGCAGCATCCTGCGAACGCTTGGGTGTGACCTTTCACCTCGGTGAGGCTGTCGATCGAGTCGAAACCGACGGCGCGTCTGTCGACTCGCTCGTCGTGGGCGCTCGTCGTGTCCGCGCGGACGGATATGTGCTGGCTGCGGGTGCATCGAGTCCACTTCTAGCGCGAAACAGCGGATTTCGTCTGCCCGTATACCCGGCGAAGGGGTACACCCTCACCGCGCGAGTGAAAAATGCCGAACGTGCACCAACCGTCGGGGGCATTGACGAAAGAACTCTGGTCGCTTGGTCGCGATTCGGGGACAAGGTGAGAATGTCAGCAACCGCGGAGTTTGTAGGATACGACCGGAGTCAGTCGCCGAAGGACTTCAAGGGGATCATCGCAGCCGGCAACGAATTGTTCCCAGATGCCCTCGATTGGGACACGGCCGAGTATCGAACGGGCCTTCGTCCGATGACTCCGGATGGGCCTCCGTTGATCGGCCGAGGCAGACTGGACAACCTCTACTTCAATACAGGGCACGGCCACGTGGGTTGGACGATGGCTTGCGGTTCCGCACAGATGTTGTGCGACATCGTGGACGGGCTCGATCCGGATCTGGATCCATCACCGTATTCGCCTATTCAGTCGAGGCGGCACTGATTCGAGTGGTGACTACCGCCGCCCTGTTGGCTTCGTGGAGCGAACAGGGCGGCGGGCACTCACATCGTGACGATGGATCGGAGGACTTCGCCCCGTCGAAAGCCGACACGAGATTGATTCGTTCGCCCCATTTACAGCCATCCGCAATCACGTTGGCGTCGAGTGCGGGATGCGAGCATACGGTTGGTGGGTTCGACGTCGAATGCGGTAACGCTTGCTGATGTGCCCGTGTTTTCCTGTTAGTTACGGGTGACGCCGAGAAGCAGTGCGATCAGGTCGAGGGCCGTCTCGATCTCCGCTTTTTCCCGCCCGAGTAGAGGCGCGTAGAGGTGTACGTCGCAGATGCGAACGAGAGCTTCGCCCAGCACTTGTGGCGAAAGCGTGATCGTCAGTTGGCCGGCGTCGACCTGGGATTGCAGGATTTCGGCGGTGATGGAGGCGGATATCGATTCGATGGAACCGGGCATCATCGCGAGTTTGATGAACACCATCGGTTCACGTTTGGTCAGCGCTCGCAGTTCGGTCGACGATTCCACCGATCGCATGACGCGACCGAAGACGTCGAGGATGTACTCCGGACCTTGCCCCGACGCCTGCGACATCGCCTTCCGGTATGTCCGTTCGGTGGCCTCGGCCAGCACTGTTCCGAGCAGTTCGTCGCGGTTACCGACCCAGCGGTAGAGCGTCGCGCGGCCTACTCCGAGACGTTCGGCGAGCAGTGACATGTCGAGTGGTTCCTCCGCGAGGTACATGCTCGCGGCGGTGTCGATCGCGCGTCGGCGTTCGAGGTCGGTAGGCATCGGGACATTCTCTCCGGTTGTCCGGTACTGCACAATTTCGGCGGTCGAACAGAGGTGGGCCTCGGGTGGATCCGAGCCTATTGACGAACCAAGCGACGTGAGACACACTAGCTCATTGTCTCATGTTAGTGATGGCGATCACAGTCAGGGGTTCGATCGATGAGTTCAGTACAAACCGTTCGTGGGCCGGTGGACACAGCCGATCTGGGAAAGGTGTTGATGCACGAGCATGTCTTCGTTCTGGGTGAGGAGATGCGTCAGAACTATCCCGACTACCCGGAGCCTTGGGACGAGGAGGCTCGCGTAGCCGATGCAGTGACCAAGCTGTCCGAACTGAAATCACGAGGGATCAGCACGATCGTCGATCCCACGGTGATCGGACTCGGTCGCTACATCCCGCGTATCGCCCGGATCAACGAGCAGGTCGACCTCAACATCATCGTCGCGACCGGCGTCTACACCTACAACGACATCCCGTTCCAATTCCATTACACCGGACCAGGTTTGCTGTTCGACGTTCGCGAGCCGATGGTCGATCTGTTCGTGAAGGACATCAAGGACGGCATTGCCGGCACCGACATCCGCGCGTCGTTCCTCAAGTGCGCCATCGAAGAACCTGGTCTGACTCCCGGCGTCGAGCGGGTGATGCGAGCTGTCGGTCAGGCACAGGTCGAAACCGGTGTACCGATCACGGTCCACACCAACCCGCACACGGAATCGGGCCTCGTTGCGCAGAAGGTTCTGGCCGAGGAGGGTGCGGATCTGACCAAGGTGGTCATCGGGCACTCGGGTGATTCCACCGACCTGGACTACCTGTGTGAGCTGGCCGATGCAGGCTCGCTACTCGGGATGGACCGTTTCGGTCTCGATGTTCTGCTCCCGTTCGAGGAGCGGGTGAACACCGTCGTGGAACTGGCGCGCCGCGGCTATGCCGAGAAAATGGTTCTGGCACATGATGCCTCATGCTTCATCGACTGGTTCTCGAGTGAAGCCAAGGCTGCCGCGGTACCGAACTGGAACTTCACCCACATCAGCGATCAGGTCATCCCCACGCTGCTCGAACGTGGCGTCACCGAGGATCAGATCAACACCATGCTGGTGGACAACCCACGTCGGTACTTCGAGAGCTGAGCTATGACCAACGTGTACGAGAGCAAGCCTTGGCTCGCCAACTACGACGCTGACACTCCGCCGAACGTGGACATCGAGCATGCCGATGCCCTGACGATGTTCCGTGCGTCGCTGGATCGCGATCGCGACGCCCCGATCATCAGGTACTTCGACAGGACCGTCAGCTTTGCCGAGCTCGACGAGATGTCGGACGCGCTTGCCGTAGCCCTCGCCGAGGACGGAATCGGTTTCGGTGACAGAGTTTCCTTTGTCCTGCAGAATGTTCCGCAGTTCGTGATCGCGACGGTCGCGGTCTGGAAGCGCGGCGCCGTCGTGGTTCCGGTCAATCCGATGTACCGGGACCGTGAGCTGGCCACCGTATTCGCCGACAGCGGCGCGGTAGCAGTCATCTGTCTCGAGTCCTCGGCCGAGACCGTGGCGACTGCGTCCGAGGGCACCGCAGTGAGACGGGTCGTCACCACGTCGGAACTGGATTTCCAGTCGCGCGACGATGAACGAATCTTCGGTTCGGCGTCCAGGATTCGTCATGATGGATTTCCGGATCTACTGGAATTGATCGAGGCTCATCGAGGGCAGAAGCCCGAGAAGGTCGATCTGTCCCCGGAAGACCTTGCCTACCTTCCCTATACGTCAGGGACAACCGGCCCGCCGAAGGGGTCGATGAACACACACGCAAATGTCGTGTTCGCAGCACAGATCTATCGGGACTGGTTGGGGTTGCGCCCCGGCGGCGCGATGTTCGCGGTGGCGCCACTGTTCCATATCACCGGGTTGATCGGGCACGTCGCGGCTCCACTCCTGGCCGGCGCGCCCACGATTCTGACCTGCCGATTCCACCCCATTGTTGCAGCGGAATCGATTTCGGAGCATCGGGCCACCGCGATCATCGGTGCGATCACCGTATTCATCGCGTGGACGGACAGCGCGGCAGTCTCGAAGGAATCGCTGAGCAGTCTCGAGTCGGTGTATTCAGGTGGCGCGCCGATCCCGCACGCAGCGTTGGAAGCGTTCCGGGCGAAGTTCGGTCACTACATTCACAACGGCTACGGGCTGACCGAGACGAACAGCCCGGCAATCGTGGTACCGAATTCGCGTGAAGCGCCGGTGGATCCGTCGTCGGGCGCCGTTGCCGTCGGTGTTCCGGTATCGAACACGTACGCCGAGATAGTGGACGAGAACGACAAGCCGGTATCGATCGGCGAGTACGGCGAGATCGTGGTCTCCGGTCCGCAGGTCGCGCTCGGTTACTGGAACAAGCCGGAGGAAACTGCACATGCCATGCCAGGCGGTCGTTTTCACACCGGCGACATCGGATTCATGGACAGTGACGGTTGGTTTTACGTCGTCGACCGGATGAAGGATCAGATCAATGCCTCGGGCTTCAAGGTGTGGCCGCGCGAAGTGGAAGATGTTCTCTACGAACACCCTGCCGTGCGGGAAGCCGCCGTCGTCGGTGTCATGGATCCGTACCGCGGTGAAACCGTGAAGGCCTTCGTGTCGTTCAAGGAAGGATCCGAAGCGACCACCGAGGATCTGGTCGAGTTCTGCAAGGAAAGACTTGCAGCATACAAGTATCCGCGCATCGTCGAGATCATGAACGACCTGCCCAAGACCGTGAGCGGAAAGATTCTCCGTCGCGAACTGCGGGTACCGAGCTAGATCCACCTGACAAACGAATTGCCGGCCGCCGACTGGGTGAGCCGGCCATTCGTCGTGGTGATCGGCGAGCATCGATAGGGGATTTAGTCCCTTATGCGGCAATGTATTTCAGTGATTGACATCACTCTTTTTGTATCGCAGACTGATCGCAACGCCGCAGAGTTGAAGTTGGTGTCAGTTTCTACTTCTGGCCCGGTTTCACTTTCTCAGCTCCCGGCGCGACGAGCGTCCGACCCATCGAGGAGTAACCCATGACGAGATCGGCAGTGGATTCGAGCACGCAGGCAGGGGGCCTGTCCGATCAGGAACGGAAGAAGAAGAAGGCGCACCGCAAACTTCTCGGCGCGGGACTGCTCGGCAGTTCCATCGAGTGGTACGACTTCTTCTTGTACGGAACGGCTGCGGCACTGGTCTTTCCGCATGTGTTCTTCCCCGATTCATCCGCACTGATGGGCACACTGCTCTCGTTCAGTACGTTCTGGGCCGGCTTCGTGGCCCGTCCCATCGGTGGTTTGGTCGCCGGACACTTCGGCGACAAGTACGGACGCAAGCCCGCCGTCGTCACCTGCCTGTTGCTGATGGCTGTCGCGACGTTCCTGATCGGCGCGATTCCGAGTGCTTCGGCAATCGGCGTCGTCGCTCCGATTCTTCTGGTGACACTGCGATTCATCCAAGGCCTCGCCTGCGGTGGCCAGTGGGGCGGAATCGTCCTTCTCCTCACTGAATCCGCGAGTCCCAAGAAGCGTGGATTCTCAGGCACTTTCGGTCAGATGGGTGTGTCGTTCGGTGTAGTGCTGGGCAACTTGGTCTTCCTCGTCGCGACCGCGACCATTTCCAACGAAGCATTCCTGAGCTGGGGTTGGCGGGTTCCGTTCTTCGCCAGCGCGCTGCTCTTCCCGGTGGTTCTGTACATCCAGACGAAGGTCGAGGACACGCCGGAGTTCCTCGAGCTGCAGGAAGATGCAAAGAAGAATCAGAAGGATGTCGTCGTTCAGGCTCCACTAGCTCAGGCGCTCAAGGATCACTGGCGCAAGATTCTGCTCGGTTGCGGACTTCTGGCCGCCACCAATGCGCTGTTCTACATCAGTATCGCCGGTGTGCTCAGCTACGGCACAACCGAACTGGGGTTGAAGCGGAACTCACTGCTCATCATTTCGCTCCTGAGTGCGTTGCTGACAGTCGGAGTGGTGCTGTGGTCCGGGAAGATGTCGGACAAGATCGGTCGTCGTCCGATGATCCTGATCGGCGCCGCGGCGATCGTGGTGTGGGCATTCCCGTATTTCTGGTTGATCAACACCAAGTCCCTGCCGCTGTTCTTCATCGCAGTCACGGTCGGCAGTGTGTTCCAGTCGATGACCTACGGGCCGATCGCGGCATACATGGGTGAGCTGTTCGCACCCAACGTGCGTTACTCGGCAGCATCGTTGGCCTACCAGTTGGCCGCGATCACGGTCAGTGGTGGAACCCCGTTCATCATGACCGCGCTTATCGCGAAGACCGGAACCACGACGTGGGTTGCCGTGTTCGTAGCACTCATGGGTTTGGTGACCTTCTTCAGCGCCTGGGTACTGAAAGAGACCAACCCGAAGGAAGTTCGGGACGATCCGAACGCCATTCCCGGCGCGCATCTCTACGCCAAGTAGTACCTTCGGTTTCGAACAGACGCCCGCTACCGGTCACCGGTGGCGGGCGTCTGACGTATAACTGGAGCATGGCTGCAGCACGCACAGGCTCCGAAGATGCTTCGTCGACAGTGTCACGGGAACTTCCCTCCACTCAGCGTGGTTTGCGTACGCGTCGATCGTTGATCGATGCGGCTCGCACCGTCTTCGAGCGGACCGGTTATCTGGACTCGCGTCTGATCGACATCACGGTGGAGGCCCAGTGCTCGGCCGGCACCTTCTACACCTACTTCGCGAGCAAGGAAGAGATCTTCGCAGCAGTGATGGAGTTGGCGCGAGAAGACATGATGCATCCGGGAATGCCGCACACTCCGAAAGGCGCCGATCCCGCTGACGTCATCGCGGCGAGTAACCGTGCATACCTCGAGGCGTACCGACGGAACGCGAAGCTGATGGGACTGCTCGAGCAGGTCGCAAGCATCGATCCGGAGTTCCGGGTTCTCCGCCTCGAGCGCGCTGACGCGTTTGTTCGACGCAACGCGCGCAGTATCGAGAAGCTGCAGAAAGCCGGTCTGGCGGACGCGAACCTGGATCCGCTCCTGACGTCTCGGGCACTCTCCGGGATGATCAGTCGACTTGCGTTCGGGTACTTCGTATCCCGCGGCGGCGAGGACGGCGCGGCTGGAGTGACCTTCGACGGTCTGCTCGATACGGTCAACCGGTTGTGGATCAACACTTTACAGTTCTCGCTGCGCCAAAACTGATGTTGACGCCGGGTTCATGTTTGGTGTCTGATAGAGCAATGACACCTACGCGTACGGCAGTGCTCGTCGATTTCGGTGGAGTTCTCACCTCCAGTGTTCTTCAGGCCTTCGAAGATTTCGGGGCCTCGCTTGGGGGAGACCCACGACTTCCGTTGACCCTGCTCTCCCGCGACGACGTCTCGAAGAAGCTGCTCTCCGATCACGAATCCGGAAAGATCGACCAGGAGGCCTTCGAGGTCGGATTCGGGGAACGGCTACGAGCACACGGCGCCGTCGTCGACAGCGCCGGATTGGTGGACCGGATGCAGGCCGGGCTGATTCGAGACGAGGAGATGGTGCTTCTGCTCGCAGATGTTCGGGCGGCGGGACACCCTGTTGCGCTCGTGTCGAATGCTTTCGGGCGTGATTGTTATGCGGGATTTGTCCTCGAGGAGTTGGTCGATGAGGTGGTGATCTCGTCGGAAGTCGGGATTCGTAAGCCTTCTCGTCAGATCTACACTATTGCGTGTGAGCGTCTGGGCGTCGCGCCAGACGACGCCGTGATGATCGACGATCTGCAACAGAACCTCGACGGTGCGGCGCGGTTGGGGATCGCCGGCATTCTTCACACTGACGCGGAAAGCACTCGCAGACAATTGGAATCGACGTTCGGACTACTGCCCACGCGGTGAAACTGTAGGTTTCTCGGTAACACGTGGACACTGCTGGAACACTCGGATATTGCCGGAACACTTTTGGAGGAATGAATGATTGCTGTCATCGCGGATATCACCGTCAAGGACGGAAGCGGCGAGCAGTTCGAAGCCGTAATCGCCGAACTCGCCGAGAAGGTGCGCACAGAAGAGCCCGGAACAATTCTGTATCAACTGATCCGCTCGAAGACAGATACGAATTCCTACAAGTTCATGGAGCTGTACCAGGACGGCGCTGCCATCAAGGCACACGGAACGTCCGAGCATTTCCAGGCTGCAGGAAAGGCGATGGCGCCGTTCCTCGCCGGCGCCCCGCAGATCGAGTACTTCGACGCTCTCTGAGCGAATGGATTGGTGAGCCCCGGCGAAATCTCGCCGGGGCTCACCTGTTTTTTCAGTTCTGCTTCTGGGCGAGGAGTTCGGTGCGGTCGATCGATCGCTTGAGGATCTTCCCCGTCGAACCCTTCGGGAGGGCGTCGATGAACTGGACCACCCGCGGAATCTTGTAGGCGGACAGACGTTCCCGAGCCCACGAGGTGACGGCGTCTGCCTCGAGGTCGGAGCCTGGGCGCACGGCCACCACTGCCGCGACCTCCTCGCCGTAGTAGTCGTCGGGTATGCCGATCACCGCGGCCTCGACGATGTCGGGATGCTGGTAGAGCACCTCTTCGACCTCGCCTGGATAGACGTTGTATCCACCACGGATGATGAGGTCCTTGACTCGGTCGACGATGCGAAGGTCACGGTCGGCGTCGGTCTCGCCGAGGTCTCCGGTGCGGAACCATCCGTCGTCGGACAGGACGGCGGCCGTGTCGTCAGGGCGCTTCCAGTAGCCCTTCATGACCGTCGGTCCTTTGATGAATACTTCGCCCACTGTGCCTGCCTCGCAGACATTTCCGTCGTGATCACGAACCTCGACCTCGGTCCGCGGTACGGCGCGGCCGGTGTATCCGATCTTTGCAACGCGGTCGATGCTGTTGAAAGTTCCGAATGCGCTCGTCTCGGTCAGGCCGTAGCCCTCGAGGATCGTGCAGTTGAACCGTGCTTCGAAGGCGCGAGCAACTTCACCGGGAAGTGATGCGCCACCGGAGATTGCGATCCGCAGTTGCTCGAAGTCGGAGCTGTCCACGTCGGCGGCGGCGTGCAGCATGGCATTCCACATGGTGGGGACGCCGGCCATGACGGTGAGTTTGTCCCGGCGCACCAGATCGAGCATGGCGGTGGGGTCGAACCGGGCGAGCAGGGACAGTGATCCGCCGCCGGTGAAGGTTGCCATCATGACCGAGCCCTGGCCGAAGATGTGGAAGAGCGGCAGTCCGGTTCCGGTTCGGTCCGAAGGGTTTCCGCGGCTGCTCTCGGCGCCGATCTCACCGGCGGACAACAAATTCCCGACGGTCAGCTGAGCGCCCTTCGGGCGTCCGGTGGTGCCGGAGGTGTAGAGAATCGCCGTGGTGTCTGCTGCCGCACGGTCGACCACAGTTGCGGGTGCATGATCGGCCTTCGCCGATTCTTCGGTGAGCGTCCACACCCGGACGCCCCGCGCACTCCCTGCATCCTGGACTGCGGACCCGAGTTGATGCCACGCGATGGCGAGGGAAATCTCCGCGTCGTCGAGAACGTACTCGACTTCGGGTTGCGCCGACATCGTGTTGATCGGTACCACGACACAACCTGCGGCCTGAATTCCCATGTACGCCACGATGAATTCCGGCACCGACGGCGCTGCGAGCAGAACGCGGTCGCCGACGCTCAACCCTTCGTCGCGAATGCGGCCGGCGAACGCCAGAGATGCGTCGTGAAGCTGCCGGTATGTCCAATGATTATCCGTGCCGCGAATTGCAATATTGTCCGGAGTGGCTTCCGCGTGACGGGTCACCGGGTCGAGAACGCTAACCATGGTTCTGCCTTTCGGGAGGAATCGACCGATTGTGTGTCCTGGGTCTCACCAGAGCGTACACTTGAATCCGGCGTCAACATCGAGTCTGCTGGGATTGTCCCGAAAATGATGTTGACTCGGAAGGATGAGGAGCGCACCGTGCTCGACGACGAATCGCGAATTGCCGCCTTACCGGTGGCTCCGCCAGCGCTGCTCCGTGATCGACCGACCACCGAGCGGGGTACCCGCACGCGTGCGGCATTAGTTGCCGCTGCCCGTAAGGTTTTCGAGCGTAGTGGCTATCTCGATGCCCGTCTGATCGACATCGCCAAAGAAGCCGGCTGCGCTACGGGATCGTTCTATACGTACTTCGCGAACAAGGAAGAGGTGTTCGCCGCCGTCCTCGAGGTCGCGCGAGACGACATGATGCATCCGGGCATGGGACGCGTTGCGGGCGCGGACGATCCGTACGCCGTGCTGGAGGCGAGCAATCGAGCGTATCTGGCCGCATACCAACGCAATGCGAAGTTGATGGGGCTCATGGAGCAGGTTGCTCACATCGATCCGGAGTTCCGGAAGTTCCGCAGCGAGCGGGCCAATGCGTTCATACGCCGTAATGCCCGCGGGATTGCAGATCTGCAGTCCCGCGGCATCGCGGACACGACGCTGGATCCGATGACGGCGTCGATTGCTCTGTCCGGCATGGTGAGTCGACTCGCCTACAGTCTGTTCACCCTCCGTGAGGGTGAGGTGGACGGGCGTTCGCCGGAGTTCGATCAGATTGTCGCCACGGTGACCGATCTGTGGGCGAACGCTCTCAAATTTCCTGACCGTCTCTGACGAGGGGCCGCCCCGGGCCGGGAGGCTCGGAGCGGCCGGGGTATGCAGGTTCAGCCCTTCTCGATTCAGCTCTTCTCGACGACGCGAGCGACGGATTCGGCGACGACCACGGGCTTGTCGGAACCTTCACGCTCGACCACCTGGCTCATCTTCACTTGGATTCCGCCGGGCAACTGCTCTGCGGACACGACGGTTGCGCGCATGCGGACCCGGGATCCCACAGGAACGGGAGCGGGGAAGCGAACCTTGTCGTAGCCGTAATTGAGGCTGTGGGCGAAGCCGTCGAAGTGGATGAGTTGGTAGGAGAACTGCGGGCCCAGCGAGAGGCTGAAGAGTCCGTGCGCGATGGTGCTGCCGAGCGGGCTCGATGCGGCTCGTTCCGGGTCGACGTGAATCCACTGATGATCGTTTGTGGCTTCGGCGAACGCGTTGATGCGCTCCTGGGTGATGTCGTACCACTCCGTCGGGCCAAGTTCCTGGCCGATGAGCTTCTCGAGCTCGGCGAAGGTGGACGGGCGGACGGGCAATTGGTTTTCAGTCATCGTTATCCCTTTACTCGCAGTTCAGGAGGACGGAACGGGCCGTTCGGGTGACCGTCGCGATTCGACGGTTGAAACTGACGCCGGATTCAACTATACATGAGGGGAGACGTGGATCACTGTCAGCGCGTAGGTATGACGCAAGCGAGAGGAATCGCTCATGAAGGTTGCCCAGAAGGTAGCAATTGTCACCGGTGGCGGCGGGGGGATCGGCGGTGCGCTGGCCGAGCGACTGGCTGCCGAGGGCGCTCGCGTCGTAGTGGCCGACCTCGACGGAGCTGCGGCGTCAGCGGTAGCCGAGGCGATCAACGCGGAGTATCCCGGAGCGGCCGTGTCTGCCGGTGGCGACGTCTCCGACGAGACGGTCATTGCAGGCCTGATCGCGCAGGCGGAGAAGGAATTCGGCCCGGTCGACCTCTACTTCGCCAATGCCGGCGTCACCGGAGGCATGGGCCTCGACATCAGCGAGGACGTCTGGGACACGACGATCGACGTCAACGTTCGCGCTCACATTCGCGCTGCCAGGCTCCTCGTCCCCGGTTGGACCGAGCGCGGGGAGGGCTACTTCATCAGCACCGCCTCTGCGGCCGGCTTGCTCAGCCAGGTCGGCTCGGCCGCGTACTCGGTGACCAAACATGCCGCGGTCGCATTTGCGGAGTGGCTCTCGATCACCTACGGAGATCAGGGTGTTCGCGTCAGTTGCCTGTGTCCGATGGGCGTCAACACCAAGCTTCTCTACGAAGGCGAGAATTCCGGCGATCCGGTCGGCAAGGCCGCAACCGGAGCCGTGCTTGCCGCCGGCAACGTTCTCGAGCCGGCTGAATGCGCCGAAATCGTTCTGGCCGCAGTAGATGCCGAGGAATTCCTCATCCTTCCGCACAAGAACGTGCTGGACATGTACCGGCAGAAGGGCGCCGACTACGACCGTTGGCTGCGCGGGATGCGTCGGTACCAGGCGTCGCTGCTCGCGGGAACGCGATGACCGAGGAACTCGTCCTCTCCGAGCAGAGAGGCGCGGTGCTGGTTCTGACATTCAATCGGCCCCGCGTTCTCAACGCGTGGACCAACGAGCTCGAAGATCAGTACTACGACCTTTTGGCCGCAGCAGACGAAGATCCCGGTGTCCGAGCAATTGTAGTCACCGGCTCGGGCCGCGGATTCTGCTCGGGGGCTGACCTCGGCAATCTGAAGAACGTCGGCGGCGTTTCCGAAAGTGATCTGGTCCGACCGCGAGATCGTGATTTCCCGACCACCATCCGCAAGCCGCTGATCGCTGCCGTCAACGGCGTCGCCGCAGGCCTCGGAATGGTCGAGGCTCTGTACTGCGACGTTCGTTTCGGTTCGAGTGCAGCACGATTCACTACCGCGTTCGCGCGTCGAGGCCTCATTGCGGAGTACGGCATCTCCTGGATGTTGCCCCGATTGGTCGGTCACAGTCGAGCAGTCGATCTGCTGCTTTCCAGCCGGATGGTGGATGCCGACGAGGCGTACCGCATCGGTTTGATCGACCACCTGGTCACCGGCGGTGACGCTCTGGATGCGGCGATTGCTTACGCCGAGGACATCGCGGCCAACTGCTCGCCGACGTCCCTCTCCGTCATCAAGTCTCAGATGAGTGCCGACGCGCACTCGACCTTCACCGATTCCGCCAGGCGTGCGGAATCGCTGATGCTGAATGCATTTCACGGCCCGGATGTCGTCGAAGGCGTCAACAGCCATCTCGAACATCGAGCCCCCAATTTTCCTTCCCTCTCTGTCAGGAGTTCACATGTCAGTGTTTGAGTTCTCGGATCGCACCAAGAAGTACCAGGCCGAACTGCTCGATTTCATGGACAAGCACGTTTATCCGGCCGAAGCGGTCTACGAAGAGCAGATGCGTGAGTCCGGTAACCCGCACTTCCAGCCGCCGATCATCGACGACTTGAAGAAGGAAGCCAAGGCGCGCGGGCTGTGGAACCTCTTTCACCCGCATCCCGAATGGGGCCCCGGCCTGACCAACCTGGAATACGCACCGCTCGCGGAGATCATGGGCCGCAGCCACCTGGCTTCCGAAGCCACCAACTGCGCCGCTCCGGACACGGGAAACATGGAGGTGCTCACGCTCTTCGGCACCGACGAGCACAAGGAGAAGTACCTCAAGCCGCTTCTCGAAGGCGAAATCCGTTCTGCTTTCGCGATGACCGAGCCCGAGGTTGCCAGTTCCGACGCCACCAACATCCAGCTTCGTATGGACCGTGACGGCGACGAGTACGTACTGAACGGCCGTAAGTGGTTCGCTTCCAACGCTTTGCATCAGAACTGCAAGGTTCTGATCGTCATGGGCAAGACCGACTTCAATGCCGCCACCCACCGTCAGCAGTCGATGATGGTCGTTCCGATCGATGCTCCCGGCGTCACGATCCTGCGCAACTTGCCGGTCTTCGGCTACCAGGACCGTGAAGGACACGGCGAGATCACCTTCGAGGACGTGCGCGTCCCGGCCAAGGACATTCTCGCCGGCGAGGGCGAAGGATTCGCGATCAGCCAGGCTCGCCTCGGACCCGGCCGCATCCACCACTGCATGCGTGCAATCGGAATGGCCGAGCGCGCACTGGAACTGATGTGCAAGCGCGCATCCACCCGCATCACCTTCGGAAAGCCCGTCAGTGACAACGCGAATATCCAGGACTGGATCGCCGAGGCTCGTATCGACATCGAGATGGTTCGACTCCTCACGCTCAAGGCCGCTCACATGATGGACACGGTGGGCAACAAGGAAGCGCGCACCGAGATCGCAGCCATCAAGGTTGCGGCGCCGAACATCGCGCTCAAGATCATCGACCGCGCCATCCAGGTTCACGGCGGCGGCGGCGTCACGGACGACTTCCCGCTCGCGATGGCTTACGCTCACATGCGCACCCTTCGCCTGGCCGACGGCCCGGACGAGGTGCACAAGCGCGCCATCGCCAAGCAGGAACTGCGCAAGTACCGCGAAGTCAAGGCGAACTGACATGGCAGGACTGGATCTCACAGGTAAGACGGCAATCGTCACCGGCGCATCGCGGGGCATCGGCCTCGCTACCGCGCAGGCGATTGCGGCGGCGGGCGGAAACGTCGTACTGACTTCGCGCTCACAGGAATCCGCAGATGCGGCTGCCGCACAGGTGAACGGCAACGCGATCGGCGTCGGCGCTCACGCGACGGACGAGGATGCTGCACGCACGTGCGTCGAGCAGACGATCGAGCGTTTCGGCAGTCTCGACATCTTGGTGAACAACGCGGGCACCAACCCGTCGTTCGGGCCGATCATCAACCAGGATCACTCGCGCTTCGCCAAGACCTTCGACGTCAACGTGTGGGCTCCAGTCCTGTGGACCGGCCTGGCAGCGCGGGCCTGGATGGGCGAGCACGGTGGTTCCGTGGTCAACACCGCCTCGATCGGCGGCATGGCGTTCGAGGCCGGGATCGGTACGTACAACGCGTCGAAGGCTGCTCTGATCCACATCACCAAGCAGTTGGCGCTCGAGTTGTCACCGAAGATCCGTGTCAACGCCGTTGCTCCGGGAGTGGTGAGAACCAAACTCGCCGAAGCTCTGTGGAAAGAACATGAAGAAGCGGTGTCCGCGTCGACCGCTCTCGGACGCATCGGTGAACCCGAGGACGTGGCCGCGGCCATCGCCTTCCTGGTTTCGGATGCAGCCCAGTGGATCACCGGCGAGATCATGACCATCGACGGTGGCCAGTTGTTGGGTGACGCACTCCCGTTCCGGCAGGGAGCGTCCGTCGGTGGCTAGCGTCGGAGTAGTGGGACTCGATACCGAGGCGGTTACCGGGTGGATTGCAGGCCTGGGGATCGACTTCACCGGGCCGCTGTCCTTCGATCGAATCGGTTTGGGGCAGTCCAACCTCACGTACCTGGTTCGTGATCAGGACGGTAACCGTTGGGTTCTACGACGCCCACCGCTCGGTCACCTTCTCGCCTCGGCTCACGACGTGGCGCGTGAGGCTCGCATCCTGAGCGCTCTCGAATCCACCGACGTGCCTTCGCCGCGAGTATTCGGGTTGACCGAGGATCCGTCCGTCACCGAAGTTCCGCTGCTTCTCATGGAATTCGTGGACGGCGAAGTCGTCGACCGGATGCCTCTTGCCGAGGCGTTGTCGGAAGAGCGTCGCAGGGCAATCGGAATCTCGCTGGCTCAGACGCTCGCGAAGATTCACGCCGTGGATCTGAAGCAGGCAGGTCTCGACGACTTGGCAAGTCACAAGCCCTACGCCGCGCGGCAGCTGAAGCGGTGGGGTGGTCAGTGGGAACAGTCGAAGACGCGGGAATGCCCTGATCTGGACGATCTCACCCGACGACTCATTGCGGCCCAGCCGGATCACACTGAAACCACGTTGGTGCACGGCGACTTTCACCTACGCAATGTGATCACCTCGGCGAGCAACGGCGAAGTTGTCGCGGCCCTCGACTGGGAACTGTGCACACTCGGTGATCCGTTGGCGGACGTCGGAAGCTTGTTGGCGTACTGGCCGGCGGCTGGGGAGGACACCGGCGGCGATTTTCCGGCGTCGGCGCTCCCCGGATTCCCCTCGCGAGAGGAGATCTCCCGGATCTATCTCGAGGCCACCGGACGGGATCCGGCTGCGCTGAAGTTCTGGCACACCTTGGGGCTGTGGAAGATTGCCGTGATCGCCGAGGGCGTGATGCGTCGCGCCCGCGACGAACCGCAGAATGCCGCCGAGAGCGGAACTCCCACCGTGGAACGTATTGACGCCTTGGTCGCCAAAGCCAGGGAAATTGCAGATCAGGCCGGGATCTGACGAGATCGTCCGGTGTCCGTCGAATCACGAAAGTATGGAGGGCCAGTGAGCCAGGAACGTAGAACCGCAATTGTCACGGGCGCAGCACGCGGAATCGGTGCGGCCGTGGCGAAGCGACTGTCGGAAGACGGTTTTGCCGTCGCCGTGCTCGACCTCGACGAAGCGGCGTGTGCCGGAACCGTCGACGCGATCAAGGCTGCAGGCGGCCAGGGCTTGGCCGTCGGCGCTGACGTCTCCGACGAGGCCTCGGTTGCTGCAGCGGTGGATCGTGTTGCCGCAGAACTGGGTGCACCTACCGTGCTGATCAACAATGCCGGCATCACTCGCGACAACCTTCTGTTCAAGATGAGCGTTGCCGAGTGGGATTCGGTGATGAACGTCCACCTGCGTGGAGCGTTCCTCATGTCGCGTGCGGTGCAGAAGTACATGGTGGAAGCGAAGTTCGGCCGCATCGTGAACCTCTCGAGCACGTCGGCTCTCGGCAACCGCGGACAGGTCAACTACTCCGCAGCCAAGGCCGGCATGCAGGGATTCACCAAGACGTTGGCCTTCGAGCTGGGCAAGTTCGGCGTCACCGCCAACGCCATTGCCCCCGGATTCATCGAAACCGAGATGACCGCCGCAACGGCAGAGCGCATGGGAGTCGGCTTCGAGGACTTCAAGACCGCTGCCGCTTCGCAGATTCCGGTCAACCGCGTCGGTCAGCCCGAGGACATCGCGCACACCGCGTCGTTCTTCGTCAGTGAAGGCGCGGGCTTCGTTTCCGGTCAGGTCGTCTACGTCGCCGGTGGGCCCAAGGACTGACAGTCCGCTCACCGCTCGAACCGAAGGAATGGGCATGGCTTTCGACGAAGAGGCAGTATCGCGTGACATCACCGACAAGGTGAACGTGCTTCTCGCGGAAAACGATCCGAGCAGTGTGTCGGTATCGGATTTCCTTGGCGCACGATTCGACGCCGGACTGGCGTGGGTTCATTTCCCCGAAGGTCATGGGGGACTCGGTGTACCGCAGAGCTTTCAGCGGCAGGTGAACGCTCAGCTGGAGGCTGCCGGTGCACCCGGCCCGGCCACCGGCAAGAACGGGATCGGACTGGGCATGGCGGCACCGACCATCGCTGCCTTCGGTACCGAGGAGCAGAAGCAGAAGTTCCTGCGCCCGTTGTGGACTGCGGAGACGGTCTACTGCCAGCTGTTCAGTGAACCGGGCGCAGGTTCGGACCTCGCGGCCGTCGCTACCCGTGCCGTCCGCGACGGCGACGACTGGATAGTCAACGGGCAGAAGGTGTGGACGTCGGGTGCGCAGAACGCGCAGCTGGCGATTCTGGTGGCCAGGACCGATCCGTCACGCTCGAAGCACGCGGGTCTGAGCTACTTCATCTGCGACATGACCGACCCGGGCGTCGACGTCCGGCCGCTCCGTCAGATCACCGGCGAGGCCGAATTCAACGAGGTATTCCTCACGGACGTCAGGATTCCGGACGCCAATCGCCTCGGAGCCGAAGGTCAGGGATGGAAGGTTGCGACAACCACCCTGAACAACGAGCGTGTTGCCATCGGTTCGGGCGCACCGCGTGAGGGCGGCATGATCGGAAAGGTCGCTCAGGCCTGGCGCGACGAGCCCGAGTTGCGTAATCCGGCAATGCACGACGAGTTGATGCGGCTCTGGACCGAATCCGAAGTTGCGCGTCTGACCGGGGAGCGACTGCGTCAGCAGCTCGCCGCCGGCCAGCCCGGCCCCGAAGGCTCGGGAATGAAGCTCGCCTTTGCCGGTTTGGCCCAACAGATTTCGGGTTTCGACCTCGAGTTGCACGGCGAAGCCGGTCTGCGTTACGACGACTGGACACTGCGTCGACCGGATTCCGTCGACTTCACCGGGCGTGAACCCGGATACCGGTACCTGCGAGCCAAGGGCAATTCGATCGAGGGCGGAACGTCGGAGATCCTGCGCAACGTCATCGCAGAACGCGTACTCGGGCTGCCACCCGAGCATCGCGTCGACAAGGACATCGCCTGGAAGGACCTACCCCGATGAGCGCTGATCTGCTGTACTCCGAGACCGAACAAGATCTGCGAGCCAGCGTCAGACGACTGCTGACCGAGCGTGCCGGCGCCGACACCGTGGTCACGGCATACGACGACGTGTCCGCCGACTTCACCGGGCTGTGGAAGTCGCTGGCGTCGGAACTCGGTTTGGCGGGACTGCTGGTACCCGAGGAACTGGGCGGGGCAGGTGCGTCGACGCGTGAGGCGGCGGTCGTGATGGAGGAGATCGGACGTGCGGTCGCGCCCGTTCCGTTCTTCACCAGCGCGGTGCTGGCGACGACGGCGTTGCTGAAGGCAGGTGAGACCGAGGTGCTCGGTCAATTGGCCACCGGGGAGTCGACGGCTGCTCTGGTCGTCCCGTTGTCCACTGCACCAGGAACTTTCACACCCTCTGTCAAGGTGACGGCGAGTGGACTCGTCGGCAGTGTCACAACGGTTGCCGGTGTCGCCGAGTCCGATGTTCTTGTTGTCCCGGTTGCCGGTGAGAGCGGTCTGGAGTTGCACACCGTTCGGATCGCCGACGCTGCCGTCACGCCCGTTCTGTCCCTGGACATGACGCGCCGTTTGGCGGACGTCGAGTTCTCGGGGTCGCCGTCGGTCCGGGTCGACGGCGGCAATGCGGCGCAAGCGGTTGAGGAAGCGTTGCTCTGCGGAAGCGCACTTCTGGCGTCCGAACAGTTCGCTGTAGCTCAGTGGTGCCTCGAAACGACTCTCGCGTATGTGAAGGAGCGCAAGCAGTTCGGCCGGGCGATCGGTTCGTACCAGGCGATCAAGCACCGCCTGGCCGATCTCTGGCTCGAAGTCAGTTCCTCGGGCGCGGCAGCACGCTATGCGGCGGACACCTATGCACGCGGCGACAACGATGCGGCGATCGCGGCGACGGTAGCCCAGGCATTCTGCAGCGGCGTCGCGGTTCATGCCGCCGAGGAATGCGTCCAACTCCACGGTGGTATCGGAATGACGTGGGAGTATCCGGCGCACCTCTACCTCAAACGGGCGAAGAGCGATCAGTTGTCGCTGGGAACCGCATATCAGCATCGGGCACGCCTCGCCGAGTTGGTCGACCTCCCGATCTCGTCCTGAATCCCACCCACTATCTGTCTGGAGAATTGCTGTGAAGGCTTGGCGCGTCAACGAACTCGGCGAACCCCGCGATGTACTCGCGTTGGAGGAAACCGCGGATCCCACCCCCAGTGCGACGGAGATGTTGGTGAAGGTGCTGGCCGCTCCGGCCAACTTCCCCGACGTCCTCATGTGCCGGGGTGAATACCAGATCAAGCCGCCGCTGCCCTTCACCCCCGGCGTCGAACTGTGTGGTGAAGTGGTCTCGGTCGGTGAATCGGTGACCAAGTTCGCGGTGGGGGACCGGGTGATCGGTAATCCGAGTCTGCCGTCCGGTGGATTCGCCGAGTACTCGGTGCTGGATCAGAACAACACGTTCCCGGCGCCGTCGGCTCTCGACGACGCGGAAGCCTCCGCACTGAGCATCGGCTACCAGACGGCGTGGTTCGCTCTGCACCGGCGCACTCAACTGCTCGAAGGTGAAACCTTGTTGGTTCACGCCGCTGCGGGTGGTGTGGGCAGTGCTGCAGTGCAACTCGGCAAGGCGGCAGGCGCCAAGGTGATCGGTGTCGTCGGTGGGCCGGACAAGGCGGAGTACGCGCGCAAGCTGGGCGCAGACCTCGTGGTCGACCGTCACAGTGAGGACTTCGTGGCAGCGGTCAAGGAGTTCACCGGCGGCAAGGGCGCCGATGTCGTCTTCGATCCGGTCGGCGGTGACGCATACGCGAAGTCCACCAAGTGCATCGCCTTCGAGGGACGGATCGTCATCATCGGTTTCGCGGGCGGCACGATTCCGCAGCCGGCACTCAATCATGCTCTCATCAAGAACTATTCGATCATCGGTCTGCACTGGGGGCTGTACAAGGCCTACAACCAGCAGGCCATCGACGATTGCCACGTCGAGCTCACCAGGCTCGCCGATGCCGGTCTGGTCAAACCACTGATCAGTGAGCGGTTGTCGTTGACGGACGTGGCCGACGGTATCGGCCGCCTCGGCGACGGCACCACAGTCGGTCGCGTCGTGTTCCAGCCCTGATTCTCTGCTGTGCGCCTTTATTAACCCCCGGCGGTTAATAAAGGCGCACAGCACTTCGTGTTCGACGAAAGGTTTCCCCGATGAGGCAAGCTGTCATCGTTTCCACTGCCCGTACCCCGATCGGTAAGGCGTACCGCGGCGCGTTCAACAACACTCAGGCTCAAGAGCTCGCTGCACATGCCATTTCGAATGCAGTTCAGCGCGCGGGACTCGAAGGCGGCGAGGTCGAGGACGTCATTCTCGGCGCTGCGTTGCAGCAGGGATCTTCCGGCGGCAACGTCGCGCGGCAAGCGGTACTGCGGGCGGGGCTTCCGGACTCGGTTTCCGGAATGACGATCGACCGTCAGTGCTCGTCCGGGCTCATGGCCATCGCAACCGCAGCCAAGCAGATCGTGGACGACGGAATGCAGATCGCGGTCGGCGGCGGCGTCGAATCGATCTCGTTGGTACAGAACGATCACATGAACAACTTCCGCGCGGCTGATCCGTGGCTGAAGGAAAACAAGCCGTCGATCTACATGCCGATGCTGCACACGGCCGAAATCGTCGCCGAGCGCTACGGAGTGACCCGCGAGCAGCAGGACGAATTCGCGCTCGTCTCGCAGCAGCGGACCGCAGCAGCTCAGAACGCAGGTCGGTTCGATCTCGAAATCGTCCCGCTGCCCTCGATCAAGCAGGTGCAGGACAAGGAGACGGGTGAGATCCGCAGCGAGTCCGTGACGCTGACCCGGGACGAAGGCAACCGCGCTTCCACCACGTTGGAAGGTCTGGCGAGTCTGCGACCGGTTCTGGCCGACGGTACTGTCAGTGCGAATTCCTCCATCACTGCGGGCAACTCGTCTCAGCTCTCGGACGGTGCCTCCGCTTCCGTGCTGATGGAGGCAGGCGAGGCGGAACGCCGCGGGTTGGCTCCTCTCGGTATCTACCGTGGCATGGCCGTCGCGGGTTGCGCTCCCGACGAGATGGGCATCGGGCCGGTGTTCGCGATTCCCCGCCTGCTCGATCTGCACGGGCTGAAGGTCGACGACATCGATCTCTGGGAACTCAACGAGGCCTTTGCCTCTCAGGCCCTGTACTGCCGTGACAAGCTCGGGATCGATCCCGAGAAGTACAACGTCGACGGTGGCGGTATCTCCGTCGGCCATCCGTACGGAATGACGGGTGCTCGTCTGGTCGGCCATGCACTTCTTGAAGGAAAACGGCGCGGAGCCAAGCTCGTGGTCGTGACCATGTGCATCGGCGGCGGCATGGGTGCTGCCGGGCTTTTCGAGGTCGCATGAGCTTGATCGAGGGACTGTTCGACGTCAGTGGCAAGACCGTTGTGGTCACCGGTGGATCACGTGGCATCGGATACATGATCGCTCGCGGATTTGTCGAAGGCGGTGCGACGGTCGTCATTTCGGCTCGAAAAGCCGAAGCCTGTGACGAAGCCGCGCGGGAGCTTTCGGAGTTCGGCACCTGCATCTCGCATCCGGCCGATCTGTCCACGGACGAGGGGATCGAGAGCCTCGCTGCGAAGGTCGCCGAGATTTCGCCGACGCTCGACGTACTGGTCAACAACGCCGGTGCGACGTGGGGAGCTCCGGTCGACGATTTTCCGGCCGCCGGCTTCGACAAGATTTTCGACATCAACGTCAAAGCCATCTTCCTCTTGACACAGAAGCTGTTGCCGCAGTTGCGTTCTGCGGCCAAGGCCGAAGATCCCGCGCGCGTAATCAATATCGGATCGATCGACGGACTTGTGGTGTCGGGCTCGGAAAACTTCTCGTACGGTGCCAGTAAGGCTGCGGTACACATGTTGACGCGCAAGTTGGCGGCGACGCTTGCGGGGGAACAGATCACGGTCAACGCCATTGCGCCGGGTCCGTTTCCGTCGAAGATGATGGCATTCCTCCTGGAGGACGAGCAGAGCGCAAAGGCTGTGGCGGACTCGGTCCCGTTGGGCCGGGTCGGAACTCCCCAGGACGCTGCAGGTCTTGCAATTTTCCTGGCTTCGCGTGCCGGGGCTTATCTGACCGGCGCGGTGATCCCACTCGACGGCGGTGCGAGCGGAGCGCGCTGACCGTCTGACTGATCTTCTCTGTCCGAAAAGGCCTGAAAGTCTGAACTACTATGACTTTCAGGCCTTTTCGTGTCTTTGTCCGATTGGGTTATCTGTGACTGAGGTTGCTAGATTGTCCGAGGTTCGGGGGGAACGACGACAACAACACCAACAATCCCGGCCTTGGGGGAGTCATGTTTCGCGCGGGGAGATCGTTGGGAGTGTTCGGAACAGTTGCTGCGATTGCGGCCGCTGCCGTCACGGCGGTGGCTTCGCCGGCGACGGCGGCGCCGGGATGCGTCGGAGTGAGTGGTGTCGGCAGTGCCGGAGGGCCGGCCAATGCGGCGCCGTGGCTCAACGGCAACACCGGAGGGTTGCCGGGCCTGTCCGGGCGTACTACCGCGATCGAAAAAGTCACCGGGACATACAGTCCCAACAAGACGGTCGATCGCTTCAATGTTCTGGGCACGGATCTGGGCATCATGTGGGACAACGGTGCCGGTCAGATTCTAACCGCTTTCGGTGACACCACCGGGCTCAGTCGCAACCCCGCCTGCGACGGTTTGGTGGGCGAGTGGCGAAGCAATGTACTCTTCCGCAGCTCGGATCGGGTGCTGGCCGACGGTATGCGCATCGACAGCGCGCCGATGGACGGCGCCGGTCAGGCACGCGAGATCATTGCCGGTCTGAAGGTTCCGGGCGTCGAGGCGTCCAGTATCCCCACCAGCGGCATTGCGGTGAACGGTGTGCAGTATCTGAGCTACATGTCGGTGCGTAACTGGGGTGAGGCCGGGCAGTGGAGCACGAACTACTCACAGATTGCCACTTCCTCGGACAACGGCGAAACGTGGGCCACGCATCCGGAAACGCTGCGCCCCAACATCGGTGGTGTTCTTCCCACCGGTGTAGGTCCTGTTGCCGGTAGTGAGAACTTTCAGATGAGCTCGATGGTGAAGGATGGCGGGTTCGTCTACAACTACGGAACCCCCGCGGGACGATCCGGCGAGGTTCGGCTTTCTCGCGTCCCCGAGGATTCGATCCTTCAACTTTCCGCCTACGAGTACTGGAACGGAAACGGCTGGATTCGCGCCGATCCAGCTGCGGCCGTACCCGTCATGGACGGCCGCATCGGTGAGGTCTCCGTTCAGTACAACGAGTTCCTCGGCAAGTTCGTCGCGATGTACGCCGACGCGTTCAGTTCGATCGTGATGCGTACCGCGCCCAGTCCTGTCGGTCCGTGGACAGCGCCGGAAACACTGGTCAATCTGGTCGAGGTTCCCGGTATCTACGCTGCCTACATCCACCCGTGGTCCAGCGGTTCGGAACTGTATTTCCTTGCCACCACGTGGGCCGACTACAACGTCATGTTGATGCGTACGACGCTCGTTCGCTGATCCGACTCACGCTTGCGTTTGCTGGAGGTACACGATCTCCTCGGTGATCGGCGCGTCGTCCTCGGCGTCTGTCGGCGGTTCTTGTCGGCGGCGCCACCAGATGGTGAACAGGACGGCACCGATCACCAAGGCAGCCAGAGCGAATACTGCCACCCAGAATTTCGGGCCGTAGTAGCCGACGAGGACCATGCGCATGGCGTTGCGCGCCCAGGTCAGTGGCATCAGAGCGTGCAGCCACTGCAGAACGGTCGGCATCTGTTCGATGGGATACACCGCGCCGAAGGCGAAGATCTGAATCATCAAGGCGCCCAGGGCGATGAAGGTTCCGTTGACGGCACCGAACACAACGGTGAAGAGCCTGCCCGAGCTGACCGCGGCGGCACCCACCAGGATCATCACGGCGATCATCGCCAGGACGCTCGGCGGTTCGACGTGTGCCACGGTCAGTGACACCACCGACAACACGAGCGCCGCGACCAAGGTGACCAGGGCGGGAATGCGGTAGCGGCGCAGCCCCTCGCGCACCACACTCGTGTGCGAGTTCAGCGAACGTCCGTGTCGTGGGCGGACAACGAACCAGGTGAGAATTCCGCACAGGAACAGCGCCACCGAGATCACGGCAGGGACGGCTCCCGGCCCGAAACCGGCTGCGGGGTAGTTGTTCCGCGCGTCGACGGCAACCGGGGACGAGAGCAGATTGGCTGTGGTGGCTCGTTCGTCGTCCGAGAACTGCGGCACCTGGGCGGCGCCGTCGGACAAACCGGTGGCGAGTTCTGCGCTGCCCGCGTCGAGCTCGCCGACGCCGGCCGATAGCTGCCCGAGACCGTCACGGAGCGCGATACTTCCGGTGTCCAACTGCCCGAGTCCGGTAGAGAGTTCCTGTGCGCCGGTAGCGAGTTGGCCTGCGCCGTCGGACAGTTGGCCTAGTCCCGTGTTCAGTTCACCCGCACCGGCAGCCGCGGCAAGAAGCCCGCCACGGTAGTCGCTGCTCGGGTCGGTGAGCTGCCGCGAGATCTCCCGCGCACCGTCGCGAAGCTGACCGAGCTGACCGATCACGTCGTCGTCCGAGGGTTGTGCGGTCAGGGAGGCCCGCAGTCCGCCGAGCGCTTCGACGAGTCCGGTGGAGACCGGATCGGTCGAGTTCCGAAGCATCGAGGTGAGGGCATCGATCTGACCGACGACGGCGTCGGAGGACCCCGCGAGGTCGAGTACCGGGGTGGTGACCATGTCGACCACTTCGCTGATCTGACGAGCTCCAGCGCCGAGTTCGTCGGTGCCCCCGACCAACTGGTTGAGTCCGCTGCTCAACTCGCCCGAACCTGCAGCAGCTTCGCCAGCTCCAGTGGCCAGCTCGCCGGCTCCGGCGGCCAGCTCCTTGCCGCCCTGATTGGCTTCACCCATGCCGGTTGCGAGTTCCTTGCTCCCGGCGTAGAGCTCGTTGGTTCCGGCCAGTGCCTCGGAGGACCCGTCGGACAGTTGTTGCGCGCCCGCGGCTGCTTCACCGAATCCTGTTCCGAGTTCGCCCAACCCGACCAGCACTTGGTCGATGGACTGCTCGCCGATCGACTCGGAGACTGCCGAGCGCACCTGAGCGATGATGCTTTCACCGACCGGGCCGGCGACCAGACTGTTGTAGTCGTTGTACAGAACGTCGAGCTCGGCCTTGCGGCCCGAACCCGATGCGGCACTGGCCACGTCCGCGCTGAAAGTCTTCGGAATGACGACGGAGAAGTAATAGGTGCCGTCGTTGACGCCGTCGGCGGCTTCCTGCTCGGAAACTACCTTCCACGCGACGTCTCCGCTCTCGACGAGCGCGGCAACAACTTCGTCGCCGGCTTGCAGGCGTGTTCCGTCGAGTTCCGTGCCCGCATCCGCGTTGACGATGGCGACGGGCAAGCGGTTGACCGTGTCGCCCGGATCCCACAGTGCCCACATGTAGAACGCCGCAATCGACAGCGGTGCGATGACGAGGACAGCGAGAACTGTCCGGATGATGTGCGTGCGTCGCGTCGTTGCCGCGTTGTCGACTACGGGTTGTGGCGCCATGTGGAGCTCTCTTCTCGTGGACCGAAGCAGTTGTGGCACGAAAGAAAGCCACCAAAACTGCTGGACATACGTCCAGCTCGGTCACGATACAAAGCAAACGGCCATCCTGTGACCGTTTTCGAAGAATTGGGCGTTACCGGCCGTCGTGCTCTGTCTCGATCTTTGCCCACTCCCGCCCTCGGAAGTTGGCGAGGCGAAGCTCCTCTGCTTCATCGAAGGTGTACCACTCGGTGCTCGGCGCATCGGGGAGAGTGCCGCGCAAGTATTCGCCCAGGTAGTGAAGAGGGCCTTCCCATCCGGTTCCGACGCCGTAGCAGCCAGTGTCCGGGTCGTTGCGGAAGACGTCGGCTACGGAGGCGTGCTCCAACTCGAGCCAGGTGGCGTCGGGGCCGTCTGCGGTCAGCCGGATCTCGACCTGATCGCTGTATCCGCGATCGCCGGGTGGGGTCCACTGCAGTCGCAACAGGTGTGGAGCGTCGCAAGCCAGGATCTCGCCACTTGCCTGGCCTTCGAAAGCGTACGAGCCGCCCACCTGGAAGTCTCCGCTCACCGGCAGGAAGAAGCGGTTGATCCGGTCAGGGGTGGTGATGGCGTTCCAGACGTCGTCGACCGAGGCGTCGTAGCGGCGCTTGAGTACGGCTGTTCGAGCCGCACCTTCCGCGATGTCGCGGTTGCCCATGCTCCGCTCTACCGCGTTGAGGCTGGCGTCCTGGTTGGCGATCTCGGTCATTGTGAGTCTCCTTCGTCGGAAGAATTCGATGGTGAAGATCTGCTCCGCTTCGAGCCGCGTCGTTTCCCGCGTGCGAGTTCTGTGGCCAGTGCGTCGAGAGGGCCGCTCCAGAACTGCCGGAATCCGTCGAGCCATTGGTCCACTTCCTGCAATGGCGCGGGCTCGACGGCATAGAGACGCCTGGTGCCTTCGCTGCGGACCGTGGCGAATCCGTTTTCTCGGAGCACTCGCAAGTGCCCGGACGCGGTCGGTTGCGAGATCCCGAACTCCGCTGCCACGACTTCGGCGATCTGACCCGCCGAGCGCTCGCCGCCGGACAGGAGTTCCATGATTCGTCGCCGAACGGGGTCTCCGAGAACGTCGAACGCATGCACCAGTCATTTATATCGGCAATGGCCAATATAGGCAAGCGCCGAAACTTGCAGTCGGGGGACGGTCAATCCGAGAGTGCGAACTCGTCAGCGTCGAAGAGTTCACCGATCAGCCCACCGAGATGGCGTCGATGTTCGGCCGACAGCGTCGCTGCTGCCTCGGCATCGTGGTCGGCGCACAGGGCGATCAGCTTGTTGTGATGGTCGACGGAGTCCTGGCTGCCGAGGAGGCTCGAGAACTTGCGGTAGTAGATGCGGTGAATTTGCGGGTGAACCTGGTGGATCAGCTTCTTCAACAGTGGATTTGCAGCAGCGTCGATGATGACGCTGTGTAGGCGATCGTCTGCGGTCAGGGCTCGGCCTATGTCGTTTCGCTTGACGGCAGCGGCGAAGTCCTTGTTGGCGGAGCGCATCGCCCCGATCATCTCGTCGGTGAGGTTCGGTACGGCGGTGACGACGGCCAGTTGGTCGAGAGCTTCGATGACCGCGAGTGTTGCCTCGACGTCGCCGCGATCGAGGGTGGTGATGCGTGTGTAGGCTCCGGGTTTCGCTTCGACGAGTCCGGTGTCGACCAGCCTTGCGAGCGCTTCGCGGACCGGAGTTCTGCTCAATCCCAGATACTCGGCGAGTTCGCTGTCCTTGATCTTCGAGCCCGGCGCCAGTTCGCCGGTGACGATCGCTTCGCGAATGCGTTCGAGAGCGATGTCGCTCATTCGTGCTCGCTCAACCGGTTTACCGCCACGCAACATACTGGATATCGTACTCTGCACGTTGCTTGTCGCAGGTCAGCCCAGGTCGGCCAGTGACGCGTGTTTCCGGGCATCCGCAACCTGCCGGAGTAGGGCGCGGGCGAGAATTGTTGCCGGATCGATGATCTGACAGGTTGTGGCGTCGGCGGGCAGTCCGAGCGGAATCTCGGTGCATCCGGCCACGACGACCTGCGCGCCCGATTCGGCGAGAAGATCAGCGGCCCTGACGAGTTTGTCGGCGGTCTCGTCCCCGAGATTGCCGCTCTTGATTGCTCGGATCGCCGACATCACCAATTCGTCCTGAATCGCCGGTTCGGGCACCAGGACGTCGATCGAGTATTGCGACAGCCATTGTTGATACAGCCCGGTGTGGACCGTCCCCGTGGTGGCCAATAGCCCGACGGACGTGACGGCGGGCGCAAGCGTCCGAATGTGCCGCGCAACTTCGTCGATCATGTGGACGACGGGAAGCCCAAGTTGGGACGAGATGCCGGGCAGGAAGGCGTGGGCGGTATTGCACGGAATGGCGAGCGTCGTAGCGCCCGACTCTCGGAGGACGCGCGCACCTCGGATCAGCCAGGGGGTCGGGTCCGGGCCGTTCTCGGTGAGTGCCAAAGTCCGGTCGGGAACGGTGGGATCGGCCCAGATGACAACTTTGGGGTGCTCCTGATCCGTCGAACCTGGCGTCAGGGCAACGAGTTTGGAGTAGAAGTCCGCAGTAGCGGCGGGGCCCATCCCGCCGAGTATTCCGATGACGGGTTCGCTCGTGGCCATCCTCATGTGACAAGTACACCCTTCTGGCATCCAATATATTGGATGCTACATTTTGTTGATTAGGGTGCGGGAAATGGCAAGTAGTTGTCAAGCGTGACGCCGCCGCGACCGGCAGCGGAAAGGGTCATAGGCTTGCCGGCATCGGGAGCGAAAGGACCGCGGGCATGCATTTTCTGGAACTACGACACGCGCAGTGCGAACCCCCAGCGGCGTATGCGCCCGTCCTGGAGAGCTACGGAGATGTGCAGACCGTTCTTCTGGGAACCGACCCGCTTCCTGACCATCGACGGTTCGACGCCGTGATCGTGATGGGCGGGCCGATGGGCGTCGGCGATCAAGGCGAGGTCGAGTGGCTGACGTCAGAGATCGAGTACATTCGCGATCTGGTCGAGAGCGACGTCCCGGTGTGGGGAGTGTGTCTGGGTTCGCAGTTGCTCGCCGCAGCGCTGGGTGCTCGCGTCTACACGGGCGCGGTGCCCGAAGTCGGAGTCGAGGAGATCACCTTGACTGCCGAGGGGCGGCAAGATCCGGTGTGGGGAGGTCTGCCCTCCACTTTTCCTGCGATGCAATGGCATTCGGACACCTTCGAAATCCCGAACGGCGCGGTGCGGCTCGCAGGCTCTGCCAAGTATCCGAATCAACTTTTCCGGTACAAGCAGAGTTACGCCGTTCAGTTTCACCTCGAAGCGTCGTCCGAGGTGGCGCGCGAATGGATGGAACTGGCCGAGTACCGCGATTCGCTGCATGCTTCGTTGGGGGCGGACGGTCCGCGCGTCTTCATGGAGCAGTTGGGTGCTGCCGAGTCGCAGGGGCTCGAGATTGCCGAAGCCGTGATGGAGAAATGGTTGGAATCCATCTCCATCAAATAGGCCCGTTTTGTCTAGATTGACCGATTTACCTGTTACCTTGTGTTCTCGTGGGTGGATGAACCGATCCGGTCGAGCAAGACACCTCGTAGAGTCCGGATCTCCCCCGCGAAAGGGGAGCGATGCGCCGGATACGGAAGATATCGACAGCAGCAGTGACGTGTGTACTCGCGTCGACCGCGGTCTTGGGAGCGACCCAGGCGCAAGCGTCCCCGTGGGATTGCAACGTCACCGGCAGCTTGGATCAATCAGGTGGGCCGACCAATCCGATTCCCTGGCTCAACGGCACGGACGGCAAACTGCCGGAACTGCAGGGGCGCACGTCCGCCGTCGAATACATCACGGGCGCACTCAGCCCCAACCAAACCGTCGAGCGGTTCAATGTTCTCGGCACGGATCTCGGCATCATGTGGGACAACGGCGCAGGTCAGGTCCTGACTGCTTTCGGTGACACCGTCGGAATCGGATCTGACCCCCTGTGCTCCGGGGTGGTCGGTGACTGGCGCAGCAACGTCCTGTTCCGTAGCTCGGACGGAAACCTGTCCGACGGCATGAACATCGACTCCTCGCCGACCGACCGGCCGAATCATTCTCGCGAGATCATCGGAAGTCTGAAAGTCACCGGCGTCGAAACCAGCAGCATTCCGACGACGGGTATCTCGGTGGGCGGCGTTCAATACGTCAACTACATGTCGATTCGTTCGTGGGGAGGGTCGGGCGAGTGGGTCACCAACTTCTCGCAGATCGCGTCCTCGCACGACAACGGTGAGACCTGGCAGATCGAACCGGCCTCGTCCCGGCCCAATCTGCCGTTGACGGGTAACGACAACTTCCAGATGGGTTCCTTCGTCAAAGACGGTGGTTACGTCTACAACTTCGGTACCCCTGCGGGACGCTTCGGCGAGGGGCGCCTCTCACGCGTGAAGGAAACCTCCATCGCGGACGTCGCGGCGTACGAATACTGGGACGGAAAAGCGTGGGTCCCCAACAATCCCGCTGCCGCTGCAGTAGTTCTCGACGGGGACGTCAGCGAACTGTCGGTGCAGTACAACAACTATCTCGGCAAGTTCGTCGCGATGTACTCCAACGAGTGGGGCGCCCTGGTGCTACGGACGGCGTCGGATCTGACCGGTCCGTGGAGTGCACCGGACGTCGTGATCGGCACCGACGCGGTTCCGGGGCTCTACGGCGCCTACATGCACCCCTGGTCGCAGGGGCAGGACCTCTACTTTCTCGCCACCACCTGGTCCGACTACAACGTCATGCTCATGAAGACCACGCTGCATCAGTGAACGGGATGGTTATCGTTGAACGGTGAGCACCACCGACAACGCGTTACTGATCACCGCCCTTCGCGACGTGTTGGTGGGCCCACTTCCCGAAATCGGCCGACGATTCTCGACGCTGATCGCGGACATGGCGCCGCACACCTCTCTGGTGATCTTCACCCGTGAGTGCACCGGTAGGCCGCGCAAGGTCGCCGGGGATCCAGCCGTCGTCGATCGTGTGACCATCGCCGAACTCGACCGCATCCGTACAGATCTCACTGTCGGACAAATCTTTCGGGGAAAGTGCGCTATCGCCGGCCGGGACCGTGAAGTGCTTGCGATGCTCGATCGAACCGATACGCTCCTCGTTCTGACGCCGCACCCCGGACCGGTGAAAACGGCATCTCTCGAATTGATCCAGGCGCTGTTCGCAGTGACTGCAACCGGAATCCAGCTCCAGGTCCGGAACGCGAGCCCCGCATATCTCGCCGAGTCGCGGGCGGCGTCGTCCGAGCGTGCGCGCACCGTGGCAGAGATGACGGAGGTGCACGCGGCCACCCTCGAAACGATGCTGGCGACGCTGCGCTCGGCCGATCTCGACGACACACGTGCGCGAACCTCGGCCAGGGAGACTGCGGCCTCGGCCCTGATCGGCCTTCGTTCAGCCGTCGACGTGCACCGCGAGTTGGCCGAAGAGTCCACCACCACGGCTTTTGCTCGGATGCGCGGGGAATTGCGTTCGCTGCTCAAGCATCGCGAAATCGCATTGGAATTGGTGGAGCCACCCGTCGACGGGCGCGGGCTACCCGGCGAAGTGGCGCACGGCGCCCGCGCGGTCGTCCGCGGCGCAGTCTTGGCGTTGTCGGATCAGCAGACGCTCTCGCGAATCCGGGTGGCCTGGACGCTCGACGCGGCTTCGCTCTCGATCGACATCCGCGACGACGGCGGCGGTGAAGCCGACGTGGTTGACGTGGAACGCCAATTGCGTTCGAGGGTAGAGACTTTGGGTGGAGCCGTCGAGTCCGAGTCGACGCCCGGGTGGGGGAACCGGATCAGTGCAACCATCCCTCTCGACGCCCCCGTCGCCCTACCGAACCGCGACGTCCTGACGGAACTGGCTCCGCGGGAGTTCGAGGTACTCGAGCATCTGGTGGCCGGACGACGAAACAAGGCGATCTCGGAGCGCCTCGGCGTCAGTGAGAGCACGATCAAGTTTCATGTTGCCGGGGTCCTGCGGAAATTGGGCGTCGAGAGTCGGGGTGCGGCCGCCGCCGCGGGCGCCGAGGCTGGCGTGAAACCCGCGCCCTAGTCCTTTCGGCCAGGTTGGTCAGTCAGTTCGACCAGGGTTGCGGGCACCTACTTCGGGCTAACCTTTCAACGAGTGCACATATCGCAATGTGAAAACACTGCGCCATGTGACGACACGTCCTCAATCGCACGAAGCCAGGAGCAAAGCCATGCCACAGCAGGTACGCGGCGTCATCGCCCGGTCCAAGGGTGCCCCCGTCGAAATCGTCCCCATCACGATTCCCGATCCCGGCGCCAACGAGGTAGTGGTCGCCATTGCAGCGTGCGGTGTGTGCCACACCGACCTGACCTACCGCGACGGCGGAATCAACGACGAGTACCCGTTCCTGCTCGGGCACGAGGCGTCGGGCATCGTCGAGAGCGTCGGCGCCGGCGTCACTCATGTCGAGGTGGGTGACTTCGTCGTCCTCAACTGGCGTGCCGTGTGCGGGCAGTGTCGCGCATGTAAGCGCGGTCGCCCGCAGTACTGCTTCGACACCTTCAACGCCGAGCAGAAGATGACGCTCGAAGACGGCACCGAACTGACACCGGCACTCGGCATCGGCGCATTCGCAGACAAGACGCTGGTTCACGAAGGCCAGTGCACCAAGGTCGACGCCTCGGCCGATCCGGCTGTTGTCGGACTGCTCGGTTGCGGCGTCATGGCCGGCATGGGCGCCGCGATGAACACCGGCAACGTCGGACGCGGTGATTCGGTTGCCGTGATTGGTTGCGGCGGCGTCGGCGACGCAGCGATTATGGGTTCACGCCTGGCCGGTGCCAACACCATCATCGCGATCGACCGCGATCCCCGAAAGCTGGAGTGGGCCACAGAACTTGGCGCCACGCACACGATCAATGCCACCGAGGTCGACGACGTCGTCGAAGCAGTCCAGGAGCTGACCGGAGGTTTCGGTGCCGACGTGGTTGTCGACGCAGTCGGCCGCCCGGAGACGTGGAAGCAGGCGTTCTACGCCCGTGACCTCGCAGGAACCGTAGTGCTGGTGGGAGTTCCGACGCCGGACATGAAGCTGGAAATGCCTCTGGTGGACTTCTTCTCGCGCGGCGGAGCCCTCAAGTCGTCGTGGTACGGCGATTGCCTGCCCGAGCGTGACTTCCCCGTTCTGGTCGACCTGTACCAGCAGGGGCGTCTGCCGCTCGAGAAGTTCGTCAGTGAGCGCATCAAGCTCGACGAGGTCGAGAAGGCATTCGAGACGATGCACCGCGGCGAGGTCCTCCGTTCGGTGGTGGTCCTGTGACATTGCGTGTCGATCGCGTCGTCACCTCGGGCACGTTCAGCCTCGATGGGGGAACGTGGGACGTCGACAACAACATCTGGCTGATCGGTGACGACAACGAAGTCGTGATCGTCGACGCAGCTCACACCGCGCAGCCGATCATCGACGCTGTCGGTGGACGCAAGGTGATCGGAATCGTCTGCACCCACGGCCACAACGACCACGTCACCGTTGCGCCGGAGCTGGCCGAGAAACTCGACGCTCCGATCTACCTGAACCCGGCCGACGATGTCCTCTGGGAGATGACTCACCCCGGGGTGAAGCATCTGAGCTTGGAAGATGATCAGCGTATTGCTGTGGCGGGCACGGACATTCTCGCCATCCACACACCCGGTCATTCCCCGGGGTCGACGTGCCTCTACCTGCCGGAGGCCGGTGAACTGTTCAGCGGCGACACCTTGTTCTCCGGTGGTCCCGGTGCTACCGGGCGGTCGTACTCCGACTTCCCGACCATCATCGGGTCCATTCGCGACAAGTTGTTCGCGCTCCCCGCCGAGACCAAGGTTCACACCGGTCACGGCGACGGCACGACGATCGGTACCGAGGCGCCGCATCTCGAAGAATGGATCCGCGCCGGATCCTGATGTGATCAGAAGCGGAGTGGGGACGCCGGTACCGGCGTCCCCACATTTGTCACAACGCTGATGCCCAACCGGCGGTGTCGTTCTCACCCGGGATCGCCATCAGGCCGTGCCACAGCTCGAGGATCTCGAACCATTCTGTCTCGGATCGGCTGAGGGGACGTACAGATTCGTAGCCGGCGCGCAGGCTCTGCCGTACCGCGATCGGTGTCGGTCGCCAATCGGTGAACAGGGTGCCCAGATAGACGCATGCCTTGGCCAGGTCGCTCACCCGGTGGTCGATCACCACGTCGTCGAAGTCGAGTACCCCGGTGGTCTGAGAGTTTCGAGTCAAGATGTTGGCTGCACGGAAGTCGTTGTGTACCAGTTGTGTTTGGTCATCGAGCTCGGGCACCCGCGCAAGGAGGTACACGAGCCTACGCGTTGCCTCAGGCGCGAACCCGCGGTCGAAATTCTCGAGCCAACCACCGATGCGCTCCTTCAATCCGGTGCTGCGCGACGAGAAAACCGATCCGTCGACATGGGTGGCGCCAAGCGTTCGGTGTATTTCTGCCAGACATGCTCCTGCCGAACGGACCGCCGCGTGGTCCTGCACGTCCAACCAATCTCCCGCCAACTCCGGCAGTACGGTGAACGACACTGCGCACGAAGGCCCTTCCAGTGTTTCCCACGCCGGTAGTGTTTCCCGGTCCAATCCGTTCAGGGACGTGATTGGCGACGGAACGGGCGCACCCTGCCCGGCGAGTGTGCTCAGTAACCGCGTCGACGCCTCCAGCTTCGGGAAGCGCGCGGTGGCCCGCGACCACTTCACCACCAGGCCACCTCGGTCGCTCGCAACCCACACAATCGCGTTCTGGTCACTGATCGCCATTCGCGAGCACTCGAGGGCCGTCAATCCCCAAATCTGCTCGAGTACCGCCGAGACCCAATGGGTGGCTGCGCCAAAGCTGTTGAATCCGAATCGCTCCTCCAGAGCGGCTTCCGGCTCCACCGACTCCCAGAGCATGGACAACCCGAGTGGCATTTCAATCGCCATGACGCAGTTCGCTGAAGATCAAGTTGGTCTGGGTATTGGCGATGGCCGGATCGTTGAGGTGTGCGCTGACGAAATCGCGAAGCCGAGTGGGGGATTCACACGAGACGTGCACCAGGAGATCACGGTCCCCACTCATCAGGAACACTCGCTGAACGGAATCCAATCCGCTCAGGTGCTCGGCAATTTCCGTCATCCGGCTCCTGGCGTGGGAGTGAATCAGAATCGACACCATCGCCGAGATCTCGAGGCCGAGTAGCTCGAGGTCTATGTCTGCGTGAAACCCCTTGATGACGCCCGATTCGCGTAGCGCACGCATCCGCGCCAGAGCGGTCGACGGCGCTATCCCGACCTTCTCGGCGAGTGCATTGTTGGGGATGCGTGCATCCCGGACGAGTTCGCGGAGAATCGCTGTATCGACGTCGTCGAGCCGAACATGATTCGGCCGAGCCGCGGCTGCCGCCCGTTCGATCGCATTAATCATCCGATTTCTCCCTGCCGTCGCGAAAATATTCAGCAACTATTGACCGCGCCCGTCGATGATTCTAGCTTTTGCCAAACACATCGAATTATCAAACGGTCGAGATCGACACAGTCGACTGTTGCGACGAAGGGGTCCGGATGGTTCCGAGGATCGGCCGACACACGGGCGATTCGGGGGCGCGGGTGATCGACATCAGCCCGCCGATCTCCGAATCGACGCCCGTGTGGCCAGGTGATACCGCCTTCAACCGGGCTGTCACGTCAGACCTGGGCGGCAGTGACGCCGTCACCATCAACAGAATCACCACCACCCCACATATCGGTGCTCACGCCGACGCACCGGCGCACACCCGCATCGACGGTGCGCCCATCGGTTCCGTTCCCCTCGAGCCCTATCTCGGTGAGGCCCTGGTGGTCGACATGACGGGGGTCGACGGTGCCGCATGCATCAAGCCCGTCGGAGAGACGGTGGAGCGACTCGGCGGCCATCTGCCGCAACGGCTGATTCTGAGGACCTACCCGAAGTACCCGAGCGAGTGGGACAACGACTTCGCCGGCGTTTCTCCGGACCTGACTCACTGGTTCGCCGACCGCGGGGGCGTTCTGATCGGAATCGACGGCGCCTCGTTCGATCCGATGGACAGCAAGACCATGGACGGGCACCACGCGGCAAGCGATCGTGGCGTCGCGATCCTCGAAGGACTTTGCCTCGACGACGTCGACGAAGGCTACTACGAGTTGATCGCACTGCCGCTGAAGTTCCTCGACCTCGATGCCAGCCCGGTACGGGCCGTGCTCCGGACTCTGCCTTCATCACCCTCAACGCCGACACATGCAGGAGAAGAATCGTCATGACATCGACAACCACCCTTTCGTTGGAAGACTGCGTCAAGGCCGACGCAGTGGATCCCCTGAGAGAGTTCCGCCGCGAGTTCGCGATTCCGGAGGGCGTTCTCTACTTCGACGGAAACTCGCTCGGCGCGCGTCCCGTTGCTGCACAGGAATGCGCCGCGAGAGTGATCGGCGACGAGTGGGGCAACGGCTTGGTTCGCAGTTGGAACGAGGCTGGATGGTTCGACCTCCCGGTCCGCCTCGGTGACAAACTTGCGCCGTTGCTGGGAGCAGGTGAAGGCGAAGTGGTAGTAACGGATTCGACGTCGATCAACCTGTTCAAGGCATTGGCCTCCGCGCTGTCCATCGCGGCCGCACAGGATCCCGGCCGGAAGGTGATCGTCTCCGAGCGCGACAATTTCCCCACTGACCTCTACATTGCGGAGGGCATCATCTCGCTGCTCGATCAGGGATACGAACTACGCCTGATCGACAAACCGGGCGACCTCGCCGAGGCGGTAGGGCCGGACACCGCCGTGGTGATGTTGTCGCACGTCAACTACCGCACCGGAAACCTGTATGCGATGGCGGAAGTCACTGCAGCAGTGCAGGAATGTGGCGCGCTCATGATCTGGGACCTCGCACACTCTGCTGGCGCCGTGACAGTCGACCTGGGCGGCGCCGACGCCGACTTCGCGGTCGGGTGTACGTACAAGTACCTCAATGGTGGTCCGGGTTCACCTGCATTCATCTGGGTCAACCGTCGCCATCAGAACACCGGAATCCAGCCGCTGTCCGGGTGGTGGGGGCACGCGCGACCGTTTGCGATGGAGTCGGCCTACGAACCGGGCGCGGGAATACGACGGTTTCTGAGTGGTACTCAGCCCATCACGTCGTTGTCGCTCGTCGAGTGTGGTCTCGACGTCGCGCTCAAAGCTGACATGGCCGACATCCGGAGCAAGTCGCTCGCGCTGGCCGATCTCTTCATCGATCTCGTCGAGGAGCGTTGCGCGGCCTACGGTTTGGAGTTGATCACGCCTCGCGAGCACGAGCGTCGTGGCTCGCACGTGAGTTTTGTTCATCCCGAGGGCTATTCGATCATGAAGGCTCTCATCGCGCGGGGCGTGATCGGCGACTACCGCGAACCAGGAGTGCTGAGGTTCGGTATCACTCCGCTCTATCTCGGATATGCCGACGTGTGGAACGCCGTCGACGTGTTGCGAGACATCCTCGAGAACAAGTCCTGGGATCGCCCCGAATTCCGCGAGCGCGACGCAGTCACCTGATTCTTCCAAGTTTCCGCGGACCGGGAGGTACCGCCTTTCGTAAGGAGCTTTCATGAGTGATTTCAAAAACATTCAGCAGCGAGAATCAGGTCTCAAACGCGAACTCGGCCCCAAGCAGATGAGCATGATCGCGCTCGGTGGTGCAATCGGCACCGGACTCTTCCTCGGCAGTAAGTTCGCCATCGGATTTGCCGGCCCGAGCGTCATCATCAGTTACGCGATCGGCGGGCTGATCGCCCTGCTGCTGATGGGTGCCCTCGCCGAAATGACCGTCGCACATGCGACATCGGGTTCGTTCGGTGCGTACGCCGAGTTCTACGTCGGACCGTTGATCGGCTTCCTCGTTCGCTATCTCTACTGGTCATGCATCGTCCTCGCGGTCGGTACCGAGGTCACCGCGATCGGTGAATACATGCAGTTCTGGTTCGCCGACGTACCGTCGTGGCTGTGGATCGTGTTGTTCTCCGGAGTGTTGATCGGCGTGAACATGTTCAACGTCAAGGCCTTCGGAACGATGGAGTACTGGTTCTCGACGATCAAGGTCTTCGCGATCGTGGCGTTCATCGTGATGGCAGCGTACGTCGTGTTCGGTAGCGGAAACCCGGACTACGGATTTCACAATTACACAGCCGGTGGCGGATTCTTTCCGAATGGTCTGTCCGGCATGTGGTTTGCCGTGATCGTATCGATCTTCAGCTACTTGAGCATCGAGATGATCGCCATTGCGGCCGGTGAGGCGGAGAACCCGGCGGTAGCGGTGAAGAAGGCGTTCCGTGTGACGATCGTCCGACTGTTCGTCTTCTACATCGCAACCCTTGCTTTGATTCTGGCAATTGCTCCGATGGACAAGATCTTGAGCGGTGGAAGCCCTTTCGTCACGGTGATGCAGGTCGTGAAGATTCCGGGCGCAGACAGCGTGCTGAACTTCGTGGTGATCATCGCTGCACTGTCTGCGATGAACAGTCAACTGTACGTGTCTTCGCGAATGATGTTCTCGCTCTCGCGTGCTGGTGACGCGCCGGCTGTTCTCGGAAAGGTCAGGGCCAACGGCTCGCCGGTCAACGCCTTGCTGCTGTCGACGTCGGGCATCGCCGTCGCGACCATCGTCTACGTTCTCTTTCCCGAGCAGGCATTCACGTTGATGATCTCGTTGTCGATGTTCGGAGCGATGGCGACGTGGCTGCTGATCTTCGTGACGCACTGGTTCTTTCGCAAGCGGATGGCAAGCGAAGGACGAACCCTCTCGTTCACGATTCCGTTCTTCCCGGTGGGGACGATACTGGGTGGTGTCCTCATGGTCGCGATCCTCGTCACGACATTGTGGGTCGAGGATTTCAAGATGACCTTGGTGTTCGGGGTGCCGTTTGTTCTTGCCGTGATCGGCATCTACTACTTCACCCGATCACGTCGGGCGCAGAGTCGAGCGGTAACGGCTGAACAGGTTCAGGACGAGATCACCGGCACGGTGGTCAAGCGAGTTCCCTGACTTACGTTGGCAATCATAAGGTTTCGGTGAAGAACTCCATAGTGCGGGTCCAGGCGAGGGCAGCAGAATCCGGGGCGTAGTGGCTGGTCGAAGTGTCGTTGTTGAACGCGTGGCCGGCGTCGGCATAGCGGTACACCCGGGCGAGATCGGACGCGGTTGCGCGCAATTGCACGACGCTCTCCGGCGGGATACTCGGATCGAGGTCGCCGTAGTGACCGAGCCACGGGACCTGCAGTTGCGCTGCAAGTTCGGTGCCTGCCGCGATTCCGTCCCACCGGGCCTCGGCGACACCTCCGCCGTAGTACGTGACAGCGGAATCGACGAGGGGTACCGCGGCACACCACAGTGACGCGGTGCCGCCCATGCAGAATCCGAGGGAGCCGACTCTGTCGGCTCCCTCGGATCGGCTGTAGTCGACGGCGGCACGTACGTCGTGGCCGATGCTTGTGCTGTCGAGTGCCATGAGCGCATCCTTCGCGGACGGGAAGTCGGTGAAGGAGGTCTGTGCGCCGCGGTGGTAGAGATGCGGGGCGACGGCAAGGTAGCCGGCGTCGGCGAGGCGTTCGAGGATGCTCTCGATGTGTTGGTTCACGCCCCACGCTTCTTGGAGAACTACTACCGCATGTCTCGGTTCACTCGGCGAATCCGGTCGGCTGACGGTCAGCGGTACGTCACGTGTGGTCGTCGTGAAAGTTCCCATGTCCCGACTGTATGCGAGCACGGACTGTATTCGAGCACAGCCTGTAGGTGCACGGTCGAACTAGACTCGTCGAATGTTCAGTTCCGCCGTACAGCCGATCAGCCTGGGCAGTTGGCCGACGCCCGTCGAACCTTTGGCGCGTTGCGCGAAGGCACTCGGATTGGGGCCGGAAGACCTGTGGATCAAACGTGACGACGCCACCGGCCTGGGCGGCGGCGGCAACAAGATCCGAAAGCTGCAGTACACCTGCGCTCAGGCTTTGGCGGTCGGCGCGACGACTCTGATCACTACCGGTGCACCGCAAAGCAATCACGCTCGGTTGACTGCAGCGGCAGCAGCTCGGTTGGGATTGCGTTGTGTGCTGGTGCTCGGTGGTGCCGAGCCGGAATCCGTGCAGGGAAATCTCGTTCTGGATGCACTCGCGGGCGCTGAGATCGTCTGGGCCGGTGGGGACACGGCATCCGCGGTCGACGCCGCGGTGCAGGCCGTCGCTGACTCGGGCGGAGTTCCTTTTGTCATTCCCTTCGGTGGCACCAGCGCGGTGGCCGCGCAGGGCTACGTCGACTGCGCACGCGAGATCGAGCAGCAACTCCCCGGAGTGGATCGCGTCGTGGTTGTGCTCGGATCGGGCGGAACGATGGCTGGCCTTGTCGCCCATCTGGGCGTCGACAGGGTTGTCGGCGTCGATGTCGGGGCTGTTGCCGATCCAGTGTCGACTGTCGCTGGGTTAGTGGACGAGATGCCCGGGTCTACTGTGCGAGCCGAGGATCTTCAGATCGTCCGAAACCAAGTTGGCCAAGGCTATTCGACGCTTACGGAAGCATCAGCCGGCGCGATCAGATGTTTGGCTCGTACGGAGGGCATCTTCCTCGACCCGACGTACACCGGCCGAGGCTTTGCGGGATTGATCCAACTCGTGAAGGACAAGGCCATCACGGCGGGATCAAAAACGGTCTTCCTGCACACCGGTGGGTTACCCGGCCTGTTCGGCCACCCCGAACTGTCGACTCTGCGGTGAGCGAGCAGATCGACTACCCGCTCAGCAGTCCACTCGACGAACTGTCCGAGTGGCAACGCGTGGTGCGACCGCTGCGTGTCAGCGCCGACGGTTACCTGCGGTTGGCGACCAATCGGCTGGCGGTCGATTCCGACTACACCTGGGACATGCACCGCCACAGCGATCACGAATTGCTGTGGGCGATCGATGGTGTTCTCGAGGTCCGTACTCCGGAGACCGTGTACACCGTGCCGAGCGGGGTCAGTCTGTGGATCCCCTCCTTTGTTCCCCACGAGGTGACGGCGCGCAGCGGCACCGAATTGTCGTGCACGTGGTTGGTGGCATCCGATGTGACCGGGTTGGATCGTGTGGTGGCCTTGTCCACCCCGCCGCTGCTCGAACAAGTACTCGATCACCTCACCCGAGACGACCTGACGGACGCGGAGCGTCGGCGAGCCGAGGCGTTTGCCATCGACCTCGTCGAACCCGTTCCGCGACTGATTTTCGATGTACCGCTGCCGACGACGCCGTGGCTTCGGCAGATCGCAGATCAGTTGGTTGCCAGCCCGGCCGACACCCGATCGGTGGAGGAGTGGGCCGCCGACGCGAAAGTCAGCACGAGGACCCTCACGCGAAGGTTTCCGGTTGAGACGGGACTGACCTTCTCGGAATGGCGTATGCGACTGCGGGCTCATCACGCGATGCAACTTCTGGCACTCGGTCGAAGCATCTCGTTTGTGGCGCGGAAGACGGGTTTTCGTTCCGAAAGCGCGTTCGGCGCGGCATTCCGTCGAACGATGGGTGTGACTCCGGGCGAGTTCGCAAGCCTGATCGATCATCCGCGCACGCCGATGGCCGATTGGCTACAGGACTAGTCCGAACAGCGACTCAAAGGGCCTCGATCGGACTTGTGTAGCGCCCGAGAATCAACTTAGGGTTGGCTAAACAATCACCCTGTAGGAGTTCTGCGTGCGCGCAATTCGATCATCTTCTTTCGGTTCCAGAGTCATCGCAGCGGCGGCAGCAGCCGTTGTCGGTGCGATGCTGATGACCGGATGTTCCTCGTCGTCGGCCGATTCCGAGCAGACTGACGTCCGGACCGTCGCGTCGGCGTACGGGGACATCGAGGTTCCGGTTTCACCGCAGCGCGTCGTCGCCGCGTCGTACGACACTCCTTGGCAGCTGATGTCCCTCGGAGTGAAACCGGCTGCTGTGCAGGACTACGGCAAGTGGATCAGTGAATTCACGCCGGAGCAACAGGCCTTCGTCGACGGGCTCCCGACCATCGGGCCTTTCGGGGAAATGAACTTCGAAGCGATCGCTGCGGCGGATCCCGACATCATCGTCGGTGACGCCGACGAGGTGGACCAAGCGGCGTTCGACCGTCTGTCGGGCATTGCGCCCACTGTCATCGTCAAGGGCGAGAGCCGGGGCGACTGGAAGACGATCACCACCGAGATCGCGGAGGCGATCGGCAAGACCGACGTGCTCGAGTCGACGCGCACTGCTTACGAAACGAATCTCGAACGTGTTCGCGGCGAGTACGCGGACGTGATCGCGAACAACAAGTGGATTCACATTTCACTCGGAGACGCACCCGGCGCGTTCTCGGTTCAGCAGCCCACCGGTGCGATCGGCAATTTGGTCGTCAACGAACTCGGATTGGTGTATGGGCCCGGTGTTCCGACCAATTACACCGATGCCGGATACGAGTCCTACCCGATGGAGCAGTTGGCCGACATCATGAACGGTGTGACGGTCGTGCTGTACCCGCTGAACGCGGACGGGTCGACCAGCGCGGCGGTTCAGGCGGTCCTCGACGACAACCTCTTCACGAGGCTGCCGGCGGCGCAGGCTGGGCACGTCTTCGGATTGCAGTCGAGCGTCACAGATTTCGTGACCGCGAACGGTTGGCTGAACGAAGTGAAAACGAAGGTGTTTGCAACGCTCTGACGCTTGCTCACCTTTGGACTGCGCGCCCGCAACCGACCAGTTGAGGGCGCGCAGTCTTTTTGGTTGCTATCTGGGACGAGGATCCTGTCCCCTGCTTATGATTTCTGTCACTGGTGGTTACCGTTACTCGTTGAGGCGGATCTGGGCTGATCTTGCCAAACCCTTGACGTTTCGACGCGCAGCGAAAGGCTGTGTCGGTGTCGATTGCCGCAGATCGATGGGGTATTTTGTCCGGATCAGCTGTCGGGGTGAACAGTCGCTTCTCGGGGGAGAGCGCGTGCCGGACATGTGTCCCGGTCGGTTTCCAGTAGAGCACCGTGCGTTCGCGGCCACATCCGTCAGCGCGTGAGTCGTGGTTTGCTGAGCGTGAACGGTGCGTGGGGCGAATCGTTCGAGGGGATGAAAGGCGAGATCGGCGAATGACAGCTACTTCCGACGCACGGCATACCGGATCGAAGGCTGTCCAGAACACCGACTCGCCGTCCGGCGAAAATCCGCGCTGGCGCGACCGCAAGAGGTACCTGTGGCCGCTCGGATTGCTGATTCCACTCAGCCCGTTCATCTCCTGGTTTCTCGTCGACAACCTCCGTCTCGGATTGTTCTGGGCGACCGGTGCGTGGTTGCTGGTCATCGTCATCCCGATCATCGACATGCTGGCCGGTGAAGACGGCGAAAGTCCGCCGGACGATGCGATCCCAGGGCTGCAGAAGGACCGCTACTACCGTTGGTGCACTTACGCGTTCCTCCCCTTGCAATACGCCGGTCTGGTCTTCGCCTGCTGGTGCTGGATCAACGCTCCGATGGGAATCGCGGAGAAGATCGCGATGTCGTTCACGGTGGGCGTAGTCGCCGGCGTCGGTATCAACGCGGCCCACGAACTCGGGCACAAGAGCGAGAAGGTCGAGCAGTGGCTCGCGAAAGTGGCGCTTGCACAGTCTCTGTACGGGCACTTCTACGTCGAACACAACTTCGGCCACCATGTGCGTGTAGCTACCCCGCAGGACCCCGCCAGCTCACGGTTCGGCGAGAGCTTTTGGTGGTTCTTGCCACGAAGTGTGTTCGGCGGACTGCGTTCTGCCTGGCGCATCGAGAGCGCTCGACTCCAGCGTAAAGGCAAGCGAACCTGGAGCCTCGAGAACAACGTCCTCAACGCGTGGGCGATGAGCGTTGTCCTCTTCGCGACGCTGATCGGCATCTTCGGTTGGGAGGTTGCACCCTGGCTCCTGCTGCAGGCAGTTGCCGGATTCACCTTCCTCGAAGCGGCGAACTACCTCGAGCATTACGGTCTGCTGCGCGGCAAGCGTGCCGACGGCTCGTACGTTCGCTGCAGCCCCGCTGACAGTTGGAACAGCGATCACGTCGTGAGCAATCTGTTTCTCTACCAACTGCAGCGGCACAGCGACCATCACGCCAACCCGAAGTTGCGGTACCAAAGCCTGCGCAGCGCAGCCGAAGCCCCGCAACTCCCGGCCGGCTACGCAGTGATGATCGTGATCGCGTGGATACCACCGCTGTGGCGCCGGGTGATGGATCAGCGCTTGTTGGACTACTACGACGGCGATCTGGAACGAATCAACGTCGGCTGATCGCGCAGCCCTCTCTGAACTGTGCGGAGTTGTCGTCTCAGCGACCGTCGTCCCACACGGTGTTGCCGCTTGCAGTCGTCGACGGGTAGTCCTGGACGGCGTCCCAGTGTTCGACGATCTTGCCGTTCTCGTCGAATCGGAAGATGTCCATCGAGCCGCTGCCGGCCGTTCCCTCACCGGACGAAGCGAAGGTCTGAACGAAGACGAAGTCGCCCTCGGCTACCGTTCGCGGAAACGTGGTGGCCTTGTCTCCGGTAGCAGGTTCGATCCCGGCCAGAGCCGTGACAAACGCATCCCTACCGTCCGCGAACGAGGGGTTGTGCTGCGTGTAGGTCGGGCCGATCAACTGGTCGGCAGCCTCGGCGGCTTTGCCTTCGTTGAAGGCGAGCTGCAGGAACGTCAACGCGTTGGCCGTGTTGCGCTCCAGAACTTCTGACGTCCTGGACGGCGACGAGGTGGGTCCGTCGAACATCGTGTTCGGATTCGCGGACGTTTCCGGCACGTCTTGAATGGCATCCCAGTGTTCGACGATCTTGCCGTTGTCGACGCGGAAGATGTCGAATACGGCCTGGCCGCGGTCGCCGGGAGCAGACGTGGTGTGAGACTGGAGGGCAACCAGATCGCCCTCGGCGAAAACGCGAGTGATCTCGACATGCAATCCGGGTGTGGCCGCGACGTAACCACCTATGCCGCTCACGAATCCGGCTGCCCCATCGGCGGCGGTCGGATTGTGTTGGATGTAGACGTCGCCAAGGTACCGGTCTGCGGCTTGCTGAACCTGACGGCCGTTGAACGCCAGTTCGTAGAAATCCGTGACGATGGTCTTGTTTGATTCGAGTTGATCGCCCTGTTCGGCGACAACGCTCGTGGACGTCGTAGAACTGCTGGGCGTTGCGGATTCCGCGTCGTTGGAGCACGCGGTGAGCAGGAGGGCGGCGGCAGCGGGAACGGTCATCCAGGCTGCGCGCCTACGAAGGTTGCTCATGTTCAGTGTGCGACGGTGAAACGCTGGCGACGGTGTGCCGGAGTCTCGATCTCGTCGACGAAAGCGTGTGCGTAATCTTCGCCCGCGATGGCGGAGTTCCCCTCGGCGTCCGTCAGCAGAATGTCGCCACCCACCTGAAAGGATCCCTTCGGAGCGACGCCGGCATGGGCGCCGAATGCTGCGGCCGGGCTCACGTAGAACCAGTCGACATTGCTGTCAGTTGCGCGGAGCGCGTCGAGGACGTCGGCGTGAGCGAGCGCCTCACCCTTGTACGCGTCCGGGAAATCGGGAGTATCGACGACGCGCGGACCGCCCTCGGCGACCAACAGGCTGCCGGCTCCACCGACCACTGCAATGCGGGCGCCGTTGCGTGCTGCGGCATCTGCGAGGGGAGTGACGGCGTCGAGCAGGCGCTTGCCGTCGATCTCGCGAGCGGGGATGGCAACGACGACGACGTCGTTGTCTGCCGTGATCTGCTCCACGATCGTGTTGTCGTGAACAGAACCCTGCACGACATTCGTCTCGGTTCCGGACTGCGCGCTGCGAGCGACGACGGTTACCTCGTGGCCGCGTGAAGCGGCTTCCTTCGCGATTGCGCTTCCTGCAAAACCGTTTCCACCGAATACTGCGATCTTCGACATGGGGTGTGCCTTTCCTTGATGACGCTGTTGTTCTTGTAGTAGTAAATTTATTCACCCCGATGGTCATTGTCTCGGTCAGATGCGGGCACTCTTTGGTGAAAAACAGACATTCCAACGACGGCAGGCCGACTGCTTCGGGTCGAAGTTGCGAACCGTAGGGTTGGTGTATGACTCTCACCGCCGACAACAATGCAGGTCCACTGGCAATTGAGCGCTCGGATGTCGAAGCCGCGCGAACTCGTATCGCAGGGCTGGCGCGGCGAACCCCGATCTTCCGAACTGCGGTGCCGACGCCACACGGTGAGGTATCGGTTCTGTTCAAGCTCGAGTACCTCCAACACGGCGGTTCCTTCAAGGTGCGCGGCAGTCTCAATGCAGTGGAACGAGCTGTAGCCAACGGCACCATGCCCGATGCCGGCGTGGTGATCGCGTCCGGCGGCAATGCTGCGATCGGCGCTGCGTGGGCAGCACGACGGCGGGGACTCACCTGCACAGTGGTGGTGCCGGAGACGGCGCCCGAAGCAAAGGTGAAGGCACTCGGGGAGTTGGGTGCAACCGTTCACAAGGTCGGCGACCGGTATGCACTCGCTGCTGCCGCTGCTGCGGACATCGCACGCACCAGTGGTGCGCTCGAACTACACGCCTACGACCTGCCCGACATCGTCAGTGGGGCCGGCACCATCGCTCTCGAGATCGAAGACGAGGTGTCCGGGCCGATCACGTATTGCATCGCGGTCGGTGGTGGTGGATTGGTCTCCGGAATCGTGGCGGCGGCTCGCCCCGAAGATCACGTGGTAGCCGTCGAGCCGACCGGAGCTGCCACCCTGCACACCTCGCTCGATGCGGGGCGTCCGGTAGACATCGAAGTGAACAGCATTGCCGGCGACTCATTGGGGGCCACACGAATTGGCGCCATCGCCTGGGAGACGCTGCAGGAGAGTTCGGTAGACAGTGTTGTGGTCGACGATGATTCGATCCGACAGGCTCGGGCATTCTTGTGGCGGGAGTTCCGGATTCTGGTGGAGTTGGGCACCGCGGCAGCGTTGGTTCCGGTTCTGAACGGAACGGTGACGCCGCCGTCCGACGGTGAGCTGTGCGTCGTTTTGTGCGGTGCCAACACGCATCCGACCGACCTGTAATTTTGGCGTCTTTGTTTGCCTGCGTGTGAGAAAGCCGCAGGTGGGTACCTCTCGCAGTATGAGTACCAGCAGCATTATCTGGATAATTGTTGCCGTGGTCGTGGTGATAGCGATCGTGGCCGCACTCCTGTGGGTGGCGCGAAACAGGCGCGACGAGCGTCGTCACATCGAGGCAGAACAGATCCGCGAAGACGTCGCAGACAAGTCGCTGCAAGTAGGCGAGCGCGAGGCGCGGGCAGAAGAGACGGCAGCCAAAGCGCGCATGGTGCAGGCAGAGGCCGATGCCAAAGCGGCGGAAGCGTCTGCGCTGCAACATCATGCAGCGCAGCATCGGAAAGAGGCGACGAGTTCTCGCGAGGAACTGAACCAGCAACGAGATCATGCAGACACGATCGACCCCAAGGTTCCCAACCCCGAAGAACCGCGGTCGACGCCGGATCAGAACCCTCGAAACCCTTGATCTCGAAACACTTGACGCAGGCGTTCGAGGGAAGCGTCTGTCCGTATATGGTTCGACGATCATGATGAACAAAGAATCGTCACCGCAGGACCAGAAAAGCGTCGCGTCCACGGCGGCTGACGTCGCACAGAACACTGTCTTCGAGCGCTTTGCCCGCGCAGGATTTGTCGTCAGCGGTGTCGTTCATCTGCTGATCGGATATATCGCGATCCGCCTTGCTCTCGGTGGATCCGGGTCTGCGGACCAATCGGGTGCGATGGCCGAGTTGGCAGGAAAGCCAGGGGGCGTCTTCGCCCTGTGGGTCGGCGTCGTCGCCTTCCTTGCCATGGCGTTGTGGAGATTGGCCGAAGCTGCGTTGGGAAGCTCGTCGTCGCCGTCTTCGGACGACAAGAAGAAGGAGTTCTTCAACCGCGCGAAAGCTCTGGGCATTTCGCTCGTCTATTTCGGTTTTGCCTTCACTGCATTCGGATTCGCTCGCGGTAGTGGGAAGTCCAGCAGCGGTCAGAGTGCGGGAATCACGGCGCGTTTGATGGAGAACACCCTGGGGACCATCGCATTGGTGCTCGGCGGGATCGCAATCATCGCTGTTGGCGTCTACCACGTTTACAAGGGCGCGAGCCAGAACTTCCTGGATGATCTGAAAGGCACACCGAGTGACTTCGTGCGCCGACTCGGAACCGTCGGGTACGTCGCCAAAGGCTTGGCCATCGCTGCAGTCGGCGTTCTGGTTCTTCTCGCGGTCAACAGTTCCGAACCTGGCAAGTCCTCCGGGCTCGACGGAGCGTTCAAGACCCTGGGCGCGCAGCCGTACGGAGTGGCCCTGCTGATCCTTGCCGGATTGGGGATCATCACCTACGGGCTCTACTGCTTCGTGATGGCACGCTCGACGAAGATGTAGCGCCCGTAGGCAAGTGGGTCTATCCGAATGACCCGGTCTGGAAGCCGACGTCGCTGCCAGACGAACTTCCCGTCGAACTACCGAATATCGGTCGTCTCGGAACCAGATCATGCATCAGGTTCACTGCTGCGGGGTCGATCATCGCCGCATTTCCGCCGTTCGCCAGAATCGTGATCGACCAGCCACTGTCGGGCACCAGCAGGGTGATGCAGTTGGATCCCGAGCTGTCTCCGTTCTTCTTGGCGAACCGTTGCGGAAAGTTCGGCGTCGCCGGTTGGAGCTGCCACGCCATTCCCATTCCGAAGGCCGGATTTTCCGGAGCTTGGGTGTCGATCTGCTCGAGCATCGAGGTCAGCACCGGTTTGAGTGGGTTATTGCCATAGCCGAGAGTTGTTGCGGCCCAGATCGACATATCGTCAGCGGTACTGACCAGGCCACCGCCGCCGGCGATCGCTCCGGTGTTGTTCCACAGCGGTGCTCTTGTGCCGTCGAGGTAATACGGGATGGCCAGGTCCGTGGCTTTGGTCTCGATCACGGTACCCATCATCCCGAGCGGGTCGGTGATTTCGCGGGCGACTGCCGCCGCGAAGGGCGGTTTCTCCTGTCCCGGAATGATTTTGTCTGCCATGAGTGTGCCGAGTAGTCCGAACCCGAAGTCCGAGTACAGCCAGTGGCTACCGGGGGCGAACTCCAAGGCCCCGGGAGCCCGGAGTCCTTCCCAGAGCATGTCTCTCGTGTACTTCGCTTTCTCGTCCGTGCACGATTGTGTGGGATCGGCACACCCTGCCGAAAGATTGGGTGGGTCGTCGCTCAGACCGGAACGGTGGGTGACCAGTTGGCGAAGCGTGATCTCCTCGCCACCGCTGCCTTTTGGCAGCGGGTTGCCGTCCGAATACTTGCTCGCCAGGTCGTCCAATCCGACTTCTCCCCGAGCGATCAGTTTCGCCAGTAGTGCAGCGGTGAAGGTCTTGGTCTCCGAGGCGATCTCGAATTGCGTTCGTGGAGTGACTCTCACGCCGTTTTCGACGTCGGCCTGGCCGTAGTGGTACGTAGTGGTGACACTCGCTTTGCGGTTCTTCTCATCCGGTTTGACGATGGCGAAGGCAAGGCCGGGGACTCCGCTGTTCAGCAGTGTCTCTGCGACGCGCTGTACCGCTTGGGCTTCTGCAGGATCGCCGACCCGCGAACCTGGATTGGGTGCCGTGGGGCCGGCGGCGCTGGCGGTCGAGGAGGTCGCGAGGGTTATGACGGCGGTTGCCGCCAGTCCTGCAACGCTGATGAACTGTCGTCGTGACGTCCGGGCGGACCCTCGATCCTGGTTTTCCATTGTTTGCACATTACAACCAAAGTCGACTGGTTTGACTGTTTTGTCGGAATTGCCAAGGTGTAGTCCTTCGTGGACGGCTGCGCTAGATCACGCCGCCGTTGACGTAAATGACCTGGCCGTTGACCCAACGAGCTGGGCCGGCGAGGAACGCGACAGCCTCCGCGATGTCCACCGGTGTGCCGAGCCGCTCCAAGGGAGCCAGTTTGGACAGGTTCTCCACTGTTGCTTCGTCTTTCCCGTCCAGGAACAAATCGGTCGCTGTGGGTCCCGGGGCTACGGCGTTGACCGTGATGTCGCGTCCGCGTAGCTCTTTCGCGAGAACCAGGGTGATCGCGTCGACGGCACCTTTGGTGGCGGCGTACGCGGCGTAAGTCGGAAACGCCAACTTCTTCACGGAGGTGGAGAAATTGATGATCGCACCGCCGCGCCGGACACGTCTGGCTGCCTGCTGGTCGACCACGAAAGTCCCTCGGACGTTGGTCCGATGCATCCGATCGAAATCGTCGAAGTTCAGTTCGGCGACGGTGGAGAGGATCATGATTCCGGCTGCGTGGACGACGACGTCGATGCCCCCGAACTCCTCCTCGACCGTATCGAACAGGGCCGCGACTTCACCTTCGTCGGCGACGTCGGCGTGTACCGCAATGGCGCGTCCGCCCGCTGTGACAATGGAGTCAACTGTTTGCTGAGCGCGCTGAAGATTTCCCGAATAGTGAACGGCGACAGCCATTCCGTCGGCGGCGAGCTTTTCTGCAGTCGCTCGCCCGATGCCGCCGGAAGCTCCGGTGACGATGGCTACGCGGGTGGTGGTGTCAGTCATGATGTAACTCCTGATCTGGTTTCGGGTGCATCGGACAGCCTGCGGAGCCACTCGCGCAGCAGGCCAACTTCGTTGGTGGAGAGGGAAGTTGAATCCACGCCGGCCAGTTGGGCGTCGAGAGTCGATGCAACTCTGTTGAGTGAGGCGTCCGGGTGGGCGTCGGACTCGTCGATGATGGACGCGATGATTCCGTCGCGAACTCGCTGTGACAGCGTCGGATCGGGGTACTGTTCCGGCCTGACGACGAGCATCAGAGCAACCCCGACATTCGCCGACATCACCATCTGGGTGGCGACATCGACGGACACGGTCAGAACGCCTGCCGCAGCGCATCGTTCGAGAACTGATCGAAGTAGCGCCTGGGCCTGCAGGGCGGTGTCGGCGCTCTGGGCGGAAGGTGAGTGCATCAGCCGGTAGTGAGCGGGATGTGCGAGCGCGAAGGCTGTATGCGCATCCCAGCCGGCCCGTAGGTCGGCGACAGGGTCGCCGGACGGCGTCGCAGCGCGTTTGCCCTCGAGGTATTCGGCGAATCCTGCGTCGACGACGGCTGCGAGCAGTCCGTCCTTGTCGCCGAACTGGCGGTAGAGCGCGGGGGCGCCGACGCCGGCCATCTCGCATACAGCGCGGGTGGAGATGTCGCCGTTGGGGGACGTGTTGAGCAGCTCGGTCGCTGCGGCCAGAATCTTTGCCCTCGAACTCATGTAAACAACGTTAACAGAAATATGTAACCATCGCTACTGTGCTGGAAATGCTACTGACTGCCACGGTGTCCGTTGGATGGACTACAGATACTCAGTCCGAAGTCGTGTTAGAACTCTCTGAGTTCGCCCTGTCGGTGGCCTGCCCCTGCTCGGGAGCGAAAATTCAGGAGGTTCTACCGGTGAAAAACCCTTCGGCCCAGTCAGTCGCGGTATTCGTGGTGGCGGCGCTGTGTCTCCCGCTGCTTTCATGTAGTTCGTCCGACACTCCCGTGACCGCAGCTGTGCCCGTGGCTACAACTGTCGACACCTCGGCAGGTGATGGACCTGTCGAGGCTGAAGTCGGCGAGAACGGTGTATCGGTTAGCGGGAAGATCGGTCAGATCGGTGTCACTGCAACAGCGCCCGCGGGAATCGCGGACATCGGGACCACGCTCACACTCTCGAGTGGCGTCGGGACGAACCGTAAAGTCTTTCCTGCAGAGTTGGTCTCGACAACCCCGGCGCAGCTCACTCTCGGAAATGGACTACAGCCCAAGACGCCGATCACGTTGACCTTCGACTTGTCCGGACAACCCGAGATCGTCCGACAGATCAGCGATTCTGTTCGACCGATCGTCGCGGTCAACTCCGATGATCCTGCCAGTAGTGACTTGCTTCCTGCCGAATGGAACGCGGTGTCGAAATCCGTGACGACCACCACCACTCACCTCAGCAGTTTCCAAGTCCTCCTTACCGACGTTGGGCAAGTGCTCACCGACTCATTCACTCAGGTATGGGCGGCGAGTTCAGGAGAAACCGATGAATTATGCTCTGAGAAAAGCGAACTCGAACTAGCAGGCACGCAATATACGCTCACTCCCTCTAAGCCGGGGGTAGTTTCTGCTTGCCTCCGCGCTGCTGAGGAAGGGATTGCCGTCGACTTTGCGACGAAATCCGCACAATATTACGAAGTCAATTCTCAACCGACCGGCCAATTCGTGAATCAAGGGCCGTTGAAAGGGACTGATCAACTTGCGGTATTGCTTCGATCCAGTTTGGGTGGCGGGAAATCGGGACTGTTGACCCCGAAAGGCAACGGCACGCTGGTGTTACCTGCCGGCACGACCACGGGAGTCGTCCGCCTTGATGTCGACGCCGCCGCATTACAATTGGAGACGATTCTTACCGGTCTCGACATGTACGGGATCGAAGGAGACGAGTTGGTCGATGCATTTCAGACGACCAAATCTGCCTACGACTGTTTGGTGACGGTGTACGAAAGTTTGACTGACCCGAGTAAAGCCAACGTCGGCGAATTCACCAAGGCACTCGGCGATCTCGCTCAATGTGGACTTGCCGGGGCGACAGGCGCAGTGGGCAACAGCCAAGGTCGGATTCTGCACAAGATGAGTGTCGTGACGTCTCTGTTCACCACGCTCCCGAGCCAGTTGATGGCCAATATCACGGGAATCGCCGGCGAATTCAATGGTGACAATCACCTCGAATACACCCTGAAGAGTACCGGACCTGCCCGCGCGACCTCGACTGCGCCGTCGCCGAACAATACTGGCGCCACTCTCGAACTGATCACGAAGATCACCCCGAACGGATTCGGATTCACTCGTGGGCCAGATCATTACGAGATTTCGGACGTTCACAAGAACAACGGTCGATTCTACGTAGACGTCAATTACCACTGGAAGTTGAACCGACCAGAAGGCAGCGACCTCGGATACTGCCGAGGTCACGCGCGAATTACCAACAGCGCAGGAACAGAAATCGCGCGCTACGACGACACCGGATTCAACATCTGCCAAGGGGGTGGAGCCTTCGGTACCAACACCCCTATTTACGACCCTGGCGCCTACACCGTCACTGTCGACGTAGAAACTGAGCGCGGTGCACCTCTGAGGATCGCCCGGGACTTCACTGTCGATCAGTGACCGGACGCGTAGATCAGAGCGCGTTTGCCTGGAGAGGTTCGATGTCGAAGGTGTGAGGTCCGAACAGGCCCAGAGCCCGGGTGCGAATGGACGGTAGTGCTTCGTGGAAGCTCCCGCCGAGGCGGTGGAGGGAGTTGAACGAGCGCGATTCCCAAACCGGAAACTCCCCGTCGGCGCCGCGGGATGTAGTGTCCCACAGCAGAGCGTCGCCGTTCTCGCTCCATCCGAAAACCTGCAGCGAGTCGGGGAGCGACCAATCGCCGTCGGGTTCGACCATCCAATCGAACTCGTCGTCCCGTCCGTCTTTGTAGACGGAATGAAGATGAGCGGTGAGGTTGCGGGCACGCCCTTGCCAGCCGTCGGCAAATCCGGGAAGGACGGGCGGATAGATGAGCCAGAGTCCGAAGGTCCGTGCCCAGCCAGCGTGTCTGATGAATGTGCGATATGAATCGGGGAAGCCCTGCCCGTCGGGAAATCGAAAAGAATCCAAGACAGTGAAATCTATGTGCTGAAGTGTCGGTTGGCCGTTTACCGTCAACGCATCGGGTCCCTGTGCATACACATCCTCAACGCTAGCAATAGCGAACGCAGCGCAGCCCTTTCCGGCTATCGAAGCACGCCGGAATGGGTCACCGAGGCGTGTGCTCGGTGACCTCCGGGTTCAGCGCCGGGTGGTGGAGCGGCGGGGTTTTTGGTCGGGGTCGATGCCTGGTGGGGGGATGAACCAGGGCAGGTGATCGGTGCCTATCCGGATTTCCCATTGTCCGGTGAATCCGGGTTTTC